>NZ_BQXL01000001.1:0-873321 GCF_030159015.1 Acidovorax sp. SUPP3434
ACGAGCAGCGGCCCCACCTGTCCCTAGAATACAAAACGCCCGATGCGGTGCACCGGGCGTCTCTTGCAAGCCAATTACGGCTAGGGTTCAGTCCCGCATAGGTGTCAACCTATTCCAGGACGGGTCAAAAGCCACTAACGCAACGTCGCCGCAGAACTTGGTGTATGGCGGGGGAGATTTTCCAGGTGAAGCCGTGCGCAAGAGCCTTCTTGCAGAGCAGTTCCATCTGTGCGCCTACACCATGCGGCAACTCAAAAGCTCAGCCGATTGCGATTCGCAGGGCCAAGACACGCGCGCCTCGTGCCACATCGAGCATCTCCTTCCACAATGCCGAAAGGTCCAGGGTGAGGATATTGACTACCAGAACATGGTGGCCTGCTACCCACCGAGTCAATCCCAAATTGCTTGCGACTTTGGAGCTCAGGTCAAGGCCGACTTTGACCCGAGCGCAGGTGGCTTAGTGTCGCCACTCTCTCCCGCCGTTGAATGCCACTTTCAGTTTGATGAGCGGGGCGGCATCACCGGTCTGACTGCCGATGGCGTGTCATCAATCAAGGTGTTAAAGCTCGACCACAAGACATTGGTTCACGACCGAGCAGCAGTGATTAAGGGCTACCTGCAACCAAAAGGCAAGAAGGTGTCTGCCCAGGCGGCGCGTCGCATAGCTCAGGAGATATTGAAGGCTGACGCGCAAAAGCGCCTTAGTGCTTATTGCGTGGCTGTCGCTCAGACGGCATTGCAGTTTGCGTATCGCGAAGAGCGCCGCTCAGCCAGGCTGCAGAAGAAAGGTGCACCGTGAGTTCGAGCAGTATGAATCTTTCCGTCAGTCGTGATGTGGGGCATGCGCTGGTGGATGCTGTGCAATCGGCAGCCAAAGGCAATTCGCACACGGCCGATAAGGCTGCTGCAGTTCTGTGGCCCGACGAGGAGAGGCAATGGCAGGCCGCCTTACCCGCCTTGAAGAAGCTGATTCCGAGCCTATGCGAGCTAGGCATCTACGCCCCTGACGAGCGTCGTGGTCCGGCTGTCTGGCTCAAATGCGCCATTGCGGGCGCACTTCCCGACGTTGAGGTTCGGGGCATTCCGGTGATCTATATGCCGGGCGTCAGCCGAGCTGAGCTGCGAGCCATTGAGAGCTGCAGCCAAATCCGGCGCTAAGACTAGCGTCTCTGCCCTTATTGTCTTGTCCAGTGCTTTGCTCAAGAAGTCCGTCAGAGGCGGCTTGGTCGTGGCCGGTGAAGTGACCCTAGGCGGTACCATCGAGCTCATCCACAACGCGGTGACGCTCGCTGAAATCGCCGTCGAGAAGGGCGCAAAGTCTCTGCTGCTGCCGGTTTCCTGCCGTCGGCAGCTGTTCGATCTTTCGGATGACATGGCAACCAAGCTCGACATCGAGTTTTACCAGGATGGTCGGGACGCGCTACTGAAAGCACTTTCAGATTGATCGCGAAGAATGGCAACCCGGGGACAACCCTGGGGCGCTGCTGGGGCAGTAGGGGGTTGTCCAAGGGCATCTCCCTGGGGCGGAGGGTTGAGAAAGTCCCCGGAAAGCCCCTTGAAATCCCTCATTTCCGGTTCGAGCCCCATCAACCGATGCAGGTGGTGCTTTATTTAAGCGATGTCGGCTGCTGTCCATATGTGGACTCTTTTCACTGGTCGGTGGGCGCCTACGTGGGGTTTTATTTGGGGTTTTACTGACTTCTCCAGGCGGTCACTGGCGGGTGGTTACCGAGGCGCCCCACAGTGAAGCTCTAGGAGCCCACACATTCGAGTCCAATCGCGCCTACCAACTAACCATTGGTAAAAGCCTTTCAAATCATCGATTTGGAAGGCTTTTTTTATTTCCGAAAAGGTTTGGGCTTTCGGCTACCCAATGGCTGCAATAGCGGCCCCTTATGGAGTGGGCCCTAGGTCCCTGAGGCGTCCACAAAGGTCGTCTGCCGCAGCCTGATATCGCTGTGATGCGTCTCTGCTGGGTCGCCAGAGACGGTGCATGAACCACCATGAAAAATGCCAGTCAGCATGGCTGACTGGCATTTGATGTCGCCCGTTGCATTCTGGAGAAAGGGTGCTGCATCGCAGGCCCCCTCCAGAAGCGCGGATTCGGCTCAGCGCTTGTCCAGCGGCTGCACGTCGCGGCGCTCTGCGCCCACGAACAGCTGGCGGGGGCGGCCGATCTTGTACTCGGGGTCGCCGATCATCTCGTTCAGCTGGGCAATCCAGCCCACGGTGCGGGCCAGCGCGAAGATGCCGGTGAACAGGTTCACCGGGATGCCGATCGCGCGTTGCACGATGCCGGAGTAGAAGTCCACATTCGGGTAGAGCTTGCGCTGCACGAAGTAGTCGTCTTCCAGGGCGATCTTTTCCAGCTCCTTGGCCAGGGCGAACAGCGGATCCTTTTCGAGGCCCAGTTCGGCCAGCACTTCGTTGCAGGTTTCCTGCATGAGCTTGGCGCGCGGGTCGTAGTTCTTGTACACGCGGTGACCGAAGCCCATCAGCTTCACACCGGAGTTCTTGTCCTTGACCTGCTTGATGAACTCGCCGATCTTCTCCACGCCGCCCTGCGCCTGGATGTCGTGCAGCATGTTCAATGCGGCTTCGTTGGCGCCACCGTGGGCGGGGCCCCAGAGGCAGGCCACGCCCGCGGCGATGGCGGCGAACGGGTTGGTGCCGGAGGAGCCGCACAGGCGCACCGTGGAGGTGGATGCGTTCTGCTCGTGGTCGGCGTGCAGGATGAAGATGCGGTCGAGCGCGCGTTCGAGCACCGGATTGACCTTGTACTCTTCGCACGGCGTGCCGAACATCATGCGCAGGAAGTTGCCGGCATAGCTCAGGTCATTCTGCGGGTACATGTAGGGCTGGCCCACGCCGTACTTGTATGCCATCGACACCAGCGTCGGCATCTTGGCGATCAGGCGGATGGCCGAGATCTCGCGGTGCTGCGGATTGTTGATGTCCGTGCTGTCATGGTAGAAGGCCGAAAGCGCACCCACCAGGCCCGTCAGCACGGCCATCGGGTGGGCGTCGCGGCGGAAGCCGCGCAGGAAGAACTGCATCTGCTCGTTGACCATCGTGTGCTTGGTTACGCTGTCGCTGAACTCGGTCTTCTGTGCGGGGTTGGGCAGTTCGCCCTTGAGCAGCAGGTAGCAGGTTTCCAGGAAGTCGCACTGCGTGGCCAGCTGCTCAATGGGGTAGCCGCGGTAGAGCAGCTCGCCCTTGTCGCCGTCGATGTACGTGATCGAGGACTGGCATGCCGCGGTGGAAAGGAAACCGGGGTCATAGGTGAACATGCCCGTCTGCGCGTATAGCTTGCGGATGTCGACCACGTCGGGGCCGATGCTGCCTTGGTACACGGGAAGTTCCACGCTGGGGCTGCCGTTGCTGAACGATAGCGTTGCCTTGTTGTCTGCCAGTTTCATTTCCAGTTTCCTTCTGTTGTTAGCCCGCAAGCGGTGGAGGGGGTGCTGACGCTCTGCGGCGCAGCTGTTCAAGCACTTCCTTGACGTCCCTGGTATCGATCTCGCCCGTGGGTTCCTTGCGCCGCAGCAGCAGGTCCAGCAGGTCGTTGTCGGAAAGGTCCATCAAGGTCGTGAGACCTTGTGCCTGGCGCTGGGTCAGGCGCGAGCCGTAGGTGGCGAAGAACTGCTCGATGAACAGATCGTTCTCCACCAGGCCGCGGCGGCTGCGCCACTTCAGCTTGGCGGCCTCGCGTTCGTCGAGCAATTCGTCGTCGGCCATGGGGGTCAGATGGCGCGACGCACCATCAGTTCCTTGATCTTGCCGATGGCCTTGGTGGGGTTGAGACCCTTGGGGCACACGTCCACGCAGTTCATGATGGTGTGGCAGCGGAACAGGCGATAGGGATCTTCGAGGTTGTCCAGACGAGCGCCCGTGGCCTCGTCGCGGCTGTCCGCAATGAAACGGTACGCCTGCAGCAGGCCGGCGGGGCCCACGAACTTGTCGGGGTTCCACCAGAAGCTGGGGCAGCTCGTCGAGCAGCTCGCGCACAGAATGCACTCGTACAGGCCGTTGAGCTCATCGCGCTCTTCCGGGCTCTGCAGGCGTTCCTTCTCGGGCGTGATGCCTTCGGTGATGAGGTACGGCTTGATCGAGTTGTACTGCTTGAAGAACTGCGTCATGTCCACGATCAGGTCGCGGATCACGGGCAGGCCGGGCAGGGGCTTGAGCACGATGGTGCCCTTGAGCGTGTTCATGTTGGTGAGGCACGCCAGGCCGTTCTTGCCGTTGATGTTCATCGCGTCGGAGCCGCAGACGCCTTCGCGGCACGAACGGCGGAACGAGATGGACGGGTCCTGCGCCTTGAGCTTCACCAGGGCGTCCAGCAGCATGCGCTCGTGGCCGTCGAGTTCGATCTCCACGGTCTGCATGTAGGGCTTGGCGTCCTTGTCCGGATCGTAGCGGTAGATTTGAAAGGTGCGCTTCATGGTGTTCTTTCTCGTGGGCTTGTAGGGTCAGAACGTACGGACCTTGGGAGGCACGCTGTCGACCGTCAAAGGCTTCAGGTTCACGGGCTTGTAGGTCAGGTTGTTGCCTGCGCTGTGCCACAAGGTGTGCTTCATCCACTCTTTGTCGTTGCGGCCCAGCGGGAATTCCGCGTGGTCGGCCGGATGCTCGTAGTCATACACGGTGTGGGCGCCGCGGCATTCCTTGCGGGCGGCGGCGGAGGTCATCGTGGCCTGGGCCACTTCGATGAGGTTGTCCACTTCCAGCGCTTCCATGCGCGCGGTGTTCCAGACCTTGGACTTGTCCTTGAGCGTGACGGAACCCACGCGCTCGCGGATGGCGTTGATCTTGACCACGCCTTCATCCATGCCTTCTTGCGTGCGGAACACGCCGGCGTGCTGCTGCATCGACGCGCGGATGTCGTTGGCGACGTCCTGGGCGTAGGTGCCTTCGTTCGAATCCTGCAGCTGGTTCAGGCGCGCCAGGGTGCGGTCGGCGGCGTCGGCCGGCAGGGGCTTGTGCTCGCCGCTGCCCTTGATCATGTCCACGATGTGGCGGCCTGCGGACTTGCCGAAGACCAGCAGGTCGAGCAGCGAGTTCGTGCCCAGGCGGTTGGCACCGTGCACCGACACGCACGAGCATTCGCCCACGGCGTACAGGCCGTTGACGACCTGGTTGTGCACGTCGCCGTTCTGGATCACGACCTGGCCGTTGATGTTGGTCGGAATGCCGCCCATCTGGTAGTGGATGGTGGGCACCACGGGGATCGGTTCCTTCGTGATGTCGACGTTGGCGAAGTTGACGCCGATCTCATACACCGAAGGCAGACGCTTGTGGATCGTCTCGGCACCGAGGTGGTCGAGCTTGAGCAGCACGTAGTCCTTGTTGGGACCGCAGCCGCGGCCTTCCTTGATTTCCTGGTCCATGGAACGCGAGACGAAGTCGCGCGGCGCCAGGTCCTTCAGCGTGGGCGCGTAGCGCTCCATGAAGCGTTCGCCGTTGCTATTGAGCAAGATGGCGCCTTCGCCGCGGCAGCCTTCGGTCAGCAGCACGCCGGCACCGGCCACGCCGGTGGGGTGGAACTGCCAGAACTCCATGTCTTGCAGCGGGATGCCGGCGCGTGCCGCCATGCCCAGGCCGTCGCCGGTGTTGATGAACGCGTTGGTCGATGCCGCGAAGATGCGGCCCGCGCCGCCGGTGGCCAGCAGCACGGCCTTGGCCTGCAGGGCATACAGCTCGCCGGTTTCGAGTTCCAGGGCGGTCACGCCGACCACGTCGCCAGAGGCGTCGCGGATCAGGTCGAGCGCCATCCACTCCACGAAGAAGTTGGTCTTGGCCTTGACGTTCTGCTGGTACAGCGTGTGCAGCATGGCGTGGCCGGTGCGGTCGGCCGCGGCGCAGGCGCGCTGCACCGGCTTTTCACCGTAATTGGCCGTGTGGCCACCGAAAGGGCGCTGGTAGATGGTGCCGTCGGGATTGCGGTCGAACGGCATGCCGAAGTGTTCGAGCTCGTACACGACCTTGGGGGCTTCGCGGCACATGAACTCGATAGCGTCCTGATCGCCCAGCCAGTCGGAGCCCTTGATGGTGTCGTAGAAGTGGTAGTGCCAGTTGTCCTCGCTCATGTTGCCGAGCGACGCGCTCACGCCGCCCTGCGCCGCCACGGTGTGCGAGCGGGTGGGGAACACTTTGGACAGCGAGGCCACGTTCAGGCCAGCGCGGGAGAGTTCGAGGGCGGCGCGCATGCCGGAGCCGCCGGCGCCGACGATGACGACATCGAACTTGCGCGTGGTGATGTTCGCTTTGGTGTAGCTCATTGTTATTTGCCTTCAGTCGCGGGGGATTGGATCAGAGACGCCAGAGGATCTGGATACCCCAGCCGGCGCAGCCGACGAGCCAGAAGATCGCGATGGCTTGCAGGGCGAGGCGCAAGCCCACGGGCTTCACGTAGTCCATCAGCACATCGCGCGTGCCCACCCAGACGTGCCAGGCGAGGGCCACGATGACGGAGAAGGTCAGCACCTTCATCCATTGCGCCGAGAAGATCGAGGCCCAGCGGTCGTAGCCGATGGGACCTTTGGTCAGCAGCACCTGGGCGAGCAGCACCACGGTGAAGAGCGCCATTAGGGCGGCGGTCACGCGCTGGCTCAGCCAGTCGCGCACTCCGTAGTGGGCACCGACGACGATGCGCTTGGAGCCGTAGTTCACGGACATAGGAGATCCTTTTTTTGTGGGGTTCGTGGGATGGCCGGCGCGGCTCAGTACAGGCCGAACAGCTTGGCGCCGAGCACGACGGTGAGGGCGATGCTGATGACGAGGGTGGCGGTGGCGGATTTGCTGCTGAAGTCCTTGTTCACCGCGTCATGGCTCACGTCCATCCACAGGTGGCGCAGGCCGGCGGTGAAGTGGTGCAGGTACGACCAGATGAGGGCCAGCACGACGAGCTTGAGGAACCAGCCCGGCACGAAGCCCAGGCCCACCGTGAAAGCGGCCTTGAATTTGCCGAAGGAGATTTCGGAGGACACCGAAGTGTCGAACATCCACAGGATGAAGGGGAGCAGCACCAGCATGATCACACCGCTGACGCGGTGCAGGATCGACACCCATCCTGCGGCAGGAAGGCGGTAGGTGGGCAGGTCCGTGAGGGCATTGATGTTGCGGAATTCAGGCCGCTTTTTGGCGATCTCGGTCATGGCGGTGCTTTCGTGGATGTAACTGCTTTGTAATTTCGCGCGAACGAAACAACCCAAAATTCTATTGCAATGCAACAACCGCAGTGTTTCGGTACGGCGTAATTTCACCGCGCGGTATCGGCATGGTCGGGCAGCCTCAGCTCAGTTCGTTGTGGTAGTGATGCGTATCGGTGCGATACAGGCCTTTGCGTAACTCCATCGGAACTTCGTTGTAGGTGTAGGCGATGCGCTCCACGCTGAGCAGCGGCGTACCGGGTGCCACCTGCAGCAGCCGCGCCTGCTCTCCATCGGGCTGCACGGCCCGCAGCTTCTCGTCGGCGCGCACCATTCTCACGCCGAAATCGATTTCGAACATGGCGTAGGTGGGGCCCTGGTAGCTGGACATCTGCTCGGCGGTCAGCCCCTTGAAGGCCTGCCCGGGCAGCCAGATGTCTTCCAGGATGGTGGGAACGTCGCCGAACGACAGGATGCGCCGGGCATGCACCACGGCGTCGCCGCTGCGCAGCGCCAGAGCGCGAGCGATCTCGGCGCTGGCACGGATGCGGCGGCATTCGATGATGTGGCGCTGGGCCGGCCCCTCGACCCGGGCGTCGCCCGAGTCGGGCATGAGCTTGAGGAACCGGTATTGCACGTGCCGCTCGGCATGCGTGGCGACGAAGGTGCCCTTGCCCTGGCGGCGAACGACGAGGTTCTCCGCCGCCAGTTCATCGATGGCCTTGCGCACCGTGCCCTGGCTCACGCGGAAGCGGGCGGCCAGTTCCATCTCGCTCGGGATCGATTCGCCCGGCTTCCATTCGCCATGCTGCAGGCTGTGCAGGATGAGTCCCTTGATCTGCTGGTACAGCGGGCTGAAGGCCGGCGTGGGTGCGCCCGCGCTTCCTGCGGGGAGCGCAGGGCTGTCGGAGGCGGCAACCGGAAGGGTGGACATGGCGGCGGATCGAGGGGCGGCTGGCGCGCGGGGCAAAGGTGGGGTGTTTTCGCGCGTCGGCGAGGTCGGATCATATCTTATATAAGACATAAGACAAATTGACCGGATCCGGATTTCAGCGGTACACTCGGGAGCTGTTCTGCAGGGCACGGGCTGCTTGGTTTGACTGGCGCTGGTGCATCGACTGCACCGACACCCGTTTTTCCACTTTCTGGAGTTTTTCATGAGCAAGAAGCCCGTCCGCGTTGCTGTTACCGGCGCCGCCGGTCAAATCGGTTACGCCCTGCTGTTCCGCATTGCCTCCGGCGAAATGCTGGGCAAGGACCAGCCCGTCATCCTGCAATTGCTCGAAGTGCCCGTCGAAGGCCCGCAAAAGGCGCTCAAGGGCGTGATGATGGAACTCGACGACTGCGCCTTCCCGCTGCTGGTCGGCATGGAAGCCCACAGCGACCCCATGACGGCATTCAAGGACGCGGATTACGCCCTGCTGGTGGGCTCGCGCCCCCGCGGCCCGGGCATGGAGCGTGCCGAGCTGCTGGCCGTCAACGGCGCCATCTTCACGGCCCAGGGCAAGGCGCTGAACGCCGTGGCCAGCCGCAACGTGAAGGTGCTGGTCGTGGGCAACCCTGCCAACACCAACGCCTACATCGCCATGAAGAGCGCGCCGGACCTGCCGCGCAAGAACTTCACCGCCATGCTGCGCCTGGACCACAACCGTGCTGCCAGCCAGATCGCCGCCAAGACCGGCAAGCCCGTGGCCGCCATCGAAAAGCTGGCCGTGTGGGGCAACCACTCGCCCACGATGTATGCCGACTACCGCTTCGCCACCATCGATGGCGAAAGCGTCGCCAAGACGATCAACGACCAGGAATGGAACGCCAACACTTTCCTGCCCACGGTGGGCAAGCGCGGTGCCGCCATCATCGAGGCGCGCGGTTCCTCCTCGGCCGCTTCGGCAGCCAACGCCGCCATTGACCACATGCGCGACTGGGCCCTGGGCACCAATGGCAAGTGGGTCACCATGGGTGTTCCTTCGGATGGCCAATACGGCATTCCCAAGGATGTGATGTTCGGTTTCCCTGTCACCTGCGAAAACGGCGAGTACAAGGTCGTCGAAGGCCTGGAAATCGACGCTTTCAGCCAAGAACGCATCGACAAGACGCTGGCCGAGCTGCAAGGCGAGCAAGACGGCGTGAAGCACCTGCTGTAATTTTTTCGGGTTCCGTTTTTTCATGCTCGACTGGAATCCCGCGCTCTACCGCCGCTACGAGGACGAGCGCACGCGCCCGGCCCAGGAGCTGCTCGCGCGGGTGCCCCATCCCGCGCCGGTCCACGTGGTGGACCTGGGCTGCGGGCCGGGCAATTCCACCGAGCTGCTGGTCCGGCGCTTCCCGCAGGCGCAGGTGACCGGCATCGACAATTCCGAAGCCATGCTGGCCAGCGCGCGCGAGCGCCTGCCCGGCGTGTCCTTCGTGCTGGGCGACATCGCCCGCTGGGTGCCCGACACGGCGCCCGACCTCATTTACGCCAATGCCTCCCTGCAATGGGTGGGAGGGCATGGCGACCTCTTTCCGCGCCTGTTCGACAGCCTCGCCCCCGGCGGCGTGCTGGCGATCCAGATGCCCGACAACCGCCAGGAGCCCACGCACCGCCTGATGCGCGAAGTGGCGGCCGAAGCCCTGTGGCGCGAGCCCATCGGCGATGCCGACGCGCTGCGCACCGAGCTCCTGAACATCGGCGGCTACTACGACCTGCTGGCCACGCGCGCCGAGCGCATCGACGTGTGGCACACCGTCTACCAGCATGTGATGGCGTCGCCCGCGGCCATCGTCGAATGGGTGCGCGCCACGGGCCTCAAGCCCTTCATCGACCCGTTGGGCGATGCGTTGCGTGAGGGCTTCCTGGCCGAGTACGAGCGCCGCATCGCCGCGGCCTATGCCGTGCGCAGCGATGGCCGCCGTTTGCTGGCGTTCCCGCGCATGTTCATCGTGGCGCAGCGCCCGTCATGAGCGCGACTGGTGCCCACCCCGCGGCGGTGCTCATGGGCGCCCAGGCCAGTGCCATGCGCTTGCCGGTCTGCGACCATTACAGCGGCGTGGAAGCGCGCATGCGCAAGAGCCTGGAACTGCAAGCCGCCATGGCGGCCGAGCTGGGCCGCTGCGTGTTCGATGTGACCCTCGATTGCGAAGACGGTGCCCCCGTGGGCCGCGAGCGCGAGCATGCCGCCCTCGTGGCGCATTTGGCTCGCACCGCATCCCCCGGTGCCCGGGTGGCCGCGCGCGTGCATGCCGTGGACCACCCCGCCTTCGCCGAAGACATGGCCACCATCGCCGGCGAAGCCGCCACGCGGCTGTGCCACATCATGGTGCCCAAGGTCGAGTCGGTGGACGACGTGCTGCATGCCGAAAAGGCCCTGCTCGCCGCATCGGCAGGGCAGGTGCCGTTGCACGTGCTGCTGGAGTCGCCCGCGGCCGTGCAGCGGGCCTTCGAGATCGCCGCCCATCCGCGCGTGCAGTCGATCAGTTTCGGCTTGATGGATTTCGTCTCGGCGCATGCCGGTGCGATTCCCGCGAGTGCCATGGGATCGCAGGGCCAGTTCGAGCACCCACTGGTGGTACGCGCCAAGCTCGAGATCGCCGCGGCATGCCACGCCCACGGCAAGGTGCCGTCCCACTGCGTGGTGACCGAGTTCAACGATGCCGATGCCCTGCGCACGGCGGCCGGGCGCGCCGCGCGCCAACTGGGCTACACGCGCATGTGGAGCATCCACCCGGCGCAGATCCGCCCCATCCTGGAAGCCTTCGCGCCCGCGCAGGACGAGATCGCGCAGGCGGCCCAGCTTCTTTCCACCGCCGCGCACGCCGACTGGGCCCCCGTCAGCGTCGATGGCGTATTGCACGACCGCGCCAGCTACCGCTATTTCTGGCAGGTGCTGGAGCGTGCGCACCAGACCGGCCGCGCGCTGCCCGCCGCGGCGCAGGCCTGGTTTGCCCAGCCGGCTGCGGGTCCAGAGGACTGAGCCGTCCCACCATCAAGTTCCCCACACCTCCTTTTTCGTCGGAGTTCCCATGAAAACCTTCATCGCTTCTGCCCTGATGCTGCTGGCCCCTGCGCTGGTGATGGCGCAAGACGCCACTCCCGCCAAGCCCGCACCGGCCAAGAGCACGGCCAAGGCCGCACCTGCCAAGGCGGCCGCCAAGGAGAAGTCCGCCGAGGCCAAGTCCGCGGCCAAGCCGGCCGCCAAGAGCGCGGCAGCCAAGCCGGCCGCGACCAAGAAGGCCACGAGCAGCCGCACGCAGCTCAAGAGCGCCACCAACCAAGTGGCCACCGGCATCATCGCGGCCGAGGCCGCCCTGACGCCGCAGGAACTGGCCATTGCCGAACGCGTGCACACCGGCCACATTCCCTGCGAACTGGGCGCTTCCGTGCATGTGGAAGCCGATGCCAAGTCGCCGGGCCACTTCCGCATCGACGGCAAGGGCTTCAACTACTACATGTCGCCCATCGCGACCAGCACGGGCGCGGTGCGCCTGGAGGACCAGAAGGCCGGCGCCGTGTGGATCCAGATCGCCAACAAGTCCATGCTCATGAACCAGAAGCTCGGCCAGCGCCTGGCCGACGAGTGCATGAGCCCGCAGCAGGTCGCCGTGACCGAATCCATCAAGAAGAACCCGCAGCCCAGCCTGCTGGAAGCCCTGCCTGCCTCCGCCAATGCACCTGCCACCGTGGCGGCACCGGCGGCTGCATCCGCACCGGCCCAGTGATTCTTCTTGCCCGGGCGCACCCGCTGCGCCCGGACCGCAGGGCCTGCCATGGCCCGCCCCACACACCAAAAACCCACCGGAGAAAAATATGTTGAAAGCCTACCGTGACCATGTGGCCGAGCGCGCCGCATTGGGCATTCCGCCCCTGCCTCTCACGGCCAAGCAGACCGCCTCGCTGATCGAGCTGCTGAAGGCTCCGCCCGCCGGCGAAGAAGCCACGCTGGTGGACCTGATCACCTACCGCGTGCCGGCCGGTGTGGATGATGCCGCCAAGGTCAAGGCCAGCTACTTGGCGGCCGTGGCCCACGGCACGGAAAAGTGCGCACTCATCGGCCGCGAGAAGGCCACCGAGCTGCTGGGCACCATGCTGGGCGGCTACAACCTCACGCCGCTGATCGACCTGCTGGACGATGCGGCCGTGGCATCCGTGGCGGCGGAAGGCCTCAAGAAGACGCTGCTGATGTTCGACCAGTTCCATGACGTCAAGGAAAAGGCCGACAAGGGCAACGAATTCGCCAAGGCCGTGCTGCAAAGTTGGGCCGATGCCGAATGGTTCACGAGCCGTCCCGAAGTGCCGCAGAGCATCAAGCTCACGGTGCTCAAGGTCACGGGCGAAACCAACACCGACGACCTGTCGCCCGCCCCCGATGCCTGGAGCCGCCCCGACATTCCGCTGCATGCGCTGGCCATGCTCAAGAACAAGCGCGACGGCATCACGCCCGAGGAAGACGGCAAGCGCGGCCCGGTGAAGTTCATCGAAGACCTGCGCGCCAAGGGCAACCTCGTGGCCTACGTGGGTGACGTGGTGGGCACGGGTTCCAGCCGCAAGTCGGCCACCAACAGCGTGCTGTGGTTCACCGGCGAAGACATCCCCTACGTGCCGAACAAGCGCTTCGGCGGCGTGTGCCTGGGCTCCAAGATCGCCCCGATCTTCTACAACACCATGGAAGACGCGGGTGCGCTGCCCATCGAGCTGGACGTGAGCCAGATGAACATGGGCGACGAGATCGAACTGCTGCCCTACGCCGGCAAGGCGCTCAAGAACGGCCAGGTCATCGCCGAGTTCGAGGTCAAGAGCGAAGTGCTGTTCGACGAAGTGCGCGCCGGTGGCCGCATTCCGCTGATCGTGGGCCGTGGCCTCACCGCCAAGGCGCGCGAGGCCCTGGGCCTGGCGCCCTCGACGCTGTTCCGCCTGCCGCAGAACCCCGCCGCCACCGGCAAGGGCTTCACGCTGGCGCAAAAGATGGTCGGCCGCGCCTGCGGCCTGCCCGAGGGCGAAGGCGTGGTGCCCGGGACCTACTGCGAACCGCGCATGACCTCGGTCGGCTCGCAGGACACCACCGGCCCGATGACGCGCGACGAACTGAAGGACCTGGCCTGCCTGGGCTTCAGCGCCGATCTGGTGATGCAGTCCTTCTGCCACACCGCGGCGTACCCCAAGCCCGTGGACGTGAAGATGCACCACGAACTGCCCGACTTCATCAGCACGCGCGGCGGCATCTCGCTCAAGCCCGGTGACGGCATCATCCACAGCTGGCTCAACCGCATGCTGCTGCCCGACACGGTGGGCACGGGCGGCGATTCGCACACGCGCTTCCCGATCGGCATCAGCTTCCCCGCCGGCTCGGGCCTGGTGGCGTTCGCCGCCGCCACGGGCGTGATGCCGCTCGACATGCCGGAATCGGTGCTGGTGCGCTTCAAGGGCGCGATGCAGCCCGGCGTGACCTTGCGCGATCTGGTGCACGCCATTCCGCTGTACGCCATCAAGGCCGGCCTGCTGACCGTCGAGAAGAAGGGCAAGAAGAACATCTTCTCGGGCCGCATCCTCGAAATCGAAGGCCTGCCGGACATGAAGGTGGAGCAGGCGTTCGAGCTGTCCGACGCCTCGGCCGAGCGCTCGGCCGCCGGCTGCACGGTGCGCCTGAACAAGGAGCCGATCATCGAGTACATCAACTCGAACATCGTGCTGCTCAAGAACATGATCGCCCAGGGCTATGCCGATGCGCGCACCATCACGCGCCGCATCAAGGCCATGGAAGCTTGGCTGGCCAATCCGCAGCTGCTGCAGCCTGACGAAGATGCCGAGTACGCCGCCGTGATCGAGATCGACCTGGCCGAGATCACCGAGCCCATCGTCTGCTGCCCCAACGACCCGGACGACGCCAAGACGCTGTCCGACGTGGCAGGCGCGACGATCGACGAGGTGTTCATCGGCTCGTGCATGACCAACATCGGCCACTTCCGCGCAGCCTCCAAGCTGCTGGAAGGCAAGAAGGACATCCCGGTCAAGCTGTGGATGGCGCCGCCGACCAAGATGGATGCGCACCAGCTGACCGAGGAAGGCCACTACGGCGTGTTCGGCGCGGCCGGTGCGCGCATGGAAATGCCGGGCTGCTCGCTGTGCATGGGCAACCAGGCACAGGTCAAGGAAGGCGCCACGGTGATGTCCACCAGCACCCGCAACTTCCCCAACCGCCTGGGCAAGAACACGAACGTGTACCTGGGTTCCGCCGAGCTGTCGGCCATCTGCTCCAAGCTGGGCCGCATTCCGTCCAAGGAAGAGTATCTGGCGGATGTGGGCGTGCTCAACCAGAACGGCGACAAGATCTACAAGTACATGAACTTCGATCAGATCGAGGAGTACAAGGAAGTCGCGGACGGCGTCGCCGCCTGATCGGCGCCTGCCACCCTGAAGAAAAAGCCCGCTTCGGCGGGCTTTTTCTTTTGCTACTGAAATGATAGCGACATGCCGGGACTTTGATTGCCCTGGAGGCCGTTTTGATGCTGAACGGTCTGGTTGCGTCCGAATGGCGCTTTCGCCCGGCGCTACGATCGGGCGCAAACCCATCAATGGCGCAGCGGAGCGCCGCATTCCAACCCCGCAGCCGAAAGCCCTCCCGCCATGCCATCCCATCGCCTGACCCTTTTCGCCGATTACCACCAGTTCTATCTGCAGGACGAGGTGGCGCCAGGCGACCTGGCAAGCGCCTGGGACGAGGCCGCGACGCTTCGCATGCTGGCCGTGTCGCAGGGCGTCGTCGGGTTTGGCACTGCTCGGAACATGCCGGTGCCGGTGACCCTGGAGTTGCTTGAGGCCGAGCCGCAGACCGACCTGGCCCGGTTCGACCATGTGGTCGATGGATCGGTGGCCATTGCCACAGGCCCGCTCGTCGTGGCGGGGTGCACGGACTACTTGCCCGATGCGGCCCGGTTCGATGTGCCGCCTGGAACGTACCGGGTCAGGCTGTCCAGCGCGGGTCTGGATTCGCTGTCTCCCGATGGGCTGGAAGGCGAAGACCGCTATCTCGTGCAGATGTGGCCGGGTGCGCTGTTGGAACCGACGGTGCTCAAGCAGCATGCCGGCTGACCTGAGCGTCAGGGGAGGCTGCCTTTTGGATGGCCCGTGTATTGGCCGCTGCGTGAACGCGCCTGGGGCAGGGGCCGGCGCGCCCTGTAGCGGCTTGGCCTGAGCCATTGGGCAAAAGATGGCCGGCCGCATCGACCAGGCGCCCATGGCGTTCCGATTCAGGCCCACCGCCACCTCATGGCAGTGCTTCGAGGCGCTCGCAGGGGGCTTCGGCAAGGGTTGGCCGGTCCGGGCTCAGAGCGGCGGCCGAAAGCCCGCGTTCGACGAAATGGTCCGGCAGGCCCCCCGTGAGGACCAGGGAGGCCAAGGCTTGTCCCACCGCCGGTGCGATCTGGATGCCGTACCCGCCCAACGCGGCGGCCCAGAAGAAGCCGGGCGCATTCCCGGCGGCCCCGAGCACGGGCGAGCCATCGGCAACAAAGCTGCGAAGGCCTGCCCAGCGGTGGGCCACGCGACGCACCGCCAGGGTGGTGGCCTGTTGCAGCCGATCGACCGCAACGGCCACATCCCACTCCTCGGGCTGCACGTCGCAGGGCGGCATGGGGGTTTCATCGCTGGGGCTGACCAGCAGGCGCCCGGCCTCGGGCTTGAAATAGAAGGTGTCGGCAAGGTCCGTCACCATCGGCCAGGACGCCAGCGCGAACTGGCCGGGCATGCCGTCGGGCAGATCCACGATCACGGCGGTGCGCCGCTTGGGCACCAGGTCGATGGCCGCCACGCCGGCCTGGCGCGCGACCTCGTCGGCCCAGGCGCCTGCGGCGTTCACCAGGCAGGGCGTGTGAAACCGGCCCGCCACCGTGCGGACGGTCCAGTGGCCCGACGCATCGCCCTCGGCGCACTCGACCGCCGCGGCGGTCTGCACGCGGCCGCCGGCGGCCCGGATGCCGCGCAGGTAGCTCTGGTGCAGTGCATCGACGTCGATGTCCATGACCGAGGGGCGCCACACGGCGCAGCGGTAAGGCCTCGGGTCGATGACCGGGCAGCGCGCCAGCGCCGCGTCCAGCCCGATCACGCGGGCGGGTTGGTGGGCATGGTGGCCGGCAGCCAGGGCGGTGTCGATGCGGCCGCAGTCCACGTCGTCCTGCGTTGCCAGCGCCACCACGCCGCGCGGCGCCACGAGCGGCACTGAAGCAAAGCCGACAGGGGGTGCTTCGAAAAACGGGCGGCTGGCCTCGGTGAGCGCGCGGACCGTCCGGTTACCGAAATATTCTGAAAACAGGGCGGCCGAACGGCCGGTTGCGTGGTAGCCGCAGTGCGCCTCGCGCTCCAGCAGCAGCACCCGCCGGTGCTGCGCCAGTGCCCAGGCGCAACTGGCCCCGGCCATGCCCCCGCCCAGGACGATGGCGTCCCAGTGCGACTCGGCGCCCGTGCCGGCAGAGCCGGTGCGGCTCATGCGGCGGCGGCGGTGCGCGCCGCCGAGGGCGGCACCACCAGCCCCGCGGCGATGAGCCGGGAGACGATGCAATCGGCGGCCTGTTCGGGCGACATGTACGCCGTCTGGATGTGGATGTCCGGCTGCTCCGGCGGCTCGTAGGGCGAGTCGATGCCGGTGAAGTTCTTCAGGGCGCCGCTGCGGGCCTTTCGGTACAGCCCCTTCGGGTCGCGCTGCTCGGCGAGCTCCAGCGGCGCGTCGATGAACACCTCCAGGAACTCGCCAGCCTCCAGCAGCGCGCGCGCTGCACGCCGTTCGGCACGGAACGGCGAGATGAAAGCCACCAGCACGATCAGCCCGGCATCCACCATCAGCCTGGCGACTTCGCCCACCCGGCGGATGTTCTCGACCCGGTCGGCATCGGTGAACCCCAGGTCTTTGTTGAGGCCGTGCCGGACGTTGTCCCCGTCCAGCAGAAAGCTGTGGCAGCCGCGCCGGTGCAACTGCTGCTCCACCCGATTGGCGATGGTCGATTTGCCGGCGCCGGAAAGCCCGGTGAGCCACAGCACGCAGCCTTTCTGGTGCTTGATGGCGGCTCGCTGCGCCTTGCTGACCTGGGTGTGGTGCCAAACGAGGTTGTCGGCATCGCGCAGGGCACGCACGAGCATGCCCGCCCCGGAGGTCTCGTTGTCGATCCGGTCGATCAGCAGGAACCCGCCGGCGTCGCGGTTGAGGTCGTAGGCGTCAAAGGCGATGGGCTGGTCCAGGGTCAGCTCGACCAGGCCCACCGCGTTCATGTCGAGCTGGTCCGCAGGCAGCCGGTCGAAGGTTTCGATGTCCACCCGGTGGACGATGCGCGTGACGGTGGCACCCACGGTGCGGGGGCCGCATTTGAGCCAGTACCCGCGGCCAGGAAAGAGAGGGGTTTCGCTGAACCAGACCATGTCGGCTTCGATGCGGTCGGCCACTTCCGCGGGAGAGGCCGGGTCGGCGATGAGATCGCCGCGCGAGACGTCGAGCTCGGCATCCAGCACCAGGGTGACCGACTGGCCCGCCGTGGCGGCCGGGAGATCCCCATCGTACGTGACGATGCGCTTCACGCGTGCCAGCTGGGCGCGGGGCTGCACCACCACCGCGTCGCCCACGCGTACGCTGCCCGCTGCCACCGTGCCTGCCAGGCCCCGAAAGTCTTCGCTCGGCCGGTTCACCCATTGCACCGGAAACCGAAGCGGCTGTCGCGCGGCGCCTGCCTCGTCGACCTCCGTGGCCTCCAGCCACTGTCCGAGCGTGGGCCCCTGATACCACGGCGTTTGAAGGCTGCGCTCGACCAGGTTGTCCCCTCGCAGGGCCGACATAGGAATGCACACCGGGGCAGGCAGGCCCATCTGCTGCGCCAGCGCGCAGAACTCCGCTTCGATCTCGGCGAAGCGGTCTTCGCGGTAGTCCACCAGGTCCATCTTGTTGACCACCAGGGCCAGGGCCCGGATGCCCAGCAGCGCGGCGATGTAGGCATGCCGCCGGGTCTGGCTGAGCACCCCTTTGCGCGCATCCACCAGCACCATCGCCGCGCCGGCGTTGGAGGCCGCGGTGGCCATGTTGCGCGTGTACTGCAGGTGGCCCGGTGTGTCGGCCAGGATGAATTTGCGCGTGGGCGATGAGAAGTAGCGGTAGGCCACGTCGATGGTGATGCCCTGTTCCCGCTCGGCCACCAGGCCATCGACCAGCAGCGCGAAGTCGAGCGCACCGCCCTGCGTGCCCGACTTGCGGGAGTCGGCGGCCAACGCCTGCAACTGGTCCTCGTAGAGGCTCTTGGATTCGTACAGCAGGCGGCCGATCAGCGTGCTCTTGCCGTCGTCCACGCTGCCGCAGGTGATGACACGCAGCAGGCTGCGCTGCGGCGCGGGAGAGGGTTGGGTGCCGCTCATCAGAAATACCCCGCCTGTTTCTTCAGTTCCATGGAGCCTTTGCCATCGTGGTCGATGGCCCGGCCTTGCCGCTCGGAGGTGTGCGCCGCCAGGGTCTCGGCAATGATCGCCTCCAGCGAATCGGCATCGCTTTCGATGGCGCCGGTGAGCGGGTAGCAGCCCAGCGTGCGAAAGCGCACCCGCCGCATCCGGGGGTGTTCGCCCGGGGCGAGGGGCAGGCGCTCGTCGTCCACCATGAGCAGCATCCCGTTGCGCTCCACCACGGGCCGTTCCTTGGCGAAGTACAGCGGCACGATCGGAATCTGCTCGCGTGCGATGTATTGCCAGATGTCCGCCTCGGTCCAGTTGGAGAGGGGGAACACGCGGATGCTCTCGCCCTGGTGCTTGCGGGTGTTGTAGAGCCGCCAGAGCTCGGGCCGCTGTCGCCGCGCATCCCAGCGGTGGTGCACCGACCGCAGCGAGAACACGCGTTCCTTGGCGCGCGATTTTTCTTCGTCGCGGCGCGCTCCGCCGAAGGCGGCGTCGAACCGGTGGTGGTCCAGCGCCTGCTTGAGCGCCTGGGTTTTCATCAGGTCGGTGTGCACCGCCGATCCATGCACGAACGGGTCGATGCCCATCGCGATGCCGTCGGGGTTGCTGTGCACGAGCAACTCCATGCCGGTGTCCCGCGCCCGCTGGTCCCGGAAGGCGATCATCTCGCGGAACTTCCAAAGCGTGTCCACGTGCAGCAGCGGGAATGGCGGCCGTGCGGGGTAGAACGCCTTCATCGCGAGGTGGAGCATCACCGAGCTGTCCTTGCCGATGGAATACAGCATGACGGGGTTGTCCGCCTCCGCGACCGTCTCGCGCAGGATGTGGATGCTCTCGGCTTCCAGCCGCTGCAGATGATCGAGAAACATGTCGTCGGCTCCTTGAAAAAAGAGGTGTCTGAATATGAGGGTGTGGCCGGAGGGCGTGCCTCATGACGGCAGCGATGGCCGCCCGCGAGCGCGCAGCGGCATCCACAGCAGCATCACGCCGACCGTGCTGGCCAGCGTGGCCGCCAGCATCACGCCGTAGATCTCGGCATAGCCGAAGCGGGCCGCAACGAACCCGGCCACGACGCCCCCGGCAGCGATGCCCAGATCCCAGAACGAGGTGAACATGCCGAGCGCGGCGCCGTGGTGGGCCGGCTCGGTCTTCTGGATGACGATCAGTGCCAGCGAGGGGTAGAACAGCGAGAGTCCGAGCCCCATCGCCAGCCCACCCAGCACCGCCACCATGAGGTTGGGCGCGATGGCGAGCAGCAGCAGGCCCACGGCCTCGCCCAATGCCGCCCACAGGGCAACGCGATATGGCCCGAACTGGTCGGGCCAATGGCCAAGAAAAAGCCGTGATCCCACATATGCGAAGCCGAACACGTTGAATGCCAGGATGCCGTTGTCGATGCCCTTGGCCGCCATGTACAGCGAGACGAACGAGGCCAGCGCGGCATACCCCATGGACCCCAGCGCCAGGGTGACGCCGGGAAGGCATGCCGACCGAGGAAAGAGGGCGCTTTTGGCCGCCGCGGGCACCTTTGGGGGCGCGGGCTTGGCCATGACGAAAGCGAAGCCGGCCAGGGGCGCGGCAACGCAGAGCATCCAGACGGCGGAGAACCCGGCTGCCTGCATCAGCGCCGCGCCGGCCAGTGCCCCCAGCGTCACGCCCGACCACATGCTCACCCCGTAGAGCCCGATGATCTTTCCGCGCCGGGCTGTGGGCGCAAGCCCCACCAGCCAGGTGGCCCCGGCGGTGAAGGCGCAGCCTTCGCCCATGCCGTGCAGCACCCGTACGGCAGTCAGCACATCCACCCGCTGCGCCATGGCGTAGCCGGCGCCGGCCAGCACGCAAAGGAGGGCGCCCAGCAGCATCAGCGTCCGGTGCCCGATGCGGTCCGACAGCCGGCCGGCGACGGGCCGGGTGAGCACCACCGCCACCGCGATGGCGGCGATGACGGTGCCCACGTCCACATCGCTGCCGCCGAGCGCGTCCTTGACGTAGAAGGGCAGCACCGACAGCGTGGCGCCGATGCCCAGATGGCAAAAGAAAAGGCCGAGGAAGATCGGCATGAAAGGCCGGTAGAAAGCCAGGCCGGTCTGTGGGGCGTTCATGGGGGCGGTCCTTGTCGGTGGGCGCGCGGGCCATCCCGCGCGCGGTGCTGCGGGGCTCAGTCGGCCTTCACGACATGGAAGAAGTGCGTGGGCAGGTGCACTGCCAGCCCTTCGTAGATCTCCGCGCAGACCGCCGTGCCTTCCGTGGCGAAGGTGCCGGCGGGTGGCGTGCCCACGCGGATGACCGACTTGCCCGTGTGCAGGATGCGCGCCGCAACCGCGAAATCGCCGACCAGCGCACAGCCCGGGGCCACCATGCGGGTGCGCACGATCTTCGTGCCGTTTTGCTGCAGGTCGCCCAGGATGCCTTTGCCCAGAAGGCCGTGGTAGTAGTCCACCGGGTTCACGATCATGGCGTGCGCGGTGGCACCGTTTTGCTCGATCGCGTTGCAGGCGGCCATGATGCCGTCGAAGTAGCTGGTGGCGTAGGGCAGCCGCGTTACGCCGGGATGGTTGAGCAGGCCGTGCGGGCCGAAGGTGAGCGCCTGGTTTTCCGCCGTGGCCAGGCGCACGAGAAGCCGGTAGTCGATGAATTCGGCGATGCCGCGCTCGTCGCCCGCCAGTTCCGGCGGCAGCTGGACCCAGGCCGAGATCGGGCGCACGATGCCTTCGCCCATGCCGAAGCGGAAGGTGGCCTCCTGGCGCAAGTCTCCTTCGTGGATGCCGCCGGTCTCCACTTTGGGGGGGCGGCTCTCGGACCAAAAGCGGTTGTGCGTCTCGCTCACCAGGCGCTTCCTGAAGAGCTGGCTCACCATCAGGCGGGGCCGGTCCTGCGTGGGCTTGAAGGCCTCGGTGATGGTGAAGTCGAAGTGCACTTCGGTCGTGTCCCCTTTTTTCAGGTACGCCTGGGCGAACTGTTCGCCGGAGGACAGGGCCTCTACGGGGCGGAGGGGGGCGATGGCATTGGCTTGGATCGACGACATGGTGTTGGCTGCTTTCTCTCGGTTGGGAAGGGGTGAGAACGACGTGAAAGGCGGAACGTGTCTGGAAGGGAACTGGGTGGCAATCGCGCGGACGCGCGAACCTCAAATGGCGTGCTGTACGAGCTGCTGGTAGAACGGGTAGTGGTGATCGAAGTACCCCTTCAGCAGCGGGTTGTTGGCGACGGTGTCCGGGTACGCCTTGGCGGTGGCCGCAAAGCCCGAACTGCGCATCGCGTCCAGATGCCATTGGCGGGTGCGGCTCCATTCCGGCCGATCGCCGGGCTGCCATTGAAGGGCCGAGGCGATGAAGGGCAGGCCGACTTCTTCGCAATAGCGCTGCACCACCGCCTGCGGTGTCTTGACCAGGCGGTCGGCATCGACGAGCACCGGGGCCGACCCCTTGAGCCGGGTGGCCAGCTCGAAGATCTCGAAAAGGTGTTCGTAGCCCACCTCATGCAAGGCGATGGTCGGCTTCATGTGGTACATCGAACTGATCGTCGGCGCAGGGTCGCGCACGATGAAGGTGTGTTCGATGTCCGCCACCTCCTCGGGGTGGTCGAACAGGTACCGGTAGCGGTGCTCCACCGTGTCCTTGAAGAACACGGGGCGATGCGCTGCCAGCGTGCGCAGGTGGTCGAAGAAGGCGCGCTCGGACCGCACCACCACCTGGCCGCCCGAACCATCGGGCAGGGGCACTTCGCCCGTGTCGAGCAGTGTCACCAGGGGCTCATGGATCACGGTGACGTCGTTGCGCTCGATCATCATGCGCAGGAAGGCGGTGGACAGCGCGCGTTGATGCGCCCACAGGGCAATGATCTGTTTCATGCAAGGCTCCGGAAAAAGGGGGCGAGAGGGGGCTCGGCCGGATGGCCCTTCACTGGGACCACGCGGTGGGCGAGCGGTCCCAGCGGTGCGCGCGCAGCGTCTGCAGCAGCGGAGCCTCCATCCGGCGCCCGTCGCTCACGCTCAGATTGGCCTCGACGTTGCGCAGCTGGCGCATGCCGGGAATCACCGTCGAGACTGCCGGGTGGTGCAGGATGAAACGCAGCGCCATCTCGGGCAATGCCATGCCCTCGGGCAACACCGTGCGCAGCCGCTCGGCGCGGTCCACGGTGGGGCCAAGGTTTTCCGGCCCGAAGTAGGTCGATCGCCAGTCCTCGGCCGGGAACACCGTGTCGTGGGACAGCGTTCCCGTCAGCCCGCCCTCATCGAAAGGCACCCGCGCGATGAGGCCGATGTCCTTCTGAGCAGCCACCTGGAACAGCCGGTCTTCCGGGGCCTGATCGAAGATGTTGTAGATCACCTGGATCACGTCGATCAGCCCGGTGTCGATGGCCCGCAGGCAGTTGTCCGGCTCCCAGCGGTTGACGCTGATGCCGATGCCCTCGATCAGCCCTTCGGCACGCAGGTCCCCCAATGCGCGCTGCCATTCTTCTTCGTCCGCCCAGCGATCTTCCCAGACGTGCAGCTGCATCAGGTCGATGCGATCCGTGCCCAGGTTTTCCAGGCTCTTCATCGTGAACTCGCGGATGTGATCGGCCGGAAAGACGTCCTGCAGGCGGTCACTCGGTCGAGGCGGCCATTCAAGGTTCTTCGGCGGGATCTTGGTTGCCACGTACAGCCGGTCGCCCGTGTGCGCACGCAGCAGGCTGCCCAGCATCTGCTCGCTGATGCCGCGCCCGTACACCCAGGCGGTGTCGAAGAAGTTGCAGCCCAGTTCCACCGCGCGCTCCAGGCAGCGCGGCGCCGTTTCGTAGTTGGCGCCAGTGAAGTTGCCCGGACCTCCCGCGATCCCCCACATGCCATAGCCCACTTCGCTCACCTGCCAGCCAAGCCGGCCCATCCGTCGATAGTGCATCGCGCCCACTCCTGTCGATCAAAGAAAAGAAATACGGGAAACCAAAGCAGTTGAGGGGATCAGCCCACGGCCGATGGCGCTGCGGCACCGGACCGGAGCAACTGCCGCGCGTAGCGGCCGATGGAGGCTGAGAAGTCCCTGCCGTCTTCCGCGGCCATGGCCTGCTCCAGCCCCGCACATTCGTCGCGCCGGAAAAGACGGGGGTTGTCCGTCAGCAGTGCGGACAGGGCGTCGGCGAAGGCCCGTTCATCGCCTGCGGCTGGCAACAGGCGGCGGACCACGGTGAGTGCCCGCGGGCCGCCCGCTGCCACGGCCGCATCGAGCCGCTCCATCCAGGCCGTGCAGGACACCTGCGGCATCGGGGTGCCGGCGGCTTCGAAGATCGTCGGAAAGGCCATTCGCTGTGGATGCAGCAAATGGAAGGTGCGGCCCCATGCCTGGGGCGAACGCATGGCGAGCACCACGCGGCGCGCCACGTAGTCCGCAGGCGACCAGTCGGAGACGATCTCCGCGGCCGGCCGGACCCCCAGGTGCGCGATGGCCGTCAGCAGAAAGTGGGTCAGCGCGCGCTCATTGGGCCGCTGAAGCATGCCCTCTGCGGCGGCCGGCATGACCTCGCCCAGCCGGTAGATCGATATATTGGCGCCTTGCCTTCGCGCTGCGTCGAGCAGGCGCTCTGCGGCCCACTTGGAGCGGCTGTAGCCACTGGCGGGCCGGACGCCCTGAGCGAGGTCGAAGTCCTCGGCGAGCGGCGAAGCCTGCAGCGCGGCGTGCTGGTCCAGCGTCCCGAGGGTGGAGATGTGGTGCAGCGGCTTGGCCCGGCCCTCCAGGGCCAGGCGCAGCGCCTCCCGGGTGCCCAGAACATTGGTCGCGCGGTGGGCGCCGTAGTCGTACAGAAAGTTGACCATCGCCCCGCAATGCAGCACGGCGTCGCACGATTGCGAGAGCTGGCGCCAGGCGGCCGCTTCCAGGCCGAAGGCCGGCTGGCCCAGATCGCCCGGAACGGCCACCAGCCGGCCTGCAAAGTCCGGCCGCCACAGGCCTCGTTCCTGCAAGTCTTTTTCCATTGCCGACTGTGCGTTGCCGGCATGCCGGCACAGGGCATGCACCGTCGCGGTGGCGTCGCTCGACAGGATTTCGCGAACCAGGTGGCTGCCCACGAAACCGGTGGCACCCGTCATGAAGATGCTGGAAGGCCGCCTTGGTGCGTTGTGGTCCGACCGGCGCGCTGCGACCCAGCCGGCGGGCAGCGTGGCATCGCGTTCCATCGCCTGTTCGTCCTGGGGTTCCTGGCTTTCTTCGCGGCCTTCGCAATGGCCCGGGGTGGCGCTGCGCTGTTTCGCTTCGATGCAGCCAGCGATCTGCCGCGCGGTCGGCTGCGCCATCAGTTCCGCGATGCGCACGGGCACGCCAAAGCGTTTTTCCAGCGACACGATCAGCGACACGGCCTGCAGCGAATCGCCGCCATGGTCGAAAAATGGATCGTCCGCGCCCAGGGCCGGCTGGTGCAACTGACGGCGAAAGACCGCCAGCACGGCATCGGCCAGCGAAATGGCCGCGTCTTGCTGCACGGACGTGTCCGCCGCGGTGTCCAGGGCAGGGCGCTCGAGCTGGCTCAGCAGCGCCCTGCGGTCGAGCTTGCCGTTGTCGGTGGTCGGCATCTCTGCCAGCAGCACGATGTGCCGCGGCACGGTGTGGCGCGGCAATGCCCCCCGCAGGTGGGATTCCAGCGCGTCGCGTGTCAGGCCGGCATCGCCGGCGGCAAACAAGGCCAGTGCCCGGTCGTCACCCTGGCCCACGGTCATCGCCTTGGCGTGGTTCACGCCAGGGCATTGCTCCGCGGCGCTTTCGATTTCGCCCAGTTCGATGCGCACCCCACCGACCTTCACCTGAAAATCCCTGCGGCCCGAAAAGCGCAGCCGGCCCAGGCTGTCGAAATAGCCGAGGTCGCCGGTGCGGTAGAGCTTGGCCCCCGCAATCGAGGCAAAAGGGTTGTCCACGAAGGCGGCCGCCGTGCGCTGTGCATCGTGCAGATAGCCGTTACCGACGCACACGCCGCCCACCAGCAGTTCGCCCCGGGCGCCGGGCGGCAAGGGCCGAAGCGCCGAGTCCACGACGACGACATTGCAGTTGTCGATCGGCCGTCCCAGCGGGATCGACAGTCCGTCGGCATCCTCGACCGGGTGGAACACCATTCCGATCGAGGTTTCCGTCGGACCATACGCATTGGTGATGCGCAGCGCTGGCAGGATGGCACGCAGCCGGTGCACCATTTGCGGCGTGATCTCTTCGCCACCCACCACCAGTTCACGCAGCGTGGCGAGCCGACGGCGGATGTCATGGCTGTGCTCTGCCAGCACCACCAGTTGGTTGAACACGCTGGGCACGAAATCCGTCATGTCGACGCCGTGCCGTGCAATCGTCTCTACCGTGCCTTCGAGGTCGAGGTGGGCCCCCTCCTGCGGAATCACGGTGCTGCCCCCGGCCGTCAGCGGCCAAAACAACTGCCATACCGACGAGTCGAAGGTGTGCCGCGTGTTCTGCAGCACGCACCGTATGCCGCCGTCGCGGTGGAAATAGCGCGTCATGAACTGGAACCGGTTGGTCAGTCCCGCATGGTTGTTCATGGCGCATTTGGGCCGTCCGGTCGTTCCAGAAGTGAAGATGCCGTAGATGGCCTGTTCAGGGGCAATAGGAGCCTGGATGCGGGCGGCCGAGGTGCCGTCGAGAAGGGCGACGTCGACCGCCACCGCACGGTTCCGGTGGCTGGCCGGTACGTTGGAAGCGTCGGTGCACAGCACCGTGTGGCTGTTCAGCGCCTCCAGGGCTTGCTCGCGACGCTCCATCGGCCAGCCCGGGTCCAGAGGAACGAACGCAGCGCCCAGCTTCATCAGCGCGAAGTAGCAGACGGGCAGCTCCAGGCTGTTGCCCAGCAGCACCGGAACGGGCGTGGCCGACCCGGTTCCCCGGGCTGCCAGCAGGCCGGCCAAAGCGTTGGCTTTGCCGTTGAAGTCCCGGTAACTGAGCGCTGAATTGCCGAAAAAATACGCTACCTTGTCCCTGTGGCGATCCGCCGATTGTTCCAGCCAATCGGGAATAGAAAGAAACGGTCCATATTCGTGTGAATGGCCGGAGAGCATATTGATTGCATATTGAAGCGATGCAACTCCAATGCCCGCTGCCTGCGACGCGGATATATTCTTGTCCCCCATCATGGTGCACAGGATTTCCAGATACATCTCGGCAATGGCATTGCAGGCCGGTGCTGCAAAATCGCGGGCATTGGCAATCACCACGGCGGACGCTATTTCATTTTCCAGTTGGCAGTGGATCAGAATTTTGGCGGATCCGATTTCAATGGGAGTGGTGTGGTCCGCCAGTTGCACCATAAGTGCACCATTTTCGGGAATTTTTCTGGATAAATCGATGAATGCACCAACTTGGTTGGCGGGGCATTTTCTCCATTGGGCATCGGTATTGGCAGGCCACAAGGCACGGAACATCGGTTGATGCACTGCCGGCCGCACATCGAAGCCCGACGTGCGTGGCACGCGGCTGCGCCAGAAGTCCAGCACCGCGACGGGGATTTGCAGGTCGAGCCGATCGCAGAGCTCGAATGCGGCCACGGCAGCCAACGCCCTGAAGTCCATCCGCGCTTCGCCGTCCGGCACAACCTCTGCCCGACGCGAGTACTGCCCCAGAACGTGGCTGCCGAGGGCGTAGGTGCCACCGGACATTTCTTTTTCTGTGGGACTTTCTGAAGGCTGCCTTGGTGCTTGGGGCTTTGCGCTGTTCACCGTTTCAGGAGCGATCGAAAAATGGCTTGAATCCACCCGCATTGGAATTCCCCTGTTTGTTTTCCATGTTCGCAACCCCATGCCTGCAGTGCTTTCGCAATGGGTGGATACCCATTGCGAAAGCAAAAGACAAAGCTTCGCCCAACTGGATAAATCCAGCGGATTAAAGCGATTCCTTTTTCTGAAGATCCCCGATCCCGTGCTTTTGGTCGATCTGAATTTTTTCGGGGGTTTTTGTTGCGGATTCAGTTTCTAAAAAAACAGGTTTGTTTGTCGATGCTTTTTTTGATCTTTATTTGTATGGTGTGTAAATTATTGTTTCTTTAACTGCTTTTTAATTCGCATTTTTATATTTCGGATAAAAGCCCGGCTGCTTTGCCGCATTAACCGTGGGTTTTTGGGGTTTTTTTAGAGGATTCGAAGCCGTGCGTTCGCTTTGCTTGCGTTATCTGCTCAGCCACGCCGCTTGCTGGCGAAGCTAAAAACACTCGCATCGATATTGGTTCATGGCGACCTGCAGGATCGCCTTCCCCTCGGCTGAGCAGACGGATTTGGGCATGGGTGGGCCTGAGAAACCGCTTTTGGGAGCCTTGAACTCAGGAATGGACGGCCGCGACGGGCATGGAGGCGGCGCAAGCGCTCCGCTTTCGATGGAGCGGCTTGGGATGAACCTGCTGAAGCGGCGTCGGGCAACGCGCAGATGGCTGCCGCTCCGGCTGCTGGTGCCGCGCGTGCGAACGTGTGAGTGGGGCGCCTCGTCGATTCCAGGGCGCTGGGCGGGCGACTCAGGGCGATGGCATTCCGGTGCCAGATCAGCACCCACGGCCCTTGGACAGATCTGCCCAGGGGGCAGATGGATCGGTGGTGGCTAAGGCTTTGCCTCGGCGGCAGGGGATTGCGCCGCCGGTGCCAGCGGGTAGCGGATCGCATCAGGGGGACCGAGCACCGCCATCTGGTCGATCACCGTGACCACATCGGCCGTCTCTGCCAGTTGTTTCACGAATGCCTCCCGGTCGAAGTCGGCGGCCACGCAGCCCTGTACGTAGATGATGCGTCGCTGGAGCATGAGCCACAGGGTCGACTTGAGGTCCCATTGCGTCTGCTCCGCGATGTGGGTAAGTCGCCGTTTCACGGCCTCGCTGATTTCGCCGTCGTACCGATAGCCGCTGGACAGGCGGCAAGTGCCCTGGATGTAGCAGCTGTTGCCGCGTTCGGCGCGGTAGTGTTCCTCGCGCTGCCATTCCTGCCGGGTCAGCAGCGGCCCCAGGGGTTGCGGGCAGTCCGCCACGGCGTGGGAGATCTGAAAGAAAGGGTCGTTGCCCCAATTGCGCAGGTCTTGGTCTGCGCGTGCGGGCGCAATGAAAGCCAGAGCCAGCATGGCGCTGGCAGCCCAACGCGCCTTTTCGGATTGCCGCATGGTGTTTGTTCTCCCTTGGTGTCGATGAGCCTCGCCGGCCTTCAGCGGCGGCCTGCGCTCTCCTGCCTGCGCCAGATTTGGCCAAGGCCCCGCTGTCAGGTCAGCGTGAGCGTACCAATGCTTCCGATCGGTGTCGATGCTTGTACAGGCAGGCATGGCCGGCATCCCTCTGAGCAGGGTGTCCGGTGGAGCGGGACTCAGTTCACGCGCCGCTTGTCCAGCTTGCGTGCCAGGGTGCGCCGGTGCATGCCGAGGCGCCGCGCGGTTTCCGAAATGTTGAAGCCGGTTTCGGCCAGCACCTCGTGGATGCGCTCCCATTCCAGCGTCTTGATCGAGCTGGAGCGGTTGGTGAGTTCCACTTCGATGTTGCCCTCGGTCAGGCCGAAGGCGGCCTCGATGTCGTCGGTGTTGGAAGGCTTGGCGAGGTAGTGGCATGCGCCGAGCTTCACGGCCTCCACGGCCGTGGCGATGCTGGCGAAGCCCGTCAGCACGACGATGAGCATGTCTTCGTTGGCGGAGTGCAGTTTCTGCACGCAGGCCAGGCCCGAGGCCTCGCCCTTGAGCTTCAGGTCCACCACGGCGTAGCCCGGCGTGTGCCCGTCCAGCAGCGCCTCCACCTCGGGCAGGTTGGCCGCATGCAGCACGTGGTAGCCGCGCCGTTCGAACGAGCGCGCCAGCGTGCGTGCGAAGGCCTCGTCGTCCTCCACGATCAGCAACAGGCGGTCAGCGTCCATGGTCCGGGGTCTCCTGCAGCGCGACGGCTGCCAGCGGAAGGGTGATGGTGACGGCGGCGCCGCCGGCCGCACGGTTGCGCGCGGTGATGGTGCCTCCCAGGGTGCGCGCCACGTTGGTGGCCAGATACAGCCCCAGCCCGCCGCCCGGCCGGCCCTTGCTGGACTGGTAGGGCTTGCCGAACTGCTCCAGCATGGCCGGGGTGAAACCGGGGCCGGCATCGGTGACGGTGATGAGCAGGGCACCGGCCTCCTGCTCAGCCGCCAGGCCCACCCAATGCGGCGACGCATCCCGTGCATTGTCCAACACGTTGAAGACCATCTGCTGCAGGGTGACATCCGAGACCATGGGGCGGTCTTCGCCGAACTGGTTGTCGTAGGCGAACGTGCCCACGGGCCGCGTGCTGCGCCACTCCTCGGCCAGTTGGTCGAGGAAGGTGCACACGGTGGTCTGCATCGATTCCTCGCCCCGGGTTTCTCCGGCCGACAGCAGGATGCCGCTCACGATGGTCTTGCAGCGCCGCACCTGGGCCTGCATCTCGGCGATCTCGGCCTGCAGCTCGGCATCCTGCGCCAGGGCCGGCATGCGGCGCCAGTCGCCCAGGATCACGGCCAGGGTGGACAACGGCGTGCCCAGCTCGTGGGCCGCACCCGAGGCCAGCAGCCCGGTGCGCACGATGTGGTCTTCTTCGGCGGCGCGCTGGCGCATGGTGGCCAGCCGGGCATCGCGCTGGCGCAGGTTGCGGCCGATGCGCGTGATGAAGATCACCAGCAGCACGGCGTTCAGCATGAAGCACACCAGCATGCCCAGCACGTACGGGCTGTACAGCCCCCGGTCGTGGTCCAGCGGCAGGGCGAGCGGGCGGCTGAACAGGGCCAGCCCGCACAGGCAGGCCACCGTCATGGCGACGATGGTCCAGGTGTAGCCCGCTCGCAGCAGCACGGCGGCCAGCGTGACCTGCAGCAGGTACAGGAAGACAAACGGGTTGGTGGTGCCGCCGCTCAGGTAGAGCTGGGCGGTGAGCATAGCCACGTCCACCACCATGGCGAAGAACAGCTCCACGTTGCGCACGCGGCGGCCGATGCGCCAGCGCAGCAGGCTGGCCGTGTTGAACACGACCAGGGCGCCCAGCACCATCAGCATGGCCTGCAGCGGCAGGATGATGCCCAGGCTGTAGTGCACCACCTCGATGGTGAAAAGCTGCCCGATCACGGCGATCCAGCGCAGCTGGATCAGCTGCTGCAGGTTCTTGAGCCCGGTGGAGTCCGCCACCGCCGCCCGCGTGCGCGGCGCGGGCCGTTCGGCCGGGGCGTCAGGGGAGTGCGGCATCGGTGGCGGGCGAAGCGTGATGCTGGCGGCGCCTGCGGTCGTCGCGCCATACGTACCAGGCACCCGCTGCCACCATCAGGGCCAGCGTGTACCAGGTGATGGCATAGACCAGGTGGCTGTTGGGGAAACGCACCACCGTCAGGCCGCCGACGGGCCATTGGAGGGCGTCCGCTGACGTGCCCGTACCCGTGCCCGTGGCGGTGGCGGTGGCGGTGGCGGTGGGTGCAGCGGAGCGGGGTGCGGCGTCCTCGTCCACGAAATAGGGCGCGATGCCTGCCACCCCGCGTGCGGCGGCGATGGCGGCCACATCGCGGGAGAACCAGCGGTCGGCGGCGGGGTCGTTGTGCCGCAAAAACCCGCCTCCGGGCTCGCTCAGTCGCAGCAGGCCGGTCACCTCGGTCTCGCCCTGGGGCGCGGGGGCGGTGCGTGCGGCAGGATCGCGGGCCTCCGGCGGCACGAAGCCCCGGTTGACCAGCACGGCCGTGCCATCGGCCTGCCGCAGCGGCGTCACCACCCAGAAGCCGGCGCCCAGGGTGGTGTTGGCCTGTACCAGCGCCTCCTTGGCGTGGTCGAAGGTGCCGCGAAGGCGCACATGGCGGTACTCGGCGTCGCGCGCCGCATCGGGGCTGCGCTGCCATTCGGCGGGGGAGGGGGGGGCGGTGGGAGCGGCATGGATGCGTTGCTCCACGCGCTCGATGAGATCCAGTTTCCAGGCGCGGCGTGCCACTTGCCAGCTGCCCAGCGCCACGAGCGTGGCGAACACCAGCAGCGCGCACACCCCCATCACGGCCAGTCCGGCCCGGGAGCGGGGCGGGGCGGGCCTGTCCGCGCCCGTGCCGGGCGCGGGAGGGGATGCAGTCGCGCTGCCGGAGATCGGGGTCAAGGCATGTTCTTCATGTCGTGGATCGACATGGGCATCATGTTGTGGTTAAGGTGGAACATCACCCACAGCGAGCCCGCCAGCGTGATGACCACGAGCACGACGGTGAAGACCAGCGCCAGCATGTTCCAGCCGCCTTCGGACTTGGTGTTCATGTGCAGGAAGTACACCATGTGCACCACGATCTGCACCGCGGCGAAGCCCAGGATGACCAGGGCCGTGGTGCTCGACTGCTCGAACACCTTGCCCATCACGAGCCAGAACGGAATGGCGGTCAGGATGACCGATGCGACGAAGCCGATCACGTAGTCGCGCATGGAGCCGTGGCTGGCGCCATCGTCTTCATGGTGGTGATCGTGGTGGTCGTCGTGGCCGTGGTGGCCATCGTGGGTGTCGGTGAGGTTCTGGTGGTTGTGGGGGGTGCTCATGGCAGGACTCCCATCAGGTAGACGAAGGTGAAGACGCCGATCCAGACCACGTCCAGAAAGTGCCAGAACATGGAAAGGCACAGCAGGCGGCGGCGGTTGGCGGGGGTCAGGCCGTGCTTCTTGAGCTGGAACAGCAGCACGACGAGCCAGATGATGCCGAAGGTGACGTGCAGGCCGTGCGTGCCCACCAGGCCGAAGAAGGCCGACAGGAACGCGCTGCGCTGCGGGCCGGCGCCTTCGTGGATCAGGTGGTTGAACTCGTACAGCTCCAGGCCGATGAAGGCCGCGCCCAGCAGGCCGGTGATGGCCAGCCACACGATGGTGCGGTTGACCTTCTTCTTTTGCATCTCCAGCATGGCGAAGCCATACGTGATGGACGACAGCAGCAGCATGGACGTGTTCAGCGCCACCAGCGGCAGGTCGAACAGGTCGGCGCCGGACGGGCCGGCGGCGTAGCTGCGGCCCAGCACGCCGTAGACGGCGAACAGGCAGGCGAAGATGAGGCAATCGCTCATCAGGTAGATCCAGAAGCCCAGCAAGGTGCCGTTCTGCGGATGGTGCTCTTCCGTGAGGTGGAAGACCGGTTTCGCCGGGGCGCCCGAGGCGCCGGGGTGGTGGAGTGCGGTGGTATCAGACATGGCTGGCCAGGAGACGGGTGCGATCGGCTTCGGTGCGGGCAACGGTTTCCGCATCGATGTAGTAGTCGCGTTGGTAGTTGAAAGTGTGGGCGATGCTCACGACCAGCAGGGTGGCGAAGGACACGCCGGCCAGCAGCCACATGTGCCAGATCAGCGCGAAGCCCAGCACCGTGCAGATGCCGGCGATGACCACGCCAGCGGCCGTGTTCTTGGGCATGTGCACCGGGATGAAGCCGCCCAGCGGACGCTCATAGCCGCGCTGCTTCATGTCGTGCCAGGCATCGTTGTCATGCACTTGCGGCGTGAACGCGAAGTTGTAGGCAGGAGGGGGCGACGACGTGGACCACTCCAGCGTGCGGCCGCCCCATGGGTCGCCCGTCGTGTCGCGCAGGGCTTCGCGGTTGCGCCAGCTGACCACCAGCTGGATCAGGAAGCTGCCGATGCCCAGGGCGATCAGCACGGCGCCGAAGGCGGCGATCTGGAACCAGATCTGCAGCGACATGTCCTCGAAGTGGCTCATGCGGCGCGTGACGCCCATCAGGCCCAGCACGTACAGCGGCATGAAGGCCATCCAGAAGCCGATCAGCCAGAACCAGAACGAGCACTTGCCCCAGAACGGGTCGAGCTTGTAGCCGAAGGCCTTGGGATACCAGTAGTTGATGCCGGCGAACAGGCCGAACACCACGCCGCCGATGATCACGTTGTGAAAGTGGGCGATCAGGAACAGGCTGTTGTGCAGCACAAAGTCGGCCGGTGGCACCGCCAGCAGCACGCCGGTCATCCCGCCGATCACGAAAGTCACCATGAAGCCGATGGTCCACAGCATGGGCACCTCAAACTTGATGCGGCCCTTGTACATGGTGAACAGCCAGTTGAAGATCTTCGCCCCGGTCGGGATCGAGATGATCATGGTCGTGATGCCGAAGAACGAGTTCACGCTGGCGCCCGAGCCCATCGTGAAGAAGTGGTGCAGCCACACCAGGTACGACAGGATGGTGATCACCACCGTGGCATAGACCATGGAGGCGTAGCCGAACAGCTTCTTGCGGCTGAACGTGGAGACGACTTCGGAGAACACGCCGAACAGCGGCAGGATCAGGATGTAGACCTCAGGGTGGCCCCAGATCCAGATCAGGTTCACGTACATCATCGAGTTGCCGCCGAAGTCGTTCGTGAAGAAGTTGAAACCGGCGTAGCGGTCCAGCGACAGCAGCGCCAGCACGGCCGTCAACACCGGGAAGGCGGCGACGATCAGCACGTTGGTGCACAGCGAGGTCCACGTGAACACGGGCATCTTCATGAGGCTCATGCCGGGCGCGCGCATCTTCACGATGGTCACCAGCAGGTTGACCCCGGACAGCAGCGTGCCCACCCCCGCGATCTGCAGCGACCAGATGTAGTAGTCCACCCCCACGTCCGGACTGTGCAGGATGCCCGAGAGCGGCGGATACGCCAGCCAGCCGGTCTTGGCGAACTCGCCCACGAACAGCGAGGCCATCACCAGCACGGCGCCGCTGGTGGTCATCCAGAAGCTGAAGTTGTTGAGGAACGGGAAGGCCACGTCGCGCGCGCCGATCTGCAGCGGCACCACGTAGTTCATCAGGCCCGTGACCAGCGGCATCGCCACGAAGAAGATCATGATCACGCCGTGGGCGGTGAAGATCTGGTCGTAGTGGTGCGGCGGCAGGAAGCCGGGGTTGTCGCCGAAGGCGATGGCCTGCTGCATCCGCATCATGATCGCGTCGGCGAAGCCGCGCAGCAGCATCACCAGCCCGAGGATGATGTACATGATGCCGATCTTCTTGTGGTCGATGCTGGTGAACCACTCGCGCCACAGGTAGCCCCATAGCTTGAAGTAGGTCAGCGCACCGAGCACGGCGATGCCGCCGAGCACGACGGCGGCGAACGTCGCGATCAGGATCGGTTCGTGCAGTGGGATGGCCTCCCAGGAGAGGCGGCCAAAGATAAGTCGGGTGAGGTCTGTAGGATCGGACATCGGAGGTCGCGTGCCGTTGGCGCGTGAAAAGTGAGGGGTCTGAACGCGTGCCGCTTAGATCGGCTGCGTGGCAGGGGCCGGGGAGGCCGTCGCGGCGCCCTCGGGGTTCGTGACGGTGCACATGGCGCCCACGTAGCTGCGGGCGGGCGTGTCGGCCAGGCCCAGGCGCGAGCGGGTGGCGTCATCCAGCGAGGCCACGTTGAACGAACCGGGCTTGCCCAGGCCGCCATTGGCATCGATCGCCATCATGTCCTTCATGCACATGCGGTTGGCTTCCACGCAGCGGTTCAGGATGGCGTCGTACAGGCCGGGGGCCACGGTGGCCCAGCGGCGCACGGGGTCGCGTTCGCTGGGCTTTTCCAGCTGCAGGTAGCCGTCGCGGCCCAGTTCGCCGCCGGCGTCCTTGGCCTGCTTGACCCACTGGTCGAAGCCCGCCTGGTCCACGCCATGGAAACGGAAGCGCATGCCCGAGAAGCCCGCGCCGCTGTAGTTGGCGGAGAAGCCCTCGAAGTTGCCCTGCGCGTTGATCACGGCGTGCAGTTTGGTTTCCATGCCCGGCATGGCGTAGATCTGGCCGGCCAGGGCCGGGATGTAGAACGAGTTCATGACCGTCGAGGCGGTGATCTTGAACTGGATCGGGCGGTCCACCGGCGCTGCGATCTCGTTCACCGTGGCGATGCCCTGCTCGGGATACAGGAACAGCCACTTCCAGTCCAGCGCGACGACCTCGATCACCAGGGGCTTGGCGCCTTCCGGCACGGCACGGCCTTCGCTGATGCGGTCCAGGGGGCGGTAGGGGTCCAGCTTGTGGGTGCTCACCCAGGTGATGGCCCCCAGGGCGATGATGATCGCGAGCGGCGCCGACCAGATGATGAGCTCCAGGCCCGTGGAGTGGTCCCAGTCCGGCTGGTACTCGGCCTCGGTGTTGGCCTGGCGATAGCGCCAGGCGAACAGGAAGGTGAGGAAGATCACCGGCACGATGATCAGCAGCATCAGAACGGTCGAGACGATGATCAGATCGCGCTGCTGTGCGGCGATGTCGCCGGAGGGGCTGAGCACGACGGCATTGCAGCCGGCGAGCAGCGCGGCCGCGGGCACTGCGAGCAGTCCGCGAAGTCGGTGGGTGGAGGGCATACCGGGCAAGAAAGGTGGAAGGCGGCACGGATGGCCGCGGGAAGGCGTCGAATCTACGTGAAAACCATTGTGGTGTGAATGGGACGTTTTGTCCTACAGTGGGTTGCGGCTGCCAGAGACAGTTCACTGGCCCGCCAAAGCAAAAACTGCTGGTGCATTCAAAAAGGAGCACGCCGATGACCACATTGACACAGCATTTTCCCGGATCTTCATCGCGCGCCACCACGGAAGAAGACTCCCGGCCCGTACAGAACGGACACTCCCCCGTCGCTCCCGAGGAGATAGCGATCGGCGTGGTGATCGGCCGCGCTTCCGAGTATTTCGACTTCTTCGTCTACGGCATCGCTTCGGTGCTGGTCTTTCCCACCGTGTTCTTTCCCTTCGTGGACCGGCTGCAGGGCACGCTCTACGCCTTCGCCGTCTTCTCGCTGGCCTTCGTCGCACGCCCCTTCGGCACCGCGCTGTTCATGGCCATGCAGCGCCGCTGGGGCCGTGGCACCAAGCTGACGGCCGCGCTGTTCCTGCTGGGGTTTTCCACAGCCGGCATGGCTTTCCTGCCCGGGTATGAAAGCCTGGGGGCCTATTCCATCGTGCTGCTGGCGCTGTTCCGCATCCTGCAGGGGGTGGCGATGGGCGGTTCGTGGGACGGATTGCCCTCGCTGCTGGCGCTGAACGCGCCGGCCAGCCGCCGCGGCTGGTACGCCATGCTGGGCCAGTTGGGCGCGCCCACTGGCTTCATCATCGCCAGCGCCCTGTTCCTGTTCCTGCATGCCAGCCTGTCGACGGAAGACTTCATCTCGTGGGGCTGGCGCTATCCGTTCTACGTGGCCTTCGCCATCAACGTGGTCGCGCTGTTCGCCCGCCTGCGCCTGGTCGTGACGGATGAGTACACCAAGCTGCTGGAAGAGCGCGAACTGGAACCCACGCCCATCGGCGAGATGGTGCGCACCCAGGGCTACAACGTCTTCATCGGCGGCTTCGCGGCGCTGGCCAGCTACGCGCTTTTCCACCTGGTGACCGTGTTTCCCCTGTCCTGGGCGGCCCTGTACCCCGAGCAGCCGATCAACGACGTGCTGTTCGTGCAACTGATCGGCGGCGTGCTGGCCATCGGCAGCATGATCGCTTCCGGCGTGATCGCCGACCGCCTGGGCCGGCGCACCACGCTGGGCGTGCTGGCGGTGATGATCGCCGTGTACAGCGGGTTCGCGCCCGCGCTGATCGGCGGTGGCGCCGTGGCGTTGGATGCGTTCATCCTGATCGGTTTCGTGTTGCTGGGCTTGTCGTACGGCCAGGCGGCCGGCGCGGTGACGGCCAATTTCGCGTCCAAGTACCGCTACACCGGCGCGGCCTTCACCGCCGACCTGGCCTGGCTGGTGGGCGCGGCGTTCGCACCGCTGGTGGTGCTGGGCCTGTCCGCACACTTTGGCCTGTTTGCGGTGAGCCTGTACCTGCTGTCGGCTGCGGCCTGCACGCTGGGGGCCTTGAGCGTCAACCGCATGATCGAACGGCGCGACTGAGATCGGGCCCACGCGGAGGGAGGGCCGGCGCACGGCGCTGTTCGCCAACGTGGGTCAGTGGTATTTGCTATTGAAAAAGTAGCAGAATGCCCTAGAAGAATATGGGTTTCAGGCCATTTTGGCTTGAAACCCTTTTTTGTTGCTGCTTCCCTGGCGCCTTTGGCTGAGATGGCAGATGGCCCGCCCGGGCGCGCGCCTGAAGAGCATCCCGGGCAACCGGCAACGGCCAGCCTCAATCCCGCGGTCGGAACCCGATGACGAGGGACGAGGGCACCCGCCCGTCCACATCGCGCGGCAGGGTCTCGGTCTTGTCCAACGCGCGCATTACGGCGTCGTCCCAGGCCTTGTTGCCGCTCGATTTGGTGATGCGGGTGCCCACGATGGTGCCGTCGGGCGAGGCCCGCACTTCCACCTCGGTGCGCAGGTTGTCCGAAATGGCGTCGGGATAGACGATGTTCGGCTTGACCTTGGCGGCCACCTTGCCGCCGTAGCTGCCGGACGGGCCGGCACTGCGCTGGGCATTGCCCGTGGCGGTTTCGCCGCCCGTGGCGCCGGCCAGGCCCTGCATGCGGCGCAGGTTTTCCTGGCGCAGGGCTTCGGCCTGCTTGTTCTGTGCGGCTTCGGCCTTGCGCTTTTCTTCCGCCTTGCGCTTGTCCTCGGCCTGTTTCTTCTGCTGCTCCTGGCGGTCCTGCTCGGCCTGCTTTTCGCGGCGCTCTTTCTCCGCCTTTTCGCGTTCTGCCTTGTCGGCCTTCTCGCGCTGTTCCTTCTCTTTTTCCTTTTGCAGGCGTTCCTTCTTGTCCTGCTCGGCCTGTTCCTTGCGCTCACGCTCGCGCTTTTCGCGCTCGGCCTGCTGCTGGCGTTCCTTCTTTTCCTGCTCCAGGCGCTTTTTCTCGCGCTCGATGGCGATGTCGGCTTCGCGCGTGTCGGGCTCCGCCTTCGGTGGCGGGGGCGGTGGGGGCGGTGGCGCCGGCACCGGGGGGGGTGGAGGCGGAGCGGGGGTGGGCTCGGGCTGTGGCGTCGGCGGTGGCGGCACGTCGCGGGGCGCGGCCTGCTGCGGAATCCGATCCCAGATTTCCGCTTCCACGGCAGGCATGTCCGCGCTGGTCTTCCAGTTCACGCCCCAGGTCAGGGCGCCCAGCAGCGCCGCGTGCACGAGCACGGCCAGCGCCACGGCGCGCAGGCGCCCGGGCGGACGGGTGGGGGCGAACTGGTCGCGGTCGTTGGAGGCGTGCATGCGATCGAAAAAAGGCGAAAACGGTGCGGAGGATCGAGGGCGGCGAGGGCCCCGTCAGCCGCCGGACTTGACCGACAGGCCCACGCGCTGCACGCCCGCCCTCTGCAACGCATCCATGGCCTTCACCACGGTTTCGTACGTCACGGTCTTGTCGGCGCTGATGAGGATGGGCGTATCGGGCGGCTGCGTGGCCTGCCAGGCCTTGGCGGCGGCGCCCAGGCCCTGCAGGGTGATCGGGCGCTCGGCGTCGCCGGTCTTGAGCTGCAGGCTGCCGTCCTTCTGGATGATGACCTGGCCGAACGACTTGGGCGGCTTGGCGCCCTTGCCCACGGAGGGCACGTTGATGGCGCTGGGCGTGAGCATGGGCGCGGTCACCATGAAGATGATCAGCAGCACCAGCATCACGTCGATGAAGGGCACCATGTTGATTTCGTTGATGGTGCGGCGCCGGCCGCCGCCACGTGAAGCCATTGCGGGCATGCTGCTGTCTCCTGTGCTGCTCAGTGGCCCGAGGCGGACGACGTGGGCTGCGCGCCCAGGTTGCGCTGCAGGATGTTGGAGAACTCCTCGATGAAGGTCTCCTGCTGAATGGCCACGCGGTCGATGTCGCGCGCGAAGCGGTTGTAGGCGATCACGGCGGGAATGGCGGCGAACAGGCCGATGGCCGTGGCGACCAGCGCTTCGGCGATGCCCGGGGCGACGGTGGCCAGGGTGACCTGCTCCATGCCGGCGAAACCGGTGAAGGCATGCATGATCCCCCACACGGTGCCGAACAGGCCCACGTACGGCGAGACGGATCCCACGGAGGCCAGGAAGGACAGGCTGGACTCGACCACGTCCATCTCGCGCTGGAAGCTGGCGCGCATCGCGCGGCGGGCGCCGTCGAGCAGCGTGCCGGCGTCCGAGATGCGGCGCTCTCGCAGTTTCTGGTACTCGCGCATGCCGCTGGCGAAGATGCGTTCCATGGGGCCGGCGTTCTTGGCGTTCTGCGCGGCGCTGGAATACAGGTCGTTCAGGCTGGTGCCCGACCAGAACTCGCGCTCGAAGTCTTCGTTGAGCGACTTCACGCGCTTCAGGGCGAACAGCTTGCGGAAGATCGCGGCCCAGCTGGCCACCGATACGCCGATCAGCAGCAGCATGACGAGTTGCACCACCCAACTGGCGTTGAGCACCAAATTCAGGATGGACATGTCTTGGGAGTTCATGATGAGAGTTGTTCCAGAAGGGAGCCCGGGATGCGTGCGGGACGCAGGGTGGCGGCATCGACCCATCCGATGCGGATGGTGCCTTCACACAGTAGCACGGGCTGGGATTCGATCATTTGCTCTGGTTTCAGGAGCGCTTGCTGGCGTATTGTCAGGGATGCGCGGCCACCCTCTTGCAAAGAGGCCGTAACAATCAGTTCATCGTCGAGGCGCGCCGGCCGCAGGTAGCGCAGGCGCGCGTCCGTTACGACAAACATGCCGCCCGTGAGTTCCCGCAGGTTCTGCTGCCCCAGGCCCAGCGAACGCAGCCATTCGGTGCGGGCACGCTCGAAGAACTTCAGGTAGTTGGCATAGAACACGATGCCACCGGCGTCGGTGTCTTCCCAGTAGATGCGCAGGGGCCACTCGAACGGGGCCGAGGCCCGAGGGGGGGCGTTCTCCGTTGCCATGCCGGCCTTCATCCGAGCAGCGTGCGCAGGCGGGCCACGGATTCTTCCAGCTGCGCCATCGAATTGGCCGTGGAAAAACGCACGAAGCGCTGCGGCTCGAACGCGCCGAAGTCGCGGCCCGGCGTCACGGCCACATGGGCGCGGCGCATCACCTCGTAGGCGAAGTCCCAGCTGCCCGAGACGCCCAGGCGCTCGGCGGCCTGCGTGCAGTCGGCCCAGGCATAGAAGGCGCCGTCCGGCACCACGGGCACCGGCAGGCCCAGCGCCTGCAGCGCGGGAATGAAGTAGTCGCGTCGGGCCTTGAACTCGGCGCGGCGGCGCTCGTATTCGGCGATGCTCTCGGGCTCGAAGCAGGCGAGGGCGGCATGCTGCGACACGGTGCTGGCGCAGATGAACAGGTTCTGCGCCAGCCGCTCGACCACCGGCACCATGGCCTCGGGCACGACCATCCAGCCCAGGCGCCAGCCGGTCATGTTGAAGTACTTGCTGAAGCTGTTGATGCTGATGACGTTCTCGTCGATGGCCAGCGCCGTGTGGCCGAAGCGTTCCTCGTACGACAGGCCCAGGTAGATCTCGTCGATCAGCGTCACCCCGCCGCGCGACTGCACGGCCGCATGGATGCGGCGCAGTTCCTCGGGCGCAATCGAGGTGCCGGTGGGGTTGGAGGGCGAGGCCAGCAGCACGCCGCGCGTCTTCGGCCCCCAGGCCGCCTCGACCTTGGCGGCGCTCAGCTGGTAGCGCTCTTCTGCCGTGGTGGGAATGAGCACCGCCTTGCCTTCCGCCGCGCTCACGAAGTGGCGGTTGCACGGGTAGCTCGGGTCGGGCATGAGGATCTCGTCGCCCGCATTGATGAGGGCCAGGCAAGCGAGCTGCAGCGCGGCCGAGGCCCCCGCCGTGACCACGATCCGCCGGGCCGGCACCTGCACGCCGAAGCGGTCGGCATACCAGCCGCTGATGCGCTCGCGCAGCGGCTCCAGGCCCAGGGCGTTGGTGTATTGCGTGGTGCCGCGCTGCACGGCGCGGGCGGCCGCCTCCTGCACCAGCGGCGGCGCGGTGAAGTCGGGCTCGCCGATGTTCAGGAAGATCATCGGCTCGCGCGTGCCGGCGACCTCGCGCGCCAGGGCCTGGGCGGCCTTGGCCACTTCCATCACGTAGAACGGTTCGATGCGCTCGGCGCGGGAGGAAAACTGCATGGAAAAGGTTCCTGCCCGCGCGGCGCGGGCGTGGGGATGGGATGCCCGCCGGGGCACGGCGCGGGGGCGGGGCCGGACCGGCCCCGGGCGCTCAGGCGCCGTCCGCCGGGGCCTGCGGTGGCTGCACCGGGTTCGCGCCCTTGTCGGCCGCGACTTCGGTGGCGCGCAGCGTGGGGGCCAGGCCGTTGAGCACGCCGTTCACGTACTTGTGGCCGTCGGTGCCGCCGAACTCCTTGGCCAGCTCGATGCATTCGTTGATGACCACGCGCCACGGCACGTCCAGGCAGTGCTGGAACTCGTACACGCCGATCCACATGGCCGCGTGCTCGATGGGCGAGATCTCGGCCATCTTGCGATCGAGCTGCGGGGTGATCAGGGCGTCGAGCGCCTCGGCCGATTCGATGCAGCCGTGCAGCAGCGCGTCGTAGTGGGCGGCATCGGCCTTGTGAAAGCCCGCCAGGTCGCGGGTGAAGGTGTCGATGGCGGTGGCGTCGTTGCGGCCCACCAGGTGCTGGTAGAGCGCCTGCAGCGCGAACTCGCGGGCGCGGCTGCGGTTGGATTTGGAGGCGGCCTTGCGGGCGCCGGTGCTGGTCACGCCGGTGCGCGCCTGCCGTGGCGGGCGCTTGGCGCCGCCGGGATGCGAAGAGGTGGAATCGCTCACGACAGCTCCTCCAGCAGGTTGGCCATTTCCACGGCCACGCGGGCGGCGTCCTGGCCTTTTTCGGTCTGGCGGGCGATGGCCTGCTCCATGTTCTCGGTGGTGATGATGGCGTTGGCCACCGGCACGTGGTAGTCGAGCGAGATGCGGCTCACGCCCGCGCCCGATTCGTTGGCCACCAGTTCGAAGTGGTAGGTTTCGCCGCGGATGATGCAGCCCAGGGCGATCAGCGCGTCGTATTCGTCGCGCTCGGCCATGGCCTGCAGGGCCACCGGCACTTCCAGCGCGCCGGGCACCAGCACGTGGTGGATGTGCTTTTCCTGCACGCCCAGCGCCAGCAGTTCGGCACGGCAGGCCGCGGCCAGGGTGTTGGTGATGCTCTCGTTGAAACGGGCCTGCACGATGCCGATGTGCAGCTTCTTGCCGTCGAGCTTGTCCGCTGTTCCTTTGTCTGCGCCAAACATGTCTTATTCCTTGGGAAGGTATCCGGTGATCTCGAGGCCGTAGCCCGCCATGCTGGGCATGCGGCGCGGCGGGCCCATCAATTGCATTTTGTGCACGCCGCATTCGCGCAGGATCTGCGCGCCCACGCCGTAGGTGCGCAGGTCCATGCGGCCGCGCTCGGGCGCGTGGGCCGAGCGGGCGCGGCCTTCGAACTGCTCCAGCAGCTGCTCGGCGCTTTCGCCGCAGTTGAGCAGCACGGCCACGCCCTGGCCCTGGGCGGCGATGTACTGCAGGCTGCTGTCCAGGCCCCAGGAGTGCATGGAGCGGTTGACCTCCAGCGCGTCCAGCACCGACAGGGGCTCGTGCACGCGCACGGGCACGCTGTCGTCGGATCCCCACTGGCCCTTGACGAGCGCCAGATGCACGGCCTGGCTGGGTTCGTCGCGGAAGGCGTGGGCGGTGAACTCGCCGAAGGCGGTCTGCAGCGGGCGCGTGCCCACTTTCTGCACCAGCGATTCGTTGCGGCTGCGGTATTCGATGAGGTCGGCGATGGTGCCGATCTTGAGGCCGTGCTCGGCCGCGAAGATCTGCAGGTCGGGCAGGCGGGCCATGGTGCCGTCGTCCTTCATCACCTCGCAGATCACGGCGCTGGCGCTGCAGCCGGCCATGGCGGCCAGGTCGCAGCCGGCTTCGGTGTGGCCGGCGCGCATGAGCACGCCGCCGTCCACCGCCTGCAGCGGGAAGATGTGGCCGGGCTGCACCAGGTCTGCGGCCACGGCGTGGGGCGCCACGGCGGCCTGCACGGTGCGGGCGCGGTCGGCGGCGGAGATGCCGGTGGTCACGCCCTCCGCCGCCTCGATGGAGGCGGTGAACGCCGTGCCCATCTTGGTGCCGTTGCGGGCCACCATGGGGGCCAGCTTCAGCAGTTCGCAGCGTTCGCGGGTGAGGGTCAGGCAGATCAGGCCGCGGCCGAAGCGCGCCATGAAGTTGATGGCCTCGGGGGTGACGTGGTCGGCGGCCAGGACCAGGTCGCCTTCGTTCTCGCGGTCTTCCTCGTCCACGAGGATGACGATGCGCCCGGCGCGCATCTCGGCCACGATGTCTTGCACCGGCGAGATGGGCGCAGGGGTCAGGGGGGTGTTCATGGAGGGCAGGGCTTTCGGTGGGCCGCGCGGGTGGCGTGCACCGCACGCTGGTCCGGCCACGGCCCGGACGGAGCCGCCTCCAAAGAGCGGGCGGTGCGGCGCTGGCCGCACGGTGCGGGAGCGCTACGCGCCCCAAAGGCGGCGATTTTAGTCCACTTAGCGGACTTGGGGCGCGGGCGAGGCGGGCCGCGTCCGGCCGCCCTCGCGCCCGGCCAGGGCACCGGCCACCATCACCCACGCCAGCAGCAGCAGGGACAGCAGTTTGAGGCCGCTGGCCACCGTCAGCACCGTGGGCCAGTGCGGCTGGTGCATGTGCAGCGTGGCGTAGTTTTCCACCAGGTCCGACAGCACCAGGGCCAGCATCGTCCAGTGGGCATGGCGGTAGAGCCAGCCCAGGGCCCAGCCCGGCGGCACGGCCCGCGCGATCAGCCGCCGCAGGGCCCAGGCCACCGGGTAGGCCAGCCACAGGGCGTAGCTGGCGAGCAGGGCCCAGTCCCAGGCGATGGCGCGGCGCACGCTGTCGGTGCCGCCGCAGACCACGCCCCAGCCGGCGTGCCAGTGCGCCGTCACCTGAAAGCCCGAGGGCAGGCCCTGCACCCACCCCGGCGCCGACTGCAGGTCGCAGGCGGCCTGGCCGAGCTGGAACGTGATGGCGAACAGCACGGCGGTGACGACCGCCAGCGCCACGCCCAGCCAGCGCCAGGGCTGCGTGCGCGGCACGGTGTTGGCGGGCACGGCGCCGTCCACCGGGCGGGCCGTGGGGTCGATGAAGTCGCTCGGAAAGCGCTCGCGTGCATTGAGGCCGGTCCAGACCCAGTAGGGGCAGTCGTAGGCCTGGTCGTGCATGGCCGTGAGCGGGTCGCCGGGCTGCAGCTGGCCCCGGTCCACGCGCAGGCCCTTGGCGAAGGCCTCGTCCACCATCCATTTCAGCGTGAGGTTGGACAGCCCGTCGCGCGCGTACGAGCCGCCCACGTCGCTGTGCACGCCGCGGAACCAGCGCTGGTCGTAGCTGCGCCATGGGCGCTCCCGCTCGGTGAAGTGCGGATCGGCGTAGCGCCGGGGCGAGTACTTGCTGCGCGATTCGTACAGCGACATGGCATGGCGCACGTTGGCGAACCGCTTGCGGGCGAACTCGGTGGAGTTGGTGATCTTGATGCCGCCCAGCAGCCCGCTGCCGATGGCCTCCACCGTGTCCCACACGCCCACGAAGTGCACGAGCGGCGTGCGGCCCAGCGAGAAGTTGTCGATCACGTCGCGCGCGAAGGCCTCGCGGCTCTTGGTGCCGGCCTGGTTCTTCTGGCCGCTCGGGGCGAAATAGGTGCGCACCAGGGTTTCGATGAGCGGCAGGCCCTCGGTGTGGATGAGGCCGTACATGTTGATCATGCCGGCCACCGCCCGCGCGGTGAACGCGCCGCGCGAGAAGCCGAACAGGTAGATGCGGTCGCCTGGCCGGTAGGTGTGCACGAGGAACTTGTAGGCCTCGGCAATGTTGGGGAACACGCCGCTGCCCAGCGCCAGCCCGGCCAGTTGCCGCAGCTGGTTCCTGGCCTTGGACAGGAGGCCGTCCGCCGGGAATTCATTGGTGGTGCCCACGCCGGGGTCGTAATAGACCAGTTGCGTGGGCTCGCTGCCCGATGCGTCCCGGCCCTTGCCAAGCATGCGCAGCAGCTTCACCACGTTGGTGTCCTGCTGGTTGCCCAGGATGTTGCCGGTGCCGTCGAACAGCAGCACGAGGTTGCGGCCGGGCTGCGCGGCCCATTGCTCGTCCGCTGCGATGCATTCGGCCAGGATGGCCTCGCGCGTGGGGGCGCGGTCGGCGGCGTCCGGGGCCGTGGCGTTGGCATGGGCGGCCGGTGTGGCCGGCGTGTCTTTGGCGTTCATGGTGTCCTCCCTCCCTTGGCGATGCGTGTCCGGGAGATTCTGGGCGAGGAACGCGCGCCGCAGCAAGGGTGCCCGCCCCATGGGGGCGCGGGGCGGGCCCGGGTTCAGATCATTTCAGCCGGCTTCAGATGCCGGGCGCTTCCAGCCGCACGTCGCTCACCGGGTAGGCCACGCAGGGCAGCACGCAGCCCTCGGCGCGCTCCTCCGGGGACAGGCCGGGCCATTCAATGGCGTAGCGCACCTCGCCTTCGGCCAGCAGGCCGATGCAGGTGCGGCAGGTGCCGTTGCGGCACGAACTGGGCCAGTCGATGCCGCCTTGCTCCAGCGACAGCAGCAAGGGCTGCTCGGGCCAGGCATCGCACTGGGTGCCGTCGTCGCCGACGCGGGCGGTGAAAAAGGGAACGGAAGAAGGGTCACTCATGGCGAACGGCCACAGGAGGGCGGTGAACGAGAGGGTTAGGGATGAAAAAGGCCTCCAGTGCAATCAACACTAGGGCATGTCGCTATGTTTTTAATAGCATTCATGGGCCGTAGCGCTGAGCACACTGGGTTGCCTAAAAAGAAGGCAGTCGAGCGGTAGGCGTTCAAAATCAACGACTTGGCGTCGCCATACAGGGCTTGTCCCGAGTTATCCACATGATTGTCCAGCGGCACCAGGGATAACCACAGCCCTGTGGGCAACCGGGTGCCTAAAAATGAGGCGGCGCATCGGTTTCCTTGCAAAATCAAGGGCTTGGCGTCGCCATACAGGCGTTGTCCCGGGTTATCCACATGATTGTCCAGTGCGGGCAGGGATAACCCGAGGGGCCCGGTCAGGCGCCGACCTTGACGCCTTTCCAGAACGCGAAGCGGCCGCGGATCGATTCGGCTTCGGGCTTGGGGTCGGCATAGGTCCAGACGGCGTCGGGGTTCAGTTCGCCGTTGACCAGCAGCGACCGGTAGGTGGCCTGGCCCTTCCAGGGGCACATGGTCTTGTGGTTGCTGAAGGTGAAGTATTCCGGCTTCAGCGCGCTCTCGGGGAAGTAATGGTTTCCCTCGACCAGCACGGTGTCGTCGCTCTCGGCGACGGTCACGCCGTTCCAGATGGCTTTCATGGGGGTGTTCCTTTGCAATCAAAAAAATGCGGGCTGCGCTGATGGGATGGAGGTCGCGCGAGCAGCCATCCCATGAATCGCAGGCCATGGGCCGGGGCGCGGCAGCGCGTTGAAGGCCGGACGATGGGCCGTGGCAACGCGTCGCGGCCTTGCCGGAAGAGCACCTTACCCGAATTTGCCTGCTTCCTTGTCGTCGTCGCCGCCACGCGGCGGCAGTGCACCGCCCCCGTTCCGCCCGGCTCAGGGCCGCAGGTCGGGCGATGGCGTGAGCGGCACCCCTTGCGCGCGTGCCGCCGCCTCCTGCGTCGCCATGGCCCGGCCGAATGCGGGCCGCTCGCGCAGGCGTGCCCAATAGGCCGTCACGGCGGGTGTGAACGCGGCGGCCAGCGCCAGGTGTTCGGCCAGCAGCAGCGCATAGCCCACCGACACATCCGCCGCCGTGAAGCGCCCGGCACACAAGTAGGGCTGCTGTGCCAGCCGGGGTTCCAGCGTGCGCAGCCGCGCCAGGAACCAGCGGGCGTAGTCGTCGGCCACCTGGGGGCTGCGGCGCTCGGCCGGCTCGAGATACCGGTAGCGCAGCACCAGGGTCTGCGGGAAGGTGAGCGTGGCTTCGCCGAAATGCAGGTCGTTGAGATAGCGTCCGAAATCGCGCTCGCCCACCTCGACCTGCAGGGGAGTGGGGGCATGGCGCGCGCACAGGTACTGGCACATGGCGGCGGATTCGGTCATGCGGGTCTCGCCATCGACCAGCAGCGGCACGGTGCCCAGCGGGTTCTCGCCGAGAAATTCGCGCGCGTGGACACGCGGCGGGAAAGGCAGCACCTGCAGCGCATACGGCGCATTCAGCTCCTCCAGCATCCACAAAGGGCGGAAAGAGCGTGCACTGAGGCAGTGATGGAGCGTGAGCATGGACGTGTTCCCGGCGGTGCCGCCGCCATCGAGGAAGAAGGGGTCCCCAGATTAAGGGCGGTGCCGGGTGCTTTAGCGACAACGCGTTCGCAAAAGCTGCCAATGTGTTGGCAGGGCGCCGCGTGCCGGGGCGCCGGTCCGCGCCGTCCAGGGGATCAGGGGATCAGGACAGGCCGTGGCTGTCCACCCACGCGGCCAGCGCCTGCGCGCTGCGGAACTCGTCGCAGGCGCGGGCCGGCACGCCGGGGTAGCGTGCGTTCCACATCTTGGCGAGCGCCTGGCCCGGGCCCACCTCGACCACGCAGCGCACGCCGCGCGCATGCAGGTTGTCCATGCATTCGTCCCAGCGCACGGTGCGGGCGATCTGCGCCGCCAGTGCCTCGCGGGCCTGCGGCACGCTGGCGATGCGGTCGGCCGCGTTGCTGAACAGGGCCGTGCGCGGGCGAGCGAAAGCCGTGCCCTCCAGCACCTGGCGAAAGGCATCGGCCGCCGGTTGCAGGGCCGGCGTGTGCGAGGCCACGCCCACGCGCAGGCGCGTGCAGTGGCCGCCTTGGGCCGTGGCCAGCGCTTCGGCGCGGTCCAGCGCGGCCAGCGCGCCGCCCAGCACCACGCTGTCCGGGCCGTTGCGGATCGCCACGGCCAGGCCGGTGTCGCGTACCAGGGCGTCGATGGCGGCCGGTGCCATGCGGCTCACGCCGATCAGGCCGCCGGGGTGGCCGGCGGCGCAGCGGTCCATGGCCTCGGCGCGCGCCTGGGCGAGCGACAGCGCGGTGCCGGCATCGAACACGCCGGCTGCACTGAAGGCGGCCAGCTCGCCCACGCTGTAGCCCGCGACGGCGGCCGGCGGTGGCAGCAGCGGGGACAGGGCGTCCCATGCAGCCAGGGACAGGCCGGTGAGCAGCACCTGGGCGTGGGCATTGCGCGCGGCCCAATCGGTGTCCTGCAGCGCGGCGCGCCAGTCGCGCACGCCGAGGCGTTCGTTCACCGCGCGCACCGGGGCGCCGTCGGCCAGCCAGGGCAGCATGTCGGGGTGCTGCATGCCCTGACCCGAAAACACCAGGGCATAGCTCATGGTGCGCTGCCTGCCGGCGGCGCCATGCGGACCACCCAGCAGGCGGCGGCCAGCAGGTCGGCCGAACCGCCGGGGGACAGGCGCCGCGCGACGAAATCACGGCCGATGGCGTGGGCGGCCTCCAGGCCGCCGGGCCGCCCGGCGCCCCCCGCGGCCAGAAAGCCCCGCGCACAGGCCTGGGCGTGGCGCAGGCCTTCCAGGCCGCCCCGGTGGGCGAGGTTGCTGTCGTCCAGCACGGCCATTACGGAAAACAGCGTGTCCACGCGCGCCTGCTGCACGCCGAGCCCGCGGGCGAGCGCATGGCGCAGCGCGGGCACCGCGGTGTCGAACAGCACGGGAAAGCCGAGCGCGGCCTCCTGTGCCGCGCCGCGCAGGCCGTGGCGCGCCGTGGCGATGCCGCCGGGCAGCCGCGGCGCGCGCAGCGTGCGTTCGGCGCGCTCTGCCAGCGCCGCGCCCCAGTGGCGGCGCAGCGCCTCGCGCAGCGCGGTGGGCTGCAGGGGCGTGCCCTCGCGCGCCAGGGCCCCCGCCGCGGCGCACAGCAGGCCCAGCGTGAAGATCGCGCCCCGGTGGGTGTTGACGCCGCCGGTGGCCGCCGCCATGCGCGCTTCGGCCTCGATGCCGCAGCGCTCCAGCGCCGGGAACCCTTCGCCGGCATGGCCCAGCGCGGCGATGCGCACGAAATAGCCGCGCAGCGCGAACAGGCTGCGCATGAAGGTGCGGGCATCCATGTCGGCGTGGCTGCCGTTGTCGGTGAGGGTCACCAGCCCAGGCTTGGGCGACAGGGCCAGCTCGTCGTAGAGCGACAGCGTGGCGGCGCGGCCGATGGTGTGCGGGGCCGGGCCTGGGCCTGGGCCTGGGCCGGGGCGCGGGGCACTGGCGGGCCGGCGCAGTGCGTTGGCGGTCATGGCATCGGTTCCTGCACCGGTTCCTCTGCCGGTTCCGTGGCCGGCCAGAAGGGGGCCTGCGCCAGCGCGGCGCCGGCCAGGCGCTTGACCATCACGGCCTTGCCGCGGCCTGCACGCCAGGCGCTCCACTCGCGCCAGGCCACGGCGGCGCCGTTGGCGAACAGCAGTTCCCCGTCGAGCCGGGGCTGCGCCTTTGGGAAGGCGAGCAGGCAGGCGGCGACGGCATCGGCCTGCGTGGGGCCGGCCACGCCGATGCACAGGTCGGCGTCGGAGCCGCTGCGCAGGTGGTCCAGCCCGGTGATGAGCTGCCAGCCGTGGCTGCCGTAGATGCGGGCGGCCACGCCGCAGGCCTGCAGCGCCTCGCACAGGCGGCCCCAGGCGGCCTTCGATCCGGTCGGCATCAGCGGCTGGGCCAGCAGGGCCGGGGGCAAGGCGTCGAAGTAAAGGATGTCTTCGCGCGCCACGCGCAGCGCCAGGCGGCGCCATGCCCAGCGGCCGGGGGCCGGCAGGCCCAGCGCGATGCTGCCGTCCGGGCCGGGCGGCTGGGTGGTCACCACGAGCGGAAAGCGCCGCGCGGCCCAGTGATCGAGGCATTCGCGGGCCTCGCCGTCCCAGGGCAGGGCGAGCTGGCGCTGCCAGCCGGCGTCGGACAGGCAGGCGAGCTGATGGCGCTGCAGGGGCAGGGCGGTGGCCATGGGCGTGGGTGCGTGAAGGGGGGGCGTCCCGTGCTCAGACCGCGTCCAGCACGCGCTGCGCCACGGCGGCGGCGAGCTGGCGGCCGCCGCGCGCGGCGCCGTCCCGGGCTCGCACGTCGTCGGTGGGCGTGTGGGCCAGGGCCTCGCGCAGCGCGGCGGCCAGGTCGCATTCCCACAGCGCGCGCACGCCGCCCATGGCCACGTAGTTGTCCACGCCGGGGGCGAACACGGGGTTGGACTGCGACAGCTCCGTGAGCCGGGCCTCGGGCAGCTTGGTCACGCGCGCCATGGCGGGAATGCGCATCACGCGGATCTCGGCCTCGGGCAGCGCGTAGCAGGCGTCGGCGATCAGGCCCGAGGTGATGAAGCCGCCCGAGAGCGCCTGGTCGTAGACCAGCCCGACCACGCGGTGGCCATGCCGGCGCGCGAGGTCGATGGCCATCCCCAGGTGTGCCATGGCGCGGTTGATGCCCAGCAGCTCGTCGCGTCGGCGCAGTTGCTGGCCCTGCGTGTCGATGAGCAGCAGGATGGCGCGGCCGGGGTGCTGCGCCACGGTGTCCAGCACCGCGCGGGCCTGGGCCAGCGCCAGCCGCACGCCGATGGGCGCATGGTTTGTGGTGCCGATCACGGCCAGGGGCTGGCCGTCGAAGGTGGGCGTGCCCGAGAGCAGGTCGCCATCGGCCACGATGCCGTGCTGCGCGCCGAAGAGCCTTTCGGCCAGGGTGTTCCATTGCATGTCGGTTCCTTCTCGTTCGTTGCTGCGGGTTCAGGCCGGGCGCAGGCCCTGCACCGCCGCCACGTCCAGCTCGGGCACGTGGGCGGCATCGGCCACGCCCAGGGCCTGCCACAGCGCGGTGGCGTCGTCGGCGTGGGCATCGTCCGGCAGGTGGTCCAGCGCGGCCATGCGGGCGGCCAGCAGCGCGTGTTCGGCCTCCAGCGCCGCCGGCGTGACGGGCCGCGCAGCCCCGAGCGCGGCGATGGCGGCGGCCCGGAAGGCGGCCACGTCGTCCTCCACCAGCGCGTCGCAGTCGCCCGTGAGCCAGCGGTGCTTGCCGCCGCTGGTGCGCCACACCAGGGCGCGGTCGCGCGCGTCGTATTCCTCCACGCCGTGCGAGGCCTCGATCACCTCGGGGCCCGACATGGCGAGGCGGCCCATGTCGCTCATCACCACGTGGTCGGCGCAGCGCGCCACGATGCCCATGCCGCCGAAGCAGCCGTTGGCGCCGCCGATCAGCACCACCACCGGGATGCCGGCGGCGCGCACGTCCAGCACGGCGCGCATGACCTCCGAGACGGCGATCAGCCCGGCGTTGGCCTCGTGCAGCCGCACGCCGCCGGACTCGGCCAGCAGCAGCACGGCCGTGGGCCGGTCGCGCAGCGCGCGCCGCAGCAGGCCCACGAGTTTGGCGCCGTGCACCTCGCCCACGCCGCCGCCCATGAACTCGCCCTCCTGCGCGGCCACGAAGATGAGCCGCCCGCCCAGCGTGGCGCGGCCGACGGCCACGCCGTCGTCGAAGGCCGAGGGCACCCCCAGTTGCGCCAGGTGCGGGCTGGTCACGCGCTCGGCCGGCGGCAGCCATTCATGGAAGCTGCCGGGATCCAGCAGGTGGGCCAGGCGCTCGCGCGCGCTGCATTCCGCGTAGCTCAAACTCATGATCGCGCTCCCGGCAGTTCGGCCACGGCCTGGTCGAGCCGCAGCCCCACCACAGCGGGCGTGGCGCCCATGTCGTTGATGGCGATGCGCACGCCGGCCAAGGCATGGCGTGCATGGAAGTCGTCCAGCACCGCCTGCCAGATCGGGCCGAAGCCGCGCGCGGAGGTTTCCACGCGCACCGAGCAGCCGGTGCCGCTGTCGGGCTCCAGCAGCACCTCGAGGTTGCCGGAGCCGACCACGCCGACCAGCACGGGGGCGAAGGGGCCTGTGGGGCGGCCGCCGGGGAAGGAAAAGTCCAGGGTTTCGAGCCCTGCGGGAATGTCGCTCATGGGGTGCCTCCTACCAGTTCCGGAATCTCTTGGGCGGCTGGTACAGCCCGCCCGACGCGCGCACCAGGTCGCGCATGCTGCGCGCGGCCAGCAGGTTGCGCGTGGCATCGCGCGGGTCTAGCCCCAAGTCCTGCGGGCGGTGGATCACGCCGCGGTCGCGCAGGTTCTCCACCGCGCGCCGGTCGCGGGCCAGGCCCACCGCGGTGTAGCCCGCCACGCCGCGGATGGCCTGCTCGCGCTCTTCGTCGCTGCGGCACAGCAGCAGGTTGGCAATGCCTTCCTCGGTGAGGATGTGGGTCACGTCGTCGCCGTAGATCATGATGGGCGGCAGCGCCATGCCGGCCTGCTCCTGCAGCGTCCAGGCGTCGAGCCGTTCCACGAACGCGGGTTGCATGTGCTCGCGGAAGGTCTCCACCATCTGCACCACGAGCTTTTGCCCGCGCGGCGTGCCGGCCGCGCCGGTGCGGCCCGCCCGCGCCTGTTCGCCGGCCTTGAGCCAGGCGGGGCTGGCATGGCGCCGGCCGCGCGCATCGGCCCCCATGTTGGGCGCGCCGCCGAAGCCCGCGATGCGTCCCAGCGTGGCGGTGGAGCTGTTGCCGTCCAGGTCGATCTGCAGGGTGGAGCCGATGAACAGGTCGCAGGCATAGTGGCCCGCGGCCTGGCAGAAGGCGCGGTTGCTGCGCAGGCTGCCGTCCGGCCCGGTGAAGAAAACGTCCGAGCGCGCGCGGATGTAGTCCTCCATGCCCAGCTCGGAGCCGAAGGAGTGCACCGATTCCACCCAGCCGGCCTCGATGGCCGGAATCAGCGCCGGGTGCGGGTTGAGCGCCCAGTGCCGGGCGATCTTGCCCTTGAGGCCCAGCGACTCGCCGTAGGTGGGCAGCAGCAGTTCGATGGCGGCGGTGTCGAAGCCGATGCCGTGGTTCAAGCGCTGCACGCCGTACTCGCCGTAGATGCCCTTGATCGCCATCATGGCCATGAGCACCTGGATCTCGCTGATCTGCGCCGGGTCGCGCGTGAACAGCGGCTCGATGAAATGCGGGCGCGGGGCCTGCACGACGAAGCTCACCCAGCCGGCCGGGATGTCCACGCGCGGCAGCGTGGTGGTGCGGCCGTCCACCATCTCGTTGACCTGCGCGATCACGATGCCGCCTGAGAAGGCCGTGGCCTCCACGATGGCGGGCGTGTCCTCGGTGTTGGGCCCGGTGTAGAGGTTGCCCTCGGCATCCGCCGCCTGCGCGGCGATCAGCGCGACCTGCGGCGTGAGGTCGATGAAGTAGCGCGCGAACAGCTCCAGGTAGGTGTGGATGGCGCCAATCTCGATGCGCCCAGCCGACACCAGCCGCGCGATGCGCGCGCTCTGCGGGCCCGAGAAGCTGAAATCGAGCCGCGAGGCGATGCCGTTCTCGAACACGTCCAGGTGCTGCGGCAGCGCCAGCACCGACTGCACCATGTGCAGGTGGTGCACGCGCGCCGGATCGACCTGCACCAGCGCATCGGCCAGGAAATCGGCCTGCTTCTGGTTGTTGCCTTCGAGGCAGACGCGGTCGCCGGGCTCCAGCACGGCTTCGAGCAGCGTGCCGATGGCGGCGGCATCGACCCGTTTGCCGGCCAGCGGCATGCCGTGCGCAGCCAGCGCGCGGTCGGCCCGCGCGAGCCGGGCGGCGCGGCGGTCCGCGCGGGTGTTCCAGTCTCTGGGGTTCATGGGAGTTTGTGGTGGGTTGGAAGATTGGACGGCAGGGGCCGGCGGCCGGTCAGAGCACCACGAACAGCAGCCACACCACCACGGGTGCGATCAGTGTGACAGCGGCGCCATACACCATGAGCTGGCGGAAGAACACCTCGCGGTTCACGCCGCGCGCATTGGCCAGCACCAGCGCGCCGTTGGTGGAGAAGGGGCTCACATCGACGATGGTGGACGACACGGCCATGGCCGCGATGAACCCCACCGCGCCCACGCCGGCATCGCCCGAGCCGCCGCCTTGTAGAAACGGCACGGCCAGCGGGATCAGCGAGCCCAGCACCGCCGTGGACGAGGCGAAGGCCGAGATCACCGCGCCGACGAAGCACAGCAGCAGCGCCGCCATCAGCGGCGAGGTGAGCGCGGCCACGCTGTGGCCCACGAAGTCGATGGTGCCCATCTTGTCCATCACGCCCACGAAGGTGCTGACGCCCACGATCAGCATGATCTCGGGCCACGACACCTGGCCGAGCGCGCGCTTTTGCAGGTTGGGCGCCATCAGCGTGAGCAGCAGGCCGATGGTGATGGAGACGAAGCCGATGTCCTGCTTGAAGAACAGCGTCAGCACGGCGAGGGTGAGCAGGCCGATGACGGTGACCGCCTGGTACCAGCGCGCCCCCTCCGCTTGCAGCGTGGACGGGGCGGCGTTCATGAGCGAGTCGTCGGTCTGGGCGGCGGTGCGGCGTTCCTCGGCCAGGGAGTCGCCCTCGGCGTTGCCATAGACCTGGGCGCCGCCCTGGCCGTGGGCGACCTGCGGCAGGTCGAACGGGGTGTTGCGGGCGCCGGTGCGCTGGCGCGCCAGCTTCAGCCCGCCCATGGCCACGAACAGCGCCATGGCCACGGCCAGGTTCACCGCGAGGCTGGCCGCCATGGTGGCGATGGGGTTCAGCGGCAGGCCGGCCGTGGCCACGATCTTGTTGGTGATGCCGCCGTAGATGCTGATCGGCGAGAAACCGCCGCCCTGCGCGCCGTGGATGACGAGCAGGCCCATCATCAGTGGGTTGATGCCGTACTTGGCCGCGAAGCCCAGCGCGATGGGCGCGATGATCGCGACCGCCGCCGGGCTGACGGCCCCCACGCCCGTGAGCGCCGCGGCGATGAAGAACATGATCCACGGGATCGCCGCGATGCGCCCGCGCACCGCGCGCACCGCCAGCTTGACCAGCCAGTCGATCGTGCCGTTGTTCTGCGCCAGCGCGAACAGGTAGGTGATGCCCACCAGGGTCAGGAACAGGTCGGCCGGAAAGCCCGCCATGATGGCCTTGGCATTCATGCCGGCCACGAGCGTGCCGACCAGGAAGGCCCCGACGAAGGCGATGACGCCCATGTTGATGGGCAGCACGGTGGCGATGACGAACATGCTGGCGAGCGCGCAGATGGATATCCAGTGGGAAGTCATTGAATTTGTCTCCTGTCCGTGGCGCCCCGCGGCGGCACATGCCGGTGGCTGTGCTCATGGATGCGGGGCTTTGTTCTTGCAGGGGACGATACGCAGCCGGGCGGCGCGGATCAATGCCAGCGGCGTGCCGACACTTACGCTAATCGAAACGATCCAGGGTTACCCCGTAGGGTTGCCCCAGACGGTCGGCAGGGCGGTTCAGGACAGCGCCGCCTTGGCGGTGCGGCAGACGGCCAGCAGGGCGAGCAGGTTGGGGTCGCGCTCGCGGGTGCGCAGGAAGTGCAGCGCGATGGTCTGGCGCATGCGGTAGCGCGGCTGCAGCGCGATGAGCCGCACGTTGGGCGGCAGCACGCCGCGCACCCGCCCGGGCAGCAGGGTGCAGCCCACGCCGCCGCTCACCAGGTTCATCAGCGAGAAGATGTCCTCGGTCTGCATCACCACGTCGGGGGTGAAGCCGGCCACCCGGAACGTCTCCATGAAGCCCTGGTAGGTCACGAAGCCTTCCGTGAGGCTGACGAAGCGCTCGCTGGCGCAGGCGGCCAGGTCGATGGGCTCGTCGGGCGGGTAGGGCGAGTCGGCCGGCGCGGCGAAGTGGATGTCGTCCTCGAACAAGGGCTCGCACTCGAGGTCGGGCATATCGCCGGACGAGCCCATCAGCGCGGCGTCGATGGCGCCGTTGCGCAGCTTTTGCCGCAGGTCGGCGTCCGAGCCCAGCACCAGTTCGGTCTGCAGTTCGGGCAGGCGCCGTTTCATGCCCATCACGAGGGTGGGCACCGTGCGGCTGGTCAGCGAATAGAGCGATCCGATGCGGATGCGGTCGGACGAATACCCGGCCACCGCCCGCGTGGAGCGGATGCCCTCGGCCAGCGTGCCCAGCAGCTCGCGCGCGACCTCCGCCAGGTGGTGAGCGGCCTCGGTGGGGTGCAGGTGGCGGCCTTCGTGGCGGAACAGGGGGCAGCGCAGCGCGTCCTCCAGCGAGTGCAGGGCGCGGTGCACGCTGACCGCGCTGATGTCCAGGCTCTCCGCCGCACGCGCGAGGTTGCCCGCCTCCAGGAAGACCCGCAGGATGTGCAGCTTGCGAAGGGTGATGTCGTCATCGGGACGGTGGGGCATGGCCATGCGGTGGGGGCTCGATCAGAATTCGTGCTGGGCCGATTGCAGCACATTGCGCGGCCGCTTTTGCAAAACCATCCACTGGCCCGCGGGGCCCACAGGAGAGAGAAACCCATGGCAATCGATTTCAAGGGCCGCGTGGCCATCGTGACGGGCGCGGGCGGCGGCCTGGGCCGCCAGCATGCACTGGCGCTGGCGGCGCGCGGCGCGAAGGTGCTGGTCAACGACCTGGGCGGTGCGGTGGACGGCAGCGGCGCGGCCGTGGGTGCGGCGCAGGCCGTGGTGGACGAGATCCGCGCGGCCGGCGGCGAGGCGCTGGCCAACGGCGCCTCGGTGACCGACTTCGCGGCCGTGCAGGGCATGGTGCAGCAGGCCGTCGATGCCTGGGGCCGCGTGGACATCCTGGTCAACAACGCCGGCATCCTGCGCGACAAGTCCTTCGGCAAGATGGACATGGACGATTTCCGCCTCGTGGTGGATGTGCACCTGATGGGCGCGGCCCACTGCTGCAAGGCCGTGTGGGCGCACATGGTGGCGCAGCAATACGGCCGCATCGTGATGACGACCTCGTCCACCGGCCTGTACGGCAACTTCGGCCAGGCCAACTACGGCGCCGCCAAGCTGGCGCAGGTCGGGCTGATGCAGACGCTCGCCATCGAAGGGGCCAAGCACGGCATCCACGTGAACGCGCTCGCGCCCACCGCCGCCACCCGCATGACCGAGGGCCTGATGCCCGAGGAGGTGCTGGCCGCCCTCAAGCCCGAGGCCGTGGTGCCGGCCATGCTGGTGCTGGCGCACGAAAGCGCGCCCACGCGCACCATCCTGTGCGCGGGCGCCGGCACCTTCGAGGCGGCGCACGTCACGCTCACGCAGGGGGTGCATCTGGGCATCGGGTCCGATGTGCCCGAGCAGCTCGCCGCGCGACTGGCCGAGGTGACCGACCGCACCGGCGAACAGGTGCCGCAAAGCGGTGCGGCCCAAGGGACCAACGAGGTGCGGCTGGCCCAGCAGCGCTGAGCGTCCGGGGCCCGCGTCGCGTCGCGCCGGTGGTTCAGCGCACCGGCTCGGCCGCGAGCGCCTCGCGCAGGATGCGGCGGATCTCCAGGATCGCCCGGGGGTTCTCCTGCACGCTGTGGTGCGAGGTCAGCACCAGCTCCGACTCGGCACCTGCCAGGTGGGCGCTGTCGTAGGGCACGATGCCATCGCTCGACTGCGCCAGCGGGGTGCCCGGGTCTTCGCGGCCCATGATGGAGTGGTAGCGCACGCGCGGGCCGATCGGCAAGTTGGCGGCGGCGCGCACGAACGGGTCGGTGTCGGCCAGGTTGTCGATGCTGTTGGGCAGGCGCGGCGGAACGCCTCCGGACGAGGGCTGCGTGGCCTGTGCCCTGGCCAGCGTGCGGGTCGCATCGCCGAAGCGCTCCAGCACGGCCAGCGGCAGCGTCACCATGTTGGCCAGCCAGCGCGAGAGGGTCTTGTTGGCGAACGGCGTGCCCCGGTGGGGCGCGGCGATGAAGACCGCCCGGCTCACCTGGGGCATGGGGTGGAACACCAAGAAGGGGCCGAGGTCCTCGCGCAACCGGGCCTGGTCTTCCGGGGGCAGCACGGGGCGGCCGATGACCTCGTCCCACAGCGTGTCGCCGGATTCGGACACCAGCAGCCGCGCCAGCACGCCCCCCATGCTGTGACCGACCAGCACGATGTCGCGCGATGCGCGCGCCGTGCCGGCGGGATCGAAGTGCGCCAGCGTCTGCACCAGAGCCTCCCGGATGTCGTGCTGGTTGAGGGCCAGCGGTGCATTGGTGGGGTAGTACACCTGCCACACCTGGTAGGCGTCCCGCAACTGCGCATCGCCCAGGACTTCGTTGGCCACGTTGATCCAGGCCTCGGGGCTGCTGGCCAGCCCGTGCAGCATGACGATGGTGCGGCGGTTCGGGTCATAGGGCTGCATGAGGTGGATGCGCGGCGCGTCCAGCCGGTCGCTCCAGCCCAGCAGTGTGCGCATGGCCTGCGTGGCAAAGCCAGAGCGGGCCAGCCACAGGCCGTACCCCGCGGTGAAGTTGCCCGCCAGCGGCACCTGCTGCCCGCCCAGTTCCACCCGCGCGGTGTGGTAGGGGTCGTAGATCGCCACCTGCACCTCCTGCGTGCGCAGCACTTCGCCCAGCGTCTTGCCGGGAAACCGCAACAGCGCGGTGGCCGCGGGGTAGGGCATTTCCTTGAACGGTGCGGGCGCTTGCTCGCCCGGCTCGGGTACCGACGCCGCCACCAGTTCCGTGCCGAATCCGTCTCGCCGGTAGGTGTTGCGAACGCCGGAAAACCGCAGCGTGGTGGCCGGGATCAGTTCCTCGGGCAGCGGGGCGTCGCTGGGCAGTCGGATGTCCGAGGCGTCGCTGGAAATCCGCCAGGCGCCGAGGGTGCGCGCCTCGTCCGACCGGCGCCCTTCGGCGCGGTAGCGCTGGAACAGCAGGGACACCACGCGCTGCGTGGCGAAGTTGTAGTAGTCGCGCACTTGCGTCTGCCGGTCTTCGAATGCGCGCTCGCCGGGGGAGCGCTGCGTGAAGAACAGATAGGCCCAGGCGTAGCGGGCCGACTCCATCCAGGCATCAAGCGCCTCGTCCTGCGGCAACGGCGCGCTGCGGTCGCGTTCGCCTTCGAGGCCCACCTGCAGCCAGACCTCGGCCAGCGCCGACAGGCGCTGCTCCTCGCTGATGCCGTTCGAGGCGGCCAGCTGGTTGCGGCAGTCGGCCAGGTCGTCCGCGCAGGTGTCGGCATCGCTGCCGATCACGCGCAGCACCTCTTCGGTGGCCTCGCTCACCCGGCCGCTGGTGAGCACGTCGCCGCGCCGCTGCGACAGGTATTCGCGCGGCGACATCGACGACACCGTCACCCCCGCGCAGCCGCACAGCACGGCCGCTGCGCACAGCGCGGCGAGCCCCCGCAACACCGACCAGGGTGTGCGGCGAGGGGCAGGGGACCAGGTGCGGTGGAATGGCGACGGGGTGGGTGGCGACATGGGGCGGGCCGGGCGGCGACGGGGTGGCCGATGTTACCCGGCGGCCCTGCAAATGGGGCGCTGCCTGACGCCGCGGTGCGCAGCGCTGCGGTACGCTCGCCGGCTTATGAGGATCTCTCCGGAACACCGCCTGCGGGCCGCCTTGCGCGTGGCGCTGAGCCACTATGTCTTCAACGGCCTGTCGGTGGCCTTCGGCCTGCTGCTCATCTCGGCCGGGGTGCACGGGTGGCTGGGCGCGGCGGCGGCCGCCTCGGCGTCGGTCGGGGTCATCGTCACGGCGCCGCCCGACCTGCCCGGCCCGGCTCGGGGCAAGTTCTGGCAGATGCTGCCGGCGCCCCTGCTGGGCGTGCCGCTCTTTTTCGGGGTGCAGATGCTGCACCCTTCGGAGCTGGCCCTGGGACTACTGATCGTGCCGGCCAGTTTCGTCGCGTTCCTGGCCATGGCCTGGGGCAAGCGCGGCGTGCCGATCGCGGTGGCCGTGATGTTCTCCATGGTGTTCTCCATGGCCGTGCCGCCCACGCCGGGCGTGGACCCGCTGACGGCGGCGCTGGCCACCACCGGGCATTTCGCGCTCGGGGCGGCTTTGTACGTGGTGTATTCGGTGGTGGCCAACCACGCGCTCAACGCGCGCTACCGCGTGCAGTCGGTGGCGGATGCGCTGCTGGCGCTCGCCGCGCTGATGCGCGTGCAGGCACGGCAATTCACGCCCGTCGATCTGCAGGGCCCCCCCGCGCCCGCCTTGGCGGGGGCCTTGCTGCACCGGCAGGCGGCCCTGGCCGAGCAGTTGCAGGCCGCGCGCAACATCGTGCTGGAGTCGCCCCGCACGCCGCGGCGCCAGCGGCTGGCCGGCATGCTGCTGCTGGTGCTGGAAATGCGCGACCACCTGCTGGCCTGCGAGCTGGACCTGGACACGCTCAAGGCCCACCCCGGCCATGCGCCCGTGGTGGTCGGACTGCGCGACGTGCTGCACCACGTGGCCGACGAGATGGAGCGCCTGGCCGACGCCATGCTCATCGGCCGCAGGCCCACCGCCTTTGCCGACCACCGGCCCCACTTGGCGGCCCTTCGCTGGGACGAAGTGCCTCAGCCTCAGCCCCAGCCCGGGCCCGAGGGCGCCAACCCGTCGCCCCGCCTGCTGGCGCGCGGGCTGGCGGACCGCATCGGCCACATCAACGACGAGGCGCTGCGCATGATCGCCCTGGCCCGCGGCGAGGCCGAGCCCAACCTGGCCGTGGTGCGCGCGAACTGGCAGATGTTCGTGAGCCCCACCGCGTGGTCGTGGCACCCGTTCAACGGCCTGTGGCGCTGGGATGCGCCGCCGCTGCGCCACGCCATCCGCGCGGCACTGGCCATGGGCGTGGGCTACGCGGTGGCGCAAGCGCTGCCCTGGGGCACGCACGCCTACTGGATCCTCCTGACCATCGTGGTGGTGTTGCGCGGCAGCCTGGCGCAGACGCTGGAGCGGCGCAACAGCCGCGTGGCCGGCACGCTGCTGGGCTGCGTGCTGGCGCTGGGGCTGCTGTCCATGCACCCCACCGCGCTGGGCCTGATCGTGTGCCTCACGCTGGCGCAGGCCGTGGCCCATGGCTTTGCCGTGCGCCGCTACCTCATCACCGCGGTGGCGGCCACGGTGCTCGGGCTGGTGCAGTCGCACATGTTGCATGCGGGCAGCAGCACGGCCTTCGCGCTGTTCGAGCGGCTGGCCGATACCCTGATCGGCACCGGCGTGGCCTGGGCGTTTTCTTATGTGCTGCCCTCGTGGGAGCGCACGCAGATCCCCGCGCTCGTGTCGCGCACCCTGGCTGCGCAGGCGCTGCATGCGCGCGAGGCGCTGGCCCTGGGGCAACTGCAGGCGGTGGACAACGCGCCCGAGCTGGCCTGGCGATTGGCGCGGCGCGAGGCCTACGACAGTCTCTCGGCCCTGGTGCAGGCCACGCAGCGGTCGCTGTCGGAGCCGCGTGCCGTGCGCCCGCCGCTCGAACCCCTGGAACGGCTGCAGGTGCATTGCTACCAGTTGCTCGCCCAGCTCACGGCCGTGAAGACCATGCTGCTGCTGCGCCGCGGCCACCTGGAGCCCGAGCGGTTGCAGGCGCCGCTGGCCACCACGGCCGAGGCCATCGGCAACGCCCTGTCCGCGCCCCGTGCTGCGGCGGATGCCGCCATGCCCCCGCGCATCTCGCCCGGCCCCGAGCCGCTGCCCGACCCGTTCGATGCCCAGCTCGGCCCGTGGCTGTTGCGCCGCCTGGGCCTGGCGGTGGGGCTGGCCGAGGAGCTGCGCAACGACGCGGACCAGGTGCTGCAAAGCATGAACACGAAGGCGCCGGACGCGCCGCCCGTGACCGAACGCAGCGCCTGAGGGCGGCCGAGGGCGCGGCCCCCGGGAGCGCGCTCAGTCCCGGTGGACCTGGATCTCGCCTTCCTCATCGCCTTCGGGCACGGTGGCCAGGCGCGCTTGCGCAGGCGCGGCTGCCGTGGCCTTCCATTGCCCGGCCGGCTCCACCTCGTGGCCGGGGTCCGCGCGCAGCACGGGCTCGTACAAGATCCACTGCGCTACCGTGCGCATGGCTTCGGCGCCCCGGTTGTTCTGGCGCTTCAGGAAGAAGTCCAGGCCGCGCTCGCGCAGGATCTTGGCCTTTTCGCGCAGCAGCAGCAGCGTGGGCTCCCACAGTTCGTCCTTCACCACCAAGTCGTCGAAACCCTGCGCATGCCCCTGGGCTTCCCGCAGGCGCGTTGCTCCCTGCTCCCGGCACAACGCGGCCTGCTTCATGTGCGCCACCCCTTCGTCCCGCCGACGCGCCATCACCGGCGACCGGCCGGTCTTGCCCATCGCCTTGCGCTGCATGCGCGCTGCGGCCTGTTCCAGGTGCTCCGCTGCGGCGGCCGTCTGGTCCGCCTCCAGCGCCGTGCGGGCCTGCTGGAGGTGCGCGCGGGTGGAGCGCAGGTCCATGCCGGCCGCCTCGAATGCCGTGGCCGCACTTTCGTATTCCGTGCAGGCCGTCTCGAACTTCGCCTTGGCGGCTTCGCCATCCATGCGGGCGAGTGCGCGGAACATGTCCAGCGCGGGGGCGGCGGGCGCCTTCATCGCCTTGTCGGCGAACATGGCCGCCAGGCCGTTGCCTTGGGCGAACGCCTGGGTCTGCTCCATGAAGTGTTCGAGCTGCAGTTCGGACGCGACATGCTTCAAGTCGTCGTCCACCGCAGCGCCCAGCTTGCCCACCCCGTAGGCCGACCAGCTGTCCCACTCGTCGCGCACGAGCTGCTGGAACACGTCGAACTCCGAGACATCGGTGGCGCGGTCGCTGCGCATCGGGTCGATCTCGTCGTCGAACACGAACAGCGTGCAAAAGTGGGTCACGGCCTTGGAGACCAGCTCCCGGCCGTAGCTGGCATCCAGCAGCCCCAGGCTGCCGCTGGCCTTCTGGCGCGGGCCGTTCTTCGGATCGTCTTGCACGGATTCCGCGAACTGCACTCCCAGCGTGGCGCGCCCCGACACCTCCACCTTCATCTGGGCCGTGGCATCGCGGTAGATGGTGGTCATGTAGCCGGCCACCGTGGTGCGGGTCTGGCCGTTATCCTGCCGGGATTTAACGCCCACGCCGGCTGACACGCCGGCCCGCCGCCCCTTGCCCGCCACCTCGCCCACCCGCACGCCCGCGCTGAGCGACACGTTGGTCTCGGTGCCCATGCTGCTGCGCTGCGCGTCGTCGATGATCCCCATGCTCAGCTCGGGATGGTGGGCCAGCAGCTCCCGCATCCAGTCCCGGCGGGCCGGCTGGCCATCCCCGGTGGGGGCGGCCATGTCGAACAGATGCTCCAGCGCGTCGATGAACTGCGCGTCCAGCTGGGGCTCGCGGTTCTTGGTCAGCCGGGGCATGCGCATCTGCACGCCGTTCTCCACGCCCCGCTCGCCGCGCCAGCGCCAGTCGGCCCCGCCGGTCACGCCGAAGCTGGCCTGATCGGTGTCCATCGCGACCGAGTAGCCGGTGTTCACCCCGGCACCGGCCTGTACCTGGTTGGTGGACTGGGACGTGATCTGCAGGTACATGCCGGTGCGGCCGCGGTACAGCTCCAGGATGCGGTCCTCGTTGTGCTGCACCCCGCCGATGAGCTTGACGCCCAGGCCCACGGCGCTCGTGATCGCCGCGGCCGCCGACAGCGGACCGAGGTTGACGCCGTAGGTCTTCTGGCCCAGCAGCTTCATCCGGTCGCGCCATTCGAGGTGCTGGGCCACATCGCGCAGCAGGTTGAACAGCGCCCGGCTGTTGGTGGCGTTGGCCGGGTCCCCGTCGTGCAGCAGGTTGAGGGCTTTGTACAGCGCCACGTGAAAGGCATTGACCTGGGCCTGCACGTGTTCCCCATCGGCGCTGACCGGTGGCGGGGTGGATCCGTTTTTCGCCTCTTGCAGCGGCTCGCTCAGCAATGCGTGCTGCAGCAGGGCGAGGGCTTGCGCGCCGGTGTGCGGCTCGGCGCGCAGTTGCTCCCATGCGGAGCGCATCGCGGGGGATTCGGTGGAGGTGGTGATCTCGCCGCCACGGCGGGCGGTTTTTCGCGCCGCATCGCGCCGTGCGGCATCGCATTGCGCGCGGATGCCGTCAAGCAGGGCGGTGTCCAGCACCATGGAGGCGCGCTCGGTGCCCTCGGGCGCCCAGCGTATCTTTTCGGCGATGGCCTGCCAGGCCAGTTCGGATTCGGAGGGCACCTCGGTCGCCGGCCGTTGCGCGCGCGCGGCCCTGAGGTACTGGGTGAGGTGGTCCACCGCTTTCTCCAGTTCGTCTTCCGCCCGGCGGTTCGGGGTGGGCAAGGCGGTGGCCGATCCCACCTGCAGGGCCTGCGGCAGCGAGCGCAGCGGGTTGATCTTCTGGCCCCGCCGGCTCTTTGGCGTAGCGGGGCTGGCCGCATCGGCCTCGGTGTGGTCGATGTCGTGCAGCCAGTCCGCGATTTTCTGCAGGTGCTGGTTGGCGCGGTCGTAGGGGGAGCCCTCGGCGTTGCTGCGGTAGCCGTTGCGGATGGCGTGGTAGGCCGCGCGCTCGTCGTCCGTGCAGGCGGCCAGGGCTTGGGCCGGGTCGGCGGCGTGCAGGGCCGTGCGGGCGGCATGGGAGGCGGCGGCCAGCCATTCGCGCAGCTGCGGTGTGGGCGCGGTCCGCATCGCGGCCTCGGTCTGCAGGGCCAGGCGCGCCGTGTGGCGGCGGGTGTGGTCGGGCATGCCTTCGGCCGCCGGTGCCAGCAGGTGGCCCAGCGCCTGGGTGCCGCGCGGCATGCGGGCCAGCAGGTCCACCGTGCGCTGGGTGACATCGTCCAGCGCGGGCGCTGCGTGCGGGCCTGCGGCCGGGGCTGGCAGCAGTGTGCCCCAGGTGTGGTTGCGCAGGGCCTGCAGCGTCTTCAGCGCCACCTCGGCATTGCCCTCGCTGGTATCGGCCAGGGCCTTGATCGCTATCGTCAGTGCGCCCGCGGGCTCGATGGCTTCGGCGCCGTGGCGGGTGGGGTCGATGGTCTTCACCCAGTCGCGGAGCGCCTCGCGCAGGGCCTCGATCTCGGGCGAGCTTCGGTACACCTCGAAGCCGGGCAGGCGCCGCAGCTGCAGGTCGATGACCTCGCCATAGGTCTTTTGCAGGGCTTCGGTCGCAATCCGGTGGCGGCGCTGGGCATGCTCCAGCTGCACTTCGGCCTCCTTGCGGCGCTGGGCCAGGGCCGGCTGCAGCGACTTCAGGTCGGCGGCGCCGGCTTCGAACTCGAACATTTCTCGCGCGGCGGTCTGGGCCAGTCGCTGGGTGTGTTCCAGCGCGGCCTCCTTGTCCTGGCTGCGCAGCACCAGTTCGGCGTGCTTGTCGGCTTGTCGGCTTTTCAGTGCCTGCAGTGCCTCGATGTGCTCGGCCAGCCCGTCCAGCTCGCCCCGGCGGCTGCCGCCCGCCTCTTCGCTGTCTGCGCGCAAGCGCTCGAGCGCCTGGTCCAGTCGCTGCTGCGTGGCCTGCAGTTCCTTTTGCGCGGCGGCTTGCTGCGCATGCAGCGCGGCCTGCCAGATGGCCAGGGATTTCTTTTCGCTGGTGAGCTGGTGCGCCTGGTCGGCCATGTGCGCGGCCCGCTGGCCGCGCAAGCCGGCCTCGGTGGCCTGGTGCGCTTCGTGGTGCTGCACCAGCCGCTCCATCGCGATGGCTTTGTCCACGGCGATCTGTGCCAGCCGCACGGTTTCGCCGGCCTTCATCTGGCCGGCCAGCACCGGCGCCACGCTTTCCCACTGGCCGCGGCTGCGCGGCGGGATGCGCGAGGGGTCCTGCGGGGTGTTCTGGTAGCGGAGCATTTCCTCGACGGGCTTCGGGTTGCCCCGCGCCATGCCGAAGCAACTGCCCACCTTGTTCGCCAACTGGCCCAGCACTGATCGGGGCTTGCGCGGGGGCATGGCCGCGGCATCGGCGACGGGCAGCGGCTGCGCGAGGTATTTGCGCGCTGCCCGGCCCGCGTCGTACAGGGGCGACAGCAGTTCGTTCTGCGCGGCCCGCGGGTCGAGCTGGTGCAGCTTGTGGTGGGCCTGCTTTTGGCTGGCCGGCGCACCGGCGTGGGCACTCGATGTCGAGTTGCCGGGCACGCCTGCGGACGAGGTGGTGGGACGCACTGAGAATTTGGGCATGGTGTCCAGTCGTTCATGGGCGTCGTGTGCGTTCCGCGGGCGAGGGCTTGCCTGGGAACAGTGGCTGGACCGGGCGCATTGCACGCCCTGCGTTGGCTGGCCACGACACGCGCGATGGTGCAATGCGGCACCCGGGGCCGCGGGCCGGCCTGCGAAGGGCGGTGCAGCCGCGCGAAGCCAAGGTCTTGATCTGGTGCGCCAGCGAGAGTGTGCCGGCCGTGCTAAGTTCCGGGCCGAACCGACGATCAGGTTATAAAGAAACGACCAAATGATGATGAGCCATCTGCAGCGGAAAATCCACGCGCAGCCCGCCAGCCGACTGGCTGGCATGCGCCGTGGCATCGAAAAAGAGGGACTGCGGGTGCTGCCCACGGGAGGCTTAGCGCTCACGCCGCACCCGGCGGCGCTCGGCTCGGCGCTGACCCATCCCCACATCACCACCGACTACAGCGAGTCGCAGATCGAGCTGATCACGGGCGCGCGCCTGGGTGTGCAGGAGTGCCTGGACGAACTCACCGAGATCCACCAGTTTGTCTACCGCAGCCTGCAGGCTTCGGGCGGCGAGATGCTGTGGCTGTCCAGCATGCCCTGCGGCCTGCCCACCGACGAGACCATTCCCCTGGCGCGCTACGGCTCGTCCAACGTGGGGCGCGCCAAGAGCGTGTACCGCATGGGGCTGGGCCACCGCTACGGCCGGCGCATGCAGACCATCTCGGGCATCCACTACAACTGGTCGCTGCCCGATGTGACCAGCGACGAATACTTCGCGCTGATCCGCAACTTCCGCCGCCATGCCTTCGTGCTGCTGTACCTGTTCGGTGCCTCGCCCGCGCTGTGCCCGTGCTTCGTGCAGGGGCGCGAGCACGGCTTGCAGCGCCTGGGCGGCGAGGCGCTCTACCTGCCGCACGCCACCTCGCTGCGCATGGGCCGCCTGGGCTACCAGAGCGATGCGCAGGCCACGCTGGCGGTGAGCTACAACGGCCTGGACGGCTACGCCGCCTCACTGCGCGAAGCCCTGAGCCGGCCATACCCCGCCTACGAGGCGCTGGGCGTGCGCAACCCCGGGGGCGAATACAACCAGCTGGGCACCAGCCTGCTGCAGATCGAGAACGAGTTCTACGGCACCATCCGCCCCAAGCGCACCGTGCGCTCGGGCGAGCGGCCCCTGAACGCGCTGCGCGACCGGGGCGTGGAATACGTCGAGGTGCGGCTGATGGACCTGGACCCGTTCGCGCCATTGGGCATCGAGACGCAGACCATGCGCCTGCTGGACGTGTTCCTGCTGCACTGCCTGCTGTCCGACAGTCCGCCCGACACGCCGCAGGAGATCGCCGAGCTGCAGCGCAACCAGCACCTGACCGCCGAGCGCGGCCGCGAGCCGGGCCTGTTGTTGCAGCGTGCCGGGCGCGAGATCCCCCTGGCCGAATGGGGCACGCAGGTGCTGGCCGAATGCGAGCCACTGGCCGCGGCGCTGGACGCCGCGCACGGCACCGGCGACTACGGCAGCGCGTTGGCCGATGCCCGGCGCCTCATGCAGCAGCCACAGGCCACGCCGTCGGCGCGCGTGCTCGAGCGCATGGCGGAGGCGCACGGCAAGAGCTTCAGCGCCTTCGCGCTGGAGCGATCGCAATGGGCGCGCGACACGCTGCTGGCCATGCCCTGGACCGAGGCGCAGCAGGTCCGGTTCGAGGCCGCCGCGGCGCAATCGGTGGCCGAGCAAAAGGCTATCGAATCGGCCGACACCCTGCCGTTCGAAGCCTGGCGCGAGCAGTACATGGCGGTGCCCGTCCACGGCTGACACTCGCGCGGCCCGGGCATCCCCGGGACGGCCGCCCGCGCTGAGCGCCTAGCCCGGCTTGCGGGCCTGCGCCGCACTGCGGATGCCCTGCAGCGTGCCCGTGGGCGTGATGGCCTCCGGGTCCAGCAGGCAGTGCAGCACGCAGGGCAGGCCGCTGGCCCGCGCGCGTGCCAGCGCCGGGGCGAACTCCGCCGTCGTCTCCACCCGCTCGCCATGCCCGCCGAAGGCCGCGGCATAGGCCTTGAAATCGGGGTTCTTCAACTGGGTAGCGCTCACGCGGCCGGGGTATTCGCGCTCCTGGTGCATGCGGATCGTGCCGTACATGGCGTTGTCCAGCAGCACCACGATGATGGGCAGGCCGTACTGCACGGCGGTGGCGAACTCCTGGCCGTGCATCAGAAAGTCGCCGTCGCCCGCGAACACCACGACCTCGCGCTGCGGCCACAGCCGCTTGGCCCCCACGCCGGCCGGCAGGCCGTAGCCCATCGATCCGCTGGTGGGCGCCAGCTGGCTGGCATAGGCGGTGAACGGCCAGAAGCGGTGCACCCAGGTGGCGAAGTTGCCCGCGCCGTTGCAGAAGATCGCATCGGCCGGCAGCACGTCGCGCAGGTGGCGCATGACCTCGCCCATCTGCAGCGGGCCCGGGATGCGGATCGGGTCCGGATCGCTCCAGGCCAGGTACTCGGCGCGGGCGGCCTGCGTGTGCGCCGCCCAGCGCACCGCGGCGGGCGGCTGCAGCGCAGCGAGTGCGTTGGCAAAGGCCTGCGGCGTGGCGTGGATGGACTGCGTCGCCCGGTACAGGCGGCCCAGTTCGTTGGCATCGGCATGCACGTGCACCAGGGGCTGCGCCGGCACGGGAATGTCGAACAGCTCGTAGCCCTGCGACGGAATCTCCGACAGGCGCCCGCCCACCACCAGCACCAGGTCGCTCGCGCGAATGCGCGCCAGCAGCTTGGGGTTCACCCCCAGGCCCAGGTCGCCGCCGTAGCTTTCATGGCTGGCCGGGAACAGCATCTGCCGGCGGAACGAGCAGTACACGGGCAGCGACCAGGCCGTGGCGAACGCCACGAAGTCGCGCACCGCCTGCTCTGACCAGCGGCTGCCGCCCAGGATGGCGACGGGGCGCTCGGCGGCGGCCAGGCGCTCGGCCAGTTCCTGCAGCGCGGTGGCGCCGGGGTGGGTTTCCGGCACCGTGTAGGGCAGGGCGTCGGCCACCTGCACCGCATCGGTCAGCATGTCCTCGGGCAGCGCCACCACCACCGGGCCCGGGCGGCCCGACGTGGCGACGTGGAAGGCGCGCGACACCAGCTCGGGCACGCGGCGCGCGTCGTCGATCTGCACCACCCACTTGGCCATGGTGCCGAACACGGCGCCGTAGTCCAGCTCCTGGAACGCCTCGCGGCCCAGCGCGCCGCGCGCCACCTGGCCCACGAACACGATGAGCGGCGTCGAATCCTGGTGCGCGATGTGGATGCCGGCCGAGGCATTGGTCACCCCCGGGCCGCGCGTCACGAAGCAGATGCCGGGCTGCCCGGTGAGCTTGCCCTGCGCCTCGGCCATCATGGCCGCGCCGCCCTCCTGGCGGCACACGGTGACGGCGATCTGCGCGTCGTACAGGGCATCCAGCACGGCCAGGTAGCTTTCGCCGGGCACGCAGAAAAGCTGTTGCACGCCGTGCAGGATGAGCTGGTCCACGAGGACCTGGCCGCCGGTGCGGGGAGAAACGGTGGAAGTCATGAAGGCGTCGATCAAGGGCGTTGAAGGAATGGAAACATGGCGGGCCGGCTCACCGCAGCGCCGCGCAGGCGTCCTGGATGCGCTGGCAGGCCGTCTGCAGCTGTGCCATCGAGGTAGCGTACGAGATGCGAAAGTACGGCGCCAGACCGAAATACGTGCCCGGTACCACGGCCACCTCGTACTCGGCCAGCAGGTACTGGCAAAAATCCACGTCGGTCTTGAGCAGCGCTCCGCCCGGCGTGGTGCGGCCCAGCGTGCCGGCGCAACTGGCATAGGTGTAGAACGCGCCCTCGGGCGTGCGGCAGCGCAGGCCGGGCGCCTGATTCAGCGCCTGCACCACGAAATCGCGTCGGGCCTGGAAGTCCGCGCAGCGCTCGGCCACGATGGCCTGCGGCCCGGTCAGCGCCTCGATGGCCGCCGCCTGGCTGATGGAGGAGGGGCACGAGGTGCATTGGCTCTGCACCACCGCCATGGCGGCGATCAACTCGCGCGGGCCGCCGGCAAAGCCGATGCGCCAGCCCGTCATCGCGTAGGCCTTGGACACGCCGTTCACCGTGAGGCAGCGGTTTTTCAGGCGCGGCTCCAGCGCGGCCGGCGTGGCGAAGGCCGCGCCGTTATACAGGATGTGCTCGTAGATGTCGTCCGACAGCAGCCACACCTGCGGGTGGCGCAGCAGCACGTCCAGCAGCGGGCGCAGTTGCGCGGCGGTGTAGGCGGCCCCGGTGGGGTTGGAGGGCGAGTTGAGCAGCAGCCAGCGCGTGCGCGGCGTGATGGCAGCCTCCAGCGCGGCCGGCACCAGCCGGAAGCCGTCCGCCTCGGTGCACGGCACGGTGACCGGCACGCCGCCCGCGATCGTCACCACGTCCGCATACGACGACCAGTAGGGCGCGGGCAGGATCACCTCGTCGCCCGGGTCCAGCGTGGCCATGAACGCGTTGTAGAGCACCTGCTTGGCCCCCGTGCCCACAGTGATCTCGTCCAGGGCGAAGTCCAGGCCGTTGTCGCGCCGGAACTTCTCGCGCACCGCCTCCTTCATCGCCGGGCTGCCGTCCAGCACCGTGTAGCGGGTCTCTCCGCGCGCCAGCGCCCGGCGCGCCGCCTCCAGGATGTGGTCGGGCGTGTCGAAGTCGGGCTCGCCCGCGCCCAGCACGATCACCGGCCGGCCCGAGCGCTTGAGCGCGTTGGCGTGGTCCGTGATGCGCAGGATGGGCGACACGCCCAGCGCCGCGATGCGCCGCGCGGGCGTGAACGCGCCAGGCGGGGCTGTGCCATTGGCAAGGGCGGTGGGCAGGGTGGCGGTCATTTGAGGTAGGCCTCCAGCGGCTTGTCGTTGGGCGCCGCGATCAGTTGCCGCAGCGTGCCGCTCATGGGCAGGTTCAGGCTCAGGTTGCGCGGCGGGATGGGGCTGGTGAACCACTTGGCGTAGATCTTTTCCAGCTCGCCGGTCTGCATCAGCCGCACCAGCACGCCGTCCACCCCGGCCTTGAACGCGGGGTCGTCCTTGCGGAACAGCAGCGCGATCGGCTCCGATCCCATCGGCTCACCCGCAATGCGGTAGGCCGCCGGGTCCTTGGAGGTGGCAATGGCGCCCGCCAGCAGGTTGTCGTCCAGCACGAAGGCATCGGCGCGGCCCGACTCCATCAGCAAAAAGCTCTCCTGGTGGTCCTTGCCCAGCAGCGTCTTGATGGGGGCGCCCAGCGCGCGCTCCTGCTTGCGCAGCATCTGCACGGCGGTGGTACCGGCCGAAGCGGCCACGGTGCGCCCGCCCAGTTGGCTGACCGAGTTCAAATCCGAATCCGCGCGCACCGCCATGCGCACCTCGCTCACGTAGGTGGTCACGGCAAAGGCCACCTGCTGCTGGCGCGCCGTGTTGTTGGTGGTGGGCCCGCAGCCGATGTCGATGGTGCCGTTCTGCACCAGCGCCAGCGTGTTCTGCGCCGTCACCGCCATGTATTCGAGGCGGGCCTGCGGCGCGATCTCCTTCATCACGCGCTCGCACAGCTCCACGTGGTAACCCACGAACTTCTCGTTCGCGCCCAGGGCGTAGGCCATGGGCGGCGAGGCCTCGCGCACCCCCAGCACCACCTTGCCGGCGGCCTTGATCTTCTCCAGCGTGGGCTGCTGCGCCGATGGGTTGGCGGGCGGTGCGGACGCCTGCGCGGCGGCTGCGCCGCACCAGAAAAAGGCCGCAGCGGCCGTGGCCGCGCCAGCCAGGGCCTTGAGGGGGAATGCCATGGGTGCTTGTCTCCTGTGTGAATGGGCCTGGCCCGTTGGGGCCAGGCCGGGGGGGCGCGGCGGCGGGGATCTAGTGCGCCGCGGCCGATCGCTCAATCGGCGATGTCGAAGGTCACGCCCTGCGCCAGTGGCAGAGCGGTGGAGTAGTTGATGGTGTTGGTCGCGCGGCGCATGTAGGCCTTCCAGCTGTCCGACCCCGCCTCGCGGCCGCCGCCGGTCTCCTTCTCGCCGCCGAAGGCCCCGCCGATCTCGGCGCCGCTCGGGCCGATGTTCACGTTGGCAATGCCGCAGTCCGACCCCGCGGCCGACATGAACTGCTCAGCCTCGCGCACGTTCAGCGTGAAGATCGACGACGACAGGCCCGCGCCCACCGCGTTGTTCATGGCGATGGCCTCCTCCAGCGTGCCGTAGCGCACCACGTACAGGATGGGCGCGAAGGTTTCATGCAGCGCCGGGCCTTCGTGCTTTGGCAGCTCCACCAGCGCCGGGCGCACGTAATACGCCTCGCTGCCCGCAATGCCCTCCACCCGGTCGCCACCGTGCACCGTGGCGCCCAGCGCGCGGCTTTGCGCCAGCGCCTTCTGCATGCCCTCGAAGGCCGGCCGGTCGATCAGCGGACCCACCAGCGTGCCGGGTGTGCGCGGGTCTCCCACCTGCACGCTGGCATACACCTTGGCGAGCTGGGGCACCAGCTGGTCGTAGATGCTCTCGTGCACGAACAGCCGGCGCAGCGTGGTGCAGCGCTGGCCCGCCGTGCCCATGGCCGCGAAGGCGATGCCGCGCAGCGCCAGCCCCAGGTCGGCCGTGGGCGCCACGACGGCCGCGTTGTTGCCGCCCAGCTCCAGGATGCCGCGCGCAAAGCGGGCGGCCAGGCGCAGGCCCACGGCCCGGCCCATGGCGGTGGAGCCCGTGGCCGACAGCACCGGCACGCGAGCGTCATCCACCAGCACCTCGCCCAGGTCGCGTTGGCCGATGATCAGCTCCAGCAGGCCCGCGGGCGCATCGGCGCCGAAGCGGGCGATGGCGCGCTGCGCGATCGCGTGCGTGGCCAGCGCGGTGAGCGGGGTTTTTTCCGACGGCTTCCACACCACCGGATCGCCGCACACCAGCGCCAGCGCCGCATTCCACGACCACACCGCCACGGGAAAATTGAACGCCGAGATCACGCCGCACACGCCCAGCGGGTGCCACGTTTCCATCATGCGGTGGCCGGGGCGCTCGGTGGCGATCGTCAGGCCGTAGAGCTGGCGCGACAGGCCCACGGCGAAGTCGCAGATGTCGATCATCTCCTGCACTTCGCCCAGCCCCTCGGACGGCACCTTGCCCGCCTCGATGGTTACCAGCAGGCCCAGGTCGGCCTTGGCCGCGCGCAGCTCTTCGCCCAGCAGGCGCACCAGTTCGCCCCGGCGCGGAGCCGGCACATTGCGCCAGCTTTGGAAGGCCGCATGCGCCCGCCCGATGGCCGCCGTGGCCTCGGCCGCGCTGTGCTGCGCCACCGCGCCGATCGCCTCGCCCGTGATGGGCGAGCGCACCGGCAGGCTGCCGCCTGTGTAGGCCGTGCGCGGCACGCCCAGGCGTTGCAGCAGTTGATCGACCTCCGCCGAGACGGCAGGGGCGTGCGTGGCGGGGACGGATGGGTTGGCGGCGTTGGCAGACATGGCGGTAGTGCTCGCAGTCAAAAAACAAGAACGGTAAAACGCGACAAAGAAAAGAAGCAGGAAAGCGTGCGCCAATATCCCCCAATCGCGCCCGCCTGCATAGCAAAATAACGGAACGACTTGATGTAAAAATGGAATCAAGTCCAGGGTTGGTAAAAACCCTTGCCCTAGTCAAATCTGCGCTGGCCGGCAATGCCCCGCGCAGAGTCATTCCCTTGAAGCATGACCTTACTGCGCCGCGCCTTTCTCCCCTCCATGGCCGACCTGCTGGCCTTCGAAGCCGCCGCCCGCCACCACAGCGTGTCGCGCGCGGCCGAAGAACTGCACCTGACCCAGAGCGCCGTCTCGCGCCAGATCCGCCAGCTGGAGGCGCAGCTGGGCACCGCCCTGTTCCACCGCGTGCGCCAGCGCGTGGTGCTCACCGACGCCGGCCGCGTCTACGCCGCCGACTTGCAGGGCGTGCTGCAGCAGCTGTCGGCCATCACGCAAAAGGCCATGGCCTTCAGCAGCACCGACGGCCTGCTCAACCTGGCCGTGCTGCCCACCCTGGGCACTCGCTGGCTCATCCCGCGCCTGGGCGGCTTCATGGCGCTGCATCCGGAGGTGACGGTCAATTTTGCGGCGCGCTCCGAGCCGTTCGACTTTGCGGGCACCCCGTTCGACGCCGCCATCCACTTCGGCACGCCCCACTGGGCCGGCGCGGTGTGCGAATACCTCATGCACGAAGAAGTAGTGCCGGTGTGCAGCCCCGGCTACCAAAGCCAGCACGGCATCCACACCCCGCAAGACCTGGCGCGCGTGGTGCTGCTGCAGCAAAGCACGCGGCCCACGCAGTGGTCGGAATGGTTCGAATTGGTGGGCGCCCCCACCAGCCTGGCGCTGCGCGGGCCACGGCACGAGCAGTTCGCCATGATTGCGCAGGCGGCGGTGTCGGGGCTGGGGGCGGCGCTGCTGCCGCGGTTCTTGATCGAGCCGGAGCTGGCGACGGGGAGCCTGGTGGAGTTGTCGGATACCGTGCTGACCAGTGGCGATGCGTATTACTTGGTGTATCCGGAGGCGCGGGCGGAGGCACCGTTGGTGAAGGCGTTCAGGGATTGGGTGGTGGGGGAGAGTGGGGGAGTTAATGTAAGAAGTTAGATTGGCCTGAATGATTAGCGGTTTCAAGGTCTGTCACGTATGGCCAATTTCGGTTGAGACGGATGTTCGCTTTGGCCCCAAGCCGTCGTTCATAGACCGTCCGGACGGGGCTATAGCCAGTCCGTAAAGCGGGCGCGAAGCTCTTCGGGTGCGATGGAGTGCGTGAAGACGTCCATCCCACCGTCGTAGGGACAGAAAATGTTTTTTGTCGCCGGAGAAACAAACGAGATGCCCACCACTTTCCAGTCTGCGAGTAGGCGAATCGCAGCTTCGAAAAAATCGGGTTTCCAGTGGGAAACCAAAGCCCGGACATACATTCGATCCTCTTCGTCCTGCCCAAGACTTTCGGGCTGCATCACAGCAACGGACTCTCTGAATTGGCGCCCGGCAAGCTGATGCTTGGCCTTTCCACGCAGCCTGGCTTCCTCGCCAAGCGCACGAAAGACATACAAGGGCTCGTTGGCGCTGAAGAGCGCTGATGCGACGACACAATGTCGATGTTCAACTTCGGCGTATTCCTCCAGCGACGCTGCGTACCGCTTCGATTCAGGAAGTGAATGAAACCGCACCCATTGCGCGCTGAGAGCGCGACGCAGAAGATGCCCACGAGGCGCAATCTCGCCGAACTCAGAATGCCACCAGGCAAGGGGGTCAGGGTGCATATCCGTCACTCTAAACGAGCGTCTTTTGTTGATGGAGTCCCCTGAATGGGGCCAATGCCAAGTGTCGGCCGGTGGTTGGTCAATTCTGCCAATGGCTTAGCCGCTTGAGCTGCGGCATCGCTGCCACCGCTGAAATTACCCCGCGGCCAACGAAAGCGTTCGACGGCTGTTGGAGCCCTTCACAATCAAGACCTGCCCACCGCTCGTTCGACATGCCTCACTTTGATCATGGATAAATTTTTGCTGCAGCAGCAGGTTTTGGAACGGCTCGCACAAGACCTGCTGCAAACCGAGCAGGCAATGCGGGCGGCCCATGAAACGGCGACCCACGAAGAAAACATCGCCGAGAACAAATACGACACCTTGGGGCTTGAAGCCGCCTATCTGGCGACCGGCCAGGCTCGGCGCGCCGAAGCCATCCGCCAGGCGCTGGCCCATTGGCGCCAATTCCGCCCGCGCCCCTACGACGCCAGCAAAGGCATACAGCTCGGCGCGCTGGTCTGCCTGGTCGATTCCGACGACAAGGAGCAGCAGATCTTTCTCGGCCCGGATGGGGGCAGCATGAAGTTGGTCAGCGGCGGTCAGCTCGTTCAGGTCATCAGCTGCGAAGCCCCTTTGGGCAAGGCCATGCTGGGTAAATGCGAGGGGGATGAAGTGTCGATACAGCTCGCTCCGAGCCGGCAGCAGTTTGAGGTGCTTCGGGTGCATTGAGCCGTTGCAAGGTCAAGCAGAATCAACACGAGGTCAGCAGACGTTCAGACCTCATGCACGCATCGGCTGGCAAAAATGATGTTCAAACAGGAGTGGAGCGACGTGAAAACAGACCAGGGCGACCTCATCCTCGAAGCATTGCAGCAGCGGTTCCAGCAGAACACTCACAGGCACCCCGGTGTCGATTGGGCCCACGTCCATGCGCGTTTGCAAAGCAACCCCGAAAAGCTGAAGGCGCTCCACGCCATGGAGGCCACAGGAGGCGAACCCGATGTCATCGGAACAGCGGATGCCACTGGCGCCTGCGTTTTCTGCGACTGCGCCGCTGAAAGCCCCCAGGGTCGCAGGAGCCTCTGCTATGACGCAGCGGCATGGAATGCCCGCAAGCAGAACAAGCCAGAGAGCAACGCGGAGGACGTGGCCGCTGCCATGGGGATTTCGCTGTTGACGGAGGACCAATACCGGACGCTTCAGCAGTTCGGGGAGTTCGACCGCAAGACGTCCAGCTGGGTTGCCACGCCGCCGGAAATCAGACAACTCGGCGGTGCGCTGTTTTGCGACAGGCGTTATGGCAGGGTCTTCGTGTACCACAACGGGGCCGAGTCTTACTACGCTGCCCGAGGGTTCAGGGGCTCGGTGAGCGTGTGAGGCAGCCTTTGAGTTGGCGCGCAGCGATAGAAACCCGGACCTGCTGCAGGCGTCGTTATCGTGGCGTGCATCGTTGCCTGCGACTGGACTGAACGATGGAAATTTTGGAGGGCCATGTGACCCGTCTGTGCAAATGGGATAGCAAGGCAATGCCTCGCCCAACCGATGAAGACATGAAGCGCTTGTCAGCCATGGTCCAGCGCGGGGAGCTGTATCCGGCGCTCAATCACACCAAATGGGCGGAGCTGCGTGCGGAGATGCTCGCGGCACCGGTCGAGCAGCATCCCCAGTTCCGGGGCCGCAGCGTTTTCGCACCACCGGGGTTCTGTACTGCATGGGACGGCGAGTTCTATTACCACCTTCATCCGGTCGCTGAGTGGGAGTGGATCGAGCTTCAAGCGGCCTCGGCACAGTGGCTGCAAGAGGTCCTCAAGCGCCACGGCATTCCCTATTCCGTGGAAGCGGGAGTCATTCGGGTGTGGGGCTATACCCGGCCTGGGCCGCAGCCAGATTGGCGTGAGAGGGGCGGCGGTCCATCACCGAAGTCGAACGCTGTCTGACGGGTGGACGGGAAAGGCCCTGGCCGCGCCGTTGAACACATTGGCGGCAAAGATCGCTCGCCCGGCTCAATGGTCCCGCATCAAATCCACCGACTTGCCCAACTGCGCGAACATGAAATTCGGTGCGATGCGCGATGCGATCTTCAAGACGTTGCTCAACCCCGGCCGAATCTCGAGCTTGTCTTTCCGCAGCCCGGCCAAGGCATGTTTCACCAGGGTTTCGACCGGCATCGGGGTGACGCCGCCCACATCTTCCTTCGTGAAATCGCCCGAGAACAGCGACGTGTCCGTGCCTGGTGGCGCCAGTTCGAAGACCTGCACGCGGGTGCGTTTGAGCTGCAGTCGCAGCGACCGTGTATAGGCATGCAGGCCCGCCTTGGTCGCGCAGTAGATGGGCGCGATGGCCATGGGCACGAAGGCCAACCCCGAAGACACATTGACGATCGCCGCGCGTGGCTGCTTTTCAGGTGGGGCAGGAACATCTGGTTGACCCAGAGGGTGCCTTTCAGATTCGTTTCGACTTCCTGGGTCAGGGCTTGCAGATCGTCCGTGGGGCTCTGGAGATTGATCTTTCGCATGATGCCGGCGCAGTGGATGACAACGTTCAGTGCCGGAAACTCCTGGGGCAGCGTCTGGTGCATCGCGCGGATGGACGCGGGGTCGCCCACGTCGCAAACCCGGGTGTGGATGCCGGTTAGCGAGCGGCTCACGGCCGCCAGCTTGGTGGGGTTGCGGCCGGTGACGATCACGGTGTTGCCGAGGTGCAGAAGCTGCTTCGCCAGTTCCAGCCCGATGCCGGACGAACCGCCGGTGATCAGGACGGTGTTGTTGCTGATGTCCATGGTGTGGCCTTGTTGCCTGACGGTTGAAGGTGGAGGTTGACGGTCATTGGATTCCGCACGCAGCCTTCCAGGCGCCGCTGGGGAAATCGATGGGGTTGAAAGAGGCCAGGCCGTGAGGGCCCGGCCTCCGATCCGTCAGTTCATGGTGATGACGAGCCGTCCGGTCACGTGGCCTTGCGCGCTGAGTTCATGCGCGGCGGCGATGCGGTTGAGCGGAAAGGTTTGCTCGACGGGCAATTGGAATGCGCCGGCGTTGAACAGCGATGCCGCACCCGCCAGCGCCTTGTTGGCCAGGGCCGCGTCCATGGGTTCGAACGAGGTTTTGGCGCCGTGTTGCGGGGCCGACAGGTCGGAGATCGACAGCACTTTCGATGCATCGCCGGTGATCGCTACCAGTTCCGGAATGACGCCAGAGCCGGCAATGTCGAGTGCGGCTTGCACGCCTTGCGGCGTCAGTGCGGCCACGCGATCGGCCAGCCCGGGCCCGTAGGTCGTCGGGGTGGCGCCCAGCGAGCGCAGGTAGTCGTGCTTGGCGGCGCTGGCGGTGCCGATCGTGCGGATGCCGGCGGCTTTGGCCAGCTGGATCACGGCCGATCCCACGCCCCCGGCGGCGCCGCTGACCAGGAGCGTCTCGCCCGGCTTCACGCCCACTTCGGCAATGATGCGCGTGGCCGTTTCGACCGCGACCGCGTAGCCTGCGGCTTCTTCGAAAGACAGGCCCTGCGGCTTCGCGGCCCATTCCTGCAGGACGGCGTATTCGGCCATCGTGTCGATGCCCTTGCCGAAGACGGCGTCGCCCACGGCCACGCCGGACACGCCTTCGCCCACGGCATCGACGATGCCTGCCGCGTCGAACCCGCTGCCGGCGGGCATGGCGATGGGCATCATCGCGTGCATGTAGCCGGCTCGCAGTTTCCAGTCGATCGGATTGACGCCTGCCGCCTTGACCGCGATGCGCACCTGGCCGGGGCCAGGCGCGGGCTTCGCGATGTCTTCGATGGCCAGAACCTCTGGGCCACCGTATTGGTGAAACCGTACTGCTTTCATGGGGGCATTCCTTGCTGATGGGGTGATGGGAGCGGGCGGTGAAGCGGGCCGGTTGGCGGCCAGTGCTTGCCCACGCCGTGATTGTTCAGTGGCTCATTAATGGTGCATAGTCCAGGAAACATGGACATGGCGTCTCATCAATGGAACAAAACATCGACATCACGGCATTGGCCGACTTCAACCGGGTAGCGACCCACGGCGGGTTCGGCAGCGCCAGCCGCGCCAGCGGCGTGCCGAAGGCCACGCTGTCCCGACGCGTGCGGGCGCTGGAGGATGCCCTGGGCGTGCGCCTCGTCGAGCGGGGCACCCGCAAATTGCAATTGACGCCGGAGGGCGCCATCTTGCATTCGCGCACGGCCGATCCTTTCGGCGAGATCACGCAGGTGGTCGATGAGCTGAAGTCCGGCATCGGCCGGCCGCGCGGCGTGCTGCGCGTCAGCACACCGCTGCTGTTCGCGCACGTGGCGATGGGACAACTGGGCGCGGCATTTTTGCGCGCGCACCCCGAGGTGCGGCTGGAGGTCACGGCGGAAGACCGCCTCGTCGATCTGGTGGGCGACGGGTACGACATCGTCGTGCGCTTCAATCCGCGGCCGGACGACACGCTGGTCGGCCGCTGCTTTTTGCGCGATCAGTTGCTGCTGGTCGCGCCGCCGGACTGGCCCCTGCCGCCAGCGAATGCCGCAGCACCCGGTGGCGGCATCGAACTCCCGGCGGTCATGCGCACGGGCCGCACCGTGGCGAAGCCCTGGACGGTGGTCGACCAGGCCGGCAGCGTGCGCACGTACCTGCCCAAGCCGCTGTTGCGCTACTCGACCCCGCTGCTCATCCGAAACGCGGTGCTCGCGGGCGCAGGCCCGGCCCTGGTGCCCCGGACCGCCGTGGCGCCGGACCTGGCCGCCGGGCGCATCGTCGAGTGGGGCGTGGTGCAGGGGGCTCAGCCCGAAGGCTGGGTGCTGCACGCGTCACGCCGGCTCGTGAGCCCCAAGGTCACCGCCTTCGTGGATTTCCTCTGCAATCATTTCGCCGCCTGAGGCGGGCAGGTGGGGGCCAGGCGCTCTGCACCGCGAATTTTTGTGGAATGCGATGCTTGGTGATCCGTTTCGACGGGCCTGAGCCGGTCAGTCGGATGCGCCCACGCCGGCTGAACGGTCCGCCCCGGGCACGAACTGCTGCTCGGCCGGCGAACTCGCCAGACTCTGCGCCGGCCGCCGCAGCGTGGCATCGAACGGGTTGATCTTCGGCCCGATGGCCGCCGCCTCGCGCTTGAGCAACTCGACCACGGTCGGCATGCGGTCGGTATTGAGCCGGTCGGCGATGGTGCCCACGCTCAGGGCGGCCACGGCCCGGCCTTCCCGGTCGCAGATGGGCACGGCCACGCCGGCCATGCCTTCCAGCAAGCCCGTGTTGCGCCCGGCATAGCCCAGCTGGCGCACGCGCTCGATTTCGGTGCGCAGGTACACCTCGTCGAACACGCCGTACTCCCGCACGCGCGAGAGGTTGAAGCGGATCACTTCTTCCCGCTCGGCCTCGGGCAGAAAGGCCAGGATGGCCAGCGCGCCCTGGCCCACGCCCAGGGCCACGCGGCCGCCGATGTCGCCGGTGAAGGAGCGGATGGGGAAGGGGCCTTCGCTGCGGTCCAGGCACACGGCGTCGAAGCCGCTGCGCACCAGCAGAAAGATGCTGTCGCCCAGGCTGGCGCACAGGCGCAGCAGCACGGGCCGGCACAGGCTGCGCAGGTCGCCGGGGTTGCCGGCTTTGGCGGCCAGGGCGAAGAAATCCATGCTCAGGCGGTACAGCTTGGTGCGCTCGTCCTGCTCGGCCATGCCTTCGGCCACCAGCGATTGCAGCAAACGGTGCGTGGTGCCCTGCGTGAGGCCGACCGCGCGCGCCAATTGGGTGACCCGGCCGCCCTCGGCCTGCACGGCCGACAAGGCCCGGATGACCGCGAACACGCGGGGGACGCCGCCCGTGGCGGTGGCTGGTGCTTGCATGCATCGCTCCTGTGGAATTTTGGGTTCAATGGATCGGGATGATATTTCATTGAATGGAATAAATTCAAGAAAAGTTCTGATTAATGGAATACCAGAAGTGCCTTGGTTTGTTTATTGCAATAGAGTGAATTGAAATCAGTGGCTGCTTCGACTTTGCGCGGCTGGCGCACCACCCGGGTGCACCAGCGCAAGAAGGCAGTGGCCGGTGCCGCTCTACAGCAGGTTTGCAAGCATCGGCAGGGCCCGGCGGCCCGCGCGATGCAGCTCCCGGAAAGGCTTCTTCCATGTCGTTTCTCAAGCTCGCGGATATCACCAAGTTCTATGGCAGCACCTGTGCGGTGTCGGCCATGAACCTCACGGTGCAAAAGGGGGAGTTCGTCTCGTTGCTGGGCCCCTCGGGCTGCGGCAAGACGACCACGCTGCAGATGGTGGCGGGGTTCGAGGCGGTGACCAGCGGGCGCATCGAGCTGGACGGCCGAGACATCACCCATGCCAAGGCCAACACGCGCGGGCTGGGCATCGTGTTCCAAAGCTATGCGCTGTTTCCGCACATGACGGTGGCGGCCAACGTGGCCTTCGGCCTGGAGATGCGCAAGATTCCGAAGGCCGAACGCGCCGAGCGCGTGGCCCACGCCCTGGCGCTGGTGCACCTGGAGCAGCACGCCACCCGCTACCCGCGCGAGCTGTCGGGCGGGCAACGCCAGCGCGTGGCCCTGGCGCGTGCTTTGGTGATCGAGCCGCCGGTGCTGCTGCTGGACGAGCCCTTGTCCAACCTCGACGCCAAGTTGCGCGAGGAGATGCAGTTCGAGCTGCGGCAGATCCAGCGCAAGGTGGGCACCACCACGATCATGGTCACGCACGACCAGAGCGAGGCGATGTCGATCAGCGACCGCGTGGTGGTGATGGAGGCCGGCCGCGCCACCCAGATCGACCACCCCCACCGCGTGTACGAGCACCCGCGCACGCGCTTCATCTCCACCTTCGTGGGCAAGGCCAATCTGCTGCCCGGCAAGGTGACGCATGCCAACGGCACGCACACGCATGTGTCGGTGGGCCCGCTGGCGGTGGAGGTGGATGGCCCGCGCTTTCGTCCCGGCGCCGCCGTGCTGCTGAGCGTGCGCCCTGAAAAAGCCCAATTGGTGCCCGCCGTGCAGGGCCGGCTCGACGGCGAGGTGTGCGAGCGGTTCTTTCTGGGCAGCCAGTGGCTCTACCGCGTCGCCACGCCGGTGGGCGACCTGATGGTGCTCGCGCCCAACGACGGCCGCGCCGCGCTGGCCGAGGGCGAGCGCACGGGTGTGGATTGGCCCGACCACTGCATGCGCCTGCTGCCCGCCGACGAGGCCGCTCTGGCCGAGCTGGAGACCGAGGCCGCCGCGACCGAGGTGGCGCCATGAGCGTGGCCGCCACGTCGCTGCAAAGGAGGGCCGCGCCCTGGTGGCTGTCGGGCCCGGCGCTGGTGATGTTCACCGTGCTGCTGCTGGTGCCGCTGGCGCTCACGGCGGTGCTGTCGTTCAACGCGTTCGACCCGGCCACGGGCGTGAAGGCGGGCGAGTTCACGCTGGAGCACTACGCGCACGTGTTCACCGACTCGTACTACCACGCGATCTTCTGGCGCACGTTCTGGATCGCGGGCGTGGTCACGCTGATTTGCGTGGCCATCGGCGCACCCGAGGCCTACATCCTGAGCCGCATGGGCAACCCCTGGCGTTCGATCTTGCTGCTGGTGGTGCTGGCGCCGCTGCTGGTGTCGGTGGTGGTGCGGGCCTTCGGCTGGAGCATGCTGCTGGGCCCCGAGGGGCTGGTGAACGGTGCGCTGCAACTCTTCGGCATCGGCCCGCTCAAGATGCTCTACACCGAGGTCGCCGTGGTGGTGGCGCTGGTGCATGTGATGCTGCCGTTCATGGTGATCCCGGTGTGGACATCGCTGCAAAAGCTGGATCCGGGCGTGGCGAACGCCGCGCTGTCGCTGCAGGCCACGCCGTTCACCACGCTGCGGCGCATCGTGCTGCCGCAGGTGATGCCGGGCATCTTGTCGGGCAGCCTGATCGTGTTCGGGCTGGCGGCCAGTTCGTTCGCCATTCCCGGCCTGCTGGGCGGGCGGCGGCTCAAGATGGTCGCCACGGTGGTGTACGACGAGTACCTGCACGAACTGAACTGGCCGCTGGGCGCGGCGATCGCGCTCACGCTGCTGGTGGCCAATCTGGTGGTGATGCTGAGCTACAACCGCCTGGTCGAGGGCCGCTACAAGAAAGCGCTGGGTTGAACATGACGAACCCCACGCTCCATCACTTCGTGCATTTGCTGCCCCCCAAGGGCGCGCAGGCCTGCCTTCGGGCGGCCCGGCGGGAGTCCTGATCCATGAACAAGAACGGCCCCATCGCCTTGGCGTTCAACGCCCTGGTCATCACCTTCATGCTCGCCCCGCTGGTGGTGGTGTGCATCGTGGCGTTCACGCCGCACAACACGCTCACGCTGCCGACCACCGAGTTCTCGCTGCGCTGGTTCAGGGCGGTGTTCGAGCACCCGGACTTCATGCAGTCGTTCTGGAACAGCCTGTGGCTGGCGCTGGCCTCGGCCACGCTGGCGACCGTGCTGGCGGTGCCTGCGGGCATCGCCATCATCCGCTACGAGTTCGCGGGGCGCGGGTTCCTGAACGGATTGTTCCTGTCGCCGCTGATCATTCCGCACCTGGTGCTGGGCGTGGCGCTGCTGCGCCTGTTCGCGCTGACGGGCGGCACGGGCAGCTTCGGCTGGCTGGTGGCGGCGCATGCGCTCATCGTCACGCCCTACACGCTGCGGCTGGTGGTGGCGGCGCTGGTGGGCTTCGACCGCAGCGCCGAGCACGCGGCGCTGTCGCTGGGCGCGAGCCAGGCCACGGTGTTCACGCGCATCACGCTGCCCATGATCCTGCCGGGCGTGACGGGGGGCTGGCTGCTGGCCTTCATCAACAGTTTCGACGAGGTGACCATGTCGATCTTCGTGACCTCGCCCAGCACGGTGACGCTGCCGGTGCGCATGTACATGTACGCCACCGAATCGATCGACCCGCTGATGGCCGCGGTGTCGGCGCTGATGGTGGCCCTTACCGCCTGCGCCATGGTGCTGCTGGACCGGGTCTATGGCCTGGACCGCGTGCTGGTAGGGCGCAAGTAACGCCATGGCTGCGACCTCTGCCGCACTGATGCACCGCGTGGCCGAAACGCACCGCGCGCCCGTGCCCTTCACCCTGGACGGCGAGCCCGCCACCGCCTTGCAGGGCGACACGGTGCTGACCGCCATCCTGACCCACCGCGCCCGGCTGCGCCGCAACGAGTTCAGCCACGAGCCGCGCGCGGGCTTTTGTTTGATGGGCGCCTGCCAGGACTGCTGGGTGCAGACCGCCGCCGGCGAGCGCCTGCGCGCCTGCTCCACCTTCGTGGTGGCGGGCATGGCCCTGACCACCGGCGAGGACGCGGCATGAGCACGAACGCCCGCGACCCCTTGCCCCCCGTGATCGTGGGCGCTGGCCCCGCCGGCATTCGCGCCGCGCAGACCCTGGCCGCGCACGGCCTGCGGCCCGTGCTGATCGACGAGGCCGCGCGCGGCGGCGGGCAGATCTACCGCCGCCCGCCTGCCCATTTCGAGCGCAGCGCACACACGCTGTACGGCACCGAGGCCGCCCGCGCCACCGCGCTGCACGGCACGCTGGACGGCCTGCACGGGCACATCGACTACCAGCCCGACAGCCTGGTGTGGAACGCGCACGGCGGCGTGCTGGACGTGCTGCACGGCCCCACGCAGACCACGCGCTCGGTGGCGCACGGCCCGCTCATCGTGGCCAGCGGCGCCACCGACCGCGTGCTGCCTCTGCCAGGCTGGACGCTGCCCGGGGTGTACACGCTGGGCGGCGCGCAGGTCGCACTCAAGTTCCAGGGCTGCACCATCGGGCGCAGCGTGGTGCTGATGGGCACCGGCCCGCTGCTGTACCTGGTGGCCTACCAATATGCGAAAGCCGGCGCCAGCGCGGGCGTGAATGTGGCCGCCGTGCTGGACACAGCGCGCTTCGCCGACCAGTGGGCCGCGCTGCCCGGCATGCTGGCGCAGCCGGCCGTGCTGGCCAAGGGCCTGTATTACGTGGGCTGGCTGCGCGCGCATGGCGTGCCGGTGCACACCGGCGTGCAGCCCGTTCGCATCCTGGGCGGCAAAGGCCCTGCCGATGCCGCGCGCGTGGCGGGCGTGGTCTGGGGCGACGGCCATCAGGAGCACACGGTGCCCTGCGACGCGGTCGGCTTCGGCTACGCCCTGCGGTCCGAAACGCAACTGGCCGACCTGCTGGGCTGCCGCTTCGCCTGGGCCCCCCTGCAGCGCGCCCACCTGCCCGAGCGCGACAGCGCAGGCCGCTCCAGCGTGCCCGGCGTGTACCTGGCGGGCGATGGCGCGGGCATTCTGGGGGCGGACGCCGCCGAGTGGGCGGGCGAACGCGCCGCGCTGGCGTTGCTGGCCGACCTGGGCATGGCGGTGGACCCGGCCCGCGCTGCCACCCTGGAGCGCCAACTGGCGGGCCTGGTGCGGTTCCGGCGCGGGCTGGAGCGGGCGTTTCCTTTTCCCATCCAATGGGCGGCGCAGGCGCCCGACGACGTGGTGGTGTGCCGCTGCGAGCACGTCACTGCGGGCGAGTTGCGGGCCTGCGCCCGCGATGCCGGGGCCGACGAGATGAACCGATTGAAGGCGCTGACCCGCGTGGGCATGGGCCGCTGCCAGGGCCGCATGTGCGGCGTGGCCGCCGCTGAAATACTGGCGCAGGCCACGGGCCGGCCGGTGGAGCTGGTGGGCCGTCTGCGCGGGCAGGCGCCGATCAAGCCCATTCCGATTCACCTGCAAGCCCGCGCTGCAGAGCAGGGCGGCGCCGTGGAGCCCGCTGCATGACCGCCGCCCATACGACAGCGATCCGCACCGTGGACACCGATGTCGCCATCGTGGGTGGCGGCATCGTCGGCGCCTCGGCTGCGCTGGCGCTGCGCCGCCGGGGCGTGGCCGTGGTGCTGCTGGAGCGCGACCTGTGCGGCTCGCGCTCCAGCGGCGTCAACTACGGCGGCGTGCGCCGCCAGGGCCGGCCCTTGAGCCAACTGCCGCTGGCCCAGCGCGCGCACGGGATCTGGGCCCGCCTGCCCGAGCTGGTCGGCACCGACGGCGAATACCTGCGCAGCGGGCATTTCAAGATCGGGCGAAGCGAGGCCGACATGGCTGCGCTGGAGCAATACGCCGACCTGAGCCGCGATTTCGGCCTCGGCATTCAACTGGTGTCGGGTGCCACGCTGCGCGAGCGTTGCCCCTGGCTGGGCGGGCGCGCCGTGGGCGGGTCGCTCTGCCCCGACGACGGGCAGGCCAACCCGCGCCTCGTGTCGCCCGCGTTCGCGCTGGCTGCCCGGCGCGCGGGCGCGCAGATTTTCGAGCGCACCCCGCTGAGCGAGGTCGCGCACGACGGGCAGCGGTTCACGCTGCGCTCGGGCACCGCGCTGCAGGTGCGCGCGCCGGTGCTGCTCAACTGCGCGGGCGCCTGGGCCGGGCCGCTGGCCGCGCAGTTCGGCGAGGCGGTGCCCCTGCATTCCGGCCATCCGGCCATGGCGGTGACCGAGCCGCTGCCGTTCTTCATGCACTGGAGTCTGGGCGTGGAGGGCGGCGGCATCTACTGCCGCCAGGTGGCGCGGGGCAATCTGGTGCTGGGCGGTGGATCGGGCTTTGCGGTGGATGCCGATCGCGCCCGTTCGGAGCGCAGCGCCATCGCCGTGCTGGGCGTGCAGGCGGTGGAACTGCTGCCTGCCCTGAAGAACGCGCACTTCATTCGCACCTGGAGCGGCACCGAGGGCTACCTGCCCGATCGCCAGCCGGTGCTTTCGGCGAGCCGCACCACGCCGGGGTTGATCCACGGCTTCGGCTTTGCCGGCGCGGGTTTCCAGATCGGCCCCGCCGTGGGCGAGGTGCTGGCCGAACTGGCGCGCGACGGACGCAGCACCACACCCATCGAAGCCTTCGCCATCGACCGTTTCGGCATGCAAGCGGCGGCCGAGCCGGACCGCCCGCCGCAGAGCGCCGCGCCGACTGAACCGACCCCAGCCCCCTCCGTTCCCCACTGAAAGGAAAGACCCATGACCTTCGCCATCCGCTCCTCCCGCACGCTGCGCCGCCCACTGGGGGCTGCCGCCGTGCTGGCAGTCCTCGCCGCGGGGGCCGCCGCGCAGACCAAGACGCTCTACATCGGCATGAACGGCGGCACCATGGAGAAGGCCTATACGCAATACGTCTTCCCGGCCTTCGAGAAGCTGCATGGCGTGAAAGTCGTGGTGGTGCCGGGCACGTCCTCCGACATCCTGGCCAAGGCGCAGGCCAACAAGGACAGGCCACAGATGCACGTGATGTTCCTGGACGACGGCATCATGGTGCGCGCCATGGGCATGGGCCTGTGCGAAAAGCAAAGGCCCAACCCCAACCTGGCCGACCTGTACCCCGCCACGCGCTTCAAGGACGACCTGGCCAGCGGCGTGAGCGTGGGCATGACCGGCATCGCCTACAACACCAAGATGTTCGCCGAGAAGGGCTGGGCGGCGCCCACGTCGTGGATGGACTTCGCCGACCCCAAATACAAGGGCAAGGTGGTGTTCCAGTCGATGCCTTCGTCGTCGTTCGGGCTGCACGGCTTTTTGATGTTCAACCGCATCCAGGGCGGCAACGACAAGAACGTGGAGCCGGGCTTCAGCAACTGGGCCAAGACCATCGGGCCGAACGTGCTGGAGTACATCCCCAGCTCGGCCAAGATTTCCGAGATGGTGCAGACGGGCGAGGCCGCGATCTTCCCGCTCACGCCCACCGCGGTGGAGGCGCTCAAGACCAAGGGCATTCCGGTGGAATACGCCCAGCCCAAGGAGGGCTCGGTGGTGCTGCTCACCGCCCAGTGCGTGATCGCCAGGAACAGCGAGCCGGAACTGGCGCAAAAGCTCGCCGAGTTTCTGCTGAGCCCGCTGGCGCAGGCCAATGTGCTGCAGTTCGGCGCGCAGATCCCCACCAATCCCAAGGCCCCCGCCGTGGGCGAGAGTGCCGGGCAGGTGGCCAAGATCAATCAGTGGATGAAAACCGCCGTGACGCTGGACTGGGACAGCGTGAACGCCAGCCGCCCCGCATGGAACGCGCGCTGGAACAAGACGATCGAGCGCTGAGGCGGGCCATCGCCCAGGCCGAGGGCTGTCAGGGGCGCTGTCAGCCCGGGTGAGCGGCCCCCGGGGCCGTGGCTTGCAGCGCCCCCAGCGCATCCTGGCGCCACCATTCGGCCGCGGCGTAGAAGCCCTCCCAGACACAGCCGTTGCAGCCGCGGCCGCAGCAGGTGGTGGGCTCCGCCGGGGGCGGGCGCAGCGCCACCGCATGGGCCTGCGCGCGGGCCTGCAGCGCGGCGAACCCCGCGCGTGCGCGATCCAGGTCAGTGGCGACTTCGGTCATCGCATCGTCCCGCGCCCTCAGTAGCGGCGGCGGCCTCCATAGCGGCGCATGGCGTAGCGCACGAGGAACGCGCCGCCCAGCACCAGGGCGAACCAGCCCACCAGGGAGGCCTGCCGCATCATGTCCGCCACGCTGGACGACCGCGCCACGTAGGGTGCCAGCAGCACGATGAGGCCGATGAGCGCGCAGGTCACACCCTTGAACAGCAGTTCCTTGTCGTGCTTGCTGTCGGGGCGGTGAACGGGGGGTGGGGGAAGGGGCATGTAGGCCAATGCGGAAGGTGAAGACCGGGCCGATTATCCTTGTCGCCCTCGAACCCCCTCAAAAAAGCGAAAGACTCTCCATGGCCATCCAGTGGTTTCCCGGTCACATGCACCTCACGCGCAAGGCGATCGGCGAGCGCATCAAGGACATCGACGTGGTGATCGAACTGCTGGATGCGCGCCTGCCCGGCTCCAGCAGCAACCCGTTGCTGGCCGAGCTGACCGGGCACAAGCCGGCGGTCAAGGTGCTCAACAAGCAGGACGTGGCCGACCCCGCGCGCACGCCGCTGTGGCTCGACTGGTACAACGCCCGGTCGGAGACGCGCGCCATCGCGCTCGATGCCTCCGAGCCCGCGCCGGCGCGGCGCCTCATCGACGCCTGCCACCAGCTGGCGCCGCAGCGCGGCGGCATGGCCAAGCCGATGCGGGTGCTGATCTGCGGTATTCCGAACGTGGGCAAGTCCACGCTCATCAACACGCTCAGCCAGAAAAGCCAGGCCAAGACGGGCGACGAGGCCGGCATCACCAAGCTGGAGCAGCGCATCACGCTGGCCGACGACTTCTACCTGTGGGACACGCCCGGCATGCTGTGGCCGCGCATCACCGTGCCCGAAAGCGGCTTCAAGCTGGCCGCCAGCGGCGCCATCGGCCGCAACGCCTACGACGAGGAGGAGGTGGCGCTGGAACTGATCGGCTACCTCAAGCAGCATTACGTGCCGCTGATGGAGGCGCGCTACAAGCTGGGCCTGCCGGCGGGCGCGGTGGGCAACCTGCAGGACGAAGAGATCCTGGAGGCCGTGGCCCGCAAGCGCGGCGCCATCATGGCGGGCGGCCGCGTCAACCTGCAGAAGGCGGCCGAGCTGGTGATGACGGACTTCCGCACCGCCATCCTGGGCCGCATCACGCTGGAGACGCCCGAGGAGTTCGAGGTCTGGCAGGCCGAGGGCGCCCGGCAGGAAGCCTTGCGCGCCGCCAAGAAGGAAGCCCGGGGCCGCAAGCGCGGCAGCCGGGGCGGCGACGATGGCAATGGCCAGGGCGATTCGCAGGCGCCGGAGAGCGATGGCGATGGGGGCGGGGACGGCGGCGGGGATTGACGCCCAGGCCTGCCGGTTTTGAGTCAAGACCGGCCGATGCCCTAGTATCAATTGCCTGCGTTGCTATTAAATATATAGCAAATCACGGGGCGTTACCGCTTTGCGCCGTACCCCCGTGCGCCGCATGCAGGCGCTGCTCCAGCACCGTGAACCAGCGCAGCAGGCGCGCCGCATGGTCCACGGCGTGGCGCGGCAGCGGGTGGCGCGGATCGGACTGCCGCTGGGCGCAGGTGATGCGCACCACCGGCGGCGCGCCGGGGGCGGCGGCCTCGATCTCCAGCTGGTAGGCGGCGTGTGCGTCGTCGGGCGCGTCGCCCGGCGCCTCGGTGCCGTTGCGCCAGCTCAGCTTGAGGGCCAGGCCCCAGGGCTCGCCCTGGTGCATGCAGGGCTGGCGCACGCCGACCCACACGTCGCCCTCCCACCAGCCGTTGCGCTCGCTGCCCCACCAGTCGTTGTATTGCTCGGTGAACACGGGCAACTGCGCCAGTGCCTCGATGCGCGCGGGGGACAACGCCGCCTCCAGCCGCCGCCACACGGGGTGGCCGGCGCGTGACTGGGCCGCGGCCCGGCGGGCGTGGTCGAGCACGCCGTGCCATGCGTGCAGGCAGGCCTGCAGCGCGGCCGGGTCCCCATCCTCGGCCAGCGGTTCCCAGGGACCCGGCACGCCTGCGGCATAACGCCGGTGCATGACGGCCAGGCCGTCGCTGCGGGGCGGTGGCGGCGGCGTGCGCAGGCGGGCGGTCAGCCGCTGCCACCAGCCCTGGCGTGCGGTGCCGTCGTCGATGGACAGGTGAAAGTCCCAGGTCTTCCAGACGGTCATGAACAGGCCGTCGCCGTAGGTGTCGCCCTCGTCGTCCACGTGCTGGCGGCACAGCAGGAAGTCGGTCTGGCCGAACCAGCCGGTGGCTTTCTTGTGGGCGGCATCGAGCAGGCGGGAGCGCAGCAACTGGCGCAGGTGGCTGGCGTGCATGGCGCCGCCCGGGCACAGCGCGGTGTCGCTCGCCAGGTCGGCGGCGATGGCGTCGGGGCTGCGCAGTACGGGCCGGCCGGCTTGCAGCGCGGCCCGCACGGCGGCGCGGTCGGGCAGGGCGCCCAGGCGGCCGTCCTCGCCCACGGCCAGGCCGTGCAGGCAGGCCGGATCGAACACGGCGGCCAGTGGCTCTGCAGAGAATGCCGCCAGGTCGTGGCCGCCGAACGGGGCGCCGAAGGGGTAGGCCACCCGGTCCTCGCCGCCCGTGCGCAGGCCATAGCCGCCGGTGAACAGCGCCACCTGTGCGCCGAGCGAGCCGCCTACGTCCAGGCCGGGTCCGGCTGCCCCCGCCTCGGCCGGATCGGCACCGCCGCCCCACAGCAGCCCGTCCACCTGCAGGTCGCCGGTGATGACCACCGGCATGTTTTCCAAGACCGCATGCCCCCAGTGCGCATCACCGCACACCACCAGGGCCGGGGCGGCCATGCCCGGTGCGGGGGCGGTGACGGCGCCCGCCACGTGCAGGTCGCCCTGCACCAGCAGCAGTGCGGGCGCGGGGGCGCCGGCAGGCAGGGCAAAGGCATCCGCCCACGTGCCGGGCGGCCAGGGCGCTGTCCCGTCCCAGGCCAGTTCGGGCAGCGACAGAGGGCCCTCCACGCAGCACACCCGGCTGGCGTCCGCGAGCGGCGGGGCCGTGCCGTGCGCCTTGGCCAATGCCTCGCGCCAGCCGCCGGGCCAACGCGCATGTGCTTGCGCGAGCGGGAGCCACGTGATGGAGGGCGGGGTCATGGACAGGGGGGTGGGTTGCGCGGACCGCTCCCAGGGGCGGGGGCCGGTGCCGGCGATCGTACAAGAGCGCCATTCCGGTGTCCGGCATGGGATGACGGGGACCGCGCCGGGCCCTGCAAAGGCCGCGCGGTGCGGCTACGATGGCCGGCTTCCCCACCACCTTCAACCCGGACGGGCCGCCGCAGCCGATGGCGCCCTCCGCCGCACCGCGATGACCCTCACCCCGCCCCTGTTCGAAGTCCTGCCCCGCGATCTGTCCGCCTACCGCGAAGGCAACACCGGCATCCCCTATGTGCACCGTTTCGCCTCGGGCCAGCCCGGGCCGCACGTGCTCATCAATGCGCTCACGCATGGCAACGAGATCTGCGGCATGGTGGCCGCCACGCACCTGCTGGACAGCGGCGTGCGCCCGTTGAAGGGCACGCTCACCATCAGCTTCGCCAACGTGCAGGCCTACGAATCGTTCGACGAGAGCCGGCCGTTCGACAGCCGCCAGATCGACCACAACCTCAACCGCGTGTGGTCGGCGGCCGAGCTGGACGGCAGCCTGGACAGCATCGAGATGCGCCGCGCGCGCGAGCTGCGCCCCGTGGTGGCCGCAGCCGACCACGTGCTGGACATCCACTCCACCAGCCAGGACGTCGAGCCGTTCTGGGTGTACCCCGCCTATTCGCGCAATACCGAAGTGGCCTGCGCCATCGGCCGGCCGGGCGTGCACCTGCTCATGCCCAGCGGGCTGGGGTCGGGCACGCCGCTGATCCAGCACGGCCGCCTGGGCGAGGCGGGCGGCGCGGGCACCGGACTGGTGGTCGAATGCGGGCAGCACTTCCTGAAGTCCGCGGGCGAGGTCGCGACCACGGCGGCGCTGGATTTTCTGGGGTACTTCGGGCTGATCGAACGCGAGCGCCCTGCGCCCGGTCCGCAGCGCCGCTACGAACTGCTCCAAACCTGCATGGTGACGACGCCGGAGTTCCGCTTCACGCGGCCGCTGGTGGGGTTCGAGGTGTTTGCCGAGGGCGAGCTGATCGCCACCGACGGCGCGCAGGAGATCCGCGCGCTGTGCGACGGCTGCACGGTGATGATGCCCACGCGCGCGCCCATCGTGGGCCGCGAGGCGGTGTACCTCACCCGCCCCGTGCCCCGTGCCCTGAGTCTGAGGTCGTAAATGGCGTGCAGCGGCGGCGGGGGCGGCCGCCGCTGCAGCGGTTGGGTCATGAAATGGCGGGGGAGGTCAGGCGCTGGCCGGGGCCACGTGGTCTTCCTGCTCCGCCTGGCCGCCCTTGGGCAGGATCTTGCCGTCCTGCACGTAGAGCTCGTACTGGTCGCGCGGCATGGCGGCCAGGCCGGCGGCGTCGTTGTCCGCCGTCCAGCTCAGTGTCACGCTGTCGGGGGCGTGGGCGAGTTCGACCGGGCCCTCGGGAATGGCGATCGGCATGCCGTCGCCTTCGCGGTACGTGACTTCTCCGCGGATGGTGGCGTGTTGCTTCATGGGATGGTCCTCCTCGGGGTTGCGGGGGCTGCACGGAACCCGCGCAGCTGAAACCCATTACATGGCAGGCGCCAGGGCCGGCGTGTCGGACCCGTTCCCGAATTGCTGCGGTGCAAGAATCGCCGCTTGAAGGCGTCAGGCCGGTGGCGCGGCCGGAGCCGTCGCACCCCGCGCCAGCCGGGCGTCGTGCACCATCGCCAGGGCGTTGAGCCCCGCCACCCCCACGCCGGCCAGGCACGCGGCGCTCCACCCGCCGCGCTGCCAGGCGGCGGAGCCGAGCGCCGAGCCCAGCGCCGCCCCGGTGAAGTAGGTGGTCATGTAGACCGCGTTCAGGCGCGAACGGGCCTCGGGGGCCAACTGGTAGATCACGTTCTGGTTGCTGATGTGCACGCCCTGCAGCGCCAGGTCGATCGCCAGCATGCCCACCAGGAACCAAACGATGGACGTGCCCCCGAGCCACAGCGCCGCCCAGCTGGCCAGCACCAGCAGCACCGACACGCGGGTGGTGAGCTGCTCGCGCCCCTGGTCCGCCAGTCGGCCGGCCACGTTGGCCATCAGCGCCCCGGCCACGCCCGCCAGCCCGACCAGCCCGATCTGCGCATCGCCCAGGCGGTGGGCGGGGCCTGCCAGCATCAGGGCCATGGTGGAGAACAGCACGCTCACCGAGGCGAACGACAGCCCGCCCAGCAGCGCCCGGCTGCGCAGCCGCGGGTGCCGCCGCGCGAGCGTGCCCAGCGAGCGCAGCACCTGCCCGTAGCTCGGCGGGTGGGGGTTGCGCAGCGTGGGCAGGGCGAACCACAGCGCCGCGGCTACCACCAGCAGGGCCACGCCGCCCACGCGGTAGACCAGGTTCCAGCCGCCCAGGCCCGACAGCAGGCCGGCCACGCTGCGCGCGGCCAGGATGCCGGTGAGCAGCCCGCTCATCACCAGGCCCACGGCCTGCCCGCTGCGCCCGGGCGCGGCCAGCGCGGCCGCCATGGGCACCAGTACCTGGGCGGCCACCGAGAACAGCCCCGTCATGAGCGTGCCCAGCGCCAGCAGCGCGAAGCGGTCGGCAAACCCGCTCAGGAACAGCCCCGCCGCCGCCAGCACCATGAGCGTGGCGATCAGCCGCCGCCGTTCCAGCTTGTCGCCCAGCGGCACCAGCAGCAGCAAGCCGACCGCGTAGGCTACCTGCGCGAAGGTGACGGTCAGCGCGGCCGTGCCTTCGGACACCTGCAGGTGCACGGCGATGGAGTGCAGCAGCGGCTGGTTGAAGTAGTTGGCGCCCGCGCACAGGCCGCAGGCCACCGCCATCAGCAGCAGCACGGGGGTGGACAGGCCCGCCGAGGTGTCGGGGCGGGAGGAGGATGGGGCGGCGGGCAGGGTACGGGGTGGCATGCGGTGCGGGATTCTCGGTGGCGGGCGCGAAGGTGGCGGGATGGAGTGGCTGGAAGCGGCGGCCGGTCAGCCGGCAGGCACGTAGGCGAGGGCGTCGATCTCGAACAGCATGCCGTCGAGCGCCAGGCGCGGCACGGGAATCAGCGTGCAGGCGGGCGCCGGGGCGCCGGCCCACATCGCCATCAGGGCCTGGCCGAAGGTGTGCAGCCGCTGCTCGCTGTGGTCCACGATGAGCACCGTGAGCTTGGCCACGTCCCGGGGCCGCGCGCCGGCCGCGGCGAGCGCGGTGCCGAGGTTGGCCAGGGCCTGGGCGACCTGCTGCGCGAAACCATCGGCCAGCCGGCCCTGCGCATCTTCACCGCCCTGTCCGGCCACGTGCACCGTGCGCGCCGCGCCTTGCGCCACGGCCAGGTGCGAATAGCCATTGGGGCGCGGGTCGTACAGGCCGTCCGGGTTGAGGAAGGACAGGGCGAGCGGGTCGGCGCGCTGGCCGCCGGGTGGCGGAACATACGCGGCCGCGGCCGGGCCGTGGGGCTGCAGCGCGGGGGCGGATGTGTTGGCGGCGGACGGAGCGGATGGGGCAGGCGCGGTGGCGAGGGACATGGACCGGTGGGGATGAAGTGGAAAGTGGGCAGTATCAAACCTCAACTAAACTTGAGGTCAACCCTGGGCGACTTTTCGACTTTTGCCGTCGCCGCTTCGCTCCGACGCTTGCCATGCCACCAGCCCACTCTGCCCGTCCGCCCCGTGCCACGCTCCCACCGGCATCCCCCGCCGCGCCCGGTCCCACCCCCGAACTGACGGTCGGCGAAGTCGCCGCGCGCAGCGGGCTGGCGGTGTCGGCGCTGCATTTCTACGAATCCAAGGGGCTCATTGCCAGCGTGCGCAGCACGGGCAACCAGCGGCGCTATCCGCGATCGGTGCTGCGGCGCGTGGCGGTCATCAAGGTGGCCCAGCGCATGGGCGTGCCGCTGTCGGGCATTGCCGAAGCCTTGCAGGCGCTGCCGCAGGGGCGCACGCCGACGGCGGCGGACTGGCGGCGCATGTCCGCGGCGTGGAAGAGCGATCTGGAAGACCGCATCCGCATGCTGACGCAACTGCGGGATCAGCTCGACGGCTGCATCGGCTGCGGGTGCCTGTCGCTCAAGGACTGCCCGCTGCGCAACGCGCAGGACCTGCTGGCCCAGGCCGGCCCGGGGCCGCATTTCGAGGCGGCCGCGGCCCCTGCGGCTGCCGTTGCGGCGGCCGCCGCACCCGAGGCACCCGCCATGCCGCAGTGGATCTGGCCCGCGCCCAAGAAGAAAAAACAGCGGCCTGCGCTGTGAAACCAGGGCAGGCCGCTGTGGGTGGGCCGGGCGGCAGGGCCCGGCTCCGTTGGGGCCGTGGCCCGTTGCCGCTATTTGTTCTTCAGTTTGCCGCGCGGCATCACCGCGGTGATGGGGGCCATGGGGCGGTCGGAACCGCTTCCTTCCTTGGGGGGCGAAGTGTCCTTCTTGGGTTTCTTCGCCATCTTGTTGCTGCGCTGTTCGCCTTTGGCCATGGAGTGCTCCGTTGCGGGTCGCCGGATGGGACCGTGGCGCGATGGTACACGCCGAAGGCCGCTACTTGGTGTCCGGGTGGCTGTCGCGTTCGGTCAGGCGCTGGACCAGCGGCACGGCGCTGAAGATCGCCAGCGCCAGCAGCGTGCTGAGCACCGCCGTGGCCTCCAGACCCAGGCCGGCCGCCACGCCGATGGCGGCGGTGAGCCAGATGCCGGCAGCCGTCGTCAGGCCCTTGACCTGGCTCTCGCCGTCGCCCTTGAGGATGGTGCCCGCGCCCAGGAAGCCCACGCCAGCCACGATGCCCTGCAGCACGCGGCTGTTGTCCCCCGCGCTGATGCCGGCCTGCTGCGCCACCAGCACGAACATCGCCGCGCCCATCGACACCAGCATGTGGGTGCGCACGCCGGCCGCCTTGCCCTTGTTCTCACGCTCCCAGCCCAGCAGGCCGCCCAGCAGGCCCGCGATGCCCAGGCGCACCACGATGCGCGTGGCCTGGCCCAGGTCGGTGAGGTCGGAGAATTCGGCAGCCACGGTGGTGGCGATCTGGTCCCACCAGCCCATCATCGACGGGCCCCGTGCAGGAGGAGGGAAAGGGGGCGGGTCTGGGTCATCCGGAAATACCTCATGAAAAATGAAAGGGGGGCGCGGCGCGCGTCACCGCCGACCAATGTCGGCGCCGAACCGCACCCCTTCCAGCGGCCATGGGCGACACATCAGGTAGGACGCAGCCGGTGGCACCGGGCGATCATCCGGCAGATCGCCAGGGCAGGGCGAACACGCGCTGCTGCCAGTCGATCGCATCGCTGGCGGTGTCCGAACCCGTGGCGGCGGCCGAGGGGGCTGCCGCCCAAGGGTCGGGCAACCCACTGTCCAGGGCCAGCCATTCGCCTGTGGCCGGGTGCGCCAGGCCCAGGTGCCAGGCGTGCAGCCACAGCCGCTGGCGGCCCAGGCGCTCGGCCCACCAGCGGTTGAGGGGGCCCTTGCCGTGCGTGGCATCGCCCAGGATGGGGTGCGCCAGGTGCTTGAGGTGGCGGCGGATCTGGTGGCGCCGCCCGGTGGTGGGCAGGGCCTCCACCAGCGACGCCCGCGTGCCGGGAAAGCGCGGGTCGGCGGCCTCGGGCAGTTCCAGCCGGGCCAGGCAGCGCAGCGTGGTGTGGGCGTCCTGCACGGGGGCGTCGGGCGGGGCGTCGTCGGGGCGCAGGGCGTGGTCCACCTCGGCCGCATCGGGCATCCAGCCGCGCACCAGGGCGAGGTAGCGCTTGCGCACCGCGTGGTGCTCGAAGGCCTGCGACAGCGTGCGCGCCGCGGCCGGGTGCAGCGCCATCACCAGCACGCCGCAGGTGCCCTTGTCCAGCCGGTGCACCGGGTACACGTGCTGCCCGATCTGGTCGCGCAGCGTTTGCATGACGAAGCGGGTCTCGCCTGCGTCCAGCCCCGTGCGGTGCACGAGCCAGCCGGCGGGCTTGTACACGGCGACGAGGTGCTCGTCGCGCCAGAGAATGTGCAGGGGGGACATGCAGTGCGGAAAAAGGAAATGGGGCCGGGGCGGGGTCGGCGGGCAGGATAACCGCACCCTCCGCTTGTCGGCCCGGCCCTCAATGCGGTGGCACCGGGGCGGGCGCCCCCGCGCCCCAGGCGGCCACGATGCGCCCCAGGATCCGGATGCCCTGCTCGATCTGCTCCACCGTGAGGCTCGCATACCCCAGCACCCACCCGCCGGGCCGCGCCGGCCCGCCGCGCTGCGCGTCGGCGAACAGCGGCGACACGGGGTAGATGCCCACGCCCTGCGCGCGCGCGGCCTCGGCCAGGGCGGGTTCGTCCTGCGGCCGGACGAACGGCAGCCACAGCACGCCGTGCAGTCCCGCGGCCGTGCCCGCCAGCTCCGCGGTGGGCGGCAGGTGGCGGGCGATGGCATCGGCCAGCGCGGCGCGGCGGCGTTCGTGCTCGCGCCGGGTGCGCCGCACGTGGCGCTCGTACGCGCCGGTTTCGATCAGCGCGGCCAGCGTGCGCTGCTCCAGCACCGGCGCATGCCGGTCGGCCATGCGCTTGGCCTGGCGGAACACCGCCACCAGGGCCGTGGGCAGCACGAGGTAGCCCAGGCGCAGCTGCGGCGACAGCGCCTTGGAGAAGGTGCCCATGTAGATCACGCGGCCATCGGGGTCGATGGACTGCAGCGCGTCGATGGGGCGCTGGCCGTAGCGGAATTCGCCGTCGTAGTCGTCCTCGACGATCCACGCGCGGTGGCGCTGCGCCCATTGCAGCAGCGCCATGCGCCGCCCGATGGGCAGCACGCCGCCCAGGGGAAACTGGTGCGAGGGGGTCACATAGGCCAGGCGCACGCGGCCGTCCTCGGGCAGCTGCGCGGTGTCCAGGCCGTGCGCGTCCACGGGCACGGCCCGCAGGCCCGCGCCCGTGGCCTCGAAGCACCGGCGCGCCATGAGGTAGCCGGGCTCTTCGAACGCGAAGGCATCGCCCGCGTCCAGCAGCAGGCGCGCGCACAGGTCGATGCCTTGCTGGGAGCCGTGCACCACCAGGATCTGCGCGGTATCGCAGGCCAGCCCGCGCGCGCGCCGCAGATAGCCCTGGATGGCGCGGCGCAGGGCGGCGTCGCCTTCGGGCGGGATGTAGCGCAGGCTGTGCTGGTGGCGCAGCAGTTCGGCCTGGTAGGCGCGGCGCCAGGCCAGCGCCGGGAAGTCGCGCGAGGCCACCGCGCCGTACAGGAAATCGATGAGCGCGGGCTCCGCAGCGGGCAGCGCGGGCAGGTCCATGCCGGCCAGGCGCTGCCCGAAGGTGGACAGCGCCGGGGCGGGCGGGCCCCCGCCGCCCGGGTCGGCCCGGGGCCGGGCGACGGCGGCGGGCGCCAGGGCGACGCGGGCCGCCCGCCCCGGGGCGGTGACCAGAAAGCCCTCTGCCGCCAGTTGCTCGTAGGCCGCGGTGACCGTGGTGCGCGACACCGCCAGGTCCGTGGCCAGGGCCCGGGTGGACGGGGCCCGCGCGCCGGCTGCCAGCGTGCCGTCGGCGATCTGCGCGCGCAGCAGGTCGTAGATGCGGCGGCCGGTGCCGGGCGGGGCAGGGGGGTGGAACTGGTCCATTGAAATGGTGAAGAACTGGCTCTTCGGATTGTGCCGGTTCTGCATGACAGTCTCGTGCACCGCATTCCGACCGAGCCCCACCCATGTACATCCCACCGCATTTCGCCGAAAACCGGCCCGAAGCCCTGCAGCGCCTCCTGCGCGAGCACCCCCTGGGCACGCTGGTCACCCACGGCGAAGGGGGCCTGGACGCTGACCACCTGCCGTTCGAGTTCGACCCGGAGGTGGGCCCGTTCGGCCGGCTGTCGGCCCATGTGGCCCGCGCCAATCCGCTGTGGCAGCGCTGCCCCACGGGCACGCCGGTCATGGTGGTGTTCCACGGCCCGCAGTCCTATATCTCGCCCAACTGGTATCCGAGCAAGCACGAGTCGCACCGCCTGGTGCCGACCTGGAACTACGAGGTGGTGCACGCGCACGGCGTGCTGACCGTGCACGACGACGAACGCTTCGTGCGCCGCATCGTGGCGCGCCTGACGCGCCAGCACGAGGCCGCCGAGCCCCGGCCCTGGAAGATGGGCGATTCGTCGCCCGAGTTCATCAACGGCCTGCTGCAGCACATCGTGGGCATCGAGATCGCGCTCACCGCGCTGGTGGGCAAGTCCAAGCTGAGCCAGAACCGCGAGGCGCGCGACATCGCCGGCGCCGCCGACGCGCTGCAGTCGCGCGGCCAGGGCGACCTGGCCGGGAGGATGCGCCCGCCGTCCGCCCCCTGACGGGTGGGTGGCCGCGAGCGCCCCCGGCCGCTTGACCTGGGCGCTCATGGCACCATGTGGTCCATACCACCCCGGGCATTTCGCCACGGGGGTGCCCGCATGGCCCCTGCCCAGGAATCGGATTGCAATGAAGACCATCGACGAGATGCTGAACCTTGACCTGCTGACCCACGAGCAGCATTTCCAGATCAGCGCATGGATCGCGCGCTCCAGCTCACCGGAGGAAATCCTGCAGATGCCCGCGCCGTTGTGGCAGGCGGTGGAGCGCGCCAGCCAGACCATGGGCGTCAACGAAGACCTGCTGCGCCCTCCGGCGCTGGATGCCGGAAACGCCGCGCTTCCCTGACGTGCCGCGGGCCCTGCGCTACCGGCCGGGCCTCAGCGCAGCACCCGGCATTGGCCGAATTCGCAGCGGATCGCCAGGGCGTCGCCGTTGCTGCAGGGCACGGTGTAGGTCTCGAAACCCGGTCCCTTGGCGGCCAGCCAGGCCATGGGCGTGGCGGTGCAGGACTGGTCGCGTGCGAGGCGCTCGGCATTGAACGTGTCGGTGCCGATGGCGCGCGCGGGCAGGGGCGTGTCGTCGGCGTGTGCCGAGCGGGCGGGCTGGTTGGGCTCCGGCACGGCGGCCACGGCCGGGTAGGTGCTGCCGGCGTATCCGCGCCCGGCCATGCAGTTGGCGACGATGCCCTGGCGCCGCTCCAGCGCCTGCACGCCCTGCGTGGCGCCGAGCGCCCCGCCGATCAGCGCCGAATCCTGCACCGCGTTGCGGCTGCCGCCCAGCGCCCAGACCACGGTGGCGGCCAGCACGGCGCCGGCGACCAGGCCGTCCACGGTCTCGCTGGCCACCCCGATCTGGCTGGCGTAGCGCTGGCAGTCGGCCAGATCGGCCGCCTGGCGCGCGGGATCGGCGGGATGACCCGCGCTGCCGGGCGCGCCGAGCGAGAGGCTGTCCGCGCCGCGCGTGGCGCAGCCGGCCAGGAACAGGGCCAGGACGCAGAGGGACAGCTTGCGCATCGAAAACTCCTTGCGGATCGGTCGTACACCCGGCAGCAGGCCCGCATGGCACCGGGCGCCGGCCCAGGGGCATTGGACAGCCAAACCGCTCCCGCTGCCAAGCCCCCGCCCCGGGGGCTCCGTGCCAGTGCCCAGGCCCGGGTCCAGTGCCCGACAATGCGCCCCATGACGATCCCCACGAAGAAAACCCTCCTGCCCCTGCAACTGCTGGTGCACCCGGACAAGAACGATCCCAACCCCCTGGTCCTGTACCACGGCCGCTGCGCCGACGGCTTCGGTGCCGCGCTGGCTGCCTGGCGCTACTACGGCGGCCAGGCCGAGTGCGTGGGCCTGTCGCACGGGCAGGTGCAGTCGGTGGACGACCTGCCCGCGCTCGAAGGCCGGGCGGTGTACATCCTCGACTTCTCTTTCGCGCCGGACATCCTGGGCGCCATCGACGAACGCGCCGCCAAGCTGGTCATGCTGGACCACCACAAGAGCGCTGCCGAAAAGCTCACCGGCTTTGCCTGCCGCTGCGGCGTGGTGCACTTCGACATGGACAAGTCCGGCGCGCGGCTGGCGTGGGAGTTCTTCTACCCCGACACCCCGCTGCCCGACCTGGTGCGCTACGTGGAGGACCGCGACATCTGGGCCTGGGCCTACCCCGAGAGCGCCGGCTATCTGGCCGCGCTGGACATGGAGCCGTTCGACTTCGCGCGCTGGGAGGCCATCGCCGCGTTCACGCCCGAGCAGTCCGCCGCCTTCGTCGCCCGCGGCAACGCCATGGACGAGAAGTTTCGCCATCTGGCCGCTGACGTGGCGGGCGGCGCGCAGCCGATCACGTTCAACGGCAAACAGGGCCTCATGGTGAATGCCCCGGGCGCCTTCCACAGCCTGATCGGCGAGATGCTGTCCAAGCAGTGCGGCACCTTCGCGCTGATGTGGATCGTCAGCAAGGAGGGCAAGGTCAAGGTGGGCCTGCGCTCGCAGCGCAACTTCGACTGCTCGGTGCTGGCCGAGAGCATGGGCGGCGGCGGCCATGCGCAGGCCTGCGGGTTCCGCATGGGGGCGGAGCGCCTGCCCGAGCTGCTGAGCGGCGTGTTCGATGCAGCGGCGTTCCCCGCTCCGGCGGCCGTGGCCGGAACGGCCGCCTGAGCCGGACCCCAGGTGCGCCGGCCCGGCCTCAGGCCAGCTTGAGGTCGCGCGGCCGGGTCTGCGGGAACACGCGGGCCAGGGCCGCGGGCGACAGCCCGTAGGTGCGGGCGAACAGGCCGCCCAGCACGGCACGGTAGTCGTTCAGCACCGGGTAGTCGCGGTTTTGGAACAGGGTGGTGGCCGTCAGCGCCTGCTGCTCGCCCGCGATGCGCCCACCCGCGATGCCCCCGCCCAGCACCCACATCACGCTGCCGTGGCCGTGGTCGGTGCCGCGGTTGCCGTTCTCGCGGAAGGTGCGGCCGAACTCGCTGATGGCGACGACCGTGGTGCGGTTCCACGCCGGCCCCATCTCGTCGGCGAAGGCCGCCAGGCCCCGGCCCAGCTCCTCGAAGCGGTTGGCCAGCGCGCCCGTGGCGTTGCCCTGGCCCACGTGCGTGTCCCACCCGCCCACGTCCACGAACCCCAGGTTGTAGCGCGACTGCATCAGCCGGGCCATGCGGCGTGCCGTGCCTTCGAAGCCCTTGGTGCTCAGCGCGTTGCGGCTGGCGGCGTCCATCTCGCCCTGCATGGTGCGCGCCACCTCGTCGCGCGTCTGAAAACCCTCGGCCACGGCGGCGGCCAGCGGCGTGCCGCCGTACATCGAGGCGATCAGCCCGGCCTGCCGGTCGTCGATGCCGGGCTTGGCCGCGCCCGCGGCGCCCAGGGCGGTGTTGGGCACGTCATAGCCGCCGCGCAGCACCAGCGGCAGCGTGTCGGTGAAGGCCATGGGCGACAGGTGGTCGTGCCAGCGCGGCTGCACGCCCAGTTCGGTGGCCAGGCGGTTGAGAAAGCCCGATCGGTAGTCGCGCCGCCCGCCCACGGGCTGGCCCAGCTCGATGCTGTCCTGCGTGTCGAAGTGGCTGCGCGTGAGGTCTTCGGTGCCCGAGAACGGCACGAACGCCACCTGCTTCTTCTCGTACAGCGGCATCAGCGAGCCCGCCAGCGCCGGATGCAGGCCCCAGTCCGCGGTGAGCGGCAGCGCGCCCCCGGCGTCGCCTGGCTTGGCGATGGCGATGTTGGGCCGCGTCTCGTAGTAGTAGCTGCTGGAGGTGGGCACGAGCAGGCTGGCGCAGTCGTACCCGCCGCGCAGGAAGACCAGCAAAAAGCGTGCGTCCACCGCCTGCGGCGTGGCCGCGAGGCTGGCCTGCAGCACGCCCGGCGCGGCGAGCGCGGCCAGGGCCTGAAGGCACTGGCGGCGGGTGGGGGCGGGGCCGGCCCCGGAAGGGCCGGGGCGGCGGGGGGCGAAGAAGTGCGTCATGGCGAAGCCTTTCAGCGGAACAGCGGAACAGCGAAACGGGGGGGGGGGCGAGGCGGGCGATGGGCTGCGGGTGGCGGAGCGCGCCGTGCGGCCGGGCCGCTCAGGCGTACATGAACTCCGGCGCGCTGAGCAGGAAGGTGTTCCATTCCAGCGGCGAGGCCGCGCGCGCCAGCGCCACGCGGGTGGCCGGGGCCAGCTGCGGCTCCAGCGCGCGGTAGTAGGCGCTCTGTGCCAGCGCCGGGGGCGCCACGCGCGGCGGCGGCGCGCCTTCGGGGCGGTAGAGCGCGGCCGCGCCCGCGCCGGCCAGGGCCCGCGCCACCTCGAAGCGCACGGCCATCTGGCCCGAACTGGTCCACGCGGCCGAATCGAGCGGGTAGCCGTCGGGCGTGGCGCGGCCATACAAGGGCTCTGCCAGGCGCTGCAGCCACGACAGGGCCGGATCGGGGTTGGCCAGCACGCGGTCGGCATAGCCCATGCGCAGGCCGGCCATCACGTACTGCACCGGGTCGCGCAGCCGCTTGCCCAGCGAGGCCTGGAACGGCGCGCTGGCGAACAGCGTCTGCAGCACGGCGGCGATGTGGCCGTCGCTGCGGGTGAACGACTCGGCCATGGCCTCCAGCAGCGCGGGCGGCGGCGCATCGCCCACGAGGTAGGTGGCGAGCTTGCGCGACACGAAGCGCGCCGTGGCCGGGGCGCGGGCCAGGCGGTCGAGCGCCTCGTCCAGTTCGGCCATGCCCTGGCCCTGCAGCGGCTGGCCCAGCAGCTCCTTGGGGCCCCAGTCGTGGCGCTGGGGATGGAATTCGTACAGGCCGTGGCGCACGTACTGGCGCGTCCACTCGGCTTTGAGCTTCGGCGGCGGCTCGCCCAGCGGGCGCAGCGACACGCCGTGGCCGGTGAGCACGCGCGCCATCTCCTGCACGTCGCGCTGGCTGTAGCCGCCGTCCACGCCCAGGGTGTGCAGCTCCATCAGTTCGCGCGCGTAGTTTTCGTTGATGCGGTTGGCGGCGTTCTGCGCGTTGTCCAGGTAGCGCAGCATGGCGGGGTGGCGCACGGTGGCGCCGAGCAGGTCCCGAAAGCGCCCCAGCGCGTGCGGGCGGATGGCGCGGTCCTCGTAGTCGCCCACCATGGCGCGGATGTCGGCCTTGCCGGCGAAGACGCTGAAGTGGTTCATCCAGAACCAGGTCATCTTCTCCTGCAGCTGCGCGGGCGAGTACACGGCCCGCAGCACGAAGCGGCGCTCGGCCTCGCGCTGCAGGGCGCGCATGTCGCGCTGGTAGGTCTCCTGCGCGGCCTTGCGCGCCTCCTCGTCGGGCAGGTCCTTGATGGCCTGCTGGCGGCCCTGCATGTCGATGGCCAGCACCTCCATGGGGGTGCGGGTGATGGCCATGGCGTCGATCTGGGCCTGGGCCTCGGGCGGCAGGGCCGCGGGGGCGGAGCGCAGCTGGGCGGCCAGGTAGCCCGCCGTGCCGGCCTCGGCCAGCGCCTGCTGCGAGGCCGCCGTGGCGCCCCACGAAAGGCGGTCCAGCAGGCGCACGCTGCCGGCATCGTCCAGCCCGGGAGGCGCGCCCCCCGGACTGCCGGCGGCCCAGGCACTGCCGCCGGCGGCGGCGAGCGACACGGCGGTCCATCCCAGCCAGTGCCTGCGGGTGAGGGGCAGGGCGGTCGAAGCGGAGGGCGAGGGGGTCATGGCAGGGCTCCATGGGGAAAACGGTGCCCATGGTGCAGCGCGGCGCGGGGCGCGGCAAGGGGGGCCGCAGGGGTTTTACGCCCGGGATACAGATGTATCCGCGGCGGCCAAAAAAGCTTCAAGCCAAAACCGCCCGCAGCACAATATCCACTAGGGCATATTGCTATCGAAATATGAGCGAATGGGTGGGCTGCGGACTTTTTGGTAACCGCTGTCAACCGCCGGGCGTTCAGCGTCAGCGGCGCTGGCGTTCCTCGCTCGCTTCCTCGAAGCGGTCCACGTCGCGCAGGGGCTTGAACAGGAGCGTCCAGGCGCCCACCACCGCCAGGGTGCACAGCCCGCCCGCCACCGCGGCCGGCACGGCGCCCAGCCACGCCGCGCTGGTGCCGGCGCGGAACTCGCCCAGCTCGTTGGACGAGCCGATGAACAGCATGTTGACCGCGTTCACCCGCCCGCGCATGGCATCGGGCGTGGAAAACTGCACCAGCGCCCCGCGGATGTACACGCTCACCATGTCGGCCGCGCCGGCCACCATCAGGGCCAGGAACGACAGCAGGAACCAGTGCGACAGCGAGAACACGAGGTTGGCCGTGCCGAAGATCGCCACCGCGATGAACATGCGCCGCCCCACATGGCGGTTGAAGGGCCGCAGGGTCAGGAACAGCCCCGCGCCCACCTCGCCGATGGCGATGGCGCTGCGCAGCGCGCCCAGGCCCTGCGGACCCACGTGCAGCACCTCGTGCGCATAGATGGGCAGCAGCGCCACCACGCCGCCCAGCAGCACGGCGAACAGGTCCAGCGAGATCGTGCCCAGGATGATCGGGCGCGTGCGGATGAAGTGGATGCCCGCGCCGAAGCGGTCCCACATGCGGCCCTGCGTCGGCGAGGGCGGAGCGGCATACGCCACCGTCACGCGCGACAGCAGCAGCGCGCCCAGCGCGAAGCCCGCGCAGCACACGGGGTAGGTGAGCGAGGCGCCGCCGGTGGCATACAGCACCCCGCCGATCAGCGGGCCGGTGATGCTGGCCAGGCGCATCAGCATGCTGTTGGTGGCCATGGCCTGCGCCAGCTGGGCGCGCGGCACGATCTGCGGCAGCAGGCTTTGCAGCGCCGGTCCCGAGAACGCCCGCGAGCAGCCAAACAGCACCAGCGCCGCATAGATGCCCGCCACGCCCGCCGTGCCGTGCCCCGACAGCCACCACAGCAGCGCGCTGCACACCGCGCCCACCGACCAGCTCACGGCCAGGATGTGCCGGCGGCTGGCGCGGTCGATCAGGTCGCCGGCCGGCAGCAGCAGGCACAGCATGGGCAGGAACTGCGCCAGGCCCACGCAGGCGAGGGCGATGGGCTCGCGCGTGAGGTCGTACACCTGCCAGGCCACGACCACGGCCTGCACCTGGGTGGCGAACACGGCCACCAGGCGGGCGATCAGGAAGGCGAGGAAGCCGCGGTGCCGGTAGACGCTTTCGGTGGCAGGAACGGGGGGAGCGGGGGAGGCGGTGGGAAGGTCGGGCACGGCGCAGGGTGGCTGGAGGGTGGCTGGCCGGAGCCTGTCCGGCCAGCGGACGGGCGGACGCGGCGGGCGGCTCCAACGGTGGGAAGTCAGCGCCGCATGCTACCGGTTTATCCGTGCGGGTGCTGTCGCCGGTAGTCCCAGGGGGCGCGCGGGCGCTTTTGCGACCACAGCCCGGTGTGGCTGGCCTGGGCCTGGCGCTGCAGCGCCGCCAGTTGCGGGTAGGCGGCCGCGCGCGGCGTGTACACCCAGGCGAGCCCGGCGCGCACCTGGGCCGTGGCCGCATCGCCCTGGCCGCAGCGCACGTGCGCCACGGTGCGGCCGTAGGCGTCGCGGGCCACGGTCTGCAGCGTGGCTTTCTGCCGCAGGCACAGGCGCGCGAGGTTCTGGCGGGACGGCGGGCCGAACGCCTGGCGGCGCTCGGGCGCATCGATGGCGGCCAGGCGCACCTGGATCGGGCGGCGGTCGCCGCAGCGGGCGGTGAGGGTGTCGCCGTCGCTGACGGCGACGACCAGGCAGAGCAGGGTGGCGATGGGCACGGGGGATCGGAGCGGGGGAGGGGATGCAATGAAGGCGGGCGCAGGGGCCGTGCCGGCCGCGCACTATAGCCGCACCCCGGAAAGGCGCCGCCCGCGCCCGGCCGCCACTGCCCAAAATGCAGGCACCGGGCTGCAAGCCACTGCCTGCGCCGATCCGGCGGGTTGTCCCTGGGGTTGTCCACAGAACGGCCCACAGAGGGCGGGCATAACTTCGGCATGCGGTGTGGAGGCGCTCCCAACGCAGGCGATCAAGGCGAAAAATGCTCCCAGGACAATCAGTACTAGGGCATTGCGCTATCAAAAAGGTAGCGTTTTGCCGGCCAGCCTGAAACCACTGGATACACTGCCGTCCGCATGCGCCGCCGGACCTGGCGGCGCAAGGCCGACAGCACACGACACCAAGGACACGAGGGCATGGCAACGGGGCACGACACATCCACATCCACATCCCCATTCGATTTCGCGCGGGCGGCGTGCCGCCGTGGCAGGGCCCGAGCGGCCGGCATCGCGCTGGCGGGCCTGGGCGCGCTCGGTACGGCGTCGCTGCCCGCCCAGGCCAGCGGCGCACCCCAGCCCTGGGGCCAGCGCCTGGTGCAAACCCAGGAACTGCCGGCCGAAGCGCTGGCGAAGTTCGCGCTGTTCCAGGACCGGAAAGACACCGCCGATGCGGACCGCTCCGCAGGCGCACCGCCCCAGACCCAGGCCTGGACGGGCGAGGAGATGGCGCTGCCCCGCAGCGGCAACCCCTACACGCTGGTGGTGCGGGTCTCGGGCGTGGCGCTGGCCGACGGGGATGCCAGCGCGCGCTGGATGGCGGGCTGGTCCATCCATGGCGCATCGCGCGGGGGTGCCGTGCCCCAGGTCGCCGCGCGGGGCGTGCGCGCCGGCCAGGTCGTGGAGATGGCCGGCGCCGCGGCGCCCTTGAGCTTCAAGGAAGACCGCACGGTCCCGCCGGTGCTGGAGTTCGCAGGGGTGAGCAACCTGCGCATGGACCGGGTGCGGCTGGAGGTGTGGTCGGGCATGCGCTCGTCCAACCCGGTGGAACGGCTCATGCCGTGGATGCCCCTTTTCACCGGGGCCGTGTTTCTGGGCCTGATGCTGTGGTGGCGCCGCCGTTGAGCGGGCGGTGGGACAGCGACGGTGGGGCAGCGGCGCCGGGCCTTGGGGCCCGCGCGCGTCCAGTCACAGGTCCAGCGGCTTCCCGGGCTTCCACGCATCGGCGCGCCGCCGCGCTTCGGCGATATCGACCGGGCCCATCCTGCGGGCCAGCAGCTGAAGGTGCACAGCCCCGTAGCGGGGCAGGGTGAGCGGGTCTTCCGGGTTGCCGCGGCCCAGGCGGTCGGCCAGTTCCAGCAACATGTAGGCGGCAACGGGCCGCTGGGCCACGGTGGCCGCGCCGTTGGCATAGAGATCGCCCAGCCGGTACAGCCCAGCCGCATCGCCCTGGCGCGCCGCGCGCAGGTACCAGTTCTCGGTCAGCGACATCTGGCGGGGTTCTCCGCCGCGGCCCTCCTGGTAGATGGCGCCCAGCCGCACCGCCGCCAGGCTGGAGCCCTGGTGGGCGGCCCGGGTCAGCCACTGCATGGACTCGGCATGGTCCCTGGGGATGCCGTTGCCCTCGTCCAGCATGGCCGACAGCAGCACCATGGCTCGCAGGTGCCCTTGCTGGGCCATGGCCCGCACGGTGGGCAGAACGTCCAGGCCCTGGCCGCGGCGCCACTGGGTCTCGGCCGCACCGAGCCGGGCCAGTTGTTCCATGCCTTCCCGCTGCGCCGCGATCTGCAGGGCGCGCGCATCGCTTTCGGCGCGGGCGATGCGTTCGGCGGCCTGGGCCTTGTTGTGGTTCCACTTCCAGCCCATCAGCGCCATCAGCACCACCACGCCGCCGGCCAGGACGATCAGGGTCCAGGGCTTGTCGCCGGGGGCGGCGGCCGGCTGGGCGCGGGCGCCCTCGGGCTTTTGCCGCGCCGCCACGCTGGTGGGAAGCACCTTGTCGTAGGCCACCTCGCACCGGGGGCATTGCCAGGCCGGTGCGGTATCGGTGGCCTGGCGGGTGTGGCTGCAGCGCGGGCACACGCGCACGGCAGCGGCGCGGGCGGCCTCGGGCGTCTCGACGGGTTCGAGCGAAAGATCAGGGGCGTTCACGGTTCCATTCCTTTTGGGGGAGCGATTGTGCTGCGCCTGCCCGGCCCGAAGCGCCAGCGGCTCGAATATTCGGCAAAAAGGCCGCCAGCACAATGAAATCTAGGGCATATCGCTATCAATTAAATAGCAATTCATGCGCTATCCTCCAGGCTCTGCGGGCACCGTCGCCGCCTGCCAGGTCCCCGGCGCCAGCCCGTCCAGCGAATAAGGCCCGATGGCGGCGCGGATCAGCCGCAAGGTGGGCAGGCCGATCGCCGCGGTCATGCGCCGCACTTGGCGGTTGCGGCCTTCCCGGATGACCAGTTCGATCCAGGCGGTAGGAATGCGCTGGCGCACGCGGATGGGCGGGTCGCGCTCCCACACGGCGGGCGGCGGCTCCATGCGGCGTGCCCGGGCCGGGCGGGTGGGGCCGTCGTTCAGCCGCACGCCGTCGCGCAGCGCGGCCAGGGCGGCTTCGCCGGGTGTGCCCTCCACCTGCACCCAGTACGTCTTTTCCATCTTGAAGCGCGGATCGGCAATGCGCGCCTGCAGCGCGCCGTCGCTGGTGAGCAGCAGCAGCCCCTCGCTGTCGGCGTCCAGCCGGCCCGCCACGTACACGCCGGGCAGGTCGATGAAATCCTGCAGCCCGCGCCAGCGCCCCTCGGGCGTGAACTGGCTCAGCACGCCATAGGGCTTGTGAAAGCGGATGAGGCGGGGCGTGCCGGGGGCGGCGGTGGCTGCCGCAGCGGTCGCAGGGGATCGGGCGAGAGTGCGTGCGGCCGGCGGCCGCAGTGGCAGGAGTGGGCGGGATGGGCGCGAGGGGCCAGGAGCGCGCGGGGAGCGGGGCGGGGTCGGCATGGGGCGGCAAGCATAGCGCGGTGGGCGGCCAACGCCGTGGCGACCGGCGCGGCATGGCGGGCCGTGCCGCCCGCGCAGGCTTTCAGTCGCTGCCGCCCGCCACGGCGCGCACGCCGGCCGCGCCCACGTCCACTGCCGTGCCCACCACGGTGACACCGACCTTCACCGTGGTCGCCACCACCGTCACCGCGGCATCGCCCACGGCCACCACGGCGCAGCCGCTGCACAGCACCGCCATCGCCGCGAGCGCGGCACCCAGAAAAGATCGCATGGAAACCACCCAAAAAGGCCAGGGGATCGAAGGCGGAAATTGTCGCTGCCCTCCGCGAAGCGGCCCCTTCTTTACCTGCCCGTGTCGGCCCGGCGCAACGCCCGTCCGGCTCAGACGGGCAGGAAGAGCGCCGGGTCCACCATCGTGCGGTTGAGCATCACGCCCCAGTGCAGGTGCGGCCCGGTCACGCGGCCGGTGGCGCCCACCGCGCCCAGGCGGTCGCCGGTCTGCAACTGGTCGCCCACCTTGGCGTTGATGGCGCTCAGGTGGGCATAGACGGTGAGCAGTCCGCCGCCATGGTCCAGCCACACGGTGCCGCCGCTGAAGAAATATTCGCCGGTGTCGATCACCCGGCCCGGCAGCGGCGCGACGATGGCCGTGCCCTTGGCTGCGGCGATGTCCATGCCGCTGTGCGGATTGCGCGATTGCCCGTTGAACACCCGCCGCAGCCCGAACGAGCTGGACCGGGGCCCCGGCACCGGAACGTGCATGCGCAGGTCGGCCGGCTTGGGCAGCGGTGTGGAAAACGCCGCCGTCACCTGCCGCTGGTGTTCGCGCTTGCGCTCGAAGCGGGCGTTGTCCTCGGCGGAGAGGTCCACGGTGCGCGGCGCGACGCTCAGGCGCTGCTCGCGGTACTTCTTGGGCGCGACGGTGTAGGGCACCTTGCGCGCTGCATCGCCCTCGGTGGCCGAACCCCGCACCACGATCCCGGCGGCGCCCGCCTGGGCCGCCAGCGGGATGCCGACGATGGCCGTCCACTCGATGGCATCGCCCAGCACGAGCACCGGCACGTCGCCCGCGCCTTCGTCCACGTGCGCCACCGGCCGCGTGGCTGCCGGCCCCAGCGACAGGCGCGCCACGCCGCCGGGCACTTGCGATGCACGGGGCCAGACGGACGGGGAGGGCGCTGGCGAAGGCGCGCTGGCCCGGGGCTTGGCCGCTTGGACGGGGCCCTGCCAGGCCAGCAGGCCCAGCGTGGCCACGAGGGCGGTGCGCCGGCTGGCCTGCAGAGAAAGGGAGGGGGGAGTGCGGTGGTCTGCCATGGCGCGGGCGAAGGAGGGGAAGAGGGGAAGCCGGCAGTTTAGCGACGGCGCCTGCGCCCGCGCCCGCGCTCGCCCGAAGCCCTGGCAGGCGCGGACGGCTCGGGAGATACCCTGCCTTGGCCACGCCAGGGCCGCCGGGCGGCGCCGGCCCCGTTACGATGGCCTGCATGCGCCCCGCATGCCCGCTTCCGCCCTGCCATCCGGTTGCCGCGGGCCCTTGGCCGGGTCCGCTGGCACCGCCGTCACCGGCGCAGGCGCTGCCCTCCGGCCTTCGCCCCTTCAGCTCCTGAATTGCTGCGCCATGCCGCCTGCCGCCCGCCCCCATTCTCCACCGCCCGGCGGATCACCGGCGCGCCGCGCGGCCGATGGCGTCCTGCCACCGCCCCCGGGCCTGCGGGGCCGGATCGACCGGGCGCTGTTCGGCCAGAGCAAGCAGGTGCGCATCCGCATGTCGCAGTGCCTGCTGGCGTTCGGCCTGCTGTGCCTGATCGCCCTGGTGCAGCAGGCCGAGGTGATGCTGGGGCTGGTGGACGCCAGTCAGGCCTGTCCGCTGACCGCCTTCGCGCTGGGCACCAGCTTCGTCTGCTGCCTGCTCGTGCGCAGCGGCCAGGGCCGGCGGCTGGCGCCGCACGATCCGTCGCTCTCCATGCTGCAGTCGGTGCTGGCGGCCACGGCGCTCGGCTGGGCCTATGCCATCACCGGGCCCGCGCGCGGTGCGCTGCTGGGCCTGCTGGCACCGCTGTTCCTGCTGGGCGGCATGTTCCAGCTGCGGGCGGGGCAGACGCGTGTGCTCATGGCGTACTGGCTGGTGCTCGTGACCGGGGTCATGCTGTGGCGCACGTCGGGCGATTCGCCGCGCTACGACCCGCGCGTGGAGGTCATCCACTGGGCCTTCTCGCTCATCGTGGTGACGGCGGTGGCCGCGCTGGCCATCCGCATCGGCCGCCTGCGCAGCCGCCTGGCCCGGCAGAAGGCCACCCTTACCGAGGCGCTGGAGCTGAGCCGCAAACTCGCCGAGCAAGATGCGCTGACCGGCCTGCTGAACCGGCGCGCCATGGGCGACCTGCTCACCCTGCACTGGACGGTGGGCGCCGCGGTGCACCCGCAGGACGGCCGGCCGGGCGAGCCCGCCACGGCGCCGATGGCCATGGCCATGATGGACATCGACCACTTCAAGCAGGTGAATGACACGCACGGGCATGCGGTGGGAGACGCCGTGCTGCAGCGCTTCGCCGAGATCGCCCAGGCCGGCGTGCGCGGGCGCGACGTGCTCTCGCGCTGGGGCGGGGAAGAGTTCCTGCTGCTCATGCCCGGTACCGGCCAGAGCGGTGCGATGCGCGTGCTGGAGCGGCTGCGCGGCCAGATGGAGCGCGGCGGCTTCGAGGCGCTGGCCCCGGGCCTGGCGGTGACGTTCTCCGCCGGCGTGGCCGAGCGCGTGCCCGGCGAGCCCCACGCCGCCACCGTGGAGCGGGCCGACAAGGCGCTCTACCGCGCCAAGCACAACGGCCGCAACCGCTTCGAAGCCGGCTGACCGCCGCAGGCCGGCGGCACGCACGCCGCCGCGCAGTGCGCTGCCACGGCCCCGTGCGCTGGCAGAGTTGGAGGCGTGGGCTTACAAGCGCGCACCCGGCGCCCACCCACAATCGCGCACATGAAAAAAACAGGCCGCACCCTGCTCACCGTAGCACTCACCTTCGTGGCCACCACCGCCATCGTGCTGTTCGCGCTGAACTTCACCGCCGGCGAGAAGAAAGTGCAGCACCAGATCCCGCGCCTGTACACCACCGCCCACCCGCAGTACGAACGCGCCATGGGCAGCCTGCTGGGCCCGGGCATCACCAGCGGCAACGAGGTGGTGGAGCTGCTCAACGGCGACCAGATCTTTCCGCCCATGCTGGCCGCCATCCGGGCCGCGCAGAAAAGCGTCACCTTCGAAACCTACATCTACTGGTCCGGCGACATCGGCAAGCAGTTCGCCGATGCCCTGAGCGAGCGCGCCCGTGCCGGCGTGAAGGTGCATGTGCTGCTGGACTGGGTGGGCAGCTCCAAGATGGACGAGAGCTACTTCACCGAGATGAAGGCGGCCGGCGTGGAGGTCGAGAAATTCCACAAACCCCACTGGTACAACCTGGCGCGCCTGAACAACCGCACCCACCGCAAGCTGCTCGTCACCGACGGACTGGTGGGCTTCACCGGCGGGGTGGGCATCGCACCCGCATGGACCGGCAACGCGCAGGACCCCGACCACTGGCGCGATTCGCACTACCAGGTCAAGGGCCCGGCGGTCGCGCAGATGCAGGCCACCTTCCTGGACAACTGGCTCAAGGTCACGGGCAAGGTGATGCACGGCGAGGCGTATTTTCCCGCCATCGCCCAGAGCGGCACGCAGAAGGCGCAGATGTTCTCCAGCTCGCCCTCCAGCGGCAGCGAGAGCATGCAGCTCATGTACCACCTGGCCATCACCTCGTCCGAGCACAGCCTCGACCTGTCGGTGGCGTACTTCGTGCCCGACGACCTGACCCGGCAACTCATGCTGGACGCCCTGGCGCGCGGCGTGCGCATCCGGCTCATCACGCCCGGCGAGCACACCGACACCGAAACCGTCAAGGCCGCCTCCCGCGCCACCTGGGGCGAGCTGCTGCAGGCCGGCGCCGAGATCTACGAGTACGAGCCCACCATGTACCACTGCAAGGTCATGATCGTGGACCAACTCATGGTGTCGGTGGGCTCCACCAACTTCGACAACCGCTCGTTCCGGCTGAACGACGAGGCCAACCTGAACGTGTACGACGCCCCTTTTGCACAGCGGCAGACGGTGGTGTTCGAAGATGATCTGAAGCGGTCGCGGCGGGTAACCCATCAGGACTGGCTGGATCGGCCGATGAAGGAGAAGCTGGCCGAGCGGATGGCGAGTTTGCTGGAGACGCAGCTGTAGGCTGCATGACACCGCTGCAAAACAGTTTTCCTCGGGCGTTGCATCTAGGGCTTTGAGTACACTTTGTGACAATAAAGCAAGTTGCAAAAGGGAGGTTTCATGAATGACGTGTATGGCAAAACTGCGCTCGATGGATCGATTTCTCAGCTGGAATCCGTCACCGCCAATTTTGCCCAGCGTTTCATTCAAGACGGGAAAGTGCGGCAGAGTTACATCGAGAAAACCCGCCAATTGGCGCAGGAGTACCGCGCCCGGATGGCATCAGGAGCACTCTCGGCCGACGATGCGACGCGGCAGGTTCAATCCATTCGCAACGGGCGTGTTCGTCGGCGGTGCCTTGGGTGCGCTGGGGGCCGATCTTTCGTTTGGATGGATTTTCTGATGGCGCTCCGACCGTCGCAGGCTTTTCAGTTGGAACATCGCCGCCCGGCTGAAAAAGAAGCGCCAGCCCTCGTGTTAATGCATGCGCCCAGCGCACGCACGGTCGAACTGCAAGGCGGGGTTCTGGAAGCGCAGTTCGAAGACGAACGCGGATATCTGGTTATCACGACGGAAGGCAATCCGCAGGAAGAGGCGCTTTTCGTCCATTGGCTGAATCCAGCCTTGCATATCGAGGATTCGCTGGAAATCTCTGTCGACTACACCCCAGGCATCTTTAAAAACCCGGAGGTCGCACCAGCAGCGCAGGCCATCATTTTTTCTTTTTTTGACGATGGAAAGCGCTGGTCGGTGACCGTTCTTCAAACGCCTCGGTGGCTGAGGCACAAATACCCCGTCAAGCGCAAAACGCCGTTCTGGAACCGGTCTTGGCTGATGGTGCGAAATGGGCTCGACGATTGATCATTGGTTAATTTGTCCTCCTGTTGAATAGGGCAGTGCAGGCCGTCGAGGCGAGTTCACTGAGCCGGCGGCACTGCCTGGATGAACGCCTCCACATCGTCCACCACCGGCGCAACCCAGCGCAGCGGCCACGCGAATGCGCCGACGAGCGTGGTGTGGCTGGCACGGGGATACGACTTCAGCGTGACCGGCACGCCAGCGGCCTGCAGCTTCTGCGCCATCTGCTGGGTGCTGCGCTCCGGGCTCACCAATCGGTCGTTGACCGGGGCCGCCAGGAAGGTGCGCGGCGCGCCAGGGTGTGCGAACTCGATGGGCTGGGCCTTGGGCGGGTAGTTCGGGTGGAAAAACACCGGCTGCGCTTGCGGGTTGTCGGTGGGAAAGAAGTCGTACGGCCCCGCCAGACCGATCCAGCCGGCAAGCTCGTTCGGCGTGTGGCCCGTGGGCTGCAGCCAGCGCGGGTCCAGCGCCAGCATCGCCGCGTTGTAGCCGCCGGCACTGTGGCCCATGGCGAACACCCGTTTCGGGTCGCCACCCCACTGCGCCGCATGGTCCAGGCCATAGGCCACGGCCAGTGCGCTGTCCTGCAGGAATTCGGGGTAGCGCACCTCGGGGTAGAGGCGGTAGTCGGCCACCATCGTCAGAACGCCCCGTGCCGCGAGCGCTTCGCCCAGGAACAGGTAGTCGCCGCGCTCGCCGCTGTTCCAGGAGCCGCCATAGAAGAACACCGCGACCGGCCAGCCGGCCGCTGGCGCCGTCGTTTTCGGCCGGTAGATGTCCAGTTGCTGGCGCGGCAGAGTGCCGTAGGCCACGCCGGCCTGGACGGTATGGCTGTCCTTGGCCGTGAGTGCATTGAGCGTGCCGACGGCGGAGCAACCGGTCAGCCACGCCGCCAAGGCCAGGATGCCGGTGACTTGCCATGCCGCGCGGGCCCATGAACGGTGAGGGTGTTTCAATCGCGCCTCCAAGTGGGTGGTCCGGCGATCGGGCCGGGACACAGGCGACAGGCTTGTGTCGGGCGGATTATGGTTGGCGCGCCAGCGCCGTGGCCGTCAGAGATGACGCCGCCATGGAGAGGGTGTCACTGCCGAAATCGCGATGCTTTCGAGCCGGCCTTGCCCGGATGTCAGGCGGCGGGCGGGAGCGCTGGTACCCGCTGCGCACGGTAGCTGGCCGTGCCGGACGCCCAGGCCACCAGGCGGTCGATATTGGGGTGCTTGCCGGGATGGGCGTGTGCATCGGCCGTGTGCTCTGCGTACCACTCCAGGCCCAGGCTGGCCGCTGCAGGCGTGATGGTGCCGCCGTGCAAGGCAGACAACGCGTTGTAGACGGCCAGGGAGCCTGCTTGTCCGGGCTTGTTTTCCAGCGTGGCGATGACCTGTCCGTCCGGGCCCAGCAGGTGCAGGGCGGAGAGGTCGGCAACGGATGGGAGTTGTTGAAGGCGCGAGGAAAAGTTCATTCTCGAAATCGGGAGTGCGATGCGTCCCTGGCGCTGGATGGCCAGGGACTTCCATCGTTGGATAACGGGACCGGCCCGCGACGGCGATGGCCGCCGTCGCCCGGGTCGGCTGTTGCGTTGGCTTACTTGCCCCAGGAGTCCTTCAGGCCTACGGCCAGGTTGAACACCGGCTTGCCCGCCGCGTGGTCCTTGCTGTCCGCCACGAAGTACCCGTGCCGCTCGAACTGGAACTGGTCGCCCGGTCGGGCGTTGGCCAGCGAGGGCTCCACGATGGCCGTCACGACCTTCAGGCTGTCCGGGTTCAGCAGCGTGAGGAAGTCTTTCCCGCCGGCATCGGGCTGCGCATCGGTGAACAGCCGGTCGTACATGCGCACCTCCGCCTTCACGCCATCGGCCACGCCCACCCAGGTGATGGCGGCCTTCACCTTCACGGTGTCGGCCCCGGGGGTGCCGCTCTTGGTGTCGGGCACCACGGTGGCCAGCACTTCGGTGATCCGGCCATCGGCGTCCTTGTTGCAGCCCGTGCATTCGATCACGTAGCCGCCCTTGAGGCGCACCTTGTTGCCGGGGAACAGGCGCTTGTAGCCCTTGGGGGGCACTTCCTCGAAGTCTTCGCGCTCGATCCACACTTCCTTGCCGATCGTGAAATGGCGCAGGGGCGATTCGATGCCTTCGGGCGGGTGGGGCAGGGCGGGCAGGCTGCAGGGCTCCAGGTGGCCGGCACCCATGACCTCGTCCCAGTTGGTCAGCACCAGCTTGACGGGGTTGAGCACCGCCATGCCGCGGTGGGCCTTGGCTTCCAGGTCTTCGCGCAGGCAGCCTTCCAGCGTGCTGTAGTCGATCCAGCTGTAGTCCTTGGTCACGCCGATGCGTTCGCAGAACAGGCGGATCGATTCGGGCGTGTAGCCGCGGCGGCGCAGGCCGACGATGGTGGGCATGCGGGGATCGTCCCAGCCGGTCACGATGCCGTTGTCCACCAGGTGCTTGAGCTTGCGCTTGCTGGTGACCACGTAGGTGAGGTTCAGGCGCGCGAACTCGTATTGGCGCGGCTGCGGCGCGGCGATGAGGCCGCCTTCCACCAAGCGGTCCATGAGCCAGTCGTAGAAGGGGCGCTGGTCTTCGAATTCCAGCGTGCAGATGCTGTGGGTGATGTGCTCCAGCGCGTCCTCGATGGGGTGCGCGAAGGTGTACATGGGGTAGATGCACCACTGGTTGCCGGTGTTGTGGTGCTCGGCGTGCTTGATGCGGTAGATGGCCGGGTCGCGCAGGTTGATGTTGGGCGAGGCCATGTCGATCTTCGCGCGCAGCACGGCGGCGCCGTCGGGCAGCTTGCCTTCGCGCATTTCGCGAAATCGCGCGAGGTTCTCGGCCACGGTGCGGCTGCGAAAGGGGCTGTCCACGCCGGGCTTGCCGAAGTCGCCACGGTTGGCGCGCATCTCGTCGGGGGTCTGCTCGTCCACGTAGGCCTTGCCGCTTTCGATCAGGTACTCGGCCGCGCGGTACATGAAATCGAAATAGTTGCTGGCGTAGTACAGGTGGTCGGCGCCGTCGCCGCTGGCCTTCCAGTCGAAGCCGAGCCAATGCACGGCATCGATGATGGCGTCCACGTACTCCTGGTCTTCCTTCTCCGGGTTGGTGTCGTCGAAGCGCAGGTGGCACACGCCGCCGTAGTCGGCGGCCAGTCCGAAATTCAGGCAGATGCTCTTGGCATGGCCGACGTGCAGGTAGCCGTTGGGTTCGGGGGGGAAACGCGTGCGGATCTTCGCCGGGTCGGGCTGCCCGCCGGCATGGTGGGCCGCATCGCCGGGCGTGCCGCCCCAGCGCGCCTGGGCATGCGTGCCCTTGGCGAGATCGCTCTCGATGATCTGGCGAAGAAAATTGCTGGGCTTGGCCGCGGCGTTGGAGGAGGGGTCGAGGGGGGCTGGGGAACTCATGGCGGCATTCTAGGCGGCGGTGCCGGGGGCGTTACCGGGTGAAACACAGCGCGCTACGTCCAGAAACAACATTGCAGGGGGTTTGTGCCATCCTTTCGGACATGTGATGCGTTGAGCATCCACGGGAGTTCCGCGATGGCGGGGCTCCCATCCAAAGGAGATTTCCATGACGAACAGCCGCTCTCTCTCAGCCATGGCCGCCACCGCCGGCGTGGCGCTCGCCCTCCTGGCGGGCACCGGTGCCGCCCAGGCACGCGATATTTCCTGGTCTGTGGGCATCGGGGCGCCCGGCGTGGCGGTCGGTGTCGGGGGCGGTGGTTACCCCGTCGTGGTGGCCCCGCCAGCCTATTACCCACCGCCCCGTCCCGTTTATTACGGCCCGCCCCCGGTGGTCTATGCACCCCCTCCCGTCTACTACCCGCCGCCACGGCCGGTGTACTACGCGCCCCCGCCTCCGGTGGTGGTCGCCCCCTACGGGTACTACGGCGGCGGCCGCCACTGGCACGGACGGGACCGGGGCTACTACTACGGTCGCTGAAACCCATCGCTGTCCCCTGGCTGCTCATGCAGTCCCAACGGCCCCTCGGGGCCGTTTTCTTTGGGAGCGCCACGCATAATTCGCCCTGTTCGCGTTCGCCGACTGGCGGCGACGCCTTGCCTGGAGTGCTGGCCCTGTGAAAACCGTCTTTGTCCTCAACGGACCCAATCTGAACCTGCTCGGCACGCGCGAGCCCTCGGTGTACGGCGTGCACACGCTGGCCGATGTGGAGCGGCTGTGCGCCCAGGCGTGCGAGCGCCACGGGTTTGCGCTGCAGTTCCGCCAGAGCAACCATGAGGGCGACTTGGTGGACTGGATCCATGAGGCTGGCCGCCTCCACGGTGCTGGCGAACTGGCCGGCGTGGTGCTGAATGCCGCGGCCTACACCCACACCAGCGTGGCACTGCTGGATGCCGTCAAGGGCACGGGCGTGCCGCTGGTGGAGTTGCATATCAGCAACGTGCATGCCCGCGAAGCCTTCCGCCACCATTCCTACCTGTCCGGCGTGGCGCGCGCGGTGATGTGCGGGTTCGGCGTGCAGGGCTATCCGCTGGCCATCGACGGCCTGGCGGGATGGTGACGGTGCCCTCCGCCCCAGCGGTCCACCCCGGACCTGCCGGGGCTGCGGCGCCCGATGGCACCCCGCCCGAAGTGCGGCGCCTGCAGGCGCTGGCCGCGCGGCACACCACGCCTTGCGGCGACGGCGATCTGGTGTGGCACGCCTGGGGACCGGCCGTGCCGGAGCAGCCGCCTCTGGTGCTGCTGCACGGCGGCAGCGGCAGCTGGACCCACTGGGTGCGCAACATCGAAGACCTGGTCGCGGCGGGCTACCAGGTCTGGGTGCCGGACCTGCCCGGTTTCGGGGAGTCCGCTCTGCCCCTGGCCGGCGCCGATGCCGACGCGCTGGTCGAGCCGCTGTGCGAGGGCATGCGCGCGCTGTGGGGGCCGCAGCCCTGCGATCTGGTGGGGTTCTCTTTCGGCGGCATGGTGGGGGGCCTGCTGCTGGCCGACCACCCCGAGCTGGCCCGGCAATTGGTCATCGTGGGCGCGCCGGCCATGGGCGTGGTGCCGCACCGCCAGTTCGAACTGAAAGCCTGGCGGCACCTGCCCGCGGACCAGCAGCCGCAGGTGCACCGCCACAACCTGGCCGTGCTGATGCTGCAGGACCCGGCGCTCATCGAAGGCCTGGCGCTGGGCCTGCACGTGGCCAACGTGGTGCGCGACCGCATGCCGCGCCGCCGGCTGGCGCACACCGACATCCTGGCGCGCTCGCTGCCCCGGGTGACCTGCCCGGTGCACGCCATCTATGGCCGCAACGATGCCCTCTACAAGCGCTGGATCGTGGAGCTCGAGGCGGCGTTCCGGGCGGTGGTGCCGGACTTCCGCGGCCTGGACTTCATCCCCGAGGCCGGCCACTGGGTGCAGTTCGAACAGCCCCGGCCCTTCATGGCCGCGTTGCTGGCCGCGCTGGCGGACGGGGCGCAGCCGGCGGCCAGCCGATGACCGCGCCGCCGACCGCCTTCGTGCCCCAGGTGGATGAGCGCGAGGTGGAGATCACCGCCATGCGGGCGCAGGGCGCTGGCGGGCAGAACGTCAACAAGGTGTCGAGCGCGGTGCACCTGCGCTTCGACATCGCGGCGTCTTCGTTGCCCGACGGCGTGAAGGAGCGCCTGCTCGCCCTGCGCGACAGCCGGATCACGCAGGAGGGCGTGCTGGTCATCAAGGCGCAGCAGTACCGCAGCCAGGAAGCCAACCGCCTCGACGGACTCCAGCGCCTGCAGGCCCTGGTGGCCAGCGTGGCGCAGCCGCCGCGCACCCGCCGGGCCACGAAGCCGACCTACGGCTCCAAGCAGCGGCGCCTGGAATCCAAGAGCGTGCGCTCGGGCATCAAGGCGCTGCGCGGCCCGGTGCGCGACTGAAAAGGCGGGCAGCGCCACGGCGGGCGTTCGCTGCCCGGTGGCGGCACAGGCTGCGCCGATCGCCCAGGGGGTTGGAACCGCCGCCACCGACCCCATCTGTCGGCAACCGAGGAATCTTCATGTCCGATCTGGAACGGGCCCGCGCACCCACCGACAGCGGCAGGAATGCCGAACTCCCCGCGCTGTATCTCTCCCATGGCGCCCCGCTGTTCGCGGTGGATGCCGGCGAAACCGGCCCGGCCCTCACCCGCTGGGGCCAGGAGGTGCAGGCGGGCTTTCCGCACCTTCGCGGGGTGGTGGTCATGTCGCCGCACTGGATGCCGCGATCCCCGAAAGTGATGACCGGGCCGCAGCCCGCCACCTGGCACGACTTCGGAGGATTTCCGCCGGCCCTGTATGCCTTGCGCTACCCGGCCGCAGGCGCGCCGGCCCTGGCCGAAACGGTGCTGGCGCGCCTGCGTTCGGCCGGCATCGCGGCCGAAGGCGATGCGGAGCGGCCCTTCGACCATGGCGCCTGGGTGCCGCTGATGCACCTGTTTCCCGACGCCCGGCTGCCCGTGGTGCAGGTGGCGCTGCCGTCCACCGCCGGCCCAGCCGAGGTCTACGCCATGGGCGCCGCGTTGCAGGGCCTGCGCAGCGAAGACGTGCTGGTGGTGGGCTCCGGCAGCATGACGCACAACTTGGCCGAGTTCTTCGGCGGCGCCAACGAGCCCTTGCCCTATGTGACCGAATTCAGCCGCTGGATCGAAGACGCCGTGCGGCGGCGCGACTGGCCCGCGCTGCTGGACTACCGGCGGCAGGCCCCACATGCCGAGCGCGCCCACCCCAGCGAAGACCATTTCCTGCCCTTGTTTTTCGCCCTGGGCGCCGCCGGCCCCGAGGCGCAGGCGCACTACCTGAGCCGGGAGGTCCGCTATGGTGCCCTGGCCATGGACGCCTTCGCCCTGCAGTCCGCGGCATGAACTCCCCGGGCCCCGTTCCACTCCAACCCCGATTCGCAACCCTTCATCCCTGCCTTGAACGCCTTTTCAAGGCACCCATCGATGCTTGATCTGCCGCTTCCCTTTTTGAACCGCCCCGCCGCGGCCCACACCACCTCTCCCTGGCTGCTCGTTCTCATGCACGGCGTGGGCAGCAACGAGGGCGACCTGTTCGGCCTGGCCCCCTACGTTCCCCCGCATTTCCATGTCGTGAGCCTGCGCGCGCCGCATGCCATGGGGCCGGGCGCCCATGCGTGGTTCGAGTTTTCCGTGCTGCCCGATGGCAGCCGTTCCATCCACGAGCCTCAGGAGGCGGCCAGCCGCTCGCTGGTGGCGCTCACGGTCGAGGCCGCTGCGCTGCAGTTGGGCGTGCCGTCCGAGCGGGTGGTGGTGGGCGGTTTCAGCCAGGGCGGCATCATGGCCTTGTCCCTGCTGTTCACCCGGCCGGAGCTGCTGCACGCCGCCATGGTGTGGCACAGCCGGCTGCTGCCCCAGGCGATGCCGTTCGCCGCCGCGGCCGAGAGCCTGCACGGCAAGCCGCTCTGGGTGAGCCATGGCGTGCAGGACAACGTGATTCCCCTGGCCCAGGCCCACGCCATCCGTGACCATGCCCGGGGGCTGTCGCTGGACCTGACCTACCGCGAATACCCCGGCGCGCACGAGATCCGGCAGGCCGAACTGACCGATGCCATGCGATGGCTGGGCGGCCTGCAGCACCCGCAGCCGCAGGCCGCGCGCTGAGCGGCTGACCGATGGGCCCCGCGGGCCCACCGTTCCTTGCGTGGACCCCGGCCGGCTTGCATCGGCCACCGTGCGGTGCACGACACCCCCCATGCCAGCGGTGACCGGACCCGTCACACGGCGTTACGGCCCGGTGGAGTCCATCGCTTCCAATCGATGGGCGGCCGCGGGGCATCTTGTCTTTCTACCGCGGCTTTCCCGAAACCCAAGAAAAGGAGGCATTCATGCCTGAACGTGACACGGTGGAGTTGCGGCCCGCGCAGCAGGCTTCGCGCGCCTGGATTCCATGGGTGCTGGTCGCTGGCGCGCTGGGCGCCGGCGCGGCCTGGTGGTTCTTGGGGCGCACGGCGTCCGAACCGGTGGCGTTGCCGCCCGTGGCCAGCCAGTCAGCGTCCGAAGCCGCCGCGCCGCCCGCATCCGCGGCCTCCGGCCCGCAGAACCCCATGGACACGGTGCAGCCGCCCGATGCCAAACTCCCCACCCTGGCCGAATCGGACCGCCCCCTGACCGAGGCGGTCACGGGATGGGTGGGGGCGGACTCGGTCGCGGCGCTGCTGCGCATGGACGGCTTCGTGCAGCGCGCGGTCGCCACGGTGGACAACCTGTCGCGCCAGAGCGCGCCGTCCCGCCTGTGGCCCGTGCAGCCCATGCCGCAGCGGTTCCTGGTGGATGGCGAGGGCAGCGAGACGGAGACGATCGCCGCCACCAATGCGGGCCGCTACCGCGCCTTCGTCATGCTGGCCGAAGCCATTCCGCAGGACCAGGCCGTTGCGCTGTACGCCCGGCTGTACCCGCTATTCCAGCAGGCGTACGAAGAACTGGGCTTTCCGCGCCGCTACTTCAACGACCGGCTGGTGGCCACGCTGGACAACCTGCTGCAGGCGCCCGAGCCCACCGGCCCGGTGCAGGTGCAGCTCACCAAGGTGGCCGGTGAGGTGCCCTCCACGCGCCCCTGGGTGCGCTACGAGTTCGCCGACCCGAAGCTGCAGGCCCTGTCCAGCGGCCAGAAGATCCTCGTGCGCATGGGCGTGGAGAACGAGCGGCGGATGAAAACCGTGTTGGCCGAGCTGCGCCGCCGGGTCGCGACGGGCGAGATGGCGCGCAAGCCCTGAGCGCCACGGGCGCGCCGACCCTGCTGCGGCAGGCGCGCGCCGCGCCTCGCCGTCCGGTGAACGCGGCCCCTCCTGCGGTTTCACTTCTGCGGTTTCATTTCTGATCTTTCACTTCAGGGAGCTTCCCACCATGTTCGTTGCCATGAACCGTTTCCGCATCGCCCCCGGCCGTGAGGAAGAGTTCGTCGAGATCTGGCGTCAGCGCGACAGCCATCTGGCGCAGGTGCCGGGCTTCCAGGCCTTCCACCTGCTGCGGGGCGACACGACGCCCGAGCACACGCTGTTCGCATCGCACACCGTCTGGGCGTCGCGCGCGGATTTCGAGGCGTGGACCCGCTCCGACGCCTTCCGTGCCGCGCACGCGGGCGCGGGGCAAAAGCGCGATCTGTACCTGGGGCCGCCGCAACTGGAACTGTTCGAATCCGCGCTGTGAGCACCCGCGCCGGCCAAGCTGGCGATTGCTATATAAATAATAGCAATGAGGGCAATGAAATCTAGGGCGTGAAGGGGTTTTGACTCACAATCCCCGGCGGTAGAAGGCGTCCAGCGTGGGCATCAGGTCCGGGAACTCGGCGGCGAACGTCGCCCGGTCCACGAAGTACGCCTCGCACGCCACGGCGAAGAATTCGGCCGGGGCCGTCGCGCCGTAGGCATCCAGCCAGGGCCATTCGCCGCCAAAGCGCTCGGCGATGATCACGCGCTCCCGGAAGGCGTCGTAGGCCGGCTGCCACGCCGCGCGCCAGGCCTGCCGCGCCGCCTGCGGGCCGTTGGTGCCCAGAAAGCCCGGCGGCAGGGGCGGGTAGCCGTCGGCATTGCCGTTGCGCATGTCCAGCTTGTGGACGAACTCGTGGATGACCACGCTCATGCCCCGGTCCTGGCCGCTGCCCGCGCTGTCCACGGCCGGCCAGCTCAGCATGACGGGGCCCCGGTGCATGGCCTCGCCCAGCAGCACCTCGGTGTAGTCGTGCACCACGCCGGCCTCGTCGGTGGACTGCCGGCGCGCCACGGCCTCGCCGGGGTGGACCACGATGCCCACGAAATCGTCGTACCAGTCGAGTGCCTGAGCGGGCGTGCCCCAGTGCAGCACGGGCAGGCACGCCTGGGCTGCGATGGCGACCGCCATGGCATCGGTGACCTGCAGGCCGTGCGCGCCAGTGAATTCCTTGCGCTGCAGAAAGAGGGCGCTCAGCGCCCTCAGCTTGGCCTGGTCCTGCAGCGGCAGGGCGGACAGGAACGGGTAGCGCTGCAGGGTCTGCAGCCAGAGCGAGGCCGAGATCTCCGGCACGGGGGCGACGGTCGCGCGCACGCGGTGCCAGAGTTTGTTCCAGAGAGCAGGCATGAAAGAGGGGGAGGGCCTGCTCGCGCACTCCCTGGCGGAAAAAGAGATGCCGCCTACATGGGGACGGCGGCGAGCCGTTCCAAGCCCCGGCCGGGCGACAGGCGCAGCACCTCGGCGCGCGGCGGGCGGGCGGCCGCGTCCCAGTCGCTCAGCACCACGCGCTGCAGGCCCGGCCCCACGGCGTGGACGGCGGGGCGGTGCGTGTGGCCGTGGATCAGCGTGCGGGCGCCTGCGGCCTGCAGCCACTGCTGCGTGGCCGGGCCGTCCAGATCGGCGTAGGCGGCATCGCCGGACTGCTTGCGCGCCTCGCTCTGCTCGCGGATGCCGCGGGCCTGCGCGCGCCGCACGGCCAGCGGCTGGGACAGGAACCGCTGCTGCCACTCCGTGCTGCGGGCCTGCGCGCGAAAGCGCTGGTAGTCCACGTCGTCCAGGCAGAGCAGGTCGCCGTGGCTGAGCACGGTGCGTTCGCCGCCGAACTGCAGCACCGTCGGGTCGTGCAGCCCCGTCAAGCCGCAGTGGGCCAGAAAGCGCGGCCCGACCAGGAAGTCGCGGTTGCCGTGCATGAAGAACACCGGCCGCTGGCGGGCCGCCTCGCGCAGCAGGGCGCCGCATTCAGCCTCGAAGGCGCCCTCGGCATCGTCGATGCAGTCGTCGCCCACCCACACTTCGAACAGGTCGCCCAGGATGAACACCGCGCTCGCGTCGGTGGTCCGCAGATAGCGTCGCCAGGCCTCGAACGTGGCGGGCTCGCTGGCCTGCAGGTGCAGGTCGGAAATGAATTCGACCGTGCGCCAGTCCGAAGGAGCGGCAAGCTCCTCGAACCGGGGCACGGTCGTGGTCACGGGGCGGGCGGGGATGGGTGCGCCGCGGTCGCCGCGATTACAGGGCGACGGCCTTCTCGATGATCACGTCGTCCTTGGGCACGTCGTCATGAAAGCCCTTGCGGCCGGTCTTCACGCCCTTGATGGCATCGACCACTTCGGTTCCCTGGACCACCTTGCCGAACACGGCATAGCCCCAGCCCTGGGCGGACGGCGCGGTGTGGTTCAGGAAGCCGTTGTCGGCCACGTTGATGAAGAACTGGGCGGTGGCCGAGTGCGGATCGCTCGTGCGGGCCATGGCCACGGTGTAGTTGGCGTTCTTCAGGCCGTTGTTGGCCTCGTTCTCGATCGGGGCTTCGGTACCCTTTTGGTTCATGCCGGGCTCGAAGCCGCCGCCCTGCACCATGAAGCCGGGGATCACGCGGTGGAAGATCGTGTTGTCGTAGTGGCCCTTCTTCACGTAGGCCAGGAAGTTCTCGGTGGACTTCGGCGCCTTTTCGGCATCGAGTTCGAGGGTGATGACGCCGTGGCCGGCGATGTGCAGTTCGACTTGGGGGTTGCTCATGGGATTCCTTGGAAAGCGTTGGGGGCCGGGAGGGCCGTGGTGAAGAGGGGCCGCGGGCTCTTACTTGACCACGGTGGCGGAGGTGATGACGACGGGCGTCGTGGGCACGTTCTGGTGCATGCCCTTGTTGCCCGTGGACACGGCCTTGATCTTGTCCACCACGTCGGTGCCCGAGACCACCTTGCCGAACACGGCGTAGCCGTTGCCTTCACCGGTGGCGTTGAGCATGGCGTTGTCCTTCACGTTGATGAAGAACTGCGAGGTGGCCGAGTCCGGGTTGCCGGTGCGGGCCATGGCGATGGTGTAGTTGTCGTTCTTGAGGCCGTTGTTGGCCTCCAACGGGATCGGTGCCTTGGTGGGCTTTTGCTGCATGTCGGGCGTGAAGCCGCCGCCCTGGATCATGAAGCCGTTGATCACGCGGTGAAAGACGGTGCCGTCGTAGTGCTTGTCCTTCACATAGGACAGGAAGTTGTCCACCGTCTTCGGGGCCTTGGTGGGGTCGAGCTGGACCACGATGTCGCCCAGCGACGTGGCGAGCTTCACCTTGGGGGCCGCCGCATCCTGCGCCTGGGCGGGTGCGACGGAAACGATAGCTGCCAGCGCCATGCCGGCCAGCGCCAGGGTCGAATTTCTTCTGGAAATCATCCAATCACTCCTTCGAAAAATATCTGCCATTGGTTGCCCTTGCGGGTCCAGTACTGGCGCTTGACGGGGCCGGTGCGGGCCCCTTCGATGACCTCGCCGAACGTTACCACCATGGTGTCGGAGGCATCCGTCCAGCGCAGCAGGGTCTTGTCCTTGAGCTGGATCGGCCGCCCGCGCAGCGCGCGCGTTTCCGCGCCCAGCTGCTTGGAAAACTCCTGCAGCGGCATCTTGCCGTAGCTCTGGAACGTGGGGGCGTAAAACCCCATCAGGCGCTGCAGGTCGCCCTGCGACTTGGCGGTGCGCCAGGCATCCAGCACCGCATCGAACGCCTTGCGGTCGGCCTGCACGCTGTGGGGCGGCACCCATTGCAGCTGCCGTGCGATCACCACCGGTGTGGAGCGTGGCTCCACCGTGCGCAGGATGCGCTCCAGGTCCGGGTTGGCCAGGGCCAGGCACCCGTCGGTGGCCAGCGGCGCGCGCGAGAACTGGTCCGGCGGCGTGCCGTGCAGCCAGATGCCGCTGCCCGTCTTGCCGCGGCTCTGGTCCAGCGGATTGGGGTAGTTGATGGGCAGGGCGCCGGCGCCGTAGAAGTCCTTGAGCGTGGCCGGGTCCAGGCGGCTCGTGATGAAGTACACGCCCAGCGGCGTGCGCTGGTCGCCCTCGATGAGCTTTTCGATGCCGAGCTTGCCCACCGAGGCGTAGTAGTCGGCCACGAGCTCCAGCCCGTTGGGCGTGTTCTCGAACAGGTAGAGCCGTGAGCGCGACGCATCGACCGCGATCGCGTGCCGCGAGCGCAGCGACAGCTCGATGAACTGGGCGGGAATGGTGCGCGCCTGGGGGCGCACCCGCAGGGCGTCCGTGCGCTGGCGCGACTCCGCGCGCAGCTCGGCCAGCACGTCGGCGGCTTCCTGGGGTGGCGGGGCATCGCCCTGGCCGGCCGGCACGTCGCCCATCTGCCGCAGCGGCCGCGTGCGGGCCGACAGCAGGTCGCCCAGCGCCAGTTGCGCGAGCTGGAAGTTGGGGTGGTCGCGCACCAGGCTCTCGGCCTTGGCCAGGGCTTCCCGGCCCTTGCCTTCGCCGGTGAGGCGATAGACCTCCATGAGGCGCTTTTCTGCCTGCCCATCGGCCAGCGGGGCGACGCGCACGGGCGCCGTGCGCGCGTTCTTGCCCACGCCGCGCAGCTTGTCGCCCTGGGCGTGCGCGGGCCAGGCTGCCGCCAGCAGCGACAGCGCCATGCCCGCCGCAATGCCGCGGCTCCAGGGGGAACGTCCCGCAGGCATGCGAGGCTTCAAGCGGGAACGAATGCGGCGCGGTGCGCCAGCAGAGGGCAAGGGAGCATCCCGAAGGCGATGGTGGAGCGCGTCACCGAAACGATCGCCATCAACCGCCGGTGGCCTCGCGCACGATGGTCCACTGGCCGCCGGTGTTCACCAGGTCCAGGGTCTTGCGGCTGTTCACGCTGTAGCTGCCGGAGCTGTAGCCCTGGCGAAAGCGCGCCTGCGCCTTGTTGCCGTTCACGGAAATGCGCAGATCGTTCACGCTGACGTTGATCTTGGCGCGGCCGACGATGCGGTCGCGGCGCTCTTTTTCCCAGGCGGCGTGGCTTTGCTTGCCGTTGGGCGTGTAGTTCTTGTCGTAGGCGCCCAGGTAGGCGTTCATGTCCTGGCTCTCCCAGGCCTTGGCCCAGGCGTGCACTGCAGCGGACACTTCCCGTTCCGCCGCGGCGGCGCTGGAGGCGGTGTTGCCCGTCACTGCGGGAGCGGGGGCCGGAGCCGGGGTGGGCGCCGGTGCAGCGGCCACGGCCGGTGCGGCCGGGGTGGGCGCGGGGGCCGGCGCAGGGGTGGCAGGCGCCGGGGAGGCCGCCACGGGCGCGGGTGCCGGGGCAGGGCGGGGAGCCGCCGCGGCAACGGGCGCAGCTGCGGGCGCCTTGGCGGTGGAGGCCTTGGCCTCGGTCGAGAACAGGTCGCGGATCAGTGCCAGCTTGGGCTTGACCGAGCTCGCGTGCGTGGCATCGAGCTGCAGCGCCTTGTTGTAGGCCTGGCTGGCCAGCTTGGCGTAGATGTCGCCCAGGTTTTCATGCGCGGTGGCATAGCTGGGGTTGGTGCGGATGGCCATCTCGAGCGCGGTGCGCGCCTTGTCGAGCTGGTTCTGGTTGGCGTACAGCACGGCCAGGTTGTTGTAGGGCTCGGGCAGCTCGGGATAGTCTTCCGTGAGCTTCGTGAAGGTGGCCACCGCTTCGGTCTGCTTGCCCGAATCCGCCTGGGCCACGCCGCGCAGGAAGCGCAGTTGCGGGTCGCGGGGGTTGGCGGTGAGCCGCTGATCGGCCTTGGCCAGGGCATCCGCCGGCTTGCCCGCCTTGAGCAACTGGGTGATCTCGGCATAGTCGTCCGCGTGGGCCAGCGGGGCACCCAACAAGGCCGACAGGGCAATCAGGCGCAGGAGATGGGCAAGGGTGCGTTGTGGATGCTTCATGGGCGGACGGGAATGGTTGGAGGTGTCAAGCCGTAACGGGGGCTTATACTGCGGCGGATTGTAGCTGAGGGGTTTGTCATGCCGGTACGCTGTTGCCGCTCCTGATTTTGCATGTGCGCACCGCCGCGCACGGCCCTTCCGGGAGGCTCCCGCCTCTTTGCGCAGCCCTTGCCAGGGCGCCGGCTGCACCATCCACCCCTTGACTGAATTTCCATGAGTTTGCGTATCTACAACACGCTGTCGCGTGCGCTGGAGCCTTTTTCTCCGCTGGAGCCCGGACATGTGCGCATGTATGTCTGCGGCATGACCATTTACGACCTGTGTCACATCGGCCACGCCCGCATGATGATGGCGTTCGACGTGGTGCAGCGCTGGCTCAAAAGCAGCGGCCTGCGCGTGACCTATGTGCGCAACATCACCGACATCGATGACAAGATCATCCGGCGCGCGGTGGAGCGCGGCATCACCATCCGCCAGTTGACCGACGAGATGATCGCCGCCATGCACCAGGACATCGGCGCTTTGGGCATCGAGCCGCCCTCCATCGAGCCGCGCGCCACCGAATACGTGCCGCAGATGCTCGCGCTGATCGGCGCGCTGGAAGACAAGGGCCTGGCCTACCGTGCCAGCGGCGGCGACGTGAACTACGCGGTGCGCAAGTTCGCGGGCTACGGCAAGCTGTCCGGCAAGTCGCTCGACGAGTTGCGCGCGGGCGAGCGCGTGGCCGTGGCCGACGGCAAGGACGATCCGCTGGACTTCGTGCTGTGGAAGTCCGCCAAGCCCGAGGAGCCGCCCGAAGCCAAGTGGGACAGCCCCTTCGGCGCCGGCCGGCCGGGCTGGCACATCGAGTGCTCGGCCATGAGCTGCGCCACGCTGGGCGAGAGCTTCGACATCCATGGCGGCGGCGCCGACCTGCAGTTTCCGCACCACGAAAACGAGATCGCGCAGAGCGAAGGCGCCACCGGCAAGCCACTGGCGCGCTTCTGGGTGCACAACGGCTTCGTGCGCGTGGACAACGAGAAGATGAGCAAGTCGCTCGGCAACTTCTTCACCATCCGCGACGTGCTGGACAAGTACGACGCCGAGACCGTGCGCTTTTTCATCGTGCGCGCCCATTACCGCAGCGCCCTCAACTACAGCGACGCCCACCTGGACGACGCGCGCGCCGCGCTCAAGCGCCTGTACACGGCATTGAGCCTGGTCGCGCCGGCGCCCACGGCCTCGATCGACTGGACCGATCCCTACGCGGCGCGGTTCAAGGCCGCCATGGACGAAGACTTCGGCACCCCCGAGGCCGTCGCCGTGCTGTTCGATCTGGCCGGCGAGGTCAACCGCACGCAGTCGCCGCAGACGGCCGGGCTGCTGAAGGCGCTGGCCGGGTGCCTGGGCCTGCTGCAGGGCGATCCGCAAGCCTTCCTGAAGGCCGGCGCCACGCTGGACGAAGCCGCCATTCAGGCGCAGATCGCCGCGCGCGCTGCCGCCAAGGCCGCGAAGGATTTCGCCGAGGCCGACCGCATCCGCAAGGCGCTGCTGGAGCAGGGCATCGTCCTCAAGGACTCCGCCGCCGGCACGACCTGGGAGGCGGCGCAGTGAGCGGTTCCTGGATGAAGCGGCCTTTGGCGCCGGTGAAATTTCTGGTGCGGGCGGGATAAGCGGTGGCTGCGACGAAAAAGACAGCCCATGACGGGCCGCAACTGATCGCGCCCGCGTATTGGGCCGAGGCCTGCAAGCACCTCGTCAAGAAAGACCGCGTGATGAAGCGGCTCATCCCGCAACTGGGCGACGTGGCCCTGCGCCAGCGGGGCGATGCGTTCACCACGCTCGCGCGCAGCATCGTCGGCCAGCAGGTGTCGGTGGCATCCGCGCAGAAGGTATGGGACCGTTTCGCGGCCCTGCCGCGCACCATGACGCCGGCCAGCGTGCTCAAGCTCAAGGTGGACGACATGCGCGGTGCGGGCTTGTCCGCGCGCAAGGTGGACTACCTGGTCGATCTGGCGCTGCACTTCGATACCGGCAAGCTGCACGTCAAGGACTGGGATGCGATGGACGACGAGGCCATCACGGAGGAGCTGATCGCCATCCGCGGCATCGGCCGCTGGACGGCGGACATGTTCCTCATCTTCCACCTGGCCCGCCCCAACGTCATGCCGCTGGACGATGCCACCCTGATCCAGGGCATCAGCCAGCACTATTTTTCGGGCGATCCCGTGAGCCGCAGCGATGCCCGCGAAGTGGCAGAGGCCTGGAAACCCTGGTGCAGCGTGGCGAGTTGGTATATTTGGCGGTCGCTCGCCCCGTTGCCGGTGGACTATTGACGCCCTCGCGGGAGGGCGCGGCAACCGATGCTGCGTCCGTGCCCGTGGTGCTGGCCTGAACAGGGCGAGGAGCCCAAGGAGAATTACGTTGGCGAAAAAAACCTTTCTGGATTTCGAGCAGCCGATTGCCGAGCTCGAAGGAAAAATCGAAGAACTGCGCTACGTGCAGACCGAAAGCGCGGTCGATATTTCGGAAGAGATCGACCAGCTGAGCAAGAAGAGCCATCAGCTCACCAAAGACATCTACAGCGATCTGTCGCCCTGGCAGATCACCAAGATCGCCCGCCATCCCGAGCGCCCCTACACGCTCGACTACGTGCGCGACATCTTCACCGACTTCGTCGAACTGCACGGTGACCGCCACTTCGCCGATGACCTGTCCATCGTCGGGGGCCTGGCCCGCTTCAACGGGCATGCCTGCATGGTGCTGGGCCACCAGAAGGGCCGAGACACCAAGGAGCGCGCCGCGCGCAACTTCGGCATGAGCCGCCCCGAGGGCTACCGCAAGGCCCTGCGCCTCATGAAGACGGCCGAGAAGTTCAAGCTGCCGGTGTTCACCTTCGTAGACACGCCCGGCGCCTATCCCGGCATCGATGCCGAAGAACGCGGCCAGTCCGAGGCCATCGGCCGCAACATCTTCGAGATGGCGCAACTGGAAGTGCCCATCATCACCACCGTGATCGGCGAGGGGGGCTCCGGCGGCGCGCTGGCCATCAGCGTGGCCGACCAGGTCGTGATGCTGCAGTACTCCATCTACTCGGTGATCAGCCCCGAAGGCTGCGCCTCCATCCTCTGGAAGACCAGCGACAAGGCGCAGGACGCGGCCGATGCCATGGGCATCACGGCCCACCGCCTCAAGGCCCTGGGCCTCGTGGACAAGATCGTGAGCGAGCCCGTGGGCGGCGCCCACCGCGACCACAAGCAGATGGCCGCCTTCCTCAAGCGCGCCCTGGGCGATGCCTTCCGCCAACTGGCCGATCTCAAGCCCAAGGAACTGCTGGACCGCCGCTACGAGCGCCTGCAAAGCTACGGCCGCTTCACCGACACCAAGGCCGAGACGCGCTGACGCGACGGGCCCCGGCACCACGCCCCATGCCATGAACCCAGCGGCCCTTCGGGGCCGTTTTGCATGGAAGACGCCGCCATCGCCGGCCCCTGAAACGCCCCTTCTGCATGACGCAATCCTTTGACGCCGCCATGGAGGCCTTTTTACCGGCCTTGCCGCTGGCCGTGGGGCTGAGCGGCGGGGCCGACTCCACCGCGCTGCTGCTGGCCTGCGCAGGGCGGTGGCCCGGTCAGGTGCATGCGTTCCATGTGCACCATGGGCTGCAGGCGGCGGCCGATGGCTTCGAGCGCCACTGCGCCGACCTGTGCCAGCGCCAGGGCGTGCCGCTCCAGGTGGCGCGCGTGGACGCACGCCCCGCGCCGGGCCAAAGCCCGGAAGACACCGCCCGCCGGATGCGGTACGAGGCTTTTTCGGGTCTGGCACAAGTAACACTAGGGCATGATGCTATAAAATCAATAGCATTGGCCCAGCATGCGGACGACCAGGCGGAGACCCTGCTGCTGGCGCTGTCTCGGGGCGCCGGTGTGCCGGGGCTGGCGTCCATGCCTGCGCACTGGCAGCGCGATGGCCTCGACTGGCATCGGCCCCTGCTGCGGGTGGCGGGCGCCGATGTTCGCGCCTGGCTGGTGGCGCGGGGCGAGGCGTGGGTGGAAGACCCCACCAATGGCGATGAGCACTACACGCGCAACCGCATCCGCCACCGGCTGCTGCCGGCGATCGATGCCGCTTTTCCCCAGTTCCGCGACACCTTCGCCCGCAGCGCCGAGCATGCCGCGCAGGCCAGCGAACTGCTTCAGGAACTGGCCGAGGCCGATCTGTCCGCCGTTGGCGTGCCGCCGCGGCTGGCGGCCTTGCAGGCGCTGAGCCGGGCCCGGCAGGCCAACGTGCTGCGCCACTGGCTGCGCAGCGTGCACGGCACCACGCCGGCCGCGGCCCAACTGGCCGAGCTGCTGGATCAGATCGCCGCGTGCACCACGCGGGGGCACCGCATCCGCATCAAGGTCGGCCGCGGCTTCGCCGTGCGCGAAGCCCAGGTGCTCGGTTGGTACAATTCCTAGGTTTTGGTCCCCATCCCTGCACGAAAAACGGCGGCGCGCCAGAACAATTTTTCTCCTTTCCCTGCGCCGTCTTGCGTTTCGTCATTCCAGATATCCAATGGCACTGATCGTTCATAAATACGGCGGCACGTCGATGGGCTCCACGGAGCGCATCCGCAACGTCGCCAAGCGCGTGGCCAAATGGGCGCGGGCCGGCCACCAGATGGTGGTGGTGCCCAGCGCCATGAGTGGCGAAACCAACCGCCTGCTCGGGCTGGCCAAAGACCTGGCCCCCTCGCGCGCCACGTCCGCCTACCACCGTGAACTCGACATGCTGGCCTCCACCGGAGAGCAGGCGTCTTCCGCGCTGCTGGCGATCGCGCTGCAGTCCGAAGGCATGGAGTCGGTGAGCTACGCCGGCTGGCAGGTGCCGATCCGCACCAACAGCGCCTACACCAAGGCCCGCATCGAATCCATCGACGACCAGCGCGTGCGCGCAGACCTGGCCGCCGGCAAGGTCGTGATCGTGACGGGCTTCCAGGGCATCGACGAGCACGGCCACATCACCACGCTCGGCCGGGGCGGCTCCGATACCTCCGCCGTGGCCGTGGCCGCGGCGATGAAGGCCGCCGAATGCCTGATCTATACCGACGTGGACGGCGTGTACACGACCGATCCGCGCGTGGTGCAGGAGGCGCGCCGCCTGGCCACCGTGAGCTTCGAGGAAATGCTGGAGATGGCCAGCCTGGGCAGCAAGGTGCTCCAGATCCGCTCGGTCGAATTCGCCGGCAAATACAAGGTGCCCCTGCGCGTGCTGTCCAGCTTCACGCCCTGGGACATCGACATCAACGAAGAAGCCCGCTCCGGCACGCTGATCACTTTTGAGGAAGACGAAAAAATGGAACAAGCCGTTGTATCCGGCATCGCATTCAACCGCGACGAGGCCAAGATCTCCGTGCTCGGCGTGCCCGACAAGCCCGGCATCGCCTACCAGATCCTGGGCGCCGTGGCCGATGCGAACATCGATGTCGACGTGATCATCCAGAACCTGAGCAAGGACGGCAAAACGGACTTCAGCTTCACCGTGAACCGCTCGGACTACGCGCGCACGATCGATCTGCTCAAGGAAAAGGTCGTTCCGGCACTGGGCGCGCAGGAAGTGGTGGGCGACGCCAAGATCTGTAAGGTCAGCATCGTCGGCATCGGCATGCGCAGCCATGTGGGCGTGGCCGCCAAGATGTTCCGCGTGCTGAGCGAAGAGGGCATCAACATCCAGATGATCTCGACCTCCGAAATCAAGACCTCCGTCGTGATCGACGAGAAGTACGTGGAACTGGCGGTGCGCACGCTGCACAAGGCGTTCGAACTGGACCAGTCGCCCGCTTAACGAGTCAAAACCGCCTTCAATCTGAGGCATAATAGTCGGATTGGAAACGTGACCGAGTGGCCGAAGGTGCTCCCCTGCTAAGGGAGTATGGGGTGTAGAGCCTCATCGAGGGTTCGAATCCCTCCGTTTCCGCCAGGTACAAAAGCCCCAAGTGATTTTTCACTTGGGGCTTTTTCCTTTTGCGCGGTGGCATCAGCGCAGGACGGCATATCGATGCCGCTCCCTGCGCCCTCGATGGCGTTCTTTTCAAAACCCGCTTCGGCGGGTTTTTCGTTTCGACGGGGCTGCCGTTTTGAACGCGCCCATGCATGCGCCGTGGCGCAGATTTCGATCCGCACCCTGTCAGAAATGACCTGGGTCAAGTAATTTGCCGCGATTGCGTGTCGTCCGACATCCACGCGGTGTTCGGGACGGCGAGGCGGGGGTGATGGGCTCTTTACAACGGAATGGCAGCGGGCATTTCGCCTGCGAAGCGACAACCTCAAAGGAGTCCACCATGAACGCATCCCATACGCCCCTGGCTGAAACAAGACCTGCCGGCTCTGACCTGGCTGAGCAGGCCCGTCCCGGTCACGGCATTCCTTCGCAGGACCCAGCCGTGGCGGCTCAATATGCGCTGTCGCCTGAGGAGGCCGAGCGCGAATCGAAATCTTCGCTGATGGGCGGCGGTGTCATGGCCGGTACGGCCGCAGGCGCGGCCGTTGGTGCGGCCGTGGCAGGGCCTGTCGGAGTGTTCGTGGGTGGCACCGTCGGTGCCGTGGCGGGCGCGTTGGGCGGGGCGGCCGCGGGAAGTCTGGTCGAGCCCGATGCCCCGTCAGCCGACGAGCAACCAACGCATGACGCGGGCAAGACCCCCAATACCGTTTTGCCTCGCTGAAATTGCACACATCTGAATCCATGGGCAGCCACCATCAATCGGTGGCTTGTCCATTGGGAATGAGTGCTCCGGCGAGGCGCCGCAGAGCGTGTGGATTCCGTTGCGCTCAGTCGCCCCGGGGCGCAGTTTCCTGTTCCAGTTCCTCCAGAACCTGGATCGCTCCACGGATGCGCATCAGGGTATGGCTGAGTTCAGCTTGCCGCGCTTCCAGTTGCCGGAGTTGCTGCTCGCCTGCAGAAAGCTCGCTCTTGAGTTGCGCAAGCCGTGCTGTCAGTTGTTCACGCATCGGAGTGGGGTGGAGAGTGGTTGAAGCCTTGCATTGTGGATGCGCTTTATCAGGCCACAAAAAAAGACAGGGTGAATGCGCTCGACGCGCGCGCGCTAAGCACAAACGCCTTCACCGCGAGTGGACACGGCGTTGGCCTGAGACCCCGTCACCTGGCCAGGCGAGGCGATGATAGTTCGAGGGTGTGGATACACCCTGTGAGATGCGGTAAGTGCGGCCAGCGCATGTCAGTTCCACCCATTGGCCGCTGGCTTTGCGCATGTTTTTTGCGACCGAAGACGGCCTCAGGTGGCAGACGTCAGGTACAGCGAGGCCGCATCCGTGGCCAGTGCATTGAGCATTCCATCCGCACCGATGCGAAAGTGGGAGCCAGTCGTGTTTGCAATCGCTGCATAGGCGGCAAAACAATGGACCGGCAGCGTCATCATTCCGACAGCATCGCCCGACAGGATTTCGAACGCGGGTGGCGGTGCCGCTGCATCCAGGGTGAATCCGATCATCAGCATGGTGCCGTGCACCCCGACTTTTCCGCCGGTGATCTCGATGCATCCGGCTGCGTTCTGAACGGTGTAGCCATTGGCGGAGTAGGCAGCTTGGCCGGACAACGCCACGATGCGGACCCCGCGGGCTTTGATCACGTTGTATTCCGCCCAATCGGTGGAGAGGTTCAAGGGGGTGAACTGTTGCATGAGGCCGCGATGTTTCGCGCTCCTTGCCGGGTAGTTGTCCATGGGATGGGGTGGGTTGGGCAATGACTTACGCCTTTTGGCCAAGTCTTTAATTTGTGGGTAAAAAAGGGTTCAGGGCGGAGGCAGCGAATCACCTGCTGATGGGCGGTTGAGCGTGTGAGGCGCTCCGGTTGAACTGCCTGTTTTGGTTGTCTTGCGGAGGAGGGCTCATCGGCATCGCTTTTTCCTTGTTGCTGGGGTTCACAAACAAACGCACTTGAAACGTCCTGTGCGTTCAAGGTTGCGCTTTCACCACGGAAAAGGGCGTAGGAGAAACCTGAGTCGGAAGTCAGGGATGCATGGTTTGATGTAACTTTTTGCGTCTTTTGTGGCGATGTGAAAAATTTGGCGCGCGTGGCGCTTGCATCGCGGCAAATCAGCGCAGGTGACAAAAGCCGTGAACTTGGCGTCTCGATTTGTGCGGAATCGACGTCAGGAATAGCATATTTCTCAAATTCCATCAGGCGAAACGATAGACCTGCTTTTTTCGAACGTGAAAGGGTTATGATTCATCCCGTCGGCACCTCCAGCCGACACCTCCCTTTCTTGCTCTTTAGCAAGTTTTGCCCGCCTCGTGCGGGCATTCTTTTTTGTGCTGTCAGCGGAGAGTAAGGGTCGTGCTCAAAATGGATTCCACCGGACGGGGCATCGCCTCCCCTAAGGAATTCGGGCTGTGACCAGGCCGCAATGCCTGCCCGACTTTGCCCGCCCCTGTGCGGGCATTTCTTTTGGCGCAGCAGCGTTCCCTTGGCAAGTCGCCGAGCAACCGCAGGTCAATCGTCGGCGGACGCGCTCCATCGGCTGCCCCAATCACGCGCCTGGTCGATGTTGCGGCGATCCCGCTTGGTCGGCCGGCCTTCGTGCAGGCTGGCGGCAGGCTCGGGTGCCAGACGGCGCTGTTCCGCGGCTTTCTCGCGGGCAGCGATGCTTTCGGGCGTTTCTTCATAAAGCAATTGCGCCACGGGTGCAGGACCGCGCATGCCGCTGAGCGCGCGCACTCGCACCGTGCGCTGCATGGGACCTTGGCGCAAATCGACGGTATCGCCGGCCCGCAGTTCTCTGGCGGCCTTGGCCGCCTGGCCATTGACGGTCACGCGGCCTTTGCCGATCTCTTCCACGGCCAGCGAGCGGGTTTTGTAGAAACGGGCGCACCACAGCCATTTGTCCAGGCGCATCGATTCGGGAGGGTTCATGCGGCCATTTTCTTCCGATCCGCGGGCGGCGGATTGTCGGCCGATGCCAACGGAAGGCGCACCACCGCATCCAGCCCGACAACCCGTGCGCCGTCCATCCGGTTGGACAGCTCGATCTGTCCGTCCAGCGCCTGCACGATCTCCTGGCAGATGGCCAGCCCCAGTCCGGACCCGGTGCGCACGTCGCCGGCCGAGAACGGCTGGAACAGGCGCTGCGCCAGCTCGGCATCGATGCCAGGGCCGCTGTCGGCCACGGTCAGCGCCACGTGGCGACCGTCCGTGCGCAATTCCACCGACAGCACGCCGGACACCGGTGTGTGGCGGATCGCGTTGTGCAGCAGATTGCGGGTGAGTTCACGCAGCATCCATTCGTGCGCCTGCACGGGGGCCGGGTCGGTGTGGATGCCGAAGTCCAGGTCGCGCTGGGCGATGAGGGGCGACAGTTCCAGGGCGATCGCCCGCAGCTCGTCATCCAGCCGGGTGACGGGTGGGGCGCTTTGCTGGCGCAGTTGCTCGACCTTGGCCAGCGCGAGCATCTGGTTGGCCAACTGGGTGGCGCGCTCGACGGTGTCGCTGATCTCATGCAGCGCCTGCTCCGGGGGCGCGTCGCCACGCAGCGCGGACTGCACCTGGGTCTTGAGCACGGCCAGCGGCGTGCGCAACTGGTGCGAGGCATCGCGCACGAAGCGTTTCTGGTGCGCCAGCAGGTACGACAACCGCAGCATGACGTGGTTGGTGGCGTCGATGAGCGGCTGCAGTTCGCGCGGCGCGGATGGCGCGGAGATGGGGCGCAGGTCGTCCTCGGGCCGGTTCTGCAGCCGCGCGCTGAGCTGCCGCACAGGGCGCGTGGCCTGTTGCACCACCAGCACCACGATGACACCGATGGCCACCACCAGCAGTGCCTGCCGCGCCAGCGTGGTCCACAGGATCTGCAGGGCCAGGGTCTGGCGCAACTCCAGCGTTTCCGCCACCTGGATCACGGCCATGCCGCGGCCCTGGGGCGTGGCGACGGGCTGCAGCAGCACGGCCACGCGCACGGGGCGGCCGCGGAACTGGTCGTCGTAGAAGTCCACCAGCGCGGCATAGGGCGGGCGGGCAGGAATGCTGCCGTGCCAGAACGGCAACTCGGCAAACCCCGATACGAGGCCGCCGTGCAGGTTGGACACACGGTAGAACATGCGACTCTGGTTGTCTGCCTCGAAAGCCTCCAGCGCAGAGTACGGAACGATGGCACGCAGCTGGGCCGCGTCGTCGTAGCCGGTCACGTCGATCTGCTCGCTGATGCTCTTGGCCGAGGCGAGCAGCGTGCGGTCATAGGCGGTGTGCAGCGAGGCCAGTGTCTGCCGGTACAGGCTGTGGGTGTTGTAGGCGATGAACAGCGAGGCGGGCACCAGGATGCCCACCAGCAGTTGCCGGCGCAGCGATCGCGTGCGGGGGCGCGCGTCGGCGCGCTTCATGCATCGGCCTTGAGCAGGTAGCCCAGCCCCCGCAGGGTCATGAGCGTGAGGCCGGTGCCCACCAGCTTCTTGCGCAGGCGGTAGACGACGACCTCGATGGCCTCGTACTGCACGTCGAGCTGCCCGGGAAAGACCAGTTCGTACAGGCGCTCCTTGGTCACCGCATGGCCGGGCTGGGCGAGCAGGGCGTGCATGAGGGCCAGTTCGCGCGGGGTGAACTCCATGACCTCGTTGTCCAGGTAGATGGCGCCGCTATCTTTTTCATAGCGCACTGCCGCGATGTTGATTGTGCTGGAGGCCGATTTGGCTTCAGGTGCCTCGCCGGTCCGGCGCACCAGCGCGCGCAGCCGTGCCTCCAGTTCGTCCAGGTCGAAGGGCTTGGGCAGGTAGTCGTCGGCGCCGGCATTCAGGCCGAGCACCCGGTCCCCCACGGTGCCGCGGGCGGTGAGCAGCAGCACGGGGGTGCGCAGCCCCTTGGCACGCGCCTGCTGCAGCACCTGCAGGCCGTCGAGGCCGGGCAGGGTGAGGTCCAGCACGACGGCATCCGGGGCACGCGCGGTCCATTGCGCGAGGGCGGCGCGGCCGTCGCCGAGGGCCGTCACCTCCATGCCGCGGCGGGTCAGGGAGCGTTGCAGCGTGGCCTGCATGGCCGGGTCGTCTTCCACGAGAAGCAGTTGCATGCGCGGCACCTTAGCACCGCTCGCAGCGGCGCCGAAGATGGGTGTTTACCCTGAGCGCGCGGACAGCCGTTTGACAGGAACGGCGCGCATCATCGGCCCGTTCGTACAACTATTAATCCAGGAGACAACGATGCGTCGTGACACCTTCCTCAAATCCCTGGCGGCCCTGGCCGCGGCCGGTGCGCTGCCGTTGTCGGCCCGCGCTGCCACCGCCGTCAAGATGATGCTGCCGGCCAACCCCGGCGGCGGCTGGGACACCACGGGCCGTGCCCTGGGCCGCGCGCTGCAGGACGCCGGCGTGGCCTCGTCCGTCACCTACGACAACAAGGGCGGCGCGGCCGGCGCCATCGGCCTGGCGCAGTTCGTCAACTCCAGCAAGGGCGATCCGAACGCGCTGATGGTGATGGGCTCGGTGATGGTGGGCGGGATCATCACGGGCAAGCCGCCCGTGAACCTGTCGCAGGCCACGCCGATCGCGCGGCTGACCAGCGAATACAACGTGTTCGTGCTGCCGGCCAGCTCGCCCTTCAAGACCATGGGTGATGTGATCGCCCAGCTCAAGAAGGACCCTGGCAGCGTGAAGTGGGGCGGCGGCTCGCGCGGCTCCACCGAGCACATCGCCGCGGCGATGATCGCCCGCGAAGCCGGTGTGGACCCGGCCAAGATCAACTACGTGGCGTTCCGCGGAGGCGGCGAGGCGATCGCGGCCATTCTGGGCGGCAACGTGACCATCGGCGGTGGCGGCTACAGCGAGATGGCGGAGTACATCAACACCAAGAAGATGGTGCCGGTGGCGGTGACCTCGGGCCAGCGCCTGAAAGGCTCTTCGGTGCCCACGCTCAAGGAGCAGGGCATCAACGTGGAGATCGGCAACTGGCGCGGCGTGTATGCCGCCCCGGGCATCTCGGCCGAGCAGCGCAAGGGCCTGGTGGACATGGTGGCCAAGGCGCTCAAGAGCAAGAGCTGGGCCGAGTCGCTGGAGAAGAACGACTGGACGCCCGCATGGCTGGCCGGCGATGAGTTCGGCGCGTTCGTCGATGCCGAGTTCGCCAGCCTGCGCGCCACGATGGTCAAGACCGGGATGGTCTGACCCCCGGTGTTGCCCACGCGGTGCGGCGCCCTGCCCGGGTGGCGCACCGCCGTGACCTGCGCGGCCGCCGAACCCCAGCGCTGAAATCAATGCACCCCGTGCCGGTGGCCCCGGGGGATGACGAGGACACAAGCATGTCGGAGCCTATCGCTTCTTCCCCCCCTTCCCTGGCCGAGCCCGACCCGGGGCCCAGCACGGTGCCCGGCGCGCGCATGCAGGCGGCCGTGGGCGCCGCCGTGGTGCTGATCGCGGGCGGCCTGGCCTTCGGCGCCGTGAGCATTCCCTCGAACGCGGGCTACGGCGGCGTGGGCCCGAGCTTCCTGCCCTGGCTGGTGGCAGGGGTGCTGGCCTTGTGCGGCGGGGTGCTGCTGTGGGAGGCGCTGTCGGGCGGCTTTCGCTCCATGGACGAGCCCGGCGGCGCCGCGCGCGCCAACAAGGTGGCGTTCGTCTGGGTGTCGGCCGGACTGCTGCTGAATGCGGCGCTGATCGCCACGGTGGGCTTCATCTTGAGCTGCACGCTGTGCTACGTGCTGGCGGTGCAGGGGCTTCGCCGGGCGGCCGGGCAGCCGTCGGCCGGTGCGGCGCGCACCTGGGCGATGGACGTGCTGACCGGCGCGCTGATCTCGGCGCCGGTCTATTGGGCTTTCACGCAATTCCTGGCGATCAACCTGCCGGGTCTCACGCAAACAGGGTGGCTGTGATGGAAATCTTCGACGCATTGCTGGCGGGCTTCGCCACCGCGGCCACTCCGGCCAATCTCCTGTGGGCCCTTGTGGGCTGCGCGCTGGGCACCGCCGTGGGTGTGCTGCCGGGCATCGGCCCGGCCGTGGCGGTGGCCATGCTGCTGCCCATCACGGCCAAGGTCGAGGTCACGGCCTCGATGATCTTCTTCGCCGGCATCTACTACGGCGCGATGTATGGCGGATCGACCACTTCGATCCTGCTGAACACGCCCGGGGAGACGGCGAGCATGGTCACGGCCATGGAGGGCAACAAGATGGCCAAGAGCGGGCGCGCGGGTGCGGCGCTGGCCACGGCGGCCATCGGCTCGTTCGTCGCCGGCACCATCGCCACCGTGGTGGTGACGCTGTTCGCGCCCTACGTGGCCGACTTCGCCGTTCGCCTGGGGCCGCCGGAATATTTCATGCTGATGGTGCTGGCCTTCACGACCGTGAGCGCGGTGCTGGGCAAGAGCACGGTGCGCGGCCTCACGGCGCTGTTCGTGGGCCTGGCAGCCGGCCTGGTCGGCATGGACCAGATCTCCGGCGCGGCGCGCTACACGGCCGGCCAGCCCGAACTGCTGGACGGCATCGACATCGTGCTGGTGGCCGTGGGCCTGTTCGCCGTGGCCGAGGTGCTGTATGCCGCCATGTACGAAGGCCGGGTGGTGGACACGCAAAACCGCATGGGCCGCGTGCACATGACGGCGCGCGACTGGAAGCGCTCCATTCCCGCCTGGCTGCGCGGCACGTTGATCGGCACGCCGTTCGGCTGCATTCCCGCCGGCGGCACGGAGATCCCGACCTTCCTGAGCTACGCCACCGAGAAGAAGCTGGCCAAGGGCGATGACAAGGCCGAGTTCGGCAAGGAAGGCGCCATCGAAGGCGTGGCGGGCCCCGAGGCCGCCAACAACGCCACGGTGACGGCCGCGATGATCCCGCTGCTCACGCTGGGCATCCCGACCTCCAACACGACGGCCGTGCTGCTGGGCGCGTTCCAGAACTACGGCATCAACCCCGGGCCGCAGCTGTTCACCACGTCGGCCACGCTGGTGTGGGCGCTGATCGCCTCGCTGTACATCGGCAACGTGATGCTGCTGGTGCTGAACTTGCCCATGGTGGGCCTGTGGGTCAAGCTGCTCAAGATTCCGAAGCCCCAGCTGTATGCGGGCATCCTGATCTTCGCCACGGTGGGGGCCTACGGCATGCGCCAGAGCGCGTTCGACCTGTTCCTGCTGTATGGCATCGGCGTGCTGGGCGTGCTGATGCGCCGGTTCGATTTCCCCACCGCACCGGTCGTCGTGGGCATGATCCTCGGGCCCCTGGCCGAAGCGCAGATGCGCAATGCGATCTCGATCGGCGAGGGCAGCTGGTCGATCTTCGTCACGCGGCCCATGTCGCTCACGCTGATGGTCATCGTGGTGGCGGTGCTGGTCGTGCCCCGCCTGATGCGCGGGTGGGCCGCGCGGCGCCTGGCCCTGGCTACCGCTTGATCGGTGCGCGTGCCGTCGTCAGCGGAGAGGCCAGAGCGGCTTCTCCGCTGACGGTTTTTCCGGGGGAATTGGTCGCCGGGCTGGCGGCCCTGCGGCCCAGCCAGAGATAGAGCCCGCTGCCCAGCACGATGATGGTGGCGATGTCCAGCAGCGCCCAGAGGATCTTCATCGGCATGCCGCCGTAGTCGCCGAAGTGCAGCGGCTGCGACACCAGCAGGGCCACGAGGTACCAGGGCAGCTTGGGTGCGGCGGTCACCTCTGCCGTCTTGGCATCCACCAGCACCGGCTGCAGCAGCCGCGACGTGAGCGGCTCATTGCCGCGCAGGAAGAACGTGTGGTGGTGCGGGCTGGAAAACGACGTGCCCGGAAACGCGATGAACGACAGCTTGGTGCCCGGTGCGCGGGCCAGGGCCGCGTCCAGCGACTTCTGCACCGAGGCGCGCTCGGCCACGGGCGTGATCAGCTGGCCGTTGTAGGGCGCCAGCAGCGCGCTCAGTTCGTCGTACTGCCAGTATTTGACGAGCAGGTCGGCCCAGGTGTTGATCATGCCGGTGCCGCCCACCACGAAGGCCCACACCAGCGTGACGATGCCCAGCAGGTTGTGCAGGTCGAGCCACTTCACGCGGGTCGAGCGTTCGCGCCGCACCTCGCCGAAGCGCAGCTTGCGCATGAAGGGTGCATACAGCACCACGCCCGTGACGATGGCCACCAGCAGCAGCAAACCCATGAAGCCCAGGAACAGCTTGCCCGCCAGGCCCGCGAACAGGTCCACGTGCAGCTTGAACATCACGTACATGAACCCCTCGTCAAAGCGCGGCTGCGCCAGCAGGGCGCCGGTGCGCGCATCCACCGCCACCGAGCGGAAATCCTCGGTGGGGGCGGGCGTGGGCGTGAGGGTGGCGAACCACAGGTCGGTGCTGTCCTCGGGCTGTGAGGCGAACTGCACCACCCGGTCCGGGTGCTGTGCACGTGCCACGTCCAGCACGCGGTCCAAGCTGACGTGCGGCGTGCCGGCGGGCATGGGCGGGGCTTCCACCTCGGTGCCCAGCAGGTGCCCGATCTCGTGGTGGAAGATCAGCGGCAGGCCTGTGAGGCACAGCAGCAGCATGAACACGGTGCAGACCAGGCTGCTCCACTTGTGCAGCCAGGTCCAGGTCTTGAGGGAGCGTGCAGTCAGCATGGTCGGGGCAATGGATGGGTGCGTCGCGGCGCGATCAGAAATCCACGCTGGCGCTCAGCGTGAACGTGCGGGGCGCCGCCACCACGAGGTAGCCGGAGCCCGGGTAGCCGCCGGCGGAGGCCCAGTAGTTGCGGTCGGTGGCGTTGTCCACGCGGGCGCGCAGGGTGACCAGGCGGCCGCTCCACTCGGTGGCGTAGCGCACGCCCAGATCCAGGCGCGTCCAGGCGGGCACGCGCAGGGTGTTGGCGTCGTTGGCATAGGTGGCGCCGGTGCGCACCACGCGCGCGTCCAGGGCCAGGCCCTGCGCGCCCGGCACGTCCCATTCCGCGCCCAGGTTCGCCTGCAGGCGCGGCACGCCGATCACGCGGTTGCCATTGAGCGCGGCATTGCCGGTCTCGCGCTGCTTGGCATCCAGCCACGTCATGCCGCCGAGCACGCGCAGGCCGCGCGTGGCCTCGCCGTACACGTTGAGCTCCACGCCCTGGTGCCGGTCCTTGCCAGACGAGGCGAACACGTTGGCCGCGTTGACGATGGCGCGCGGCTTGGTCGTGCTGAACAGCGCCAGCGAGCCGCCGATCCGGCCAGCGTCGTACTTGAGGCCGATCTCCTTTTGCTTGGCGACGTAGGGCGACAGCTGCTCGCCGCGGTTGACCACCGGCGTGCCGTTGGCCGTGGCGGGCGCGGTTTCGCCCTTGCTCAGGCTCTCGACATAGTTGGCGTACAGCGACAGCTGCTTGCTGGCCTTGAACACGGCGCTCGCCAGGGGGCTGGTGCGGCTTTGCTCGTAGCGGTTGGTCAGGGCCGAGGTGCCGTAGGCATAGTCGGCCACGTCGAGCTTCTGGTGGCGCAGGCCCAGCGTGACGAGGACGGTGTCCTGCACGAAGGACATCGTGTCGCCCACCGCGAAGCTGGTCATGCGGGTGCGGCCGTTCAGGTTGGGGCTGGCGAGCGTGCCGCCGTAGCCCGCATTCGCGCTGAAGGCGGGCTGTGCGTAGGGCGTGTAGGCATACAGGCTGCCCGGGCGGGTGTTCAAAAAGTCGAACGCGTAGGCGTTGTCTTTCTCGGCATCGAAGTACGAGGCCGAGGCCACCCACTCATGGCCCACGCTGCCCGTGCGGGCCTTGCCGCGCACGCCCAGCTCGCCCGTGTTCACCCGGTCCTTGCGGGTGTTGTCGAAGCGGTAGGTGCTGCCTTCGCCGGTGGTCGAGTTGCTCACGCTGAGGTTGGCCAGCGAGTTGGACTCTTCGCTGCGGCGCAGGCCCCAGGCGCCCCATGCGGTCACATCGGGGCTGATGTCCACTTCGCCGCGGAAGGTGCCGAACAGGTCGCGTTCGTTGGAGTACGTCCAGGGCTGCGAGAAGTTGGCCGAGGCGTCCGGCGCGGCGGGAATGAAGTTGGCGTTCGCGCCGTTGAGGGTGACGTTGGTGCGCGTGCCCTTGAGCTTGTTGTCCTGCCAGCCGAGGTCGCCCGACAGGCGCACGTCGCGGCTGCGCCAGTCGAGGCCCACCGAGACCAGGCCCAGCTGGCTCTTTTCATGGTCCACGGCGGTGTCGCCGTCGCGGTAGGCGGCATTCAGGCGGATGCCGGCGCTGTTGTCGGGGCCGAAGCGGCGCGCGATGTCGGTGGACACCTGGCCGTACCCGCCCGAGCCCGTGCCCACGGTCACGCGCGACAGCGGTTCGTTGGGCGCGCGCTTGGGCAGCAGGTTGATCGCGCCGCCGATGCCGCCGCCGTTGGGTGCCGCGCCGTTCAGGAACGCCGAGGCGCCACGCAGCAGCTCCACGCGCTCGAAGAGCTCGGTCGCGATGTACTGGCGCGGCAGCAGGCTGTACAGGCCGTTGTAGGCCACGTCGTCCGAGTCCAGCAGAAAGCCGCGGATGAAATACGTTTCCTGGAAGTTGCCGAAGCCGCGCGCCAGCCGCACGCCGGCATCGTTTTGCAGCACCTCGCCCACGCTGCGCGCCTGCCGGTCCTGGATCAGTTCGTTGGTGTAGCTGGTGATGCTGAAAGGCGTCTCCATCGCATCGCGCGTGCCCAGGATGCCGGCCCGCCCGCCGCGGGCGACCTGGCCGCCGGGGTAGGCGGGCGACAGGCCTTGTGCCGATGCATCCGCGCTGGCGCCCACCGTCACCGTGGGCAGGGTGGGGGCATCCGCAGGGGTGGCCGTGGTCTGGGCATTGGCCTGAAGGCCGAACGTGGCGAGGGCCATTGCGACGGCCAGGGCGATGGGGGTGTGCTGGTTCATGGGCATGGGAGGGGCAAGGTCAGGAAGGGCGTGAATGAATGAAAGGGGCGGCGCGGCCTGGACAAGTCCGTCCAGGAGCCAAGTGCATCGGGCCACGGAAAATCGGGACCGGGCTCAAGCCGAGGGCGGGCGGCGGCGAAGGCCGAACCAGGCCATGGTGGCCACCGGCACCCCCAGCGCCACCCAGGACCAGACGTCTCCCCAGCCATCGCTGACCAGGGCGCTCAGCAGGCCGGTGGCGGTGAGCACCCCCAGAGCGATGGGCCAGCCCCACAGCGGAAAGAAGCCGCCAGGGGTCGGGCGGAGGTCGGACGGTGGTTCGATCGGTGGTGGCATGGGCGCAATCGGGAGGGGCGGTGGCGACGGCGGGGGCCGCCACGCAGGGCCAGCGAGGCGCAGCGAGCGCCCCGGGGAGAGGCTCTCCCCGGGGCTCCCCACCAGGGCGCTGTTTTTCAAGGCGGCATGTTAAATGATATTGCGAATGGTTCGCATTGTTTTTGGGCGAGATTCCTCACCGTGGCATGATCCGCACTTGAAAACATTGCAACGCCTTGTGGATGCCGCCATTGGCAACGCCCCGCACGGCCATTGCATACTCTCCACGACAATTTCATTCCGTTTCCCCGCTGCAGGAGATTTCCGATGCGACCGCTCATTCCCCGCGCCATTGCCCTCGCTGCCCTGACCGCCGCCCTCCTGGTCGCCTGCGGTGGTGGCGGCGGCAACACCGTGGACTTCGATTTCAACGTGCGCCCGTCCTACCTGGCCAGCCTGCGCCAGGCGACCTACGACGGCGTGGACGACGATCTGCTGACCGCCGGCCTGGGCCGCACCGGCCTGGCGGACCCCGATGCCCCCGGCTACGAAGGCGCCCAGCCCACGGCGGCAGAGTTGCGCCGCAACGCCATCTATACCAATTACCGCGCGCTGCTGGACATGACGGCCGCTGGCGGTTACGGCACGCTTTACGGACCCAACGTGGACGCGCAGGGCCGCGTGACGGCGGGCGAGGGCAAGATCGCCGGCACCGAAACCATCGCCTACTACGACGACGGCTCGGGCCGGCAGAACGTCACGCTGATGGTGCAGGTGCCCGACACCTTCAACCCCGCCAAGCCTTGCATCATCACCGCCACGGCCTCGGGCTCGCGCGGCATCTACGGCGGCATGTCCACCGGCGAGTGGGGCCTCAAGCGCGGCTGTGCCGTGGCCTACACCGACAAGGGCACGGGCGCGGCCCCGCACGATCTGCAGGCCGACACCGTGCCGCTGATCGACGGCACCCGCACCTCGGCCACCTCGGCCGGCACCAGCGCCGCGTTCAACGCCGGGCTGTCGGCCGCCGACCTGGCCGCGTTCAACACCGCCACGCCCAACCGCTTCGCGTTCAAGCACGCCCACTCGGGGCAGAACCCCGAGAAGGACTGGGGCCTGGCCACGCTGCGCGCGGTGGAGATGGGCTTTTACGTCATCAACGAACGCTTCGGCGATCTGTCCCCGGGCGGGCAGCGGCTGCGCACCTTCAAGCCATCCAACACGATCGTCATCGCCTCCAGTCTCTCCAACGGCGGGGCCGCCGCCATCGCCGCGGCCGAGCAGGACACGCAGGGCCTGATCGGCGGCGTGGCCGTGTCGGAGCCCGCGGTGGAGCTGCCGGCCAACCCCGGCGTCACCGTGCGCCGCGGCACCACCGACGTGGCCGTGAACAGCCGCACCCTCATCGACTACACCACCTACGCGCAGCTGTACCAGGCCTGCGCCGCGCTGGCGCCCTCCATCAGCGACAGCCCGTACGCCAGCACGTTCGCGGTGGGCTTCGCCAGCCCGTCGCTGCCGATCGCCTCCAACCGCTGCGAGGCGCTGCGCGCGCAGGGGCTCATCACCGGCGGCAGCACCGTGGCCCTCGCCGAACAGGCGCTGGCCCGGCTGCGAGCCTACGGCTGGGAGGCGGAATCGGTGGCGCAGTACCCGTCCCTCGCCGGCTTCGAGGTCGTGCCCGCCGTGGCGGTCACCTTCGCCAACGCGCTCTCGCGTTCGAGCGTGAAGGACAACCTGTGCGGCTACAGCTTCGCGGCAACCACGGCGCAGGGCGCGGTGACGCCGCTGGCGCCCGCCGCGCTTGCCGACATGTTCGCCACTGGCAACGGAGTGCCACCCTCGGCCGGCGTGCAGCTCGTCAACAACCGCAGCCTGGGCGGCGCCACGCGCGACGTGCTGTCGCAGAGCGCCACCGGCGCGCGCGACTGGAACCTGAGCGGCGCGCTGTGCCTGCGCAACCTCGTGACGGGCACCGACGACGCGGCGCAGCGGCTGCAGGCCGGCGTGGACGAAACCCGCCGCAGCGGCAACCTGCGCGGCAAGCCCGCCATCATCGTGCACGGCCGCTCGGACGCGCTGCTGCCCGTCAACCACACCTCGCGCCCCTATGCGGCGCTGAACCGCCGGGTGGAAGGCGCCTCCAGCCGCCTGCGCTACATCGAGGTGACGAACGCACAGCATTTCGACAGCTTCATCGGCCTGACCGGCGTGCTGCCGGGCTACGACACGCGCTACATCCCGCTGCACGTCTACCTGAACCGTGCGCTCGACGCCATGTACGACCACCTTGCCAACGGCACCGCCTTGCCCGCCAGCCAGGTGGTGCGCACGGTGCCGCGCGGCGGCCAGCCGGGCAGCGCGCCCGCGATCACGGCGGCCAACGTGCCGGCCATCGCCGCCACACCGGTGAACGGCAACGCCATCACCGTGACCAGCGGCGCGATCAGCGTGCCGGAGTGAGCGGGGCCGCACTGCGGCCCGTGGCGGGTGGCCCGTGTCGCATGCGGCAGCAGGTTTGCTATTTAATCGATAGCGCGATACCGGCGATTTGATTGCGCTGAAGGCCTGTCGGGCTGTGTTGCCGGGCCCTTCAGCGCTCGGCGGATCGCGCCGGCCCCTGCGCGGTGGGAGGCGGGCCATGCGTGGCCCACAGCGCCTCGACGCAGGCCTGTACCGAGGCCCCCGCCGTGTCGATCTCGAAGTCCGCATCCCGGGGCTCGTCGTAGGCCCCTCCCACGCCCGTGAACCCCGGCAACTGGCCGGCACGGGCCCGCGCATACAGGCCCTTGGGGTCCCGGGCCTCGCACACGGCCAGGGGCGTGCGGACCCACACCAGGCGGCAGCGGTCCTCGCCCACGATCTGGCGCATCCGCTGGCGGTCGCTCTCCTGGGGCGAGATCAGGGCGGCGACCACCCACAGCCCGGCCTCGTTGAACAGGCGCGCCACCTCGGCCGTGCGGCGGATGTTCTCGCTGCGGTCGGCGGCGCTGAACCCGAGCGAGGCGTTCAGGCCGCCGCGCAGCACGTCGCCGTCCAGCACCGTGCAGGCGATGCCGCGGGCCTGGAGCCGGCTGGCGAAGGCCTGCGCCAGCGTCGTCTTGCCCGCGCCCGACAGGCCGGTGAACCAGAGCGTGCGGGTATCGGAAGGGGCGGAAATCTGCATGGCGGGCCGTCCGTGCTCGGCGTGCCTCAGTGCCTGTCCCAGCCCTGCAGGTGCTGCTGGGCGATCTGGCTGAGGCCGGTGATCCAGGCGTTGTCGTCGTTCATGCAGGGGATGTAGTGGAACGCCTGGCCGCCCGCGTGCAGGAACGCCTCGCGCGCCTCCTGGTTGATTTCCTCCAGAGTTTCCAGGCAGTCGCAGGGAAAGCCCGGGCACATCACGTCCACGCTGCGCGTGCCCGACTGGGCCATCTGGATGAGCGTGGGCTCGGTGTAGGGCTCCAGCCACCGGGCCTTGCCGAACCGCGACTGGAAGGTCACCCGGTACTGCTCGGGCGACAGGCCCAGGGCCTGCGCTACCAGCGTGGCGGTGGTCAGGCATTCCTGCTGGTAGGGGTCGCCCAGCTGCACGTTGCGCGCCGGAATGCCGTGAAAGCTCATGACCAGTTGCTCGGCGCGGCCGCCCTCGCGCTTCCAGTGCGCGCGCACGCTCTGCGCCAGCGCCTGGATGTAGCCCGGGTGCGCGTGGTAGCTGTTCACGAAGCGAAACTCCAGCAGCCGCCGCTGCCTGCGCGTCCAGGCCTGCACGTCGTCCACCACGCTGGCCGTGGTGGTGGACGAATATTGCGGATACAGCGGCAGCACCAGCACGCGCTCCACGCCTTCGGCCTGCAGGGCATCGAGCTGCGAGGCGATCGACGGCTGCCCATAGCGCATCGCATGGCGCACGCGCACGCCCAGGCCCGCCTCGCCCAGCCAGCCGCGCAGCAGCGTGGCCTGTTTGGCCGTCCACACGGCCAGCGGGGAGCCTTCCGGCATCCACACGCTCGCGTACTTGGCGGCGGATTTGGCGGGGCGGATGCGCAGGATGATCCCGTACAGGATGGGCAGCCACGCCACGCGGGGAATCTCGACCACGCGCGGATCGCCCAGGAACTGCGCCAGGTAGCGGCGCAGCGCCGGTGCGGTGGGCGCCTCGGGCGTGCCCAGGTTGCACAGCAGCACGGCGGCACGGGACAAGCCGGCGGATTGCGCGGCGGCAGGGGGGAGGGGAGTCGGGGCGCCGGACACAGGGGCAAGCGAAGAGGGCGCGGAGGTGGGGGAGGGCATGCCCGCATTGTGGCAAAGGCCACGCACCCTTTCGGCGGGTCGCGCGCGAAACCCCTGCGCTATCCTCCCCGCATGCTCGACACCCAACGCATCCGCGCCGTCACCCTCGATCTGGACGACACGCTCTGGCCCATCTGGCCCACCATCGCCCGCGCGCAGGCCGTCCTGTGCGCCTGGCTGCAGGACCGGGCGCCCGCCACGGCCGCGCTCCTGGCCGACCCCGAAGCCGCCGCCGTGTTGCGTAGCCAGGTCGTGCAGGCGCATCCGCAGCTGTCCCACGACCTGAGCGCCCTGCGCCGCGAGAGCATCCGTGCCGCGCTGCGGCAGGCGGGCGACGACACCGGCCTGACCGACGGCGCCTTCGATGCCTTCTTCGCCGAGCGCCAGCGCGTGGAGCTGTACGACGACGCCATCGCGGCGCTGGAATTCCTGGCCGTGCGCTATCCCATCGCGGCCCTGTCCAACGGCAATGCCAACCTGGACCTGATCGGCATCGGCGCCTATTTCCAGGCCCGCATCAGCGCACGCGAGTTCGGCATCGCCAAGCCCGATCCGCGCATCTTCCATGCGGCGGCCGAGGCCCTGGGCGTGCCGGCTGGCAGCGTGCTGCACGTGGGCGACGATGCCACGCTGGACGCGCACGGCGCGCTGGGCGCGGGCATGCAGGCAGTGTGGATCAACCGCGCCGAGGCGGCCTGGCCGCACGACGGCGAGCCGCACGCCACGGTCCCCGATCTCACCGAGCTGTGCCGGCTGCTGGCGTGACGGCCGCGCTCGCGGCCTTGTGCGCATGAACGCCCGGGCTCTGGCGGCAAGGGTGTGGATCCACCGCTAACCGACCAATGGAGGCGCCGATGCGAGGCCGCGCAGGGTGGGGCGGGTAGGCCCGATGGCTTTCCCACACGGGCATCCGCACGGGGGATGATTGCTGCATTGCTATGAAATCAATAGCTGAAAGGGCAATGACTACTAGGGAATGGAGCGCTTTTTACTCGAAATGGCAGTGCGCGGCATGAAAGCGCCTGTGCGGCGGGCGAAACACTACGCCGGGTCCAAACGGGCGAGATATGCCGCGACCAAATCATCATGATCGGCAGTGGCCCCGCCACCGAACCAGAAGGCTCGGGCGGCGCCGAGGGGCTGGCGGACGGGCACGAGCGCGCGGGCGACCGTTCGGAACGGCCTCAACGCATCGGTTTCGTCAGGCGCGCCCCAGATCGGGCGATCGCCGGCCGTGATCGAGAGAAGGTGGGTGGATCGCTCGATCGCGATGTCGGGGTCGAGGGCCAGCGCAGCCAGGGCGGGTTCGATCCGATCCCAGTATTCGCGGCCGATGAACGTTCGCCAGCCCACATCGGCAATACCGGCGTCTTCTCCCGCCTTCCACCGATGCGGTGAACCTTCCCTGCGAAGCGCGGGCTCCACCATGTCGGCGTCGGTGCTGAATGCGGCACGATGGCGCTCCGGATCGGCGCTCAACAGGAATCTGAGGCTGCTTTTGTGGGGTGGGAGAAATCGTCCCATGCCCATCGTGCCGCTGATAGTGGGCAGTTCCATCAAGGTCGCGCTGACTTCCTCCGCGAAGCCGTGCCAATGGGGCGAGTCTTGCGGTATCGCGGTCTCCAGAAAGAAACGGTCGCTGCGCTGCTCCATGCCGAAGAACGGCAAGCCGGGGTGAGGGAAGTCGGCGAGCGCGTGGCCGTAGCGGCGCAGGCCCTCGCCATACGGGGTTCCGCCGTCCCGGGCGAGGTAGGCACGGCCATCGTTCAGGATGCGCTGCGTCGCCGGGCGGATCTTGCCCTTGTAGCCAGGAAAGTGGTACGAGGTTTCGTTCGCCGACGTGCCGAAGCGCGCTTCGAATTGGGCGTAGAGCTTGCGAAGGTGCGGGGCGATGGTCGGGGCGTGGATCGTGCCCTCCACGATCGCGATCGACCGGAAAGCGGGCACGGCCACCGGTTCGTTTTCCCACATCAGAAACTCACGCATCGGTTGCCTCCCTCAACAGTTTTCCGTACCTGCGGGTGCTGTTCGGAATGGCGGAATCTATCGCAGATCTTTCGGCGGGTGTTACGCAATCCCACACAACGCAAGCCCGCGGAGTGAAACCCAGCGACCAGCCATGCAGAATGTCCGGCAAGGTTTTTCAATCAACGGAGGGGTTTGGCATGCATCGACTCGATACGGGGCGTATTCTTCAACGCCCGGCACACAACGTCTGGCTGGCGAGTTGCCTGGTGGCATTCGGGTTGACGGCCTGTGGCGGCGGATCGGGATCCACCACGGTCACTCTGTCCGATGCCCTGAAGGTCGACACCACGTACGGCGAAGCCGGGGTGGCCACCTTCCCGCTCGGCACGCCATCCTTCGCCAGCCTGGGCGTGCAGCCGGATGGCAGGTTGCTGATTGCAGGCAGCAGGGTCGCGGTTCCCGCAGCCCCTTCGGGTTTCGGATCACTGCTCGCCACGCAGACCTTTGTCGTCCGAATGAGCGCCGACGGAAACGTCGACAGGGGCTTCGGCCAAAATGGCGAAGCACGGTTTTCCGTCAAGGGGTACGAGTCGATCAGCGATGTTCGACTCCAGGCCGACGGCAGAATCCTGGTGGCGGTTCCGGCGCACGAGCCGTGTTTCTCACCGTCCTACCAGACCCGGTGCCTGACGGCGTCCGGGGAGCCCGGCACATGGCACAACACCGTGGTCGGCCTCACCGCGAACGGGGCGGTCGACGGCACGTTCGGCACCCAGGGCATTGCGGAGGGCTTCGTCTCCACCAATCTCAACACCCTCGCGCTGGCGATCCAGCCTGATCAGAAACCCGTTTTGCTGACGTCCAACGACCGCCCCATCGTGCAAGTGTTCGGCCGCTCTTTGCGCCGCCTGTCTGCGGACGGAATCCCCGATGCCGCGTTCAATCAACCGACCGCATCGCAGCCGCCTGCGCCCTGCGAGGCCAGCGGCGCGGCGGTGCTGGCGCTGCGCAACGGCAGCATCATCACCGCAGGCCAATTGGGTGGCCGGCTCTACGCAGACCCCCGATCCGACCCCGGGCTTTGCGTCGCGGTGCACGCGGGCGGGACGCAAGCGCAGACCTCCGGTGGCTGGACGTCCTTCGGGGCGGATTTGGAGGAATACAAGCTCGCGTCCCATCCCGATGGCGGATTTGTCGTCGCTGCCAGAACCTGCGCGGGCAGCGACTGCCATCTCAGCGTCGCCAAGTTCAGTGCCAATGGCGCGCTCGACACGTCCTTTGGCGACAAAGGCATCGAGCGCGTGGCGCTTCCTGCCAACTATCGCCTCAAATCCTTCTTCGTCCAGAGCGACGAAAGCATGAAGGCCTTCGGCGCCATTGAGGAAGCCGCGGCAGCGGGCACCACTGCACGCCGGTTCCGTGCGGTGTGGACGAGCCTGACGGGCAACGGTGCACTGGCCAACAATGACACCAACGTGGCGACTTCCATTCAGGACCCACCGACCAGCGCAGAGCCGCGCGAGGTGCTCCGGGACGGCGCGGGGCGTTGGCTCGTGATCAGCTCGGAGGAAGACAGTGCGCGCAATCTGGTGCTGAAGGTCGTGCGCACGCTGGGCACGTCCACCGGCCGTTCGTAAAACCGCTAGGCCGCGAGGAAGTCCCGGATCGCGAACAACGTGGCGTCCGGCGCCTCCGTCATCTGGTGGTGGCCGACCGGCAGGCTTGCCACCTGCACCGCCTTGCCGGCCGCGCGCGCCGCCGCGATCAGGCCCTGCGCCGCCTTCGGGTTCGTCATCTGGTCGTGCGCGCCCAGGGCGAACAGCACCGGGCAGGTGATCTGCGTGATGGCCGCCTCGCCGCCTGCATAGCGGTCGCAGGCCAGAAAGCCGCGGTGGAACACGTTCACGGCCGGGTTGCTGCGCAGCACGCGGCGACCCAGGGCCATGCCCGCGCCATAGGCCCAGAAGCCCGCGCCCGATGGCGAGGCCAGCGTGCTGCGCGAGAACACGTTCACCATGCGCAGCGCCTTCTCGGGCGTGTTCAGGGCCGACTCGATGAGGGCGGGGGACACCTTCATCGGGTAGGCGGTGCCCACCAGAACCAGGTGCGTGATGCGGTCCTGCAGGCGGGCGGCGGCCTCCAGCGCGATCAGCGATCCCCAACTGTGGCCCACCAGCGCGGCGCGGGCCACGCCGGCCGCATCCAGCAGCGCGGCGATGAAGCCGGCCGCCTGCTCGACGCTTTCGGGCGCATCGCCCTCGCTGCGGCAGTGGCCCGGCAGGTCCACCGCCAGCACGTTCCAGCCGTGGTTGGCGAAGTAGCGGCTTTGCAGCGCCCACACGCTGTGGTCGTTGAGCACGCCGTGGATGAAGACGACGGTCGGCTTGGCCGCGTCGAACGCCTTGCCGCCGGTGTAGCAATAGGTGCCGTGGCCATTGACGGTGATGCGCATCACGCACCTGCCTTTTCTGCGGCTTTCAGCGCGCGCTGCAGGTCGTCGATGAGGTCGTCCGCGTCCTCCAGGCCGATCGACAGGCGGATCGTGCCCTGCGAGATGCCGGCCTGGGCGAGCGCCTCGTCGCTCATGCGAAAGTGCGTGGTGCTGGCCGGGTGGATCACCAGGCTGTGGCAGTCGCCCACGTTGGCCAGGTGGCTGAAGACCTTCAGCGTCTCGATGAACTTTTTGCCCTGCGCGCGGTTGCCCTTCAGGTCGAAGCTGAACACCGATCCCGCGCCGCGCGGCAGCAGCTTTTGCGCCAGCGCGTGGCTGGGGTGCGAATCGAGCATCGGGTGCCCCACGCGCGAGACGAAGGGGTGGCTGGCCAGGAACTCCACCACCTTCTGCGTATTGCGCATGTGGCGCTCCATGCGCAACGGCAGCGTCTCGATGCCCTGCAGGATCAGCCAGGCCGTGTGCGGGCTCATGCATGCGCCGAAGTCGCGCAGGCCCTCGCGCCGTGCGCGCAGCAGGAAGGCGCCCACGGTGCTTTCCTCGGTGAACACCATGTTGTGAAAGCCGTCGTAGGGCTGGGTCAGTTCGGCGAAGCGCCCCGCGGTGCGCGGGCCCTCCCAGTCGAAGCTGCCGCCGTCCACCACGATCCCGCCGATCACGGTCCCGTGGCCCGACAGGAACTTGGTGGCCGAGTGGTACACCAGGTCCGCACCGTGCTCGAAGGGCCGCATGAGCCACGGCGAGGTGAGGGTGGAGTCCACCAGCAGCGGCACGCCGGCCTCGTGCGCGATGGCGCTCACCGTGGGAATGTCCAGCACGTCCAGGCCCGGGTTGCCCACGGTCTCGCCGAAGAACAGGCGGGTGTTGGGCCGCGCCGCGGCGCGCCAGCCGTCGATGTCGCCCGGGGCGACGAAGGTGGTCTCGATGCCGAAGCGTGCCAGCGTGTAGTGCAGCAGGTTCTGCGATCCGCCATACAGCGCGGTGCTGGCCACGATGTGGCCGCCCGCGCCCATCAGCGTGCAGATCGCCAGGTGCAGCGCGGCCTGGCCGCTGGCCACCGCGATGGCGCCCACGCCGCCTTCCAGGGCGGCCACGCGCTGCTCCAGCACGGCGTTGGTGGGGTTGCTGATGCGGCTGTACACGTGGCCCGGGCGTTCCAGGTTGAACAGCGCGGCCGCGTGGTCGCTCGACTCGAACACGAACGACGTCGTGAGGTGGATGGGAACGGCGCGCGCCCCGGTGGCCGGGTCGGGCGAGGCGCCCGCGTGCAGCGCCAGTGTGTCGAAGCCAGGGTCTGAGTAACCGGGCATCCGTGTCTCCTCTGTAGGGGGGTAAGCGCCGCATTGTGGGCTATATTGCGCAGGATTCAGCCAGCAGCGCCCTGGCGCGCACCACGGAGACCTCCCCCATGAAAGTCAGCGACATCCTTCGCGTCAAAGGCAACACCCTCTACACCGTCAACGCCGACGAGCCGCTGTCCCAGGCCGCTGAAATCATGTCCGAAAAGGACATCGGTTCGCTCGTGGTCATGGACCTGGGGGACCTGGTGGGCATGCTCACCTTCCGCGAAGTGATCCAGGCCGTGGTGAAGAACGGCGGTTCGGTCGGCACCCTGCTCGTGCGCACGGCCATGGACGACGCCCCGCTCACCTGCACGCTCGAGACCGACATGGACGAGGTGCGCCGCATGATGCTCAATCGCCATGCCCGCTACATGCCGGTGATGGACAAGAAGATGCTCATGGGCGTGATCAGCTTCTACGACGTCGCCAAGGCCGTCGTGGATGCCCAGAACTTCGAGAACAAGATGCTCAAGGCCTATATCCGCGACTGGCCCGAGGAAGACGCCCGCCCGGCGGTCTGATCGCTCCCTTCAAGCCCAACAGGCCCCATGCCGGGGTATCGATTGCCTGGATTGCTATGTTTTCAATAGCATTCAGCGCGAGGTGGGATGGATCGGGCCGGGCCGCAAGGCTCGGTGATAATCGCGCCCCATGAGCGGCAACACACTCGGCACCCTATTCGCAGTCACCAACTTCGGTGAATCCCACGGCCCCGCCATCGGCTGCGTGATCGACGGCTGCCCCCCCGGCATGCCCCTGTCCGAGGCGGACATCCAGGCCGACCTGGACCGCCGCCGTCCCGGCACCAGCCGCCACGTCACCCAGCGCAACGAGGCCGACACGGTCGAGATCCTCTCCGGCGTGTACGAAGGCAAGACCACCGGCACGCCCATCGCCCTGCTGATCCGCAACACCGACCAGCGCAGCAAGGACTACTCCAACATCGCCGAGAGCTTTCGCCCCGGCCACGCCGACTACACCTACTGGCACAAGTTCGGCATCCGCGACCCGCGCGGCGGCGGGCGTTCGTCGGCGCGGCTCACCGCCCCCACGGTGGCGGCCGGTGCGGTCGCCAAGAAGTGGCTGTCCGAGAAATACGGCGTTCGCTTTCGCGCCTGCATGACGCAGATCGGCGAACTGGCCATTCCGTTCGAAAGTTGGGACCACGTGCCCCAGAACCCGTTCTTCGCGCCGGTCGCCGACGTGTCCGCGTACGAGGACTACATGGACGCGCTGCGCAAGTCGGGCGATTCGTGCGGCGCGCGCATCCGCGTGCAGGCCACGGGCGTGCCGGTCGGCCTGGGCGAGCCGCTCTACGACAAGCTCGATGCCGACATCGCCCACGCCATGATGGGGCTCAATGCCGTCAAGGGCGTGGAGATCGGCGCGGGCTTTGCCAGCGTGGCGCAGCGCGGCACCACGCACGGCGATTCGCTCACCCCCCGGGGCTTTGCCAGCAACAACGCCGGCGGCGTGCTGGGAGGCATCAGCACGGGGCAGGATATCGAGGTGTCGCTGGCCATCAAGCCCACCAGCTCCATCATCAGCCCGCGCGAATCCATCGACGTGCACGGCCAGAGCACCGAGGTCATCACCAAGGGCCGGCACGACCCCTGCGTGGGCATCCGCGCCGCGCCCATCGCCGAGGCCCTGCTGGCGCTGGTCGTGATGGACCATGCCCTGCGCCATCGCGGGCAGTGCGGCGACGTCGAGCCGCCGGTGCCGCCGATCCAGGCATCGTTTCTCTGAGCCTGAGGCCCTCGGGCCGCCTGCGCCTCAGCGCGCGGCCGAGGCAGGCACGGGGGGCGCCACAGACACCGACGCTGCCGGCGCACCGGGGGCTGGCGTGGCCGGTGCGCTGCCCGTGGCGGCAACGGGGGCGGCGACAGGGACCGGTGCCGGCGCATGCTCCAGCCGGTACCAGCGCCAGGCGGCCACCGCCAGCAGGGCGACGACCAGCAATCCCCCCGACGCCAGCCACACCGGCCGGCGCGACTCGGCGAATGGGTCGTCCAGCAGTCGTCGCGCATTGGCCGGTACCCGGGCCGTCTGCGACAGCGAGCCTCCCAGCCGGGTGTTGATGCGCATGCGGCCGTTGATGGCCCAGCCGCTCGCGTCCAGGATCGGCCCCAGGCTGCGCTGGCGCAGCTTGAGCCACGCGATCAGCATGCTCGGCCCGGAAATGGCCAGCACGATGCCGACGAGCGCCAGTGGAATCCACACCCCCAGGTCCACGAACTTGCCGAAGATGCCAACCAGCACCGCGCTGATGCTGCCCAGCGCCACGCCGATCGCCGCCACCGTGCCCACGTCGGTGCGGCGCCCGGGCTCCACCACGGTGGAGGCGGCGGGCGTGGTGCCGCCAGCCTTGAGCGGCGTGTTGGCCAATTGCCCGGCCGTGGCGCCCAGGGACTTTTCCACCCGCGCATCGCTGGCCGAGGCCCGCTTGGCCACCTGCTCCTCGATCATCCGCAGGAATTTCTTGTAGGGCGAGAAGAACGCCTGCGCGATGCTGGTCGGGTTCTCGATCAGCTTGGTGATGGTGGCGTCCCAGTCCTGGCCCTGCCGGTCGTAGAAGACGCCGTTGCGCCCCACGAACAGAAAGTCCACGTCACCCGCCGTGAACGCCGCCACGATGGTCATCTTCTGTCCCTTGCGCGTGCAGTCGCAGTAGGCCAGGTAGGTCTTGGCCAGCCCGGCGAGCTTGGCGTGCTTGCCCGCATCCGCCACCTGCACGGTCAGGTCGCAGCTGCGTGCGTCCAGGTACAGCGTGCCGGCCTGGAAGATTGCGCCTTCGCGCTGGTAGAACGCCGAAAACGAGACGAAGTTGTTCAGCAGCACGAGCAGGTCGCGCCGAAAGCGCAGCAGCTTCTCGAGGTCCAGCATCTGCGTGTTGTGCGCCTTCTCGGCCTCGTCCTGCTCGATCAGGGCCATCACGCGCTCGCGCACGCCGCTCTCGTGCAACTGGCGGATGGCATCGTCCTTGAGCGCATCCAGCCGGGTGGCCGGCTTGTCGGCCAGCCATTGCTGGCAGGGGGCCAGGGCCTTCTGCACCTGCTCCCACTCTTGTTCGGTCAGCGCTTCGGCGGGGCGGCCGAGCAGCGGCTCCACCGCCTGGTCCCGGAAGGTCTGTAGGGCCTGGGCCCAGGCGGGATTGGTGCCGCGCGCCAGGTGCAGGGCGCCATGGGGCGCGATGGGCGCCAGGGGCAGGGCGGCCACCGCGGGGGACGATGCATCCAGATCGACCCCGGCCATCGCGGCGTATTCCTCCTGTGTGGGGTTGAGTGCCGCCGCCGCGCGCGGATCGTAGGCGGCGAGCCGGGACCGCGCGAAGAAATCGTCGATTTTGTGGCGCACCGCGTTCATCGCCTGCGTGGCGGCGAGCGTGCGATCGCCGAGCGCCAGTCCGGCGGTGCGGTCATTGGCCTGGGCCGACCAGGCGTGCCATTTCGCCACCTCGGTAAAGAAGGCTTCGGCATGCGCGCGGTCCACCCCTTTCAGGGCCTCCTGGGGGACGCCCTTCACGGGTTTCTGCTCGATGGGCACGCTGCCGTGCGTGGCGATGATCTGCTCGATCGCCTCCCGCGCCGGCGTGTCATCCTGCGCCGTGTCCGGCGTGATCGCGCCATCGCCGTTGAAACGCATGGCGCTCAGCTGTTCGCTGCGTTCCAGCACCTGGGCCAGCGTGATGGTGGTGGCCTCGGGTTGGTCGGCCAGCGCGAGGATGCGCCGCGCCTGCGCCACCAGCGCGGCACCCTCGTCCGTGGTGGCGTCGATGGCTTCCAGATCCAGTGCATCGGCCGGCCGGGCCAGCAGGTCGGGGTCGCCCAGCCGGGCACAGGCCCAGGCGCAGGCCGCCAGCAGTTCTGGCGGGCGGATGCGCCCGTCCTTGTCGGTGTCGATCAGGTCCAGCGTGCGTGGGTCGAACTCGATGCCGCGCGTGGGGCAGGCCAGGGCCACCCAGAGCTTCTGGTCCAGCTCGGCCAGGTGGGCGATGTCGGCGCCGGTGCGGATGGTGACCTGGTCCACGCCACCGGCGCGAAAGAATTGCCAGGTGTGGCGGTGGGCAGGCCCGCTGGGGGTCTGGGCAGCGGATGCGGGCGAAGTGGGATGGTTGGAAATCGGCGGCTGGGATTCCATGGAGCGAGGGCGGCGGGCGCGGATCGTAGCGAGGACGCCGGGCACGCAGACCGCTCCGGCGGACGAAGCGGTCCAGTTTAGAACGCAGAGGCGGCCACGTGGCCGCCCGCCTTGTCAGACAGCGCGCCGTTTTTCGTTTGCTATGAAATCGATAGCTGTCACCACATGGGAGTCATGCGGTGAGGGCCCGAAAGACCCCAGGCCATCGATTCTTACTTGCGCACTTCGTCCACCAGCGCGCGGAAGTCGTCGATGTCTTCGAAGCTGCGGTACACGCTGGCAAAGCGGATGTAGGCCACCTTGTCGAGCTTCTTGAGCTCGCGCATCACCCACTCGCCGATCTGGCTGGAAGGCACTTCGCGCTGCCCCAGGTTGAGCAGCGTTTCCTCGATGCGCTCGATGGCACTGTCGATCTGCACCGTGCTGACCGGGCGCTTGCGCAGCGCCAGGTTGAACGAGGCCAGCAGTTTGGCCCGTTCGTATTCGATGCGCCGGCCGTCCTTCTTCACGATGGACGGAAAGTTCACTTCCGGCCGCTCGTAGGTGGTGAAGCGCTTGTCGCATGCGCCGCACTGGCGGCGGCGGCGCACGAAATCCCCGTCCTCGGCCACCCGCGTTTCCACCACCTGCGTTTCGGGGTGGCTGCAAAAGGGGCACTTCATCGGAAGGCCCCTCCATCATGCCGGCGGAAAAGGGCCGCCGAGCGGGCCGAGGCTGGCGCCAGCGCCCGTTTTGCCCCGGTTGGGCCAGGGCAGGCGGCGCTGAGCGGAGAGCGGGGCATTGGTCAGCCGTAGACGGGAAAGCGCGAGGTCAGCGCGTGCACCTTGGCCCGCACCGCGGCCAGGTTGGCCTCGTCGCGCGGGTTGTCCAGCACGTCGGCCAGCAGATGGGCCGTGAGGCGCGTTTCCTCTTCCTTGAAGCCCCGCGTCGTGATGGCCGGCGTGCCCACGCGGATGCCGCTGGTCACCATCGGCTTCTCAGGGTCGTTGGGGATCGAGTTCTTGTTGATGGTGATGTGGGCGTTGCCCAGGGCGGCTTCGGCTTCCTTGCCGGTGATACCCTTGGCGCGCAGGTCCACCAGCATCACGTGGCTTTCGGTGCGGCCGCTCACGATGCGCAGGCCGCGCTCGATCAGCGTCTCGGCGAACACCTTGGCGTTCTTGGCGACCTGTTCCTGGTAGGCCTTGAAGCCCGGCTCCAGCGCTTCCTTGAAAGCCACGGCCTTGGCGGCGATCACGTGTTCCAGCGGGCCGCCCTGCAGGCCGGGGAAGATGGCGCTGTTGATGGCCTTCTCGTGCTCGGACTTCATCAGGATGATGCCGCCGCGCGGGCCGCGCAGGCTCTTGTGCGTGGTGGAGGTGACCACGTCAGCATGGGGCACGGGGTTGGGGTACTGGCCCGCGACCACGAGGCCGGCGTAGTGGGCGATGTCCACCCAGAAGATCGCGCCGATTTCCTTGGCGATCTTTGCGAAGCGCTCGAAGTCGATGCGCAGGGAATAGGCCGATGCGCCAGCGATGATCAGCTTGGGCTTGTGCTCGCGGGCCTTGGCTTCCAGTGCGTCGTAGTCGATCTCTTCCTTGTCGTTGAGGCCGTACGAGACGATGTTGAACCACTTGCCGCTCATGTTCAGCGGCATGCCGTGCGTCAAGTGGCCGCCTTCGGCCAGGCTCATGCCGAGGATGGTGTCGCCGGGCTTCAGGAAGGCCAGCAGCACGGCCTGGTTGGCCTGCGAGCCGGAGTTGGGCTGCACGTTGGCGGCTTCGGCACCGAAGAGCTTCTTCACGCGGTCGATGGCCAGTTGCTCGACCACGTCCACGTTTTCGCAGCCGCCGTAGTAGCGCTTGCCGGGATAGCCTTCGGCGTACTTGTTGGTGAGCTGCGAGCCCTGGGCGGCCATGACGGCCGGAGAAGCGTAGTTTTCGCTGGCGATCAGCTCGATGTGCTGTTCCTGGCGAACGTTTTCGGCCTGGATGGCGGCCCAGATTTCAGGGTCGGCCTGGCTGACGAGGATATTGCGTTGGTACATGTTGGCAGTCCTATGAACTGGTGTCCCTTGAAACAAGGGCTGCCCAGGCGAACGGCGGAACACAGCAGGCCTTTCAGCCCGTGCGGCACGCTCCCCAGTGGTTCACAGGGGGTGAACCCCTGTCGGTTTCCACGTCAGCGGCGGCAGTGGAGTGCCGCGCCTATCGCCAGTTGCGTACCCCGCGAGTGTAGCTGACCGCACCGGGCCTGGAGCCCGAGGATGAATCGATGCCCCAAGTCGGGCACCGTCGGTTCAAAGGTCGGAGAGAAGCGCGACCTTGTCGGCGCTGGCCTTGGGGGCTTCCGCTTCGGCGGCCGCCTTGGCGGGAACGGTCTGTGCCGGCGCCTGCGTGGAGAGCATCGGCGGGGCAGCCGGCGTGGCGGGAGCCGGCGGTTGCAAGGGCACAGAGCGGCCGCTGGCCACCTGGCGCAGGCGGAAGTGCTCGGCCAGCACCTTGGCGGCGTACCCGCCATCGTCGGGCAGATTGGCCGCGCCGACGTAGTAGCGCAAGCCGCCTTCGAGGGACCCGGCGCGGGTGATGCATTCCTGCAGCACCTTCACGCCCACGCGCAGGTTGCTCACCGGATCGAAGGCCGCGAAGTGGCCACCGAAATTCTGGTACTTGTCGGTGTGCACATTCGTCATGACCTGCATCAGGCCCTGGGCGCCCACCGCGCTCTGGGCGAAGGGGTTGAAGCTCGATTCCACGGCCATGATCGACAGGATCAACGTGGGGTCCAGCTTGGTCTTGCCGCCGATTTCATAGGCTTCGGCCACCAGCACTGCCAAAGGCTCCGGCGCCACACGGTACTTCTTGCTGAGCCAGTAGGTGACGGCTGCCTGCTCCTTGGGCAGTTCCTTCGGATTGCTCGCCGTGGCGCGCTCGCTGGCTTCCGGCTCGATGGGCGTGCCCATGACCGCGACCTGGCGGGCTTGCAGCCAGCCCATCAGCTTTTCCTCTCCGGTCTGGCGCAGGTCGGGACGCGCGGTCAAAGTGATGACGGCAAAAGCGACAGCCAGGCCGAGGAGGGCGAAGCTGCTGTGGGTGATTTCAAGAAAACCGTCGATCACATCGGATGCGAACGTTCGCACTCCGGCGACCACTGTTCCTAACGCTGTCATGTAGCTTTTCCTTTCTGAGTCGAGGCCTGAGCAAGGTGGCCCACAAGGGGCCAGGCCGTGCCAGGCATCTCGCCTGGATTGGTACGCCATCAGGTTCGCATTGCCTCCGGAGAGCGTTCAATGACCGAACTGACTTAGCCGGGATCGGCAGCGGATGGAAGATCGTCAACCCCGTTTTTCAGGGCTCGCGGATTCTAGGAGGGCTCTTAATACAGAGTCAATACTAACAAAACCGATCATTAGATCAATTCGATCTTAAAAATCTGGTAGGAAACACAGGTTTATAGGGTGCATCGGCACTCTTGCATGAGGCATCGTTACCGCTTCTGCAGCCCCGCCGTGATGAATGCAATCGAGGCATGGAGGGCGATTGAAAATCCAGCTTGTGGTGGTCCGCCAACTTGGCTAAAGTGGCCTTGCCTGAGTGATTCAGGCATCGCCGGACGAAGCGGAGCCGCCCTCCAGACGCATGCAGTGCACTGAAGGTGACTGGGCAAACTTCCAAGGCAGACCCCGGAGGCAATACCTTGCCTCCTGCCCCGTGGACGTTCAAGCTCCAGGGTGCAAATGATGGCAAAAGACCGTTGTGTCAGCCGTCAAGCCCGGTGCGGATCGACAGATCCCACCGGGCTTTCTTTTTTGCGACTGGTTACATGTTGACCCGGCCGATTTCTGCTCGAATCCCATGATCTGTGCAATGAAAACCGGACTCTGACGTGCCCCTGCAAGCGCTTTCGATCATCAAAAACCCGTGGGTGCGCCGCGTGGCGTGGACGTTGCTGGCTTGGCTGGGATTCTGGGCGCTGGCCTGGGCCGTGGTTCCGACCGTGCTGCGCTACGTGCTGCACACCAAGGTGTCCGAGCAATTGGGGCGAGAACTGTCTGTCGGGAAGATCGATTTCAAGCCATGGACCCTGGAGCTGGAACTGCGGGATCTGAGGATGGCTGCAGACACTTCGGGAAAGGAGCCCCAGTTAGAAATTCAGCGCCTCTATATAGATGCAGAATTGCAGTCCCTTTGGCATCTGGCGCCGGTGATCGACGCGCTGCAGATCGATGGACCCACATTGCGTCTGTCGCGCACGTCGGCTGGGCAGACCGACTTCGATGACCTGCTGAAAAAGCTCTCGGCACCATCCTCGGCGACGGCCGCGCCCGATGCGCAGCCCCAGCGGTTTTCGTTCTACAACATCGTGGTGAGGGACGGTGCCGTGGATTTCGGCGATGCGCCACAAAAGCGGGTCCACACCGTGCGTGGATTTTCCCTGAGCGTGCCGTTTCTGAGCAACCTGCCGGCAGACCGCACCGTGAAGGTCGCGCCCCATCTGGCCTTTCAACTCAATGGCACGGCGTTCACGACCGGGGCTCAGAGCACGCCATTTCTGGACAGCCGGGACACCGAAGCCACGCTGCAGTTCAAGGGGCTGGATCTGCAGCCGTTCCTGGCCTACCTTCCTCCCGGCATGCCGGTGCGCATCGAGCAAGGCACGCTGGACGCCGATCTGCGGCTGACGTTCCAGAAACAGTCCGAACCCGCTCTCTCGGTGAGCGGCGTCGTGCAGCTCCATGGTGCACGCGTGAGCGATCGACAGGGTGGCCCACTGCTGTCGTTCGACATGGCCACCGCCCAGGTAGCGGCGCTGCAGCCCTTCCAGCGGAAGGTGCATGTGGCCTCGCTGGAGTGGCGCGGGCCGCACGCGACGGTGCGGCGTGACCGGGAAGGGCGCATGGCCCTGCTGGGCGGCGCGGCACAAGGCCAGGGTGCCACGAAGGCGGGGACCACTGCGGCTCCCGATGCGCCGTGGGATATGGTTGTGGATCGGGTGACCATCAACGGGGGGCAGGTGGACTGGCTGGACGAGGGTACGGCGGTGCCCGCCCGTATCTCGGCACGCGACCTGCGGGTGCGCGCGACCCAGCTGGCCTTGCCACTCACCCGGCCAATGCAGTTCACCGCGGATGCCCGGCTGTCATCGGAAGCGGGGAGCGACGCCGCGACCTTGTTGCTTCAAGGGGAGGTGCTGGCGCAATCGGGCCGCGTGGCCGTGTCCGCCCGCGGCTGGCCGCTGTCCATGGCCCGGCCGTACCTGGCCAACCTGGTCCAGCCCCAACTGGACGGAACGCTGGATTCCGATGGGGGCGTCGCCTGGAACGGCTCCGCATGGGCGGTAAAGATCGCCAAGCTGTCGGTGGACCGCGCCGAATGGGCCTGCGTTCCGGCTGGGCGGGACTGCCCAGCGGGGACCGCCACGGTCTTGGGCCTGCGCAACAACGCGGCCTGGGCTGAAATCGGCCGCCTCGAGGTCGAGGATGCGTTGATCCGGATGCCGCAGCGAACCGTTGCCATCGCGCGGGTGGCAACATCGCAGCCCAAAGTGCGCCTGGAGCGCGCTGGGGACGGGCGCTGGATGGCGGAGCGCTGGCTGACGCCGCTGCCCGACACCGCAGGGAAAGGCCGTGCGCCAGTCACCGCCGCAACGCGGACGGATGCCGCCCCCGGCTGGAGCGTGCAACTGGCCGAAGTGTCGGTGGACGGCGGAGCGCTGGCGTTCAACGATGCGGCCAAGGCACAGCCTGTGGCGGTACTGCTCGACACCTTCCAGATGCGGGCCAAGGGCTTGGCATGGCCTATGAATGCCGGCGCACCTCCAGTGTCGTTGTCGCTGTCGGCACGCCTGGGGGCCGGGCGGACAGATCCCGGCAACCTGGCCTACGAAGGAACGGTGCAGATGACGCCCCTGCTGGCACAGGGCAAGGTGCAGGCGTCCCGCCTGCCACTGCATCCTTTCAAGCCGTATGTGGACAACCCGTTGGCGGTCGATGTCGTGCGTGCCCTCGGCAGCTTCAATGGCGAGGTGCGTTATGCCGCGCAAGCCGACGGACCGGCCGTCGGCGTGCGGGGCAATGCTGCACTGGACGACGTGCGGGTCAGGGCCCTGGCCGTTCGCCCAGCCGCGAATGGACCGGTCGACGGTGCCGCACCCATCCGTGGGGAAGAACTGCTGAACTGGAAGTCGCTGGCTCTGCAGGGGGTGGATTTCACCCTGGCGCCCGGAAAGCCAACCGCGCTCGACGTCAAGGAAACGGCGTTGAGCGACTTTTTTGCCCGCATCATCGTTCAGCCGAATGGGCGCATCAATCTGCAGGACCTTGCTCAGCCTGCCCAGGGGCCACCCGGTGTATCGGCAACAGCGGAGGCTTCCCCCGACATCACCGCAGCGGCCGGCTCGACGCCGCCCCAGGCCGCCAATCCGGCAATGGCACCGGTCATGCGTTTTGGCCCCGTGGTGCTCACTGGCGGTTCGGTGCGTTTTACCGATTCGTTCGTTCGGCCCAACTATTCAGCGGACCTGAGCGAATTGAATGGTCGCCTGGGAGCTTTTTCCTCCGCGCCCCCCGCAGAGGGTGGTGAGCCCGCCATGGCCGAACTTCAACTGCGCGGACGGGCGCAGGGCTCCGCCTCGCTCGACATCACGGGGCGCCTGAATCCGCTGGCCAAGCCCTTGGCACTGGACATCCAGGGACGGATGCGCGATCTGGAACTGCCTCCTCTCTCGCCCTACAGCATCAAGTACGCGGGCCATGGCATCGAGCGGGGCAAGCTGAGCATGGACGTCAACTATCGTGTTCTGCCGGATGGTCAATTGACGGCCAGCAACAAGCTCGTGCTGAACCAATTGCGTTTTGGCGAGCCGGTGGAGGGTGCTCCGGCCAGTTTGCCTGTGCGTCTGGCGGTTGCCTTGCTGGCCGACCGCAATGGTGTGATTGACGTCGAGCTGCCGATCAATGGCTCGCTGAACGACCCCCAGTTCCGCCTGGGGCCGGTGATTTTTCGTGCGGTGGGCAACTTGATGATGAAGGCGATCACTTCGCCCTTTTCCCTGCTGGCCGGATGGAGGGGGGGCAGTTCTGAGCTGGATCGCGTCAACTTCGCCTCGGGCAGCGCGGCACTGGACGATGAAGCCCGAAAGACGCTCGACAAGATCGGACAGGCACTCTCGGACCGACCGGGACTGAACATGACCGTCGCTGGCCACGCTCAGCGAGCGGCCGAACAAGAGGGCTGGAAACGGGCCGCGCTGCAGTCCCGGGTGGCGGCACAAGCGCGCCGCATGGCTGCGCGGGGCGATCAAACGCCTTCGGAACTCCAGGCGCTGGCGCCGGATTCGCCGCAGTACGCTGACTCGCTCAAGGAGGTGTATCGCCGCACCGACATGGCCAAGCCCCGCAATCTGGTCGGCATGGCTAAGGATCTGTCCGTGCCAGAAATGGAAGCCTTGTTATTGGCGGACATGGCGATTCCCGATGACGCGATGAGAGAACTGGCACAGGCACGGGCGGTAGCGGTCCGTGACTATCTGGCGGGGCGGCAAGTCGCGCTGGGACGATTGTTCGTCGGCGCACCGAAAATCGATTCGGAGAGTGCGAACGGCGCACCCCACGCCGAACTCACTTTGTCCACTCGCTGACAGGGCGCATCCGGTGGAAACAAGCTTTTTCATCCATCCATGGCCGTTGGCTACATTGCCGTATTGCAGTTGCAGCGCGGCACCCCATATTCAGCCCTCCAGTGTCTGAACCACGGCCCCATGTGCCCGCTGAGTCCGAATAAAAACGTCCCATGTAGGGGACTTGCTAAAACCGGGCGAAAATAGCGCCCTTGTCGGCGGCGTCATCTGCGCTGCCTGTAGGCGCTGGCTCCCTCGGCCACGGCCTTTTACCCCCTGAATCCATGTTTCCCTTTTCTTCTCGCAACAAAATGTCTGACGCACCCGAAGTGAACCCGGCCCCGGCCAAGCACACCGAGCCGCATCCTTTGGATGCGCTGACGGGCGGCGCGTTTTCCGCCGCGACCTCGGGAGAGAGGGCATCGCGCATCCGCGAATGGCTGCAGACCCAGCCGTCGCCGGAGCAGTTGCAGGAGGTGTTCAAGGAACTGAGTGGGCGCGACAAGGGCGCGGCCCGTGCCGTTCGCGAGCGCCTCGATGAAATCCGGCGTGCCAAGGGCCAGGAGGCAATCGCTGCGGAGTGGGCCGAAAAGGCGCAGGGTTTGCTGGCTGCCGCCAAGCTGAACATCGCCGACGCGCTGGCTTGGCAGCGCGACGCGGCCAAGGCGGGTGCCCCTTTGTCGCGGGAACCTTTGGCGTCGCTCAAGGTGCAATTGGCAGAGCGCATGAAGGTCATCGAAGATCTGCAGCACCGTGTGCAGGTACAGCGGGAGGCCGCAGTGTTGCTGGCCCAGCGCATCGAGGTGCTTTCCACCAAGCCCTGGCGTGATGCCCAGGCCGCATTGGAGGCGCTGCGCACCGACGTGGGCCGCTGGCAGCAACAGGCTCAGGAATTGACAGACGACCCATCCTGGGTCAGCGTGGAAGCGCGTTTCCCGCCGCTGCTGGATGCCTCGCGCACCCAGCTTCTCGTGGTGTGGGATGCATTCCAGCCGGCAGTCGCTCAGGCGGTGGCGGCGGCGGAAGATCCTGCGGCAGCCTTGCCTCCGGTTCCCGTGTGGGCGGATGAGCTCCGTGTGGCCCGTGGTCAACCATCGGAAGCCGCCGCGGCGCAGCCGGCCGCGCGGCCACCTGCACGCTCCAAGGTGGATCCTGAAGTGCGAGACAAGGCCGTGCAGGCCGTGCGCGACGCATTGGTCAAACTGGAGCGTGAGACGGCGGAAGGCCACGGCAAAGCCAGCGCAGGCGCTGCGGCTGCTTTGCGCAGCGTGCTGAAAACCCATGGCAAGCACATCGACGCGGCATTGGAGCAGCAGGTGCACACGGCTTTGGTCGCGGCGGGTGAACTCGAAGGCTGGCAGCGCTGGAGCGCAGACCAGGTTCGTGAAGACTTGGTGGCCCGTGCGGAAGGGTTGCTGCAACGTCCCGAAGGCCAGGCTTTGGGCGGTCGCAAGATGCAGGAAACGCTGCGCCAGTTGCGCGAGCAGTGGAAACAGGCCGACCAAGGGGGGCCGGCCAACCATGCGCTGTGGAAAAAATTCGACGAGGCTTGCAATGCCGCCCACAAGGTGGTCGAGGCGTGGCTGGAAAAGGTGCGGGCCGATGCGGCTGAACACAAAGCCCAGCGTGTGGCCTTGCTGGACGAGGTGAAAACTTGGACGGTGGCCCAGGCAACGGCCGGACAGCCCGACTGGAAGGCGGTCAACCGTGCGCTCCACCAGTTCGGCGATCGGTGGCGCGATGGCGGTCATGTCAGCGAAAAAGTGTTCGCCGAACTGCAGCCCCAATGGAAAGAAGCCATGGCCGCCGCCGCCGCGCCGCTGGAAACTGCGCAGAAGGACAGTCTGGCACGTCGGCACGCGCTGATCGACGAGGCAATCGCCTTGGGTGCTGCGCCGACACTGCGGGTCGACGCGGTGAAGGCACTGCAGCAGCACTGGCAGGTCGAGGCGCAGTCTGTGCCACTGGACCGCAAGCACGAACAGAAATTGTGGGATGCTTTCCGCAAGCCGATTGACGAAGCGTTCAATCGCAAATCTGCTGATCGGGACAAGATGGCTGGCGAGATCAGCGCTCGGGACCGCGTCGTGTTGGAAGCCTCCAAGGCGCTCGAGGAGGCGAATGCCAGCGGCGATGCGCAAAAGATCCGTGGCGCAATGGTCGCTCTGGAAACTGCACTTCGTGGACAGGCATTGGCCAATGAAGCGGCAGCCTCCGCTGCGCAGAACAGGCCAGCCGCTGCGTCGGACAACGTGACTTCCGCACCCGCAGAGGGGGCCGCGGCTTCGGAAGGAGAGGGCGCCGATGCAGATCAGGCTCCGCCGCCTGCCGCGGCGCCGAAGCCTGCACCACGTCCCGTGGTGGCTGTGCGTGGTGACGATCGCCCGGGTATGAAGAAAGATGCGCCTGCACTACCGGGCCGTCCGGCACGGCCGGGAGACCGCAAAGACGGACGTGGTCCGCGCGATGCCTCCGGCCCGGGCCGGGGTGGCGATGCTCGGGGCGACCGGTTCGGGGATCGGGGTGATCGGTTTGGGGACCGTTCGGAAGCCCGCGGTCCTCGCTTGGGCGACAGCGCTTTCCGTGCCCAGCGCGAGGCATTCGAACATGCGCAACTCACATTGCGCAAACTGGCTGCGCAAGCACATGGCGAGGCACTCACCCAGCTAATTGCCGCTTGGCAAAAACGGGACGCAGCCCAATTGCCCAGCGTGCAGGAACTGGGAGTGCAAGCGTCCGTCCGCACGGCATGGACCCAGGCGGTTTCTGCCGCGCCCCAAGGGGATGCATCGGAGGCTTTGCTGAGGCTGGAAATGGCGGCCGAGGTGCCGACCCCTGCGGAGCAGTTGCAGGCCCGCCGTGCACTCCAACTGCAGTTGCTCACCCGCCGAAATGATCCCACGCCCGTCCAGACTTGGGGGCAGGATGTGGCTCGGGTGCTTGCAAGTGCAACCGACGAAACCAGCGCCCGCAGGTTGCAGAACGCGTTGAAGACCCTGCTGCGTAAATAATAAGCGCGAAGCACAGCAAGGCCGTTTGGCCCAATCGGCCTTGCTGTTCCACCAAACCGCCGATGGAGGACTGCGGGTTGGTGGTTGGTAGAAATTTCCAGCCTCCGGTTGCGCAGCCACGCTGATGGCGTAGCGGCCCATCACGGAATGAGCCGAGCCATGACGTCAGGTTCATGGTGCATCGGGCAAAAAAAAGCCGCTGTTTTCACAGCGGCTTTTTTGAATTTGGTGCCCAGGAGAGGACTCGAACCTCCACGATGTTACTCGCTAGTACCTGAAACTAGTGCGTCTACCAATTCCGCCACCTGGGCATTTCAGGAAAGACTCGAATTATAGAGTGTTTTTTGAAGGCTCTGGCTGAGTTGCGAAATTTATTGTTGAGACCATGCCATGCGCCGGGAATGCGGGCAATAAAAAAAGCCGCTTCAAAAGAAGCGGCTTTTTTGGCCGACAACCCTGCAGGTTGTCGTTAAACTTGGTGCCCAGGAGAGGACTCGAACCTCCACGATGTTACTCGCTAGTACCTGAAACTAGTGCGTCTACCAATTCCGCCACCTGGGCATTTCAGGAAAGACTCAGATTGTATATCAAAAAAACGACCCCTGGCGCACCTGCTGCGCGCAATGAAGACGAGATCGAAGGCAGTGTGCAGGGGCATCGCGACGGGCATGGATTTGTGCAGCGAGACGACGGCGAATCCGATATCTATATTCCCCCCAACGAGATGCGGGCCGTGCTCCACAAGGATCGCGTGCGTGTCCGGATCGTTCGCCAGGATCGCCGGGGCCGTCCGGAAGGGCGCGTGGTTGAAATCGTCGAGCGGCCCGACCAGCCCATCATCGGGCGATTGCTTCAAGAGAGCGGTGTCTGGCTCGTGGCCCCGGAAGACAAGCGGTATGGCCAGGATGTTTTGATCCCCAAGGGAGCCACCGGAGCGGCCAAGCCAGGGCAGGTGGTTGTGGTTCAGCTGACCGAGCCTCCAGCCCTGTTCGGGCAACCGGTCGGTCGAATCACCGAGGTGCTGGGAGAGGTGGACGATCCGGGAATGGAGATCGAGATCGCGGTGCGCAAATACGGTGTGCCGCACGAATTTTCGGTCGATGCTTTGGCTCAGGCCAAGGCACTGCCCGATAAGGTCCGCGCGCAGGACAAGCGCAGCCGGGTGGATCTCACGGACGTGCCGCTGGTCACCATCGATGGCGAAGACGCGCGTGATTTCGACGATGCCGTGTACTGCGAGCCCGCCAAGGTCGGGCGTGCCAAGGGGTGGCGCCTGCTGGTGGCCATCGCGGATGTGAGCCACTATGTGGAGACCGGAAGTGCGATCGATATCGACGCCTATGACCGGGCGACGAGCGTGTATTTCCCCCGGCGCGTGATTCCCATGCTGCCCGAGAAACTGTCCAACGGTTTGTGTTCGCTTAACCCTGAGGTCGAGCGCCTGTGCATGGTGTGCGACATGCTCATCACGGCCAAGGGCGATGTGCATGCATACCAGTTCTATCCCGCGGTGATGTTCAGCCACGCCCGCTTCACCTACACCGAGGTGGCCGCCATCCTGGCCAACACCCGTGGACCGGAGGCGACGAAGCGCAAGCCCCGCGTCAAAGACCTGCTCAATCTGCACGATGTCTACAGGGCCCTGTTGGCTGCGCGGCATGTGCGCGGTGCTGTGGATTTCGAAACGACCGAGACGCAGATTATTTGCGACGATAACGGCCGCATCGAGAAGATCGTTCCACGCACCCGCAACGACGCGCACCGCCTCATCGAAGAAGCCATGCTGGCCGCCAACGTCTGCAGTGCCGATTTCATCGCGCAAGGTGGCCAGCCTGGCTTGTTTCGGGTGCATGAAGGACCGACGCCGGAGAAGCAGGAGATCCTGCGCAATTACCTCAAGGCCATGGGGGTGGGTATGTCCATTGGCGACGATCCGAAGCCTGGCGACTTCCAGGCCATCGCTGACGCCACCAAGGACCGTCCGGACGCTCAGCAGATCCATACGATGCTGCTGCGATCGATGCAGCAAGCCATTTACACGCCGATCAACAGCGGCCATTTCGGGCTTGCATTCGAGGCCTACACCCACTTCACCAGCCCGATACGCCGTTACCCCGATCTGCTGGTTCACCGGGTGATCAAGGCCATCCTCGGTAAAACCAAATACCGGTTGCCGGCATTGCCCACGCCTGGCGAAGCCCATGCCAAGCTGGCCAAGCGTCTGGCTGCGCGCGTTGCTGCGCCCACCATGCAACCACGCAAGGAAGCACCGGTGAGTACCCGTGAAACACAGGCCTGGGAAGCGGCAGGGCTGCACTGCAGCGCCAATGAACGCCGGGCGGACGAGGCCAGCCGGGATGTCGAGGCCTGGCTCAAATGCAAGTACATGCGTGAGCACCTGGGCGAGGAGTACAGCGGCGTGGTCAGCGCGGCCACCAGCTTCGGCATTTTCGTGACGTTGGACGCCATGTATGTCGAAGGCCTCGTACATATCACCGAGCTGGGAGGTGAATATTTCAAGTTCGATGAGGCCCGCCAGGAATTGCGCGGCGAACGCACCGGAATACGTTATGCGATCGGCTCGCGCGTACGGGTGCAGGTGAGCCGTGTGGATCTCGATGGCCGCAAGATCGATTTCCGGCTCATGCGGGAAGGTGAAGACCTTGCGCCCCCTCGGCCAACGAAGGGCAAGGCAACCGCGGGCGCAGGCTCCTCCGACAACCGCGCTGCGCATGCGGCCAGCCCCTCGAACAGAAAATCCCCTGGCAAATCCGCCACCCGGGCGTCGACCGACGAGCGCTCCTCGCGCAAGCAGTCGCCCAAGGCGACTGGCAAGCGTGCCGGACCGCCCGCCAAGGGCCGCAAATCCCGCAGATGAACGTTATGCGCAGCTACGTTGAAAAAAGTCGCATGAGGAATGGTCGATGAGTGATGTATCCAAAGTAGCCATCGTGACCGGCGGCGGGTCGGGCATTGGCAAAGCCGCTGCGTTGGCCTTGCTGAAGGACGGATGGCGTGTGGTCCTGGCTGGGCGCCGGGAATCGTTGCTGCATTCGGTGATTGCCGAAGCCAGTGCCGGGGGGCAAGCCTTGGCGGTTCCGACCGACGTTGCGGACCCCGTTGCAGTTCGGGCCTTGTTCGACCGAGCGGTGGAGGCCTTCGGACGAGTGGACTTGCTGTTCAATAATGCTGGCGTTGGCGCGCCGGCTGTGCCCATTGACGAGCTGCCGCTGGAGCAATGGCACAGGGTGGTCGGCACCAATCTCAACGGCATGTTCTATTGCCTGCAGCAGGCCTTTCGTGTGATGAAGGCGCAGCAGCCGCCAGGCGGTCGTATCATCAACAACGGTTCCATCTCTGCGCATGCTCCCCGCCCCCATTCGATCGCCTACACGGCCACGAAACACGCAGTTTCCGGACTCACCAAAACCGCGTCTTTGGACGGCCGCAAATACGACATTGCAGTGGGCCAGATCGATGTGGGCAATGCGGGTACGGAGCTTGCCCAGCGCATGACGCAGGGGGTGCAGCAGGCCAACGGGCAGATAGCGGCTGAGCCGCTGATGGACGTGCATATCGTGGGCCAGTCGGTGCTCTACATGGCCAATCTGCCTCTGGAGGCCAATGTCATGTTCCACACGGTGATGGCCACCAAGATGCCATTCGCGGGGCGAGGGTAGAACCTTCTGACCGATGGGATGAGGCCGCAAGTTGCGGCCTCTCCTCCTTAGGCAACCGAAGGCGAAAGATTGCCGATGGTGAAGTCAGAGCAGCGAAGGGGCGTGTGGTTCATCGGTGATGAAGCAGTGCCTACCCGTTCCATGCCCAAGGAAATAGCGCTTTGCCCGGCTGAAGACTTGGTCGCATCGGCAGATGAAAAGGCCACGTTCTGTTCAGGACTGCGCTCTTGGTATGTGGACAGGAAGGGCCAGGATTTACGGGTCATTTCTATCTCCTAGAAAAGTGCAGGCGCCGGGTTGGCGATGCCTTGTTGCCAATCGCTCGACAAGTATTTCCGCAGCCTCTTTCGCTTTTTGTAGGACAGAACAGAACGATGATCTCGGCCTGGCGCTCAGGGCTGAAGCAATTGACCGTACAGATCTGAATAGACCCTGGCCGATGCGTCCCAACCGAAGGTTTGCCGCATTCCGGCACGTTGAAGCGATTCCCAGGTGACGGGTGATTGCCATGCCGCGATGGCCCGCTGCACCGCTTCGTCAAACATTTCCTGGGTGGCGGCCGGCATGATGAATCCGGTGCCTGCCGACTGAGATGAATCAGCGTCCACGACGGAGTCCGCGAGTCCACCCGTGTTCGTCACGATCGGGGGGGTTCCGTAGATCTGGCTGTACATCTGGTTCAGTCCGCATGGCTCGAATCGTGAGGGCATGAGGAAACAGTCCGCGCCCGCCTCGATCTGGTGGGCCAACGATTCATCAAAGCCCAGCGTCACGCTGATGTGCTCAGGGTGCAGGGCCGCCAGATGTGTGAAGCGGGACTGGATCGCAGCATCTCCATTGCCCAAGACGACAAGCTGTGCCCCTTGCTGCACCAAACGCTCCGCGCCCTCCACCACGAGATCGACGCCTTTTTGCTGGGTGAGCCGTCCGACCAGGCCGAACAGCATGCGGTTTTCCGCAGTATCCAGCCCGCATCGCTGGCGCAACGCGGTTTTGTTCAGCGCCTTGCCCGATGGGCTTTCCAAACTGTATGGCGCAGCGATGAGAGGATCGCTCGCCGGGTTCCATGTGTTCGTGTCGACACCATTGAGAATGCCGTGCAATGCGTCGGCACGCTCCCGCAGCACCCCGTCTAAACCGAATCCAAGTTCGGGGCCCTGGATTTCGCGTGCGTACGTGGGGCTGACGGTGGTGATGGCGTCTGCAAAATTCAGGCCGGCTTTGAGCATCGACATGCCACCCCAGAATTCGACACCCGCGATGCCACGATGCTCCGGCGGAATCTCCAGCGCATGGCATGTCTGCATCGGAAAGATGCCCTGGAATGCCAGGTTGTGCACGGTGATGATGCTGCGTGCCACTGGGGCGCCGTCGGCCGTGGCACGCGCTTGCGCCAGATAGAACGGCGCCAGCCCAGTGGGCCAATCGTTGGCATGCACGATGTCGGCCTGCCATCCACAGGGCGTGGCCTGTGTTCCCATCATGGCCGAGACGCGGCTGAGCAGGCCAAAGCGCAGCGCGTTGTCATCGTGATCCGTGCCGTTGGGTGCGCCGTAGGGTGTGCCAGCGCGTGCATAGAGTTGAGGGCACGAAAGCAGGTAGAGGATGAAACCGTCTTCCTGGCGCAGTTGCAGCAATTGCGCTGCCGGCCAGGCACCCTGCGGCGCAATGGCGAACAAGCCCACGATCTGGCCGGTGATGGCCATATCGCCGTAGGCCGGCATGAGCAAGGCAACATCGTGCCCCAGGGCGGCCAACGCACGGGGCAGGGCGGCACTGACATCGCCTAGCCCACCGGTTTTGACCAGTGGGGCGCATTCAGGCGTGACGAAGAGGACTTTCATTCGACATCCTCGGGCACCAACACCACGAATGGCAAGGTACCGCCCTCTGGTTGCAACTCGCCCATCAGCATGTCCAGTTCCAGGCCTTCATCTTTGTCGGATATCAGGGACACTCCCGTCATCCAGTTTTTCCACCTTGGAATTTTGTCCAAGGCAGGATGTACCGCGGCAAGCGCGACGCGGGTTCCACGCCAACCCATAGCGGTCAGCCCGTACAGCAACCGCGAGCAGACAACCACAATGGCTTTGCCTTCCCGGATGCGTGCAAACGCGACGGCATGTTCGGCGCTCGGCCCCTCCAGGGTCAGAGGAAGGTAGGTGGCGTTCAGGAACAGTTCCGGCATTTTCTGCCGCAACTGCAGCAGCCGCCATGTGACCAGTTGCTTGACCAGCGGCGCCGGAGATGCACCCAGCATCTCTCGCCATGCGGCGGTCTTGGGATACCCCAGGGCGTAGTGCGAACGCACCGTTTCCAATGAACGCTCCAGTTCCGTGAAGTCGACGGGTCTGCGGTTGTCCGGGTCCACGAGGCTGAAGTTCCACTGCTCGCAGCCTTGGTAGATGTCGGGCACGCCGGGGACCGTCAGCTTCAGCGCGAGCTGGCACAGGCTGTTGCGAAATCCGTAGGGGGCGATGGACTGGACGAATTTCTCCAGCTCGCGCACGAAACGATCCGTGGAGAGCACGCCGTCGATGTAGCGGTCAACGGCCGCCTCATAGGCCTCGTTGGGAAACAGCCAGTTGGTCGCCTGCTTGGCCTCGCGCATGGCTTTGACCATGTACTGCTTGGCGCGGTCTCGCAAGCCGATCCGCTCCTCCTCATCGGCGCCTTCTGCCGGCCAGATGCCGACCAGGGCTTGATAGAGCGCCCAGAGATCATGGGGGCTGGGAACCACCGCACCGTCGATCTCCGTCGTGAAACGGGTGCCGAGTTCGCGCAGTTGAATCGCCGTGTCTTCCCACAGCGCTGGAATCTCGGACAGCACGTTCAGGCGGGCGCGCAGATCTTCCGAACGCTTGCTGTCATGCGTGGAGGTCGCCAGCAGCCCATGCGGCAATCGCCGCGATCGTTGCAGGTTGGCCTGATGGAATGCGGCGCCGGACAATCCGAAACGCCGCGGCTCCGAGCCGACATCGTTCAGCGACACCAGGCGCACATAGCGGTAGAACGCCGTGTCCTCTACGGACTTTGCCATCACCGGCGCCGTGAACTGTTGCCAGCGGCGCAGGAACGCACCCCGCAACGCGGGCAGGTGCTGACCTTCCGTGCCGACAAAGACGCCTTGCAGGTACGCGAGCACGCCGCCCTCGGCGGTGCCCATGCGGCGACGTGCCGCCGCAATGGCCCACTCGATGTGTTGCCGATCCGTGTCGGACAGCCCCGTACCGTCGGGCGCGATGTAGGTGCGGTAGACCGGAAAGACCGCGGCCACCTCCGTCAGCGCGATGCGCAGCTGATTGCGCGTGAAATCGCAGGTCTTGCGATCGGTGCGGCTGATGCGGTAGAGCGTGTCGGCCAGCCACCCCAGGTCACTGAACAGCGAGGTTTCGATGATGTGCTTCTTGCACTCGTGCACCGCCTCTTCGAATTCCTTGCGATCGCCGGTGAATGCGGAGTACGCATCGTCGAAGGCCGCTTGAGAGGCCGGCTCGACGAATAGCCCGTTGACCAGGCTGCTGAACCGGTATCCTGTGGCTCCATGCACGGGCCAATCCTGCGGCAGCGGCTCATGGTCCGCCAGGATCTTTTCCACGATGAGGTATAGCGCACGGGGCTCCCGCCCCGCGGCCCGCGCCAGCGACGCATAGCGCTTTTGCAGCCGGTCGAAGTACTGGGTGGGGTCGGCCAATCCATCCGGATGGTCGATGCGCAATCCGGAGATCTTTCCCTCAGCCAGCCAGCGGAAGATGCAGGTGTGGGTTGCCTCGAAGACGGCTGGGTCTTCCATGCGAACGGCAGCCAAGGAATTGACGTCGAAGAATCGTCGGTAGTTGATGTCGTCGCCTGCCACACGCCAGTCCGCCAAGCGGTACGCCTGATCGCGCAGCAATTGGTCCAGCGCGTCGAAGCTTTCCGGACTGTCCTTTTGGCCGTTCCACTGTGTCAGAAGCGCTTCGATCCATTGGCGCACCCAGGAGTGCTCGCCGGCCAATTCCGCAAGCCGCCGCTGATGCAGCGGCGCGTCCCTTTGGCGCATGGTGCGCTCGTTCTCGTCACTGGTATTGCGAGAGGGCAGATTGCCGAACGCATCCACCAACGATTGCATCTGTGCCAGGCTGTCGCCATCGCGTTCGCTGCGGGAAACCGGGGCCGGCACGGCTGCAAAAATGCGCGCGTAATGCTGTGGGTCGATGGGAAGCTGGTGGTCCCAGTAGCGGATGCTGAACCGCCCCCCTTGAGGGTCGAATGCCACCTGAAGTTCGCCGGATTCGAGAACGCGGCCGTAATGACCGCCCAGCATCGGCAGAAGCACGCGCCCGTGCATTTCTGGCGCGGTCGGCTCCCACTCGATGTCGAAGGTGCCTGCATGGGCGGAGGCCCGCCCATGCTCGAGCACGTCCTGCCACCAGGGGTTACTGGAATCCAGCACCCCCATGTGGTTGGGCACGATGTCGAGCACCTGGCTGAGCCCGTGCGCCTGCAGCGCTTCGCACAAGGCGGTGTGCGTGGCCTCCGATCCGACTTCGGGATTCAGACGGGTCGGGTCCACCACGTTGTAGCCGTGCGTGCTGCCCGGCGCGGCCTTGAGATACGGCGAGCTGTAGAGGTGGCTGATCCCCAGTGCATGGAGATAGGGCACGGCCCGGGTGACCTGCTCGAAGGTATTGCCTTCGTGGAACTGCACCCGGTACGTCGCCAGGGGAATATCGGCGGTGTCGAGCGGCGGCAGTGCCTCGCTGAAGGGCAGGGCTGCGCCGCCGCGCTCGGCGCGCATCGCGGCCGCAATGTCCGAAAAGCAGGGATGGGTCGCTAGCTTTTCCAGCGGCACGCTCAGGCGCCGGCGCCAGTTGGGCTGCATGGCCTCGGTGGAGCCCGGCACATTGACCTGCTCCAGTTGGCCTGTCACGTCTTCCAGTTGCACTGCCGCCAGCCAGCAGGGTGTTCTGGCGAGATAGCGATGCACGGCGGCCACGAAGTCCGCGTTGGCTTCGGGCACCGATTGCGGGTCCGCAGTGGCGCCGCTCGGAAGCAGCCCTTCCTCGTTGAGCGCGATGAGCAATCTCACGCGGTCCTGGGCGCGCTCCATCAAGGCGCGGGCGTGGGCGTCCGGGGCGGACAGCCAGCCCAGGCGCGACTGCACCTCGATGTCTTCGGCCGCCCAAAACCCACGCAGTGTGGGCAGGTCATGCGTGCTGACCACTGCCAGGGCCTGGTGAGGCCAATGGGCCGGCGTGCGGAACGCGCCGCCGTCGGCACGTTCGAAAATCAAAGGCCGATAGGACAACAGCGTTTTGTGCGCCATGGCCTCCCGCATCTGCGGCGCGACGTTGCCCAGGTCTTCGCCGATCACCAAGCATTGGTGGCGATGGCTTTCAATGGACATGATGGCCAGCAAGGCGTCCAGAGGGTAGTAAACGTAGGCACCGCCGTCCGCACTGGTCCAGAACAGGCGCATGAGTGCCATGACATGGTCCATCCGCAAGGCGCCGGCCGGGCGCATCACGCTCGTCAGCAATCGGCGCATGGGCAGGAAATGCGCCGTCGCCAACGCACAGGGATTCATCGGAGGAAGGCCCCAATCCTGTCCCTGGTGGTTGAGCGGGTCCGGTGGAGCCCCCACGTTCATGCCACGCGCGTACAGGCCCTGGCCGGTCCAGGTCTCCGAGCCCCCGTCGTTCGCTCCGACCGCCAAGTCGCAATACAGACCCAGCGGCATCATCGAACGCGCCCGTTGGCTCACCCGATCGAGTTGTGCATGTGCCAGCCACTGCAGCCAGAAGCGGTACTGCACTTGATCCGCATGGTCCTGGGCAAAGGATTTCACCTCGGCACCCTGGGGGTCGCGCATCGCTTCGGGCCATGCAGGCCAACCCCAGACACTGGGGTCGATGGCGTTCAAATGGCACTGGATGGCCTCGTACAGCGCGTGTTGCCCGAGGATGTCGGCTTGACCCCTCATGAAGTCGCGGAAAGCCGCCGCTCGCGGCGAGTCGGTGCTCGATTCGCTGCGCTGGAACTCGTCCCACAGCAGCCCCAGCACCTCCTGCTTGGCGGCTGCGACTTCGGCATAGCGCACTTCGCTCGAAGCCCGCAACGCACCCAGCCGCTGCTGGAAAGCGGCGTCCGAGAACAGTGTCTGCGCAGCCGAACTGCGCATGAATTCAGGCACCGCCGCCACATCGATGAAGAGCGTGTTCAAAGCCATCCGGCTTGACGGGCTATAGGGGCTTGCAGCCTCTGGCTGATCCGCGCGCAAGGCATGCAACGGGCTCAATCCGACGAAAGCCGCGCCTTGCCCGGCAGCAATGGACACGAGGTCAGCCAGATCGGTGAAATCGCCAATCCCCCAGTTTCGTTCCGAGCGCAGGGCGTACAGCTGGGCACTCAGGCCCCACCAGCGTTCGCCTTGCCGCAGGGGCTCCGGGGACCAGCAATGCTCGGGCGCCACGATGACCAGCCGTTCGGCCGATGCCCCCGGTGAATGGAGGGCGTAGTAGCCCATGGACAGCGAAGCGGGTACCTCGGCGACGGTGCCTACGCCCTCGCACACCAGCGTGCGTTCCGCCGTCTCAGCGGTGAACAGGCGCCAGGGCCCTTCGTTGTGAAGCGGCACGGTGGCCGCGCTGCCCTCCGATACCAGCACGGGGGAAGGCACGGCGCTGGTATCTGCATGGCTTCCCATGGCGGCCAGCGCCCGCTCGATGACGGAGGCCGGCACGTCGCGGTGCTCGCCCCAGAAGCTGGTGTAGTTCAGCGCAATGCCGGCCAAGTGGGCGCGATGGCGCAGTGCTTCGCCGGGGGTAGGGTCCGTCATGCGTTGGGCTCCAGAAAACACCAGCGGGCGGACCAAGGTGCCCATTGGGTCGTGTCATTGCTCCAGCGGTGTGAAAACCGCGGGGTTCCCTGGGGGCCGTCGGGTATCGGCGCCTCGACGGGCATTTCGCTCAGGTTGATATCCATCTGCCATTGCGCGCCATCGTCGTAATGCCACCGCACCTGCAGGCCGCGGGCGCCCACCACCCGGGCCACGTGGCCCCGTGGTACCAGCCGGTGCTGGCGTGGGTTGAGCCACTGCCTGCGCGCTGCGAGCGCCTCACGCAGCAAGGCTTGTCGCGCCAGGCCTTGCGGGCTGTCGGCTTGCTGCCAGTCGAGGCGGCTGTGTGCGAAGGTGACCGCATCGCAAGGATCCGGAAGCGTGCCGCCCGGCGGGACTTCGTGGCCGAATTCGCGCAACCGGCCCTGGCGCACGGCATCGCGCAGTTCCCCTTCCCAATCGGCAAAGTAGAGAAACGGTGTCTGGGCGCCGAATTCATCGCCCATGAAGATCAGCGGCGTCGCCGGGCCCAGCAAAGTCAGCAGCATGGCCAGTTCGGCAGCGGGCGCTGGAACCAATTGCGCCAGCCTTTCACCGAACGCGCGATTGCCGACCTGATCGTGGTTGCCGAAGAACTGGACCATGGTGGAAAGGGGCTCGGGCGCCGCAGCCACCACCTGGTGCCTGCGACCTTGTCCGTCGCGATCGCTGTGGGCAAAGACATAGCCGTTCGTCAGCGCGCGCGCCAACAGGGCGGTTGGCTCAATGCCGTAGTCGCCGTAATAGCCCTGCGTTTCGCCAGTCAGCAGCACATGCAGTGCATGGTGAAAATCGTCATTCCATTGCGCGTCATAGCGGGAGGGCTGGGGGCTGGGCGCCAGATGCTCCGGCTGGTTCTTCTCGTTTTCGAGGACGAGGTGTACATGCCGGCCAGCGCATGCGGTTCGCACGCGCTGCGAAAGTTCGGCGAGAAAGTCGGGCTCGCTGTCGTCGATGATGGCATGCACCGCGTCCAGGCGGAGTCCGTCGAACCGGAATTCCTCGATCCAGTACATCGCGTTGTGGATGAAGAATTCACGCACGGACCCGCTCTGGGCGCCGTCGAAGTTGATGGCGGCGCCCCAAGGGCTGGTGTGCTTTTCAGAAAAGAACTGCGGTGCGTAGAGGCCGAGGTAGTTTCCGTCCGGTCCGAAGTGGTTGTAAACCACGTCGAGCATCACCATGAGGTCCAGCGCATGCGCCCCATCGATGAAGCGTTTGAGGTCATCGGGGGTTCCGTAGTCAGGGTGCGGAGCGAAGGGCAGCACGCCGTCATATCCCCAGCCGAACCGGCCCCCGAAGCATGCCAGGGGCATCAATTCCACTGCGGTGATGCCCAAGTCTTTCAGGCGCGGCAACTGCTGCAGCGCGGCTTGCAGGGTGCCTTCGGGCGTGAACGTGCCCACATGCAGTTCATACAGAACCACCTCGCTCCAGGGCCGCCCTTGCCAGTCCACCTGCCAGTCGAAGTCCTTGGCATCGGTGATCTCGCTGGCGCCATGCGGGCCGTGGGGATTGCTGCGCGATGCCGGGTCCGGCATCAGCGGGCCACCGTCCACCTGCCACTGATAGCGGGTGGCGCGAGAGGCTGCTTGCAATTCCACGTGCCACCAGCCGTTCGGACGGGATTGCGCCGGGAGCGGCACCATGGGCGACGCTGGCGCCGTGCCATGGTGCAAAACCACTTCGCGGGCGTTGGGCGCCCAAAGGCTGAATCCGGCGCCGCCGTCGGCCGTGAGCCGGGCGCCGAACGGCATGTCATGCCGGTACTTCATGACAGGTCGGTGCGTGAGGGTGTGGTCAGAACGGCCATGGAATGCGGCTGCAGCGTCCACTGCCCGCCCGCAGCGATGTCTGTCGCGTCGGTTGGTGGCACGGCAGCGGTGCGGGTGTCCACCCGCACGGTCCACACGCGGCCATGCTCGTCCTGAGGCAGGGTGAAGACCGCATCGGCAGGGGTCGCATTGAACAGCAACATCACCGACTCGCTGTCGCCGTGGCCCTCCATCAGCGCTGCTACGCAGCGCACCTGGGGATCTTCCCATTCCTCCTGGGTCATCGCCAGGCCCCAGACGCTGTGCCAGTTCAGGGCCACGCAAGCAGGGTGTCCGGTGGTGCCTGCCGGGTGCACGGCAGGACGCAACACAGGCAATGCATGCCGTAGTGCCAGCAGGGCCCGGGTGAATCCCATCAACTCGGCCTCGCTCGTGGCCTGGTTCCAGTCGTACCAGGACAGGGCGCTGTCCTGACAGTAGCCGTTGTTGTTGCCGTGCTGGGTGCGGGCCATCTCGTCGCCGCCCAGCAGCAATGGCGTGCCGTGCGAGACGAACAGAGTGGCGATGAAATTGCGCATCTGGCGCGCGCGCAGGGCCTGGATTGCGGGATCGTCCGATGGGCCTTCGGCACCGCAGTTCCAACTGCGGTTGTGGTTTTCACCGTCGCGGTTGTCTTCCTTGTTCGCGTCGTTGTGCTTCTCGTTGTAGCTCACCAGGTCGGCCAGACTGAAGCCGTCATGCACCGTCACGATGTTCACGCTGTCCACCGGCGGTCGCTTGCGTGCGGCGAGCATGTCGGCGCTACCGCACAGGCAGGCGGCGAACGAGGGTAGGCTGCTGTCGGCGTTGCGCCAATAATCGCGCACGGCGTCGCGGTAGCGGCCATTCCATTCCATCCATCCCACCGGGAATCCGCCCACCTGGTAGCCGTCCGGGCCCAGGTCCCAAGGCTCGGCAATGAGCTTGACACCCGACAGCACGGGGTCTTGCGCCACGGCCGCGAAAAAAGCGGCACGGTGCGTGAAGGCGCCCGTGGGGTCACGGCCCAGTGCGCAGGCCAGGTCGAAGCGGAAACCATCCACGTGCATTTCCGTCACCCAGTAGCGCAGGCTGTCGAGCACCAGGCGCAACGCGGCCGGGCTGCTTGTATCCACCGTATTGCCGGTGCCGGTGTAGTCCACGTAGTAGCGCGCGTCTTCCGGAGACAGCCGGTAATAGGCGGCGTTGTCGATGCCCTTGAAGCTGATGGTCGGCCCCAAGTGATTGCCTTCTCCCGTGTGGTTGTAGACCACGTCCAAAATCACCTCCAGCCCGGCAGCGTGCAGCGCCTTCACCATGGCCTTGAATTCGTCCACGCCGCCGTCTGACTTGGAGGCGCTGTAGCGTGGCTCCGGCGCGAAGAACGCAACGGTGTTGTAGCCCCAGTAGTTGGTGAGGTCGTTGTCCACCAGCCGCTTGTCGTCCAGAAATGCCTGGACAGGCAACAGCTCCACGCTGGTGATTCCCAGCTCGCGCAGGTGGGCAATGGCGGCATCGCTGGCCAGTCCGGCATACGTGCCTCGCAGGGGCTCGGGCACGCCGGGCATGGTCTGGGTAAAGCCCTTCACATGCACTTCGTAGAACACGGTGTCTTTGGCAGAAACGCGGGGTGGCGCATCGTCACCCCAGTCGAAACGCGATTTGACGACGCGGCATTTGGGCGCCACCGCACCGTTGTCCACGGTGCTGGGCTGCAGGTCTTCTTCTTCCTGATCCAGTTCGTAGCCGAATTGCTCCGCATGGCCGAGCACCGGCCGATCGAGGGCGAGCGCGTACGGGTCCAGCAACAGTTTCGCGGGGTTGAAGCGATGTCCGTTGCCAGGCTCGTAGGGGCCGTGCACCCGCAGTCCGTACTTCTGACCGACCTTCAACCCCTTCACCAATCCGTGCCACGTGTCCCGGCTCAGGCAGGGCAGCGTGATGCGCGCCGTTTCCTGATCGTCCTCGGAGAACAGGCAGATCTCCACCTTTTCGGCCGATGGCGCATAGACGGCGAAGTTCACGCCGTGCCGGCTCGCCGTGGCCCCCTGCGGCCAGTGGCGGCCCGGCTCGACGGTATAACGGACTTTCTTGTGGCGGGATGCAACGGGAGCGGAAGGCGTATTCATCAGGTCGGGTTTCATGCAGCTACTTTGCGGTCGCTTTCGGGGGCCATGGGGGCCGGTGGCCGGGCACGGCCGATGCTGGGGGTGTTGGTGCCGGAATCCTGCTGGGTCGTGAAGAACTTGCGTGGGACCACCACGATGCCGCTTTCGGTGACATGGAAGCGCTTGCGGTCTTCTTCCAGATTGAAGCCGATGCGTTCATGGGCGGGCACGTCGTTGTCCTGGTCGATGATGGCGCGCCGGATCTGGGCGCCGCGGCCAATGCGGGTGCGCTCCATCACGATGCAATGCTCCAGACGGGCATCGCGCTCGACGACGACCGAACGGCGCAGCATGGCATGGTCGAGGGAGGCCCCGTCCACGATGCTGCCCGAGCCCACTACCGACCGGTGGATCACGCCATTTTCGATCTGGGCGGATTCCGCCTGGTCGGGGCTGGCGTAGATCGGCCACTGGCGGTTGGTCATGCGAAAGCGCGGCGTCGCGCCCAGCGTGTCGAAGTGGGCGTCGAAGTACGAATCGATGGTGCCCACATCGCGCCAGTAGCCGTGCTCTTCGTAGGGCTCGGTTCCAGGGATGGTGTTGGTGTCGAAGTCATAGGCCATCAGGCGGTGCGACTCCAGCATGGTCGGCAGGATGTGCTTGCCGAAATCGCTGTGACCGGTCTCGTGCGCTTTCTTGAGTGCGTCGAGCAGCACGTCCGCATTGAAGAGGTAGTTGCCCATGGAGGCCAGCGCATGCGTGGAACTGCCGGGCATGGGGTGCGTGGATTTCGGCTTCTCGACGAACTGCGTGATGCGGTGGTTCTCGTCCGTTTCCACGATGCCGAATTGGTCGCACTGCGAAAGCTTCACCGGCAACGTGGCCACGCTGACATCGGCGTTGTTGGCCACGTGGAAATCGATCATCTGGCGCACGTCCATGCGATAGATGTGATCCGCTCCGAACACCGCGACGATGTCGGGCCGGAAGCTTTCGATCAGGTGGATGTTCTGGTAGACCGAATCGGCCGTGCCTTGGAACCATTCGGGGCCGTTGCGCATCTGGGGCGGCACCACCGTCACGAAATGCTCGGGAATGAAGCGGGCCATGGTCCACGACTGGCGGATGTGCTCGATGAGCGACTGCGACTTGTACTGCACCAGCAGGTAGATGGAAAAGATCTCCGAGTTCACCAGGTTGGACAGGACGAAGTCCACGATGCGGTGCTTGCCGTTGAACGGCACGGCCGGCTTGCAGCGCTCCGCGGTTAGCGGATGAAGGCGGGAGCCTTCACCGCCGGCCATGACGATGGCGAGGACATTTTTGGTGCGTGACATGGTGGGAACTCCCAGATGGATCAGACGTGGAAAGGTGAGGTGGAGACAATCAGGGTGGGCTGCGGAGATCGACATCGGAACGCGGGGATGCTGGGCAGCCCGGTGGCTGCCAGCACATGCGCCATGCGGATCGATCCGGGCCATCCTCCTCTTGCATCCCTTTTCACGCGCGACGGAGCCCGGCTCGGAGCCTTGCCTGGAAGGCAGGGGGCTCCGGAGGCCGGGTCATGGAGGGAGTTGGGGTGCATGCAGGTGGTCCTGGACGCATCTTCTGTTGCGATGCAACAAGAGGTTGCAGGAAGTTCCTACCTGCCTATGTAGGCACTTGCCTACATGGTTCTGCGGTCTTGCCACGGTGCTTGGTCCGGGCGCCGGCACGGCTGCGAATTGTCACGGCCACCATCGCAGCGGACACCCGCGCTGGTGTCACATGCCGCTTAAGCAGCTACGCGTCGGGGACGCCAGCGTACAGCCGAATCTCGCGTACGGCGAATGGCGTGCTGGCCGTGGCCTTCTGGATGTTTGCTATTTAATTGATAGCTATATGCCGTTGATATTGTTGCGCTGGTGGCCGATGGGGGCACGGGTCGCCTGCCGCTGGGCTGCCCGCGCCGGCTCCTCGTTGGCCGACTGCGCGCCGGGGCTGACGCGCTGCAGCAACTCCAGCAGCAGCGCCCATTCGGCCGGCGAGTACAGCTGGCGCATGCCTGCTTCCATCTCCAGCGAAATGGCATGCGCCTGCCGGGCAATGGACAGGCCCTCGGTCGTGAGGCGGATGGCCTGTGCCCGGCGATCGGTGGGATTGCGCTCGCGCACCAGCAGGCCCCGGCTCTGCAGTCGGCTCACCACCAGGGTGAGGTTGGGCGCACTCAGGTTGAGCGCCTGCGCCAGCTGCCGTTGGGACAATCCTTCGCCGGGCATGAGCAGCATCAACAGGGAAAACTCGACGGTGCGCAATTGCATGGGCTCGCCGATCGCCTGGAAAAAAGCGCGGTTGGCCGCTACCCGTGCCTGCGCCAGGGCGTAGCCGAGCAGGTGTTGGACGGTGGATGGATCGACGGGAGATTCATGCATGGAGGGTTTCCGGGCGGTCGAGTGTAAGAGTCCTCGCAATCCCTGCCAGTCCAGCATAAGACACCTGAACGGATTGCTCTGACACTCGGGGCAGTCCTGGCCTCGTGGGCCAAAGCCGCTGTTTTATGGGTAAAGGCGAAGTGCTTGGCGGCGGCTGGAGCCCCTGAAGCCCGTACATTCCCCGACATTCACGTGCACTCGCCATGGAGCGAGGCATTATCGCCACGCGCATGCCGGCCGACGGGTGGTTGGCTTGTCGCAGCATGGCCGCGTGTGCCCGGGGGGAGCGGGGTCGTCAGCTATCCGTCAGCGCTCGGCGTCACCTTGCTGGTCCAGCTGGTCCAGCTGGGCTGCGCAGGCAGCGATCAGGGCGTCGAACGCATCGAAGGCCAGCGGTTTGGCCAGCACGTGATCGAAACCGATCAACTGCGCCCGGTCCGAAACGCCCAATCCCGTGATGGCGATCGCGATGCAGGGCCGGCCGGCCGCTGCAGCGCGCAACTGCGGAACGAGCTGGGTGCCGAGCATGTCGGGCAATTGCTGGTCCACGAGGAACAACGAGGCGGGGCGCTGCGCCATGTGCCGCAGCGCTTCGCTGCCGCTGTGGGCGACGCGCACCGTGTAGCCCTGCAGATCGAGCAGGTCGCTCAGCAGTTCGGAGGCATCGCGGTTGTCGTCAATGATGAGAATGTCTGCAGGCATGCGGGGCTTCGCTGACGGTACAGTGTTTTTTTTAAAGACCATCGAACGATCAAGCCCAATAGTCTTCTTCTTAAGCCTCTATTGTGCCCGGCCTCTGCACCGGCAACTGGACCGAAAAGACAACATGGGGTGCGCGGTATTCGTATCCGATGCTGCCCCCGTGCCCCTGGACGATCTGGTGGGCGATGTACAGCCCCAGTCCCATCCCCGACCGATTGCGCGCGTTGCCGACCGAAGAAGCCTTGAACGGGCTGAACAGATTGCGGGCGATGTCTTCCGGAATGGGGGCGGCGACATTGCGCACGGCGATCTCGTGCCATTCACCGGTGGCGCTGGCATGCACCTCGATGGGATGTCCGCTCTGGCCATGGTGCCGCGCGTTGCCGATCAGGTTGACGACCACCTGGGCAATGCGATCGGCATCGACCTGGGCTTTCAGGGCAGCGGGGATGGTGCCCACGATCTCGGTACCGGGGTGCGCCGTGCGGGCCTCGTCAATGAGGTCGTTCAGCAGGGCGACCAGATCCACGTCCGTGCGCTGCAGATCCAGTCCCAGGCCGCTCTGCAGGCGCGACATGTCCATCACCTGGCTCACCAGCCGCTGCATGCGGCTGCTGGAGGATTGGATGCGCTGGCCGATCCTGCCGGCCCGCCCGCCGTCGGTGCCGCCCTGTTCGAGCACGCGCGCGGCCATGCTGATGGAGTGCAGCGGGTCACGCAGATCGTGGCCCAGCACGGCCATCAGCTGGTTGCGCGTGCGATTGATCTCGGCGGTGCGCGCGTTCTGCACGCGCACGAGTTCGTCCATCAACTGCCGGGCGGCGTCCAGTTCCAGCGTGCTCCAATGCTCGGCGGTGGACCGGACGGTTTCCTTCCACAGATCGAACGAGCCGCGCGGGGTGAGTCGCGGGCCCAGGGGGCCGTGGCGGATGTCCTTGTCCGGCTTGCCGCCCCAGTGGATGGTCTCGATCTGCTCCTTGCGAAGAAAGATCAACCAGCCGTTGCGGTCCCGGTCGAAAGGAATGCCCAGCACGCCGCACCAGGGCGACGTCACGGCGGCCAGGTCGGGGGCAAGCTGCGGCAGTGACTGGGTCTGGAACAGGCGCTGCCGGTCCTGGACCGGCTCGGCGGCCAGCCATTGCACGATGGCGCTGCCCGCCGCTTCCGACACCTCGCCGAAAACGGTCAGCTTCGCGCCATGGGCCACCAGCGCCGCATCGGCCTGCAAGATGGCGGCCATCTCGGCCGTGTGCTGGGTCAGGGCGGTGAATTCGTCGTCCGCGTGCAGCAACTCTTCGATGAGGTGGGTGCGCGCACCGGCCAGTTGCTGCAAGCGCTCCGCCTGGGAGCGCGAGAGCGTGCTCTGAATGTTGGCCGACAGCACCTGGGCGATCACGTCGCAGGCCATGCGCACGCTGTAAGGCACCTGGCGTGGACCCATGTGGTGGCAGGCGATCAGGCCCCAGAGCTGTTCGTTGATCACGATGGACACGCTCATCGAGGCACCCACGCCCATGTTGGACAGGTATTCGATGTGGATCGGCGACACGCTGCGCAGGATGCTGCCGCTCAGGTCCAGCGGGGGCGCGCCGGCCTCCTGCAGCAGGGGCACCGCGGCCGAGCGCACGTCGGCGATCAGCCGCAGAGTGTTGGCCACGTAGAGCCGGCGTGCCTGCGCTGGAATGTCGCTGGCCGGATAGCGTCGGCCCAGGTAGGGGTCGAGCGTGTCGACACACGATTCGGCGGCCACTTCGCCGCTGCTGTCGTGGCGAAAGCGATAGGCCATCACCCGGTCGAAGCCGGTCAGGGCCCGCAGTTCTTCGGTGGCCAGCTGCAGCAGTTCATCGATGGCCCGGGGCCGGCGCAGCTTTTCCATCGCGCGGTGGGCCTGCACGGCAAAGCCTGCCAGCTCGCTGTGGGTCTGGTGGCGCAGTTCGAATTCGGCCACCAGCATCGCGCTGCCGACATGCAGCACCACGTCGAACTGGCGGTCTTCCACCTGCAGCTCGCTGGGCATGGGCACATCCCGCTCGCCCCGCAGCGCCTGCAGGCCGTCCTGCAGGAGCGCGGCAATCAGCGGGCACACGGTGCCCGGGTTTTCGGGCAGGGGCTTGCCCACGGTCACGCCGCAGTGCAGAAGGGCCTGCACGTTGGCGCCGACATAGCGGACCACGCCTTCGCGGTCCACCGCGATCAGGGTGCCATGGCTCTGGATGCTGCCCGGCACGTGGATGGGCTCGCGATCGCAGTTGTCCAGCGTGGTGGCGGTGCCGGGTGTGAATGACTGGATCATGCGAGCACCCCCTGGCCCTGCAACTGTTGCCGCAGGCCATCGAAGCCGGCGCGTGCGCCGGCGCAGGCCGCCTGGATATCGAAACGGCTCTGCACGTGGGTGTCGAGCAGCCTGGTGAAATGTTTCCAGCGCGAACCCGTGCCGGCACCCAGGCCCTGCAAATAGCGCAGCGGATGCGGCGCCAGCCGGGGCGCCAGGCGCTGGTACAGGAACTGGCCGCCCAATTGCGAGCCTTCCACCACATAGGCCAGGCCCCAGCAGACGGCGGCATGGCCTGGCGCCCCGAAGGCGGAAAACGCCTGCGACGCCACCTCCTGCGTGCAGCCGCTGGTATCACCGAAGCCGTCTTTGGCGTGCGCCGGCGCGGCGTGCGTTGCCAGCCAATCCGCGTGCAAGGCGTGCAGGCGGGCGGGGCGCGCAAAGTCGAAACCGGGCACCAGCGACTCCAGGGCCGCCAAGTGCGGCTGCAGCGCCGTGAGCCAGGCGCTCAGCGCCAGGGTGTGGTGGCGGTAGTCTTCCAGGCTGGCATCGGCCCTGCCGAGTGGCAGGCTGGCATCCAGCTGCGCGTGCGATTCCTTCGTGGTTCGTCGCAGCGCCGAAAGGCAGTCGGTCTCCGGCACCGGGGTGCCGGAAGGGAGAGGGGATCGCTGTGACACGGAAGAAGGGCAGGGGATCGGGATGGGCAGAAAAGACTGCAGCAAGATTCTAGGGGCTGGATCTGCCCATGGCAGCGGGCAGGTTAACCGTCTGTTTTGTGCCTGCAACACCTGTGCTTGCAGAGGGCGGGGCCGGTACGGCCCGAGGCCGCTGCTGCGGCGGCAGCGATGGCGAACCTCGTGCCTCTCGGCTGCAGTGGGATGGCTCAACGGGCAGGACCTCAGGGCGGGGCGATGAGCCCTTGCACCCGGCGCGCGAGCGCATCCAGCGTGAAGGGTTTGGTGAGCACCTGCATGCCCCGCTCCAGGTGGCCGTTGCCCACGGCCGCGTTCTCGGCATAGCCGGTGATGAACAGGATCTTCAGGTCCGGCCGGTAGACCCGGCCGCTGTCGGCCATCTGCCGCCCGTTCATTCCACCGGGCAGGCCCACGTCGGTGATCAGCAGGTCGAGGTGGGTGCTCGATTGCAGCACCAGCAGCCCCGATGCCCCGTCCTGAGCTTCGATGGTGTCGTAGCCCATCTCCTGCAGCACCTCCACCACCAGCGACCGCACGCTCGGCTCGTCGTCCACCACCAGCACGGTGCCCGAGCCCTGGCCTCCCGCGATCGACGGCACCGAGGGCAGGTCGATGTCCTGGGCTGGCGCCTCGTGCCGCGGCAGGTAGATGCACATGGTCGTGCCCATGCCGGGCTCGGAGTAGGCGCGCACCTGGCCGCCGGACTGCCGCGCGAATCCATAGACCATCGACAGCCCCAGGCCCGTGCCCATGCCGATCGGCTTGGTGGTGAAGAAGGGCTCGAACACGCGGTGGATGATCTCGGGCGCCATGCCGGTGCCGGTGTCGGTCACGCAGAGCGACACGTACTGGCCCGGGGGCAGGTCGCGGTCCAGGGAGGCACGCTCGTCCATCCACTTGTTGGCGGTCTCGATGGTGAGCCGGCCGCCGCCCGGCATGGCGTCGCGCGAGTTGATGCACAGGTTGAGCAGGGCGCTTTCCAGCTGGTGGGGGTCCACGTGCGTGGTCCACAGGCCGACGGCGCCCACCACCTCCAGCTCGTTTTCAGGCCCGATGGTGCGCCGGATCAGCTCTTCCATGCCCTTCACGAGCCGGTTCACGTCCGTGGGCTTGGGGTCCAGTGTCTGCCGGCGCGAGAAGGCCAGCATGCGGTGGGTGAGCGAGGCCGCCCGCTTGGCGGCGCCCTGGCCGACGCTCACATAGCGCTCCAGGTCGTCGTAGCGGCCCTGGCCCACGCGGCGGTGAAGCAGTTCGAGGCTGCCCGTGATCGTGGCCAGCAGGTTGTTGAAATCGTGCGCGAGCCCGCCCGTGAGCTGCCCCACGGCCTCCATCTTCTGCGACTGGCGCAGCGCCTCCTGCGCGGCTTCGCGCTCGCGCGATTCGGTGGTGAGTCGCGCGAGCGCGTTCTCGACCTCCTGGGTGCGCTCGACCACGCGCGCTTCCAGGTGGCTGTTCAGCGCGCGAAGCTCCTGTTCGGCCACCACCTTTTCCGTCACGTCGTAGCCCTCGGCGAACACGCCGGTGACCTCGCCCTGGCCGTCGGTGGTGGGTTGGTAGATGAAATCCAGGTAGCGCTCGGCCAGCGGCATGCCGGGCTTTTGCTGGATGAGGACCTTGAGGCCCTGGGCCAGGTACGGCTGCCCGGTGCGGTAGACCTCGTCCAGCAGTTCGTACAGCCCCTGGCCTTCCAGCTCGGGCAGGCCTTCGCGCACCGTCTTGCCTTCCACGCTGCGGTGCCCGATCAACTGCACATAGGAGTCGTTGACGAACTCGAACACATGCTCCGGGCCGCGCAGCACGCACATGAAGCCGGGCGCCTTCTGGAACAGGCTGCGCAGGCGATCGCGTTCCGCCGTGCTTTCCTCCAGCACCCCGGCGCTGGCCAGACGCGAGGCGATCTGACCGGCCAGCAACTGCACGAACGCCATGGCCTCACCGTCGTGCATGGGCCGGTGCGGATTGGCCCCGCAGACCATGAATCCCGCCGACCGGGCGCCGCCCTGCGCCGGCAGCGCCACGACGAACGCGGCCCGCGCCGGCGTATCCCAGTCGCCGGTGGGCACGTCGTGCGCCGCATCCAGCGGCACGGCGAAGGCCGCGTCGCCGGCTTGCAGACGGTGGACCTGCCAGGGCTCCCGGGAGTTCATATCCAGCACGGTGGGCGCCAGTCGATGGCCCTGTTCGATGCCTGCGTTGCAGCTCAGACGGGCCACGCCCGAGGGTTCGTACAGGTAGATGAGTGAAAACGGCAGGTCCCGTTGGGCCTGCCCCATCCGCTCGCAGGCGGTGTCGAGCACGGCCCGGCGGCTGTTGACCGCCGACAGCGCCGCGCCCAGTTCGCGCAGCAGGCGCAGGCGCCGCTCGTTGAGCACGCGGCCCGTGTCTTCCGATACCGCGCAGAACAGGCCGAAGACCTGGCCGTCGTCGCCGTGCAAGGGGCTGTATGAAAACGTGTGGTACGTCTCCTCCAGGTAGCCCGCGCGGTCCAGCAGCAGCATGAGCGAGTCGTCCCAGGTGGACTCGGCCCGCTCGTACACGGCGTGCATGCGGCCCTTCACCTGGTCCCAGATCTCCGCCCAGACCTCGGCGGTCGGGCGAGCGAGCGCTCGCGGGTGCTTGGCCCCCAGCGTGGGGCGATAGGCGTCGTTGTAGAAGAAAGCGATGTCCGGCCCCCAGCCCAGCCACATCTCGAAGCGCGAGGTGAGCAGGATGCGCAGCGCCACTTTCAGCGGTTCGGGCCAGAACGCCGGCGATCCGAGCGGGGTGGCCTCCCAGTCGTGGGCGCGCATGAGTTGCGCCATCTCGCTGTCCCCGACGAAGATGTGCGCGAAGCGGTCGCTGTCGGCGGTGGTGGCGGAGGCAGGGGAGGAGGTCATGCAAAAAGTCAGCGTGAATCGGCCAGTCGGTTGATGGTGGCCATCAGGGCATGGGGCTGCAAGGGCTTGCCCAGGTGCGCGTCAAATCCCGCTTCCAGGGCCCGCTGCGCGTCCTGCGCGCGGGAGAAGGCGGTCAGCGCGATGGCAATCGGCTGGACCTTGCCTTCGGGCAGGGGCAGCGAACGCAGGCTGCGGACCAGGTCGTAGCCGTCGCGCCCGGGCAGTCCGATGTCGCAGACCAGCACGTCGGGCCAGCGTTCGGCCAGGGCCTGCATGGCCGCGTCGTAGTCGCCGGCTTCGCGCAGGCGCGCGCCGCCATCGGTGAGCACCACGGTGAGCATTTCGCGCGCATCGGGGTGGTCTTCCACGATGAGGATGTCCAGGCCCGCCAGGGGCCGGTCGTTCATCGGCGGATCGGCCGGGGCATCGTCGCCCCGGGGCGCGGCGCGGGCCGTGTCACCCCCTTTGTGGTCCACCGGCAGCATCACCTGCATGGTGGTGCCCTGGTCAAGCCCGGCGCTCACAGCGGTCGCACGGCCGCCGTGCAGTTCGGCCAGCTGCTTGACGATGGACAGCCCCAGGCCCAGGCCGCCGTGGCGGCGGTTGTCGGGCGAGTCGCTCTGCGTGAACCGGTCGAACAGGTGGTCGATGAATTCGCTGGCGATGCCGCGCCCGTAGTCCCGCACGGACAGGGTGAGCAGGCCCTTCTCGCGCCGTAGCGACACATCGATGCGCGCGCCGTCGTTGGAGAACTTGATGGCATTGGTCAGCAGGTTCCAGAAGATCTGCTGAAAGCGCGTCGGGTCCAGCCAGGCGGGGGCATTCGCGTCCTGCACGGCCAGCACCACGTCCAGACGCTTTTCGGCGATCGAGGCCTGCAGCGCGTCGATGGAGGAGCGCACCGATTCGACGGGGTCGATCCATTCCCGCTCCAGGTGCAGTTTGCCGCTGTTGATGCGCGACACGTCGAGGATGTCCGAGATGATGCGCGCCTGCGCCTTCACGTTGCGGTGGATGGAGTCCAGGCCCTTGAGCAGTTCGGGCGTGCCGCCGCGGCGCTTGAGGATGTGCACCCATCCGGCGATGGCGTTCAGCGGAGTGCGCAGTTCGTGCGAGAGCACCGCAATGAAATCGTCCTTGGTGCGGCTCAGCCGCTCGGCGGTAGCGCGGGCCGCCTGCTCGCGCTCCAGCACGTCCTGGCGGCGGGAGTCGAGTTCCATGCGCTCGGAGATGTCGGCCGCGATCGCCATGCGCAGGCCGGGCTCCACGTGCGCCGAGATGCTCCACTCCAGGTACACCCATGCGCCGTCGGGGCGCTGCAGCGGAAACTCGCCCTGCCAGGGCTGGCCCCGCTCTCCCCCCACGGTTTTTTCGGTGATGAAGTCCAGCCAGCCGGGCGGCGCGAAGTCGCTGATGGGGTGGCCCAGCAGCTCCTCGCGCGAGCGGTCCAGCAGCCGCATCATGGCGGGGTTGACGTCGGTGAAACGGCCGTCGGGCTGGATCAGGCCGATGCCCGCCAGCGCCTGGCTGTAGATGGCGCGAAAGCGGCGGTCGCTGCGGCGCAGGCCGTCTTCGGCCATGCGCGCACGGATCAGCGCCTGCAGCGTGCCCACCAGCAGCGCCGGCTCCACCGGGTGCGTGAGGTAGGCGTCGGCCCCCGCGTTCAAGCCGGTCACCCGGTCTTCGCTGTGCACGTGGGCGGCGGACAGGTGCGTGACCGGCAGCAGGACGGTGGCTTCCTGCTGGCGGATGATGCGGCAGACCTCGAAGCCGTCGATGTCGGGCAGGTGCACGTCCAGCACCACGGCCGACACGCCAGTGGCCGCCAGGCGGATGGCCTCGGTGCCGTTGTCGGCCTCCACGGTCTGAAAACCGGCAGCGCGGATGACCCGGACGGTGGAGTAGCGCGTGACCGGGTTGTCGTCCACCACCAGCACCGTGTGCGCGGCGCGGTCGATGGTCGTGTGGATGGCGCTGACGTCCTGCATGCCGTTACCCATGGGGACCGCCCTCGGTGGTTGCGGGAGCCCCCGTGGCCGCTGCTTCGTTGCCCGGCAGCCGCAGCGGCAGCGTCAGCGAGAACACCGAGCCGCTGCCCAGCGCGCTCTCCAGCGTGACCGTGCCGCCCAGCAGCTCGGCCAGCTGGCGGCTCACGGCCAGCCCCAGGCCGGTGCCGCGCAGGCGTTTTTGCAGCGACGAGCCGATCTGCGTGTAGTCGTCGAACACGCTCGAATGGAATTCGGGCGCGATGCCGATGCCCGTGTCCGTCACCGAAAAGCGCACGCGGTCGCCTTCCACGGCGTGGGCCGATACCCGCACTTCGCCCCGGGGCGTGAACTTGAGCGCATTGGAAATGAAGTTGCGCAGGATCTGCGACAGCTTGCGGTCGTCCGTGTACAGCGGCGCGATGCCCTGAGGCTCGTCGAAGAACAGGTTGACGTCCGGGTTGGTCAGCACCGGCCGGAACATCCCGCGCAGGGCCTGGAACAGGTCCAGCATGTCGAACCAGGCGGGCGAGATTTCCACGCGGCCGGCCTCGATCTTGGCCAGGTCGAGCAGGTCGTCCACCATGTCGGCGAACTCGCTGGCCGTGCTCTGGATGAATCCCACCTGGCGGGCCTGCTCTGCGTTGAGCGGCCCGTCCACGTGGTCTGCCAGCAGGCGGGCAATGCTGCGGATGGAGTTGATGGGGGTGCGGAACTCGTGGCTCATGTAGGCCAGGAAACGGCTTTTCATCTCCGTGGCCTTTTGCAGCTGGTCGGCCTGCGCGTCCAGTTCGGAATACAGCGCGACCACGCCGCGGTTGGTTTCCTCCAGCTCGGCGCTCAGCTCCTGGACTTCTCGCTGGCTGTCGGCCAGGGCGGCGCGCAGCGCCTCGATGGATTCCTGGGGCGCAGCGGCGGGGGCCGGCGTCGGTGCCGGCGTGGCGGGTTCCTCGGAGGTGCGGTCGGAAATGAGGTCGGAGGTGCGGTCCATGGTGTCTTTCGTGCTTCGGGTCAATCGATGCACTGCATCACCACCACGGTCGCGTCGTCGCGCGCCCGGTGGTGATCGCGCAGCAGCACGGCGGCCACCAGGGTGGGATCGCTGCCCAGCAGGCGCTGGATGCTGGCGGGATGCCAGCGGGTTTCGATGCCGTCGCTGTGCACCACCAGCAGCGCATACGGCGGCAGCTCGGTGGTGGTCTCCTGCGGCCGGCGCATGGTCAGGCCCACCGTGCCGTGCTGCGTGACGACCGAGCGGTCCGACAGGCCCGTGACCACGCGGGCCACCACGTTGCCCACGCCCGAACTGCGCACGGTGGCCGCCGTGGCATCCAGCCGCAGGCTGCAAACGGCGGCGCCCCGCGTGGATTGCAGTTCGGCATGCATGCTTTCGATCTGCTCGCGCAGGTCGCCGAAGGGGGCCTGCAGGAACAGGTCCGCCGCCGCGCCGGACGCCTTGGCGGCCTCGCTGCCATGGCCCAGGCCATCGGCCACGAGCAGCGCGGCCCGGGGGCCGTCCAGGGCCGCGGCCCAGGCGTCGCCGCACACGGTCTCGCCCGCCAGCGGCAACCGGATGGCCCCCACCCGCAGGGTCTGAGGCAGGGCGGCTGGCGCATCGCCCGCCTCCCGGTGCTGGCGCACGCGGGCCACGCACACCGTGCCCTGCGGCACGGACGAGTGGATATCGAAATCGTCCGCCAGCCGCCGGACCGCACCCAGCCCGGCGCCCTGCGTGCCACCGGTGGAGTAGCCGTCGCGCATGGACAGCGGCAGATCCTCTATGCCGGGCCCGTGGTCGATGGCGATCACCTCCACCAGGTCGAGCGCCGGCACGGCCGCGATCAGCAAGCGGCCCTCGTGGGCGTGCAGGTGCAGGTTGTTGGCCAGCTCGGTCACCACGATGGACAGGCGCCCGCTGTCGGTGTCGCCCCATTCCATCTCGGCACTCGCGTGGGCGGCGAAGCGCCGTGCTTCACCCACGCAGCTGGTGTCACCCATCGCGAAGGCCGTGTGCGTCCATCCCATCAGCAACTGGGGGGCGTTGCCCGTGGGGGCGGCTACTTCCATTTGGTGATGCTCACGCGGGTGCCTTCGCCAGGGGCCGTGTGAATGTCGAACTCATTGACCAGGCGCCGGCTGCCCGGCAGCCCCAGGCCCATACCGCCGCCCGAGGTCCAGCCATCGGTCAGGGCGAGCTTCAGGTCGGAGATGCCCGGCCCCTCGTCTTCGAAATGCAGCTGCAGGCCATGGCGGCCCTGCCGCTCCAGGGTTTCCCAGCGCATGCGGCCACCGCCACCGTGCACCAGGGTGTTGCGCGACAGCTCGCTGGCCGCCGTGATGAGCTTCGTCTGGTCCACCAGCGAGAACTTCAGCTGCGTGCACAGGACGCGGACCGTCTGCCGGCAGGCGACGATGTGCTGCTCCGACGCGATCGGCAACGTGCCGGCGGGATCAGCGGACAAGGGGTGGCTCCTGGCGGATGCGCTCCAGCAATTGCATTCCGCGCTCCACGTTGAGTGCGGTGCGCACGCCTTCCAGCGATAGGCCCAGTTCCACCAGGGTGATGGCCACGGCGGGCTGCATGCCCACCACCACCGTGTGGGCCGAGAGAATGCGCGCGATGCCGGAGATGCTGCTCAGCATGCGCCCGACGAACGAGTCCACGATCTCCAGGCCCGAGATGTCGATCATGACGCCCGTGGCGCCCGTCTTGGCGATGCGGTCGGCCAGGTCGTCCTGCAGCTGCATGGCGGTGCGGTCCTGCATGTCCACCTGAATGGTGACCAGCAGGGTTTCGCCCATGCGAAGAATGGGAATGCGGTCCATGGGGTGCCTCGGATCAGGCGGCGCGCGTGATGCGCCAGCCGGTCTTCTGCAGCGCCAGCGACAGCGCGTCCGCCAGATTGGCGCGCGTGTAGATGCCTTGCAGGTCGATGCCCAGGTGCACAATGGTCTGTGCGATCTGCGGGCGGATGCCGCTGATGATGCAGTCCGCGCCCATGAGCCGGATGGCTGCCACGGTCTTGAGCAGATGCTGCGCCACCAGCGTGTCCACGGTGGGCACCCCGGTGATGTCGATGATGGCGAGTTCCGACTCGGTCTCCAGGATGCGCTGCAGCAGCGTTTCCATGACCACCTGGGTGCGGTTGCTGTCCAGCACGCCGATCATGGGAACGGCCAGCACGCCGTCCCAGAGCTTCACCACGGGGGTGGACAGCTCCAGCAACTCTTCCTGCTGGCGGCGGATGATGTCCTCGCGCGCCTGCTGGAAGGTGTTGGCCGTGCGCTGGGCCAGTTGGTCGACCAGCGCCGTGGCGGACCACAGGGCCGGAACGAGGTCGGCGGTGGCGGGCACCGTTTGCTGCAGCAGCGTGAAGAGGGGTTTTTTCATGGCCTGGACGAACACGCTGGTCTCGCCAGCCGTCTGGCCGCGCGAGGCCCGCGAGCGCGAGAGCGCTTCGAGCGCCTCGTTCATGCCTTGCCAGGCCGGGCCATTGGGGCCTTGCGCGTCGCCGCCGGCCTGCAGCGCGCTGCGCAGCAGCTGCAGCAGTTCTCGCGCTTGCGCCGCCGTGGCGCGCTGGTGGGTGGGATCTTGGGCGCCTGCCTCGGCCAACCACTCGTCCAGGATGGCGGCTTCGTGGGTTTCCAGAAGGGAAAGAAGGGCCGGGTGTTGCTGCTTCATGGCAGGGCGCTTTTCTAGATAAAAACAAATTCTAACGGGCGGGGCCCCCGTGCCACGCCGGCTTGCCCTGCGCGGGCACCGGGCTTGTACCTACTTTCCGCGGCAAGCGCGCCCGGGACGCACAGCGCTGGGGCAGTCGGTGGGATGGCGATGCGCGGGGTGCACCAGGCCGGGCCCTTCGGTGCGGGCCTGCGCCGGTCGCCGCAGCGGTGGCGCCGGTGGCCGCCTGCCGCCGGCGATGGGGCCTTTGGGATCGAAACAGGGCCGTTGCCGGGATATTTCATGCCTTCTTTGCTATGAAAATGGTAGCGTTTGCCGGAATGTCGTCGGATCGGCTCGCCTGGGCGCCGGCCGGGCCCCGATCTTGCAAGCCCACCCGTCACCCGGACCGGCGCGAGAAATCGACCGCCTCCGGGGCTCCCGCCCGGTGGGAATGTGCGTGCCCAAATCAGGGCTTGTGCGTAGTAACCCTGTATAGACAGGCCTGTCGCACCGCCATCATTCCGGGCGTCGGAGCAATGCGGCGCGTGCCTTCCAGGTGCGCGACTCGATCTTTTCTTGTGAGGAGCAGATGATGGGCCGATCGGTTTTGAAAATGGTGTCGCTGGCGGTGGCGGGCGTTTGTGTGGCGGGGGTGTCCCTGCAGGCCCAGGCGCAGAACGTGAAGATTGCGCTGGGCATGTCGGGCTGGACGGGCTTCGCGCCGCTCACGCTGGCCGACAAGGCGGGCATTTTCAAGAAGAACGGCCTGGATGTGGAACTCAAGATGATTCCGCAGAAAGACCGCCACCTGGCCCTGGCCTCCGAGGCGATCCAGTGTGCGGCCACGACGGTGGAAACGCACGTGGCCTGGAACGCCAACGGCGTGCCCATCGTGCAGATCTTCCAGATGGACAAATCCTACGGCGCCGACGGCTTGGCCGTGCGCAACGACGTGAAGGGCTTCGCCGACCTCAAGGGCAAGACCATCGGCGTGAGCGCGCCGGGCACCGCGCCGTACTTCGGCCTGGCCTGGATGCTGAACAAGAACGGCATGACGCTCAAGGACGTGAAGACCGTCTCGCTCGAACCCCAGCCCGCTGCGCAGGCCTTCGTGTCCGGCCAGAACGATGCCGCCATGACCTACGAGCCCTACCTGTCCACCGTGCGCGCCAACCCGCAGGCCGGCAAGATCCTGGCCACCACCATCGACTACCCCATGGTGATGGACACCGTGGGCTGCGCGCCCACCTGGCTCAAGGCCAACGCCAAGGCGGCGCAGGCCCTTGCCAACTCGTATTTCGAGGCGCTGGAGATGATCAAGGCGGACCCGGCCAAGGCCAACGAGATCATGGGCTCGGCCGTCAAGCAAAGCGGCGAGCAGTTCGCCAAGTCTTCGGCCTACTTGCGCTGGCAGGACAAGGCAGCCAACCAGAAGTTCTTCGCCGGCGAGCTGATGCAGTTCATGAAGGAGTCGGTGCCCATCCTGCTGGAGGCCGGCGTGATCCGCAAGGCGCCTGAAAAACTCGAAGCCACCTTCGACGCCAGCTTCATCCAGTGATGCCACGGGAGCCTGCCACCATGCCCGCGACGACTGCCGCCCACCACCCTGCCGCGGGGCCGTCCGCCAGCGCCCCTGCCGCGCTGCGGGCGGGGCCTGCCCTTAATCCCGTTCGCCGCCGCGCCATGGCGCCGCTCGAGCCCGTCAGCCCGCGCGCCCGCTGGGTGCTGGGCCTGGCGTTCTTCGTGGTGTTCATCGCCGTGTGGTCGTTCTTCACGCTGGGCGGCTTCGTGTCGCCCACCTTCCTGGCCAGTCCGGCCACCATGCTCAAGGAAGGCGGCCTGCTGTTCACCGAATACGGCTTCCACAAGGACATCGGCATGACGGTATGGCGCGTGCTCGGCGGCTTCGTGCTGGCGGCCGTGGTCGCGGTGCCGCTGGGCATCGCCATGGGCGCCTGGAAGCCGGTGGAGGCGTTCTTCGAGCCCTTCGTGTCGTTCTGCCGCTACCTGCCGGCCTCGGCCTTCATTCCGCTGCTCATCCTGTGGGCGGGTATCGGCGAGGCGCAGAAGCTGCTCGTCATCTTCATCGGCTCGGTATTCCAGATCACGCTGATGGTGGCCGTGACCGTGGGCGGCGCGCGGCGCGATCTGGTCGAGGCGGCCTACACGCTGGGCGCGGGCAACACGGGCATCGTGCGGCGCGTGCTCATTCCCGGCGCCGCGCCCGGCATCGCGGAAACCCTGCGCCTGGTGCTGGGCTGGGCCTGGACCTACGTGATCGTGGCCGAGCTGATCGGCTCGTCGTCGGGCATCGGGCACATGATCACCGACAGTCAGGCACTGCTGAACACGGGGCAGATCATCTTCGGCATCATCGTGATCGGCGTCATCGGGCTGGTGTCCGACTTCGCCTTCAAGGCGGCCAACCGCCGCCTCTTCGCCTGGAGCACGCTATGACCGCACCGATGCTTTCCGTTCGCGGCGTATCGCGCACCTTCGCCGGCACGCGCGGCCAGGCCACCCAGGCGCTGCTGCCGGTGGATTTCGAAGTGCGCGAGAACGACTTCGTCACCATCCTCGGACCGTCCGGCTGCGGCAAGTCCACGCTGCTGCGCATCGTGGCGGGGCTGGACTTTCCCACCGCGGGCGAGGTGCTGCTGGACGGCCAGCGCATCGACGGCCCCGGCGCCGACCGCGGCATGGTGTTCCAGAGCTACACGCTGTTTCCGTGGCTCACCATCGCGCAGAACATCCGCTTCGGCCTGCGCGAGCGCGGCATGCCCGAGGCGCAGCAGAAGGAGCGGGCGGCGTACTTCATCGCCAAGGTCGGCCTGCGCGGCTTCGAGCAGCACTACCCCAAGCAGCTGTCGGGCGGCATGCAGCAACGCACGGCCATTGCCCGGGCCCTGGCCAACGACCCCAAGATCCTGCTGATGGACGAACCCTTCGGCGCGCTCGACAACCAGACCCGCGTGCTCATGCAGGAGCTGCTGCTGGGCATCTGGGAGACCGAGCGCAAGACGGTGATGTTCGTCACCCATGACATCGACGAGGCGATCTTCATGGCCAACCGCGTGGCGGTGTTCAGCGCCCGGCCGGGCCGCATCAAGACCGAGCTGGCGGTGGACCTGCCGCACCCGCGGCACTACCGCGTGAAGACCTCGCCCGAGTTCATGGACCTGAAGGCGCGGCTGACCGAGGAGATCCGCGCCGAGTCCATGGCGGCGGACCTGCATTGAGCCGCTTGAAGAAACCGGCCGACATGAACGCCGCCGCCCTCCGTGCCAACGCCGAAGCCGAATCCGCTGCCGCGGCGCCGGTGGAGCCCGCGCTGGCGCTGTACCAGCAGGTAAAAGAGTTCATCGCCCGCAAGATCCAGGATGGCTCCTGGCGCGCGGGAGACCGGCTGCCGTCCGAGAGCGAATTGGTGCTGCAGTTCGGCATGTCGCGCATGACCGTCAACCGCGCGCTGCGCGAGCTGTCCGAGCAGGGCCGCATCGTGCGCGTGGCCGGGGTGGGCAGCTTCGTGGCGGAGGACAAGCCGCAGTCCACGCTGCTGCAGATCGCCAACCTGGCCAGCGAGATCCGCCAGCGCGGGCACGACTACCGCTGCGACGTGCTCACGGTGGAGCGCGTGTCGGCCGCGATGGAGGTGGCCGCGGCGCTGGACCTGCGCACGGGCGAGTCGGTGTTCCATGCCGTGTGCGTGCACCGCGAGGATGGCGTGGCCGTGCAGCTGGAGGACCGCTACGTGAACCCGCGCGTGGTGCCCACCTTTGCACAGCAGGACTTCACGCAGCTGCAGCCCTCGGAATTCCTGGTGCGCAACGTGCCGTTCGACCAGGTGGAGCACGTGGTCGATGCCGTGCTGCCCACGCCGGAGCAGGCGCTGCTGCTGGGCATGGAGCCCGCCCAGCCGTGCCTGCTGCTCACCCGCCGCACCTGGAGCCGCGGCGTGCCGGTGACCCTGGTGCGCTGCCTGCACCCCGCCTCGCGCTACCGCCTGGGCAGCCGCTTCCGGGCCGACGGCAATCCCGTGTTCGGATAGCCGCCGCTTCATTTGCTTCCTTTTCGCTCGAACCTACTTGTATAGACAGGATGAACTTGATGACCGATTCCTCCCCTGAAACCCTGGTGCTGCACCCCGGCCGCGTCACGCTGGGCGAACTGCGGCGCTTGAGCGCGGGCGGCGTGCGCCTTTCGCTGGACCCGGCCGCGCAGGCCGGCATGCAGGCCTCGCTGGCCACGGTGCAGCGCATCGTCGAAGAAGACCAGGTGGTCTATGGCATCAACACCGGCTTCGGCAAGCTCGCCAGCACGAAGATCGCCCACGGCCGGCTGGCCGAACTGCAGCGCAACCTGGTGCTGTCGCACAGCGTGGGCACCGGCGATCCGCTGCCCGATGCGGTGGTGCGCATGGTGCTGGCCACCAAGGCGGTGAGCCTGGCGCGCGGCCACTCCGGCGTGCGGCCCGAGATCGTCGATGCGCTGCTGGCCCTGGCCAATGCCGACGTGCTGCCCGTGATCCCGGCCAAGGGCTCGGTCGGCGCCTCGGGCGACCTGGCGCCGCTGGCCCACCTCGCCTGCGTGCTGATCGGCGAGGGCCAGGCCAAGATGCAGGGCCGCACGGTGCCGGGCCGAGAGGCCATGGCGGCCATCGGCTGCGAGCCGTTCGTGCTCGGCCCCAAGGAGGGGCTCGCGCTGCTGAACGGCACGCAGGTGTCCACGGCCCTCGCGCTGGCCGGGCTGTTCGGCGCCGAGAGCGTGTTCGCGGCCGGGCTGGTGTCGGGCGCGCTGTCGCTCGAAGCCATCAAGGGTTCGGTCAAGCCGTTCGATGCGCGCATCCACGAGGCGCGTGGCCAGCCGGGGCAGATCGCCGTGGCGGCCGCCGTGCGCGCGCTGCTGGAGGGCAGCGAGATCGATCCGTCGCACCCGCACTGCGGGCGCGTGCAGGACCCGTATTCGATCCGCTGCGTGCCGCAGGTGATGGGCGCGTGCCTCGATAACCTGCAGCATGCCGCGCGCGTGCTGCAGATCGAGGCCAATGCCGCCTCGGACAATCCGCTGGTGTTCTCCGAAACGGGCGACGTGATCTCGGGCGGCAACTTCCACGCCGAGCCGGTGGCCTTCGCCGCCGACATCATCGCGCTGGCGGTGGCCGAGATCGGCGCCATCTCCGAGCGGCGCCTGGCGCTGCTGCTGGACACGGGCCTGTCGGGCCTGCCGGCCTTCCTCATCCGCGACAGCGGCGTGAATTCGGGCTTCATGATCGCGCAGGTCACGGCCGCGGCGCTGGCGTCCGAGAACAAGTCGCTGGCCCACCCGGGCAGCGTGGACAGTCTGCCCACCTCGGCCAACCAGGAAGACCATGTGTCCATGGCCACCTACGCCGCGCGGCGCCTGACCGACATGGTGCGCAACACGGCGGTGGTCGTCGGCATCGAGGCCATGGCCGCCACCCAGGGCATCGACTTCGATCGCGTGCCCGCACCGGGCGCCGCCGCTACCCCGTGGCTGAAAAGCTCGCCGCTCATCGAAGCGCAGATCGCCGCCATCCGCGCGCGCGTTGCCTTCCTGGAGCAGGACCGCTTTCTCGCCACCGACATCGAGGCGATGCGCGGCTGGGCCCAGGAATCCGCCTGGCCCGCGCCCGTGGCCGCCCACCTGCCCAGCTTCGTTTCCCAGATTTCGTGAAGGAGCCTTTGCCATGAACGCCAACGACGCCATCCTCTCCACCGCCGCAGCCCCGCTCGCCGACCCCCGCCACGACCCCCGCCACGACCCCACGCGCGTGATCCGCGCTCCGCGCGGCAGCCAGCTGAACTGCAAGAACTGGCTGGCCGAGGCCGCCTACCGCATGATCCAGAACAACCTGGATGCCGAGGTGGCCGAGCGCCCGCAGGACCTGGTGGTCTACGGGGGCATCGGCCGCGCCGCCCGCGACTGGGCCTGCTACGACCAGATCCTGTCGTCGCTCCAGGTGCTGGAGGCCGACGAAACCCTGCTGATCCAGTCCGGCAAGCCGGTGGGCGTGTTCAAGACGCACGAGAACGCGCCGCGCGTGCTGCTGGCCAACTCCAACCTGGTGCCGAAGTGGGGCACCTGGGAACACTTCAACGAACTGGACCGCAAGGGCCTGTTCATGTACGGCCAGATGACGGCCGGCAGCTGGATCTACATCGGCAGCCAGGGCATCGTGCAGGGCACGTTCGAGACCTTCGTCGAGGCCGGCCGCCAGCACTACGACAACGACCTCTCCGGCAAGTGGATCCTCACGGCGGGATTGGGGGGCATGGGCGGCGCGCAGCCCCTGGCCGCCACGCTGGCCGGCGCCGTGTCGCTCAATATCGAGTGCCAGCAAAGCAGCATCGACTTTCGCCTGCGCACGCGCTACGTGGACAAGCAGGCGCGCGACATCGACCATGCGCTGGAGTTGATCCAGCAGCACTGCAACGCGAAGGAGGCCGTCTCCATCGCGCTGCTGGGCAACGCGGCCGAGGTGCTGCCCGAACTGGTCCGCCGTGCGAAGGCGGGCGGATTGAAACCCGACCTGGTGACCGACCAGACCTCCGCCCACGACCTGATCCACGGCTACCTGCCCGCCGGCTGGACGGTGCCGCAATGGCAGGCCGCGATGAAGGACCCGGCGCAGCATGCCGCCCTGAAGAAGGCCGCCGCCCAGTCGTGCGCGGTGCACGTGCAGGCCATGCTGGACTTCCAGGCCATGGGCATTCCCACGGTGGACTACGGCAACAACATCCGCCAGGTGGCGTTCGACGAGGGCGTGAAGAACGCCTTCGACTTCCCCGGCTTCGTACCCGCCTACATCCGCCCGCTGTTCTGCGAAGGCAAGGGGCCGTTCCGCTGGGTGGCGCTGTCGGGCGACCCGGAGGACATCTACAAGACCGATGCCAAGATCAAGGAGCTGTTCCCCGACAACCACCACACGCACCGCTGGCTGGACATGGCGCGCGAGCGCATCGCCTTCCAGGGCCTGCCCGCGCGCATCTGCTGGCTGGGCCTGGGCGAGCGCCACAAGGCGGCGCTGGCCTTCAACGAAATGGTCAGGAGCGGCGAGCTGAAGGCGCCCATCGTCATCGGCCGCGACCACCTGGACACCGGTTCGGTGGCCAGCCCCAACCGCGAGACCGAGGCCATGAAGGACGGCACCGACGCGGTGAGCGACTGGCCGCTGCTGAACGCGCTGCTCAACACGGCGGGCGGCGCCACGTGGGTGAGCCTGCACCACGGCGGCGGCGTGGGCATGGGCTATTCGCAGCATGCCGGCGTGGTCATCGTGGCCGATGGCACCGATGAGGCTGCCGCGCGCCTGGGGCGCGTGCTGTGGAACGACCCGGCCTCGGGCGTGATGCGGCATGCCGACGCGGGCTACGACATCGCGGTGGCCACCGCACGCAGGCAGGGCCTGAACCTTCCCATGGTGCGCTGAGGCATCCTCAGGGCCGCCGGAAAACGGAATTTCGCCATTCCGCGAGAAAAAGGGGAACCCCATTCCCAATGGCCGGGAATGGGGGCGTGTGATCCCGGGCCGCTTCCTTCGATACTGAACGCATGACCCGAAGTGCATTGCCCAGCGCCGTTGCGACGTCCGACCGAGTGCTCCAGGTGCTGGCCGTGCTGGCCCAGCAGGGCAGGGCGATGGCCGCGACCGAGCTCATGGAGCACACCGGCATGGCGCGCAGCACGCTGTACCGCCAGCTCGCGCGCTTGAAGCGCTGGGGCTTCGTGCTGGAAAGCGATGGCGGCTATGCGCCGGGCCCTTTGAGCCTGCAGCTGGCCCTCGGCTTCGACCTGGCTTCGCACCTGGTGCGGCAGGCGCGCCCCGGCATGGTGGAACTGTCGCAGCAGTCGCAGGAAAGCGTCGGCCTGATCGTCGCGGTGAACGACCAGGCCATCTGCCTGGACATGGTGGAAAGCCACCATTCGCTGCGCTGCTCGTTTGAGAAGGGGCGCAGCGTCCCGCTGCGCACGGGCGCCTCGGCCAAGTGCGTGCTGGCCCATCTGCCGCCCGCCGCGCGCGATGCGGTGCTCGACAGCCAGTGGGGCACGGGCACGCCCGAGCGCGAGGCCGCCCAGCAGGCGCTGGAGGCGATCCGCAAGGCGGGCTTCGCCACCAGCGAGAGCGAAGTGGACCCCGGCGTCTGGGGCTGCAGCGTGCCGCTGTTCGGCGCGTCCCGCCAGGCCGCGGGCGCCATCACGCTGATGGCGCCGGTGATGCGGGCCCAGGGCCAGGAGGCCGCGCTGATCCGCATGGTGGTCGTGGCGGCCGCCCGCATCTCGCGCCAACTCGTTCTGCACTGAACCCGGCCGCATCGTTTTTCTTTTTCCCTCGAGTGCCTTTCCCTTCCTCCCACCCCCACCGGAAACTCCCATGAACATCCGACGCAATCTCCTCCTGGCCAGCCTGGCTGCCGTGTTCGCCCTGGGCGCCGGCGCCGCCCGCGCGCAAGACAACGTGCTGCGAGTGGCCACCGATGCCACCTTCCCGCCGATGGAGTTCGTCGAGAACGGCAAGCGCACCGGCTTCGACGTGGAGCTGGTGGAGGCCGTCGCCAAGAGCATGGGCAAGCAGGTCGAGTGGGTGGACATCGACTTCAAGGGCCTGATCCCCGGCCTGATCTCGCGGCGCTTCGACATGGCCGTGTCGGGCATCTACATCACCGACGAGCGCAAGAAGGTCGTCGATTTCACCGAGCCCTACTACGCCGGCGGCCTGGTCGCCATGGTCAAGGAAGGCAACACCACCATCCGCAAGCCGGCCGACCTGGACGGCAAGAAGATCTCGGTCCAGGTGGGCACCAAATCGGTCGCCTTCCTCACGCAGAACTACCCCAAGGCGCAGCGCGTGGAGGTCGAGAAGAACCAGGAAATGTTCAACCTGGTGGACATCGGCCGCGCCGACGCCGCCGTCACCGGCAAGCCCGCGGCCTACCAGTACGTGCGCACCCGGCCCGGCCTGCGCGTGATCGAGGAGCAGCTCACCACCGAGGAATACGGCATGGCGCTGCGCAAGGACACGCCCGAGCTCACCCGCGCGGTGAACGCCGCGCTGGCCAAGCTCAAGGCCGACGGCACCTACGCGGCCATCGTGAAGAAGTGGTTCAGCGGCAGCGCCGCCACCACCGCGGCCACGCCGGCTGCCAAGTGAGCCGGCGGACCACCGCCGCCGACCGAATCGACAAGCACTGAACCCGAGCGATGGAACTCGACTTTTCCCCCGTGTGGGCCGGCTGGCCCCAACTGCTGGAGGGCGCGCTGGTGACCGTGGAGATCACGGCCGCCTCGCTGCTCCTGGGCTGCGTGATGGGGTTGCTGGTGGGCATCGGCCGCCTCGACCCCCGGCGCCGCATCGTGTATGGCCTGTGCACGGCCTATGTGGCGGCCATCCGCGGCACGCCGCTGCTGGTGCAGCTGTTCATCCTGTTCTTCGGGCTGCCGCAGTTCGGCATCCTGCTGCCGGCGTTCCTGTGCGGCGTGATCGGGCTGGGCATCTACTCGGGCGCGTACGTGTCCGAGATCGTGCGCGGTGCGATCCAGTCCATCGACCGGGGCCAGATGGAGGCCGCGCGCTCCATCGGCATGTCTTCGGGCGTGGCGATGCGCTGGGTGGTGCTGCCCCAGGCCGTGGTGCGCATGATTCCGCCGCTGGGCAACGAGTTCATCGCGCTCATCAAGAACTCGGCGCTGGTGTCGCTGCTCACCATCCACGACCTGATGCACGAGGGGCAGAAGATCATCAGCGTGTCGTACCGCTCGCTGGAGGTGTACCTGGCCATCGCGGTCGTGTACTTCCTGCTCACCGGCGCGACCACGCTGGTGCTGCGCCACATCGAGTTGCGCCTGCGCGCCGGGGGGATGGTGCAATGACGCAGTCCCCATCGACCCAGGCATCCGCTGCGGATGCGGCACCCATCGTGCGCATCCGTGGCCTGCGCAAGGCCTTCGGCGAGCACGTGGTGCTGAACGGCATCGACTTCGACGTGCAGCCGTCGCAGGTGGTGGTCGTGATCGGGCCCAGCGGCTCGGGCAAGAGCACCTTCCTGCGCTGCTGCAACGGGCTGGAGCAGCCCCAGGGCGGGCGCATCGACATCTGCGGGCGCACCCTGGTGGACGAGGGCCGCATGCTGCCCGAGCGCGAGCTCAATGCCCTGCGCGAAGAGGTGGGCATGGTGTTCCAGTCGTTCAACCTGTTCCCGCACCTGTCAGTGCTCGACAACGTCACCCTGGGCCCGCGCAAGCTGCGCGGCGCTTCCCGAACCGAGGCCGAGAGCCAGGCGCGCGCCTTGCTGGACAAGGTGGGCCTGGGCCACAAGGCCGCGGCCATGCCGGCCAGCCTGTCGGGCGGCCAGAAGCAGCGTGTCGCCATCGCCCGCGCCCTGGCCATGCAGCCGCGCGTGATGCTGTTCGACGAACCCACCTCGGCCCTGGACCCGGAGCTGGTGGGCGAGGTGCTGCAGGTCATGAAGCTGCTGGCGCGCGAGGGCATGACCATGATGGTCGTCACGCACGAGATGGACTTCGCGCGCGAGGTCGGCGACACGGTGGTGGTGATGGACGGCGGCGGCATCATCGAATCGGGCCCGCCCGCCAGGATCTTCACCGAGCCCACGCAGGAGCGCACCCGCGCGTTCCTGCAGGCCGTGCTGTCGCGCGCCTGAGCGCCCCCACCAAGCCGCCGAGAGTGAGGCCTTCGCCATGACGCTTTCCACCCCCCTGGTGCCACCGCACGACCTGCAGCAGCGGCTGCGCGAGCGCGTGACCGACGCCCTCGTGGCCGATTTCGCCCGCGACGGCGCGGTGTGCATCCGCCAGTTGCTGACGCCCGGCGAAGTGGCCCTGCTGCGCAGCGGCATCGACGCCAACCTGGCCGCGCCCAGCCCGCGCGCCAAGGTGGCGAGCCGCCCGGACGATCCGGGCCGGTTCTTCGAGGACTTCTGCAACTGGCAGGACATTCCCGCCTTCGGCCGCTTCATCGCCGAAACGCCCGTGGCCTGGGCCGCCCAGCGGCTCATGCAATCGGCCAGCGTGCGGCTGTACCACGACCATGTGCTGGTCAAGGAGCCGGGCACGCGCCAGCGCACGCCCTGGCACCAGGACCAGCCCTACTACAACATCGACGGCACCCAGAACGTGAGCCTGTGGATTCCCGTGGACCCGGTGGCGCGCGAGGCCACGCTGGAGTTCGTGGCCGGCTCGCACCGGGGGCCGTGGCGCATGCCGCGCACCTTCATGGACCAGCAGGCGCGGTGGTTTCCCGAAGGCTCGCTGGCCGAGCTGCCCGACATCGAGGCCGACCGCACGGCGTTTCCCATCCTGGGCTGGGAGATCGCGCCCGGCGACGTGGTGTGCTTTCACATGCTGGCCCTGCATGCCTCGGGCGGTGTGCCCGGGCCGCAGCGTCGCCGCGTGTTCTCGGTGCGCTTTCTGGGCGACGACACGCGCCATGCGCCGCGCGCCTGGAAGACCTCGCCCGATTTCCCCGGCTTGGCCGACACCCTGCCGGCCGGCGCACCCATGGCGCACCCGCTCTTTCCGTTGCTGGTGGGGGAGGCGGGATGACGGCGGCGCTGCAGCGGTTCGACCTGTCGGCCATCGCGCCCACACCGTGGAAGAACGGCGGCGGCGACACGCGCGAGCTGGCCTGCTGGCCGCCGGGCGCCGGCATGGACGCCTTCGAGTGGCGCGTGAGCGTGGCCACCATCGCGGCGCCCGGGCCGTTCTCGGCCTTCCAGGGCGTGCAGCGCCAGATCATGCTGCTGGACGGGGCCGGCGTGCGCCTGCGCGCCGAGGACGAGGGCATCGACCATGCGCTGGACGAGCGCTGGCAGCCCGTGGCGTTCGCGGGCGATCAGGCCATCGACTGCATCCCGCTGGGTGGCGCATCGACCGACTTCAACCTCATGCTGCGGCACAGGCGCTGGCAAGGCGCGGTGCAGGTGCTGCAGAACGCGTGCGTGCCGGGCAGCACGCCCGCCGGCCTGTGCATGGTGCTGTCGGGCCGGTGGCATCGGGGCGGCGAGGTCTTCGGGCCGGGGCAGGGCCTGTGGTGGGCCACCGCCGCGCCCGCCGGCGCCTGCGCCGCGCTCCAGCCGCAGGCCGGCGGGGCCGACGCGCCGGCCATCGCCTGGGTGGCGCTGGTGCCGGGGTTTCAGCCAAATCGGGCACTGGCGCAATAATCACTAGGGCATACTGCTATGCATTTAATAGCAAAAGGGAGAATCGCATGACCGTGCCGCACCAGGACTTCGCCCACGCGCCCAGCGCCGATGGGGTCTGGCACACCCTGCACCTGGCGCCCGGGCTGGCGGTGGCCGACGTGCCGGTGCCCGATGGCGTGCCGGCGGCGCTGGTGGTGGAGCAGGGCGTGGTGCGCTGGGTGGGCCCGGAGGCCGCGGTGCCCGCGGCCCATGCCGCCTTGCCGCGCCACGCCGCGCGCGGCGCGCTGGCCACGCCCGGGCTGGTGGATTGCCACACCCACCTCGTCTACGGCGGGCAACGCGCCAACGAGTTCGCCATGCGGCTGGCCGGCGCCTCGTACGAGGAAGTCGCCCGGGCCGGCGGCGGCATCGTCGCCTCGGTGCGGGCCACGCGCGAGGCCAGTGAAGACGAATTGTTCGACCTCGCCCTGCCGCGCCTGTCGGCCCTGCTCGACGAAGGCGTGTGCGCCATCGAAATCAAGTCCGGCTACGGCCTGGCGACCGCGCACGAGCGCAAGCAGCTGCGCGCGGCCCGCCGCCTGGGCGAGGCCACCGGCACCACGGTGTGCACCACGTTCCTGGGCGCGCACGCGCTGCCGCCCGAATACGCCGGCCGCAGCCAGGACTACATCGACCACGTGTGCCAGGAGATGCTGCCTGCGCTGGCCGCGGAAGGGCTGGTCGACGCGGTGGATGTGTTCTGCGAGCGCATCGCCTTCACGCTGGCCGAGACCGAGCAGGTCTTTCAGGCGGCGCAGCGGCTGGGCCTGCCGGTCAAGCTGCATGCCGAGCAGCTCTCCGACATGGGCGGTGCGGCGCTCGCTGCGCGCTATGGCGCCTTGTCATGCGACCACATCGAGCACCTGTCCGCCGAGGGCATCGCCGCCATGCGGGCCGCCGGCACGGTGGCCGTGCTGCTGCCCGGCGCCTACTACACGCTGCGCGACACGCACCTGCCGCCCATCGCGCTGCTGCGCGAGGCCGGCGTGCCCATGGCGGTCTCCACCGACCACAACCCCGGCACCTCGCCCGCTTTGAGCCTGCTGCTCATGGCCAACATGGCGTGCACGCTGTTTCGCCTGACCGTGCCCGAGGCGCTGGCCGGCATCACCACCCATGCCGCGCGCGCGCTGGGGCTGCAGGATTCGCACGGACTGATTGCCGCGGGGCGGCCGGCGAACTTCGTGCTGTGGCCCTTTCAAGAGGCGGCGGAGCTGGCCTACTGGTTCGGGCACAAGCCGGCGCACACCATCGTGCGGCAGGGGCGCATCGCCCGGGCGACGGTTTGATGCACCGGTGGCCCAAGACCTTTTTCTCATGTCCCATCTGCCCCGAGGCCATTGACTGATGAGCACCACCGTTTCATCCCCGCCTGCCGAGTCCTCTGCACCGCGGACGCCTCCCGCTGGCGCCCTGTTCGCGCAGGACGCCTTGCTGCCCGGCGGCTGGGCGCGCGACGTGCTGCTGCAGTGGGATGCAGCGGGCCAGCTCACCGCCGTGGCGCCGGGCAGCGCCGCCGGCACCGCGCCGCGTGCGCCGGGCCCGGTCCTTCCCGGCATGCCCAACCTGCACTCGCACGCCTTCCAGCGTGCCTTCGCCGGGCTGACCGAATACCGCGCGCCCCAGCCCGACGGCGGGCAGGACAGCTTCTGGAGCTGGCGCAACCTCATGTACCGCTTTGCCGCGCGCACCACGCCCGAGCATTTGGAGGCGATCGCCACCTGGCTCTATGTGGAGATGCTGGAGGCGGGCTACACCGCGGTGTGCGAGTTTCACTACGTGCACCACGACGCGGCAGGCCAGCCCTATGCCGACGACGCCGCCATGTCGCTCGCGCTGCTGCGTGCCGCGCAGGCCGCGGGCATCGGCATCACCTTGCTGCCGGTGCTGTACCAGACCAGCGGCTTCGGCGGCCGCGCGCCGCGCGAGGACCAGCGCCGCTTCATCCGCAGCACCGACAGCATGCTCGCGCTGCTGGAGCGCCTGGCGCCCGTGGTGGCCGCGCAGGGCGGCATCCTGGGCCTGGCCCCGCATTCGCTGCGCGCCGTGCCGCCCGACAGCCTGCGCATTGCGGTCGAAGGCCTCACGGCCCTGAACGCAACGGCGCCGGTGCACATCCACATCGCCGAACAGACGCAGGAGGTGGACGACTGCATCGCCTGGAGCGGCCAGCGCCCGGTGCAATGGCTGCTGGAGCATGCGCCGGTCGATGCGCGCTGGTGTCTGGTGCATGCCACCCACATGACGCCCGACGAATACGCGGGCGCCGCCCGCACCGGCGCGGTGGCCGGCCTGTGCCCCACCACCGAGGCCAACCTGGGCGATGGCCTGTTCGACCTGCCGCGCTGGCTGGCGGACGGCGGCCGCTGGGGCGTGGGCTCCGACAGCCATGCCTGCGTGAACGCGGCGGAAGAGCTGATGCTGCTCGAATACGGGCAGCGCCTGTCCCTGCGCCAGCGCAACGTGCTGGCCAGCCGCGCCCACCCCGAGGTCGCCACCGCCATGGCGCTGCAGGCGGTGCAGGGCGGCGCGCAGGCCAGCGGCCGCTGCACGCCCGGCGCTCCAGCCGGCATCACGGTGGGCGAGCGCGCCGATCTGGTGGCGCTCGATGCGCAGCACATCGCACTGCAGGGCCTGCCGCCCGACAGCATGCTGGGCGCGCACGTGTTCGGCAGCCATCGCACCTCGGCGCTGCACAGCCTCTGGACCGCCGGCACGCCGCGCGTTGTCGCGGGGCGCCACGCGCTGCACGACCGTGCTGCCGCCGCCTTCGTGGCGGCCCGCACGGCCACCATCACCCGCGCCGGGCATTGACCGACCGGCCGGCCCTCGGCTTTCGAAGCCCCCAACGCAGACCCGATCGCATGACCGCCACCCATTCCCCGCCACCCTTCACCTTCCACCAGGGCACCGCGCCGCTGCTCGTGTCCATGCCCCACGTGGGCACGCACGTGCCCCCGGACATCGCTGCGCGCTTCACGGACGAGGCCCGCCAGGTGCCGGACACGGACTGGCACCTGGAGCGGCTCTACAGCTTTGCCCGCGACCTCGGCGCCTCGATCCTGGTGGCCACGCATTCGCGCTATGTGATCGACCTGAACCGGCCGCCGGACGGCGCCAGCCTGTACCCCGGCCAAAGCGTCACGGGCCTGTGCCCGGTGGACACCTTCGACGACACGCCGATCTACGCGGAGGCGGGCGATGTGCCGGACGACGCCGAGATCGCCGCGCGCCGCGATGCCATTTGGGCGCCGTACCACGCGCAACTGGTCGCCGAGCTGGAGCGCCTGCGCGCCGCCCATGGCGTGGCCATGCTGTGGGATGCGCATTCCATCCGCTCCATGCTGCCGCGGTTTTTTGCGGGCAAGCTGCCGGACCTGAACCTGGGCACGGCCGAAGGGGCCAGCTGCGACCCGGCGCTGGCGCAGGCGCTGCTGCGCATCGGGCAGTCCGACCCTGCGTACACCGCGGTGCTCAACGGCCGGTTCAAGGGCGGCCACATCACGCGGCACTACGGCGATCCTGCGCGCAACGTTCACGCGGTGCAGCTGGAGATGACGCAGTGCAGCTACATGCAGGAAGCCTTGCCGTTCGACTACCTGCCCGAGGTGGCGGCCGGCGTGCAGCCCGTGCTGCACCGCATGCTGGAAGCGGTGCTGGAATTTGCTAGCACCCGGGCTCGGGCGTAAGGCCGCGCCAAGAGCGGCCTTACGCGCCCCCCGCACCGGGGGAAGGGCGGCGCGGCGCCCGCGGCGTCAGGCCGCCGCGTCGATCCGAAGCTGCACGGAATCGTCCAGATAGATGGGCGTGACCTTGAAGCCGTTGACCGTGATGCTGCCGAACGTCCCGCGCACAGGGGCGCCGCGCACCAGCGTGAGGGTCGATCCGACCGTCGGCGTGAAGCCCGAGCGGAAGGCGATGCGCAGGGTGCCCGCCAGCGTGACCGGGCCGGCGGCCTGCAACTGGCCGGCGCCGTTGGCGCCCACGCGCAGTTCCAGCGTGCTGCTGCTGCCCAGGGTGAAGGCACCGCCGATGGCCAGCTCCGCCGCCGTGTTGCCGATCAGCGTGCCGCCGCTCAGGTACACGTCGCCTTGTCCCAGCGCATTGCTGCTGTCGGCCCGCACGGCACCTGCGGACACTTCCGTGCCCCCGGTGTAGCGGTTCGCGCCTGCCAGCACGAGCGTGCCGCTGCCGCGCTTGGTGAGCTTGCCGGCGCCCGCGATGGGGTTGCGCCAGGCGTCCAGCGCGTTGAAGCCGCCCTGCGCCGCGTCCATGGTCACTGCCACGTCGCCGTTGAAGGCGCCGTAGCCGTCGCCGGCCGCGAACAGGTTCAGGCGACCCCAGCCTTCGGCGTCGTCCAGCACCGGGTAGCCCGAGGCGATCGCGGTGGTCTTGAGCACCACGCGGCGCTGGCCCGCATCCAGGTAGGGGAAGCGCGTTTCCAGCAGCACCTCGGCGCTCTTGGGCACGACGGCCGGACGCGTGGTGTCGCCGATGGGAGCGAAGCCGAACGTCATCCGGCGCAGGTACTCGGCCTGGTTGGTGGCGCGGTCGGCGAAACGGTCGGCGGTGGTGGCCTGCGAATGAGCGATCTGCAGGAATTCCTCCGGCGTGCGCGCCCCGACGGCCGCCATCAGCGTGCTGCGGGCCTGAGCCACGGCAGCAGCCTTGCGCGGCGCGTTCACGCCGGTGGCGATGCTGGCGGCGGCCACGGCCTGGCCGTGCACACGGCCGCTGATCACATCCAGGGGCGAGTGCATGCCGGCCAGGATGCGGCTTTCGCCCAACTCCAGCCCGCGCGCCAGCATTTCCTGGAACCGCTCGGGCACCAGGTAGGCCATGGCGATGGCATCGCGCACGCCCTCGGCGGTGTGGCCGCTGGTGAAGCCGCCATCGGTGGCCGGGGTGGTGCTCCTGGCAGGCACCAGGGCCGGCACGATCTGCACATTGGCGCTCCAGCGCCACGGGCGGGCGTATTTGTAGAAGCGCTTGGCCGGCTCGGTCGAGCCGTTGTCGCCGATGCCGCCGATGAAGTCCACCACCGTGCCGAAGCCCGCGTTGGCGCTGCCGCCCACACCGGCGTTGTTGCCGGTGTCGTTGTAGAGCACCGTGGTCGCATCCGCGGGAATGCCCGAAATGCTGGTCTTTTGCTGCGCCGCGGTGCGCCATGCATTGGTCAATGGGCCCAGTCCATCGGTCACGCTGTAGGCCTTGCCGCGCCGGTCGTCTTCGTAGGCCAGGAGTTCCTGGGCCGCGGTGCGGCGCGCCGTGGCGTCCACCACGTACTGGATGTTGCGGGTGTGCACCTGCGCGTTCAGCACCGTGCCGTCAGTCGCGTCACCGGGAATGCCGGTCCAGGCCGCCGGCTTGATCGCAGGGAAGGCGCCGTTGGCATCGGCCGTCACGCTGGCATCCACCAGCAGCGTGCTGGGCTTCCAGATGTCGAGAAAGCCCGACAGCACCCGCACGCCGGCGTTGGTGGCCAGCGTGGCGTAGCGGGCATCGCCGCGCTGGTTGGTGAAGGCGAAGTCCACGAACGGCGGCGTGGTCGATTCGTTGGGCACCGGTGCGGAATCGGCAAATCCCAGGCCGCGCGGCGCATCGGGTGGTGCGGCATCGGAACCCCCGCCGCCACAGGCGGAGAGCGCGAATGCGGCGGCGAGCGCCAGGATCAGGGTGCGTCGGGGCAGGGGCAGCGTCATGGGGAGCAGGCAGGTTGGAAAGGCGGGAGCGAAACGGGTGCGCGCAGGCCGCTTGCGGCCTGCTGCGGCTGCACTCTAGGGTCGCGCTGTGACAGCGCCGTGACGCCGCACGCCAATCATTTCCCCGCTGGAGCCCGCGGCGGGGTAGCATGCGCCATGGACATCGCCCCCACCCTCGCGCCTGCGGTCGCGGAAAAGCCCGCAGCCCTGCCTGGATGGGGAGAGTTCTTTCACATGCCGCTGTTTCGGCCCGGCACCTCGGTGCGCATGGGCGACCAGTGGGAAACCGTGAGCCATGTGGCCCTGCGCCGCCAGGAACTGGCCATCTACCTCGTGGGCCACGAGGCGTCCGTCTCCCCCAGCCGGCTCTTCCTGGCACCCAGCGCGTTCACCACCGTGCGCAAGCGCTGAAGTCCCCCGGCATCCCGCTTCATGCAGGAGCCGGGCAGGGCGCGTCGGCCGGAGGCCGACTCAGGCCTGGGTCATCCAATCGCTCAGCCGGCCGACTGCTCGGCCATCGCCTCGCCCAGCCGCACGGGCCGGGCAGGGGCCCATTGCTCCGAAAACCGCACCGCGCCGCGCTGAAACAGAAGCACCACGGTGGAGCCCAGCAGGAAGCGGCCCATTTCCTCGCCCTGGCGCAGCACGATCTGCCGGTCGGCATAGTCCCAGTGGCGCAGCTCGCCGCTGCGCGGCGGGTTGACCTGACCGTGCCACACCGTGGCCATGCTGCCCACGATGGTCGCGCCCACCAGCACGAGCACCATCTTTCCCAAAGGCGTGTCGAACACGCACACCACGCGCTCGTTGCGCGCGAACAGGCCGGGCACGCCCCGTGCAGTGACCGGGTTCACCGAAAAAAGGTCGCCCGGCACATGCACCATGCGCAGCAAGGTGCCATCGCAAGGCATGTGGATGCGGTGGTAGTCGCGGGGGCTCAGGTAGATCGTCGCGAAGCTGCCGTTGTCGAACTGCGCGGCCAGCGCCGCATCGCCGCCCACCAGGGCCGTGGTTGAGTAGCGGTGGCCCTTGGCCTGGAAGATCTGGTCCTGGTCGATGGGCCCGAACTGGCTGACCGCCCCATCCACCGGGCAGACCGCGGCCGCCGCGGCGAGCGGGCGCACACCGGGGCGCAGGGCGCGGGTGAAGAAGTCGTTGAACGTGGCGTATGCGGCCGGGCGGGGCTCGACCGCCTCGCTCATGTCCACCCGATAGCGGGCGATGAAACGCTCGATCGCGGCAGTGGTGCGGGGGCCTCCCTGCGCCCGTGCAAGCCGCCCCGCCAGCGCCGTCAGCGCTTGTTTGGGAAGTAGATATTGAGGCAGTACGGCAAGGCGGTCTGACAAGGTGGACTTCCTGAGCGGTTGGGGTGCGAGGCATTCTACCGAGCGCGCCTGCGGGGCCCGGCCGTGCGCCTTGACGCTGCATGCGCAGGCCATCTGGCGCCAGATGCCGGAACGAAGTCAGTCGGGGCCGCTGCGTCAAATCGATGCCATTCACCACAGGGCGCAACCGGCGCGGTGCATGGGCCGGCGCGCGGCGCAGTGGTGTATCGGCACTATTCCACACGATTCCTTACTACGTTACAATGGTGCGGTTTTGCGCAGCGCCTCGCTGCCGCTGCTGTGTGTGGAAGCCGCCCCGCCGGCCTTTTCCGACCGATGCGCCATGGGGCGCAGTGACCACCCCCGCTTGCTGTGCACCGCGCCTGGATCTCTTGCGAGATGGGCCGACATTCCGGTTGCAGTTTCGCGCAGGCCCCGATACCTCCTATTACTGTTTGAAGATTGACTTGAAATCATGGCCAAAGAAGAACTGATTGAAATGCAGGGCTCCGTGACGGAAGTCCTGCCCGATTCCCGCTTTCGCGTCACGCTGGACAACGGCCATCAACTGATCGCCTACACCGGCGGCAAGATGCGCAAGCACCACATCCGCATTCTTGCTGGCGACAAGGTCTCGCTGGAAATGTCCCCCTACGACCTGTCCAAGGGCCGCATCACCTTCCGCCACCTCCCAGGCCGTGGCCCGGGCCCCTCGTCGCGGTGAGTTTGAAAAAAACTGGCAAATTTCCTTGAATCTTCCAAATATGGCTGTGATGCAAGGTTAGAATACTAGTTGTCGGAGCGTAGCGCAGCCTGGTAGCGCATCTGCTTTGGGAGCAGAGGGTCGCGAGTTCGAATCCCGCCGCTCCGACCATTGATTCAAGGGGTTAGGTCATTTGACCTGACCCCTTTTGTCTTTTTGGATTTACCTTCCCCTCCGGTATTTCCTTCGCTGCAGTTTTCCGCGTCCATGGCAGGCGCAGGAAAATCAACCCCGGCTTCGCAGCAGCCTCAAGATCCACTCGCGTTGGTGCGCCAGGCGTTCCACGTCTTCCTCTTCCATGAGGAAGGGTAAATCCGGCACGTTGGCTTCGGGAATCGCATGCTCGAACACCATGCGCAGTGCAGCAGGTTCCTGGTGCAATATCACCAAGGCCTGGGCCAGCATATTCAGCGGTTGTACCTGGGTCGTGACGTTGGCGAGTGCGCTTTTGAGCGTTCTGATTTCCTCGCGCAGCAGTTCTATTTCTGCTTGTGGATGATTGTCCATAATGCCTCCTCGGTCCCATGCTAGAACGGGGCCATACGGCCAACAAGCTGAAATTGCATCCAGCACCGCGGTAGGCCCATGCTCAGGCTCAGCCATGGCAGCGCCTGGGCCGATCGCTCCACCATTTCCCATTCTTCCAAAGCACATGGCAACGTCCCGTCCGTTTTCCCCCTTTGGCTCTTCTCCGCGCACCGGCGGGGCGCGCATGGAGGGCGTGGACGCCTTGCGAGGCGTGGCCATGGTGTGGATGACGGTCTTCCATTTCTGTTTCGACCTCAGCCACTTCGGGTACTGGCCGCAGAATTTCCGTGCCGATCCTTTTTGGACGACCCAGCGGACAGCCATCGTGGCGCTCTTTCTTTTCTGCGCGGGGCTGGGGCAGGCACTGGCCTGGCAGCAGGGCCTCGGATGGGCCCGCTTCTTCAAGCGCTGGCTGCAGATCGTGGGATGCGCCTTGCTGGTCACCGCAGGGTCGTCACTGATGTTTCCGCAAAGCTTCATCCATTTCGGCGTTTTGCACGGGATGGCTGCCATGCTTCTCGTCGCGCGATGCACGGTGGGGTGGGGTGCCTGGCTCTGGCCTGCCGGTGCAATGGCCGTGGCGCTTCCCTCCATCGCCGGGTGGGCGCTGACGGAGGGGCCGCTGGCGGCCTGGGCTTCCACGTTCAACGGCTATGCGCTCAACTGGCTGGGACTGGTGTCGCGCAAGCCTTTCACCGAAGACTATGTGCCGGTGCTGCCCTGGCTGGGCGTGATGTGGTGGGGACTGGCGAGCGGGCAATGGGTGCTGCGACGGCGCCCGCAATGGATGAAGGTGGCGCTGCCCCGGGCGCTGTCACCGCTGGCGGTGTTGGGCCGCTGGAGCCTGAGCTATTACATGCTGCACCAGCCGGTCATGATCGGTCTGCTGATGGCGGCATCTTGGATGCTGGGCCGTGTTTAGGAAAAGGCACAAGGCCCGTCCCAAAAGCAGAACGCGGCCCGTGGGGCCGCGTTGAGACTTGAAGCTTGGTGGATCGGCAGGGTGTCGCCGGTCCACCGACCGTGAGCGATTACTCGATCTTGGCCTTCGTGCGCAGTTCTTCCTGGAACTTCGCCAGCTTCTGCTGCTGCAGTTGCTGCGCCACCTGGGGCTTCACTTCTTCCAGCTTGGGCAGCTTGGCTTCGCGCACGTCGTCCAGGCGGATGATGTGCCAGCCGAACTGGGTCTTGACCGGCGTCTGGGTCATCTGGCCCTTGTTCAGCTTGACCAGCGCTTCGGTGAACTCGGCCACGTAGCTGCTCGGAGCCGACCAGTCCAGGTCGCCGCCGCGGGCGCCGGATCCGGGGTCCTTCGACTGCTTCTTGGCGATGTCTTCAAACTTGGCGCCCTTCTTGATGGACGCGATGATGGCCTTGGCTTGGTCTTCCTTTTCCACCAGGATGTGGCTGGCCTTGTATTCCTTGCCGGTGTTGGCGGCAACGAACTTGTCGTACTCGGCCTGGATTTCGGCGTCGGTGACGGGGTTGGCCTTTTGGTAATCGGCGAACAGTTCGCGGATCAGGATGGTCTGGCGGGCCAGTTCCATCTGGACCTTGTAGTCGGGCGAGGCTTCGAGGCCGCGCTTCTGGGCTTCCTGCAAGAAGATTTCGCGGGCGATCACTTCTTCCTTGATCTGGCCTTCGACCTCGGGGGTCACGGGGCGGCCGGAGCGTTCCACTTGCTGCTTCAGGGCTTCGGCGCGTTCCTTGGGAACGGCCTTGCCATTCACAACGGCGAGGTTTTGAGCGTAGACGGGAAAGGCCGTCGCGCTCAGCACGGCAGCGGCCACGAGGCCGGACAAAAGCTTTTTCTTCATTGGGGAGTCCACAAAAAGGAAATGAGTTGCGGCCGTTTTGACCGCAAGTCCGACAAATAGGGCCGGATCAAAGAACTTCAATGGCTATGGCGTGAGCGCCCTGGTCAATAAATTCTTGCAGCGCATCATACACAAGGCGATGTTGTGCGACGCGGGGTCTTCCTGTAAACAAAGGTGACGAAATCCGCACCCGGAAATGGGTGCCGAAACCCGTTCCGTTGGCCCCCACATGGCCTGCATGGGCGGCGCTTTCGTCCAGCACCTGCAGCGCGGAAGGGCTCAGCCGCTCCTGCAGCCGGGTCGCCATGGCCTCGGCGGTGATGGCCAGCGCCGTCATGGCTGCACGTCCTTGTGGGCCGCCTCGGGCGTGGCGTTGGGCACGGCCTTGGTGTCGTCTTCCTTCATGTAGCGGCTCAGGTACAGGGCCTGGCCGATGACGAACACCGCCATCAGCCCGATGCCGCCGAACAGCTTGAAGTTGACCCAGGTGTCGGTGTCGAAGCGGTAGGCCACCCACAGGTTGACCAGGCCCATCACGGCAAAGAACCCGGTCCAGCTCCAGTTCACGGTGCGCCAGGCGGCGTCGGGCAATTCCATCTGCGCGCCCATCAGGGAGCGGATCAGGTTCTTGCGGAAGAACAGCTGGCCGATCAGCAGCGCCGAGCCCATCAGCCAGTACAGCACGGTGGGCTTCCACTTGATGAAGGTCTCGCTGTGCGAGAGCAGCGTGGCGCCGCCGAACACCACGATGACGCCCAGGCTGACCCACTGCATGGGCTCGACCTTGCCGTTCTTGTAGCGCAGGTAGCCGATCTGCAGCACGGTGGCGGCGATGGCCACGGCCGTGGCCGTGTAGATGCCCCACAGCTTGAAGGCCGCGAAGAACAGGATGATGGGAAAGAAGTCGATCAGCAGTTTCATGGGGGAGGGCTGGAGCGTGGGCGGGCGTTGCCGCCGTTCAGGGGGAGCCGGGCTCGAAATCGAGCGATGCGGAGTTCATGCAATAGCGCAGGCCGGTGGAGGCGGGGCCGTCCTCGAACACATGGCCCAGGTGCGCCCCGCATTGTGCACAAACCGTCTCCGTCCGGACCATGCCATGGCTGCGGTCCACGATCTCCTTGATCGAGCCCGGCACCGCCTCGGAAAAGCTGGGCCAGCCGCAGCCGGCGTCGAATTTGGTGCCGGAGTCGAACAGCTTGGCGCCGCAGCACACGCAGTGGTAGCTGCCGTCGGCCCAGTGCGCTTCGTACTTGCCGGTGAACGGGCGCTCGGTGGCGGCGTGGCGGGTGACTTGCCAGGCCACGGGCTCGGCGCCTTTGCTCTGCAGCAGGGCCTGCCATTCGGCATCGGTCTTTTTGATGGGAAAGGTCATGATGAGCAGCTGATTTCGATGGAGGAAGCCCAGTCGGGCGGGAAGTCGGCCCAGGCCTCGTGGCCCGGGTGTTCGTCGAACGGTTCGGCCAGCAGGGCCTGCAGGGTGTGCAGCGGCGCGAAGTCGCCTTGCGTGGCCGCGCGGATGGCCTGCTCTCCCAGGTGGTTGCGCAGCACGAATTTCGGATTGCATTTCAGCATCGAATCGGCCATATGCCGGGGATTTGATTGTCCTGTGCGCTCTGAAAATGATAGCAACCACGCCTCCCAGCCCGCCCGGTCGATGAACAGGTCGCGCACGGGTTCGAAGTCCCCGCTGGCCACGGCATGCGACAGGCGGCGCCAGAAGATGGGGTAGTCCACCCCGCCTTGGGCCAGCAGGTTGAGCAGGCCGTCCACCAGCGCGGCGTCGCCGTCGTGGGCGGCCTGCAGCCCGAGCTTGCCGCGCATGCGCTGCAGGAACGTGGCCGGGAACACGGTCTGGTAGGACGCGAGCGCTGCCTGCGCCAGCGCCACGTCCTCGATCAGCGGCAGCAGCGCCTGGCCCAGCCGGAACAGGTTCCAGTAGGCCACGTTGGGCTGGCGGTTGAAGGCGTAGCGGCCCTGCGTGTCGCTGTGGTTGCACACATGGCCCGGCACGAACGCGTCGAGGAACTGGAAGGGCCCGTAGTCGATCGTGAGGCCCAGGATGCTCATGTTGTCCGTGTTCATCACCCCGTGGCAAAAGCCCTGCGCCTGCCAGTGGGCGAGCAGTTCCGCCGTGCGCTCGCTCACCGCCTGGAGGAGGGCGGCGTAGGGGTTGCCGCCCGGCGCATCCGGGCCGCGGCACTCCGGGTAGTAGCGGTCGATGACGTAGTCGGCCAGCGTGCGCAGCTGCGGCAGCAGGTCGCGCGCCGCGAAGTGCTCGAAGTGCCCGAAGCGGATGAAGGCCGGCGCGGTGCGGGTCACGACGGCGGCGGTCTCCACCACCTCGCGCTGCACCGGGGCGGGCGAGCCGGTCAGGGCCAGCGCCCGCGTGGTGGGCACGCCCAGCGCATGCATGGCTTCGCTGCACAAAAATTCGCGGATGCTCGAGCGCAGCACGGCGCGGCCATCGCCCATGCGCGAATACGGCGTGCGCCCGGCGCCCTTGAGTTGCACCTCCTGCCCGCCGGAGGTCTCGCCCAACAGGATGGCGCGGCCATCGCCCAGTTGCCCCGCCCACACCCCGAACTGGTGGCCGCTGTACACCGTGGCCAATGGCCGCATGCCCGACAGCAGCGCGTTGCCGGAGCACACCTGCAGCGCCGCATCGGAGGCCAGCCAGGCCGCGGGCACGCCCAGTTGCTGCGCGGCATCCCCGCTCGTGGCCACCCAGTGCGGGGCGGGCAGGGGCGTGGGGACCAGTTCGGTGAAGAAATCCGGGCCCAGCGCTGCAAAGCCGTTGCGCCATTCGAGGCCGGACGCGGGCGCCGTCGCGGCGGTGGGAAGGGGGGCGTTCATCTGCCGAATTGTCTCCGACCCGCTTTGCCACGCGCGGCGAGGGGGCTTGAGCGCCCGGGGCCGCGCCGGCGGCTGTCAAGCTGGCGACAGATGCGGCCCCGGTGCTTGGCGCCCCCAGGGCGGCAGTGCGCAGGGCGCACGGTAGGATGCCGCGGAACCATTCACAACGACAACCCAAGGAGCCAACATGCTGGGCCTGATGCAGAGTCAACCCTTGCTGATTTCCACGCTGATCGAATTCGCCGAGCGCCATCACGGCGACGTGCAGATCGTGTCGCGCCGCGTCGAGGGCGACATCCACCGCTACACCTACAGCGACATGGCGGTTCGGGCGCGGCGGCTGGCCAATGTGCTGGACGGCATGGGCCTGGCAGCCGGCGACCGCGTGGCCAGCCTGGCCTGGAACGGCTACCGCCACATGGAGATGTACTACGGCGTGAGCGGCTCGGAGCGGGTGATGCACACCATCAACCCCCGCCTGCACCCCGAGCAGATCGCGTGGATCGTCAACCACGCCGAAGACCGGGTGCTGTGCTTCGACATGACCTTCCTGCCCATCGTGCAGGCCGTGCACGCCAAGTGCCCCACGGTGCGCCAGTGGGTGGCGCTGTGCGATGCCGACCAGCTGCCCGCCGACAGCGGCATCCCGGGCCTGCTGAGCTACGAAGCCTGGATCGGCGAAGCCCCCGACACCTACGTGTGGCCCACGTTCGACGAGAACACCGCCTCCAGCATGTGCTACACGAGCGGCACCACCGGGCACCCCAAGGCGGTGCTCTACAGCCACCGCTCGACCCTGTTGCACGCGTATGCCGCCGCGCTGCCGGACGTGATGGGCCTGTCGGCCAGCGATGCGGTGCTGCCCGTGGTGCCGATGTTCCACGTCAATGCCTGGGGGCTACCGTACTCGGCGCCGCTGGTGGGCGCCAAGGTGGTCTTTCCCGGCCCGGCGCTGGACGGCAAATCGGTCTATGAGCTGATGGATGCCGAGGGCGTGACTTTCGCCGCTGGCGTGCCCACCGTGTGGCAGATGCTGCTCAACCACGTGAAGGCGGGCGGCCTGCGCTTCGGCCAACTGAAGCGCACCGTGATCGGCGGCTCGGCCTGCCCGCCGGCCATGATCCAGTCGTTCCAGGACGACTACGGCGTGCGCGTGCTGCACGCGTGGGGCATGACCGAGATGAGCCCGCTGGGCACGCTGTGCTCGCTCAAGAACAAGCACCTGGCGCTGCCGCGCGACGAGCAGATGCAGATCCTCATGAAGCAGGGCCGCGCGATCTACGGCGTGGACATGAAGATCGTGGACGGCGACGGCCACGAACTGCCCTGGGACGGCAAGACCTATGGCGACCTGCTGGTCAAGGGCCCGTGGATCGTGCAGAACTACTACCGCGGCGAGGGCGATCCGCTGGTGCCCGATGCGCAGGGCCGCGGCTGGTTCCCCACGGGCGACGTCGCCACCATCGATGCCGACGGCTACATGCAGATCACCGACCGCAGCAAGGACGTGATCAAGTCCGGCGGCGAGTGGATCAGCTCCATCGACATCGAGAACATCGCCATGGCCCACCCCGGCGTCGCCATGGCCGCGTGCGTGGGCATGCCGCACCCCAAGTGGGATGAGCGGCCCATCGTGGCGGTGGTCAAGCGCCCGGGCGCGGAGGTGACGCGCGAGGAACTGCTGCAGTTCTACGCGGGCAAGACCGCCAAGTGGCAGATCCCGGACGATGTGCTGTTCGTGGACGCGATCCCGATCGGCGCCACGGGCAAGATGCTCAAGGCCAAGCTGCGCGAGCAGCTCAAGGACTACCGCCTGCCGGGCCTGTGACGCACGCCGGTGCGGCGAGGAGGCGGTCGCGAGAGGCCGCCGCCCAGTCGCATGCGGGATAGCGGATAGGGTGAATCCCTGAGCATCTCCTCTGTGGCGTGCCTTACGCTGCGCCCTGTTCCATTCAAGAACCCAAGAGGAGACAAGCGATGAGATTTGCTATCAAGGCTGTAGCTGCATCCGCAATCCTGGTGAGCGCTGGCGGCGCGTTCGCTCAAAAGGGCGACACGGTGAAGATCGCCTGGCTCGACCCGCTGTCCGGCCTCATGGCGGCGGTGGGGACCAACCAGCTCAAGAGCTTCCAGTTCCTCTCGGAGGAGTTCAACAAGAAGAACGCGGCGGGTGTGAAGTTCGAGATCATTGGCATCGACAACAAGCTCAGCCCGCAGGAAACCACCAGCGCCCTGCGCTCGGCCATGGACCAGGGCGCGCGCTACGTGGTGCAGGGCAACGGCTCCGGCCCGGCGCTGGCCATCATCGACGCGCTGGAAAAGCACAACGCGCGCAACCCCGGCAAGGAGGTCATGTACCTCAACTACGCCGCCGTGGACCCCGACCTCACCAACAGCAAGTGCAGCTACTGGCACTTCCGCCTGGATGCCGACACCTCGATGAAGATGGAAGCCATGACCACCTTCATGAAGGACCTGCCCGAGGTCAAGAAGGTGTACCTCATCAACCAGAACTACTCGCATGGCCAGCAGGTCTCCAAGTTCGCCAAGGAGAACCTGGCGCGCAAGCGGCCCGACGTGCAGATCGTGGGCGACGACCTGCACCCGCTGGCCCAGGTGCGCGATTTCGCGCCCTACATCGCCAAGATCAAGCAGTCCGGCGCCGACAGCGTGATCACCGGCAACTGGGGCTCGGACCTGGCCCTGCTCATCAAGGCCGCCAACGATGCGGGGCTGGCCAACGTCAACTTCTACACCTACTACGGCGGCGTGACGGGCAGCCCCACGGCCATGGGCGCGGCGGCGGCGGGGCGCGTGTACATGGTGTCGTACAACCACCTGAACCTGCCCGGCGACATCGGCCGCGTGGTCACCGAATACAAGAAGAAGTTCAACGACGACATGTACACCGGCGCCGTGTACCACGCCTTCGCCATGCTGGATGCCGCCTTCGTGAAGGCCAAGTCCACCGACCCGGTGAAGGTGGCGCCGGTGCTGGAGGGCATGAAGTTCAACAGCTTCAACGGCGAGGTCGAGATGCGCAAGAGCGACCACCAGCTACAGCAGGGCCTGTTCGTCTCCAAATGGGAGAAGGCCGGCGGCAAGTACCCCAATGACGCGGAAAATACCGGCTATACCTTCGTGCCGGTGAAGTACTACGAGCCCTACGTGGCCAGCACGCCCACCTCGTGCCAGATGAAGCGGCCCTCCTGATCCGGGCATCCGATTTCATTGCTGTGAGACCTTGGGCCCGGGGTTCCTCGGGCTCTTTTTTTAACCGTGCGGGCGCTGTTCTTCGATGAATCTTGAGTTTTTCGTGATCTCGCTGCTCAACGGCGTCAGCTACGGGCTGCTGCTGTTCATGCTCAGCTCGGGGCTCACCCTCATCTTCAGCATGATGGGCGTGCTCAACTTCGCCCACACCAGCTTCTACATGCTGGGGGCCTACATCGCCTACACGCTCTCCGGGCTGGTGGGATTCTGGGTCGCGCTCTTCATCGCGCCGCTGCTCGTGGGGGCCTTGGGCGCGGCCTTCGAGCGCTTCGCGCTGCGCCGCGTGCACCAGTACGGCCACGTGCCCGAGCTGCTCGTCACCTTCGGCCTGTCGTACCTGGTCCTGGAGCTGGTGCAACTCGTCTGGGGCCGCTCCACCGTGCCCTACGGCCTGCCCGCGCAGTTGCAGGGACCGCTGTTCACGCTGTATGGCACGCAGTTCCCGAAGTCGCGTTCGTTCGTCATGCTGGTGGCGCTGCTGATGCTGCTGTCCGTGTGGCTGCTGCTCACCCGCACGCGCATCGGCCTGGTGATCCAGGCCGCGCTCAAGCACCCCGACATGGTCGAGGCGCTGGGCCACAACGTGCCGCGCGTGTTCATGCTGGTGTTCGGCGGCGGCTGCGCGCTCGCCGGGCTGGCGGGCGTGATCGGCGGCAACACCTACGTCACCGAGCCGGCCATGGCCGCCTCGGTGGGCTCGATCATCTTCGTTGTCGTCGTCGTGGGGGGCATGGGGTCGCTGGCCGGGGCCTTCCTTGCCTCGCTGCTGATCGGCGTGCTGCAGACCTTCGCGGTGGCGCTGGACTATTCGCTGGCGCATGCACTGCGCGCGGTCGGCATGGCGGTGACCGAGCAGACCTTCGGCTGGCCGCTGCTCAAGCTCACCGTGTCGCAGGTGGCGCCGATCCTGCCGTACCTGCTGCTGGTGCTGATCCTCATCTTCCGGCCCAAGGGCCTGCTCGGCACGCGGGAGGACTGAACCCATGCGCTCCCACACCCCCTCGCCGCCGGCCTACCGGTTCAAGCCGCTCAACATCGGGCGCATTGTCATCTGGGGCCTGTTCGCGGCCGCGCTCATCGTGGCGCCCATGCTGTTCACCAGCAGCCTGGCGCTCACCATGCTGTCGCAGATCGGCTACCTCATCGTCATCTGCCTCTCATACAACATGCTGCTGGGGCAGGGCGGCATGCTGAGCTTCGGCCATGCCGTGTACACCGGCCTGGGCTCGTTCATCGCCATCCATGCGATGAACCTGGCCGGCAAGGGCGCGGTGCCCATTCCGTTGGTCTTCATCCCGCTCGTGGGCGGGCTGGCGGGGCTGTTCTTCGCCGTGCTGCTGGGCTTCGTCACCACCAAGAAGTCGGGCACCACCTTCGCCATGATCACCCTGGGCATCGGCGAGCTGGTGGCGTCTATGGCGCTGATGTTCCCCGAATTCTTCGGGGGCGAGGGCGGCATCACGACCGACCGGGTGTACGGCAAGGGGTTCATGGGCATCACCTTCGGCCCGGCCATCCAGGTGTACTACCTGATCGCGGCCTACTGCTTCGTGTGCACCGCGCTCATGTTCGCCTTCACCGGCACGCCGCTGGGCCGCATCCTGAACGCGGTGCGCGACAACCCCGAGCGGGTGGAGTTCATCGGCTACAACACGCAGCGCGTGCGCTACTTCGCCTTCATCATCGCGGGCTTCTTCGCGGGCGTGGGCGGGGGGCTGGCGGCGATCAACTTCGAGATCGTCACCGGCGCCGACAGCGTGAGCGTGCTGCGCTCGGGCGGCTATCTGCTGTTCACCTTCCTGGGCGGGGCCACCTTCTTCTTCGGGCCCATCATCGGCGCGGTGCTGCTGGTGTTCGCGTCGGTGCTGCTGTCCGAGCTGTCCAAGGCCTGGCTGCTGTACCTGGGCCTCGTGTTCCTGTTCATGGTGATGTATGCGCCCGGCGGCATCGCCAGCCTGATCATGATGAACCTGCGCGTGGCCAAATACGGCCGGCTGCGCACGCTTTGGGTGTCGTACCTGGCCCTGGGCGGCACGGCCCTGGTGGCGGTGCTGGGCGCGGCCTGCATGGTGGAGATGACCTACCACCTGCAGCTCAATTCGGCGCTCGGGCCGCAGATGAACTTTCTCGGCGCCACGCTGAACGCGCGGGCCCTGTCCAGCTGGTTCGGGGCGGGCTTCGTGCTGCTGGTGGGCCTGGGCCTGTTCGAGACCGTGCGGCGCCAGTTCCTGCAGCAATGGGGCGCCATCCAGGAAGCCATCGAGCAGGACATCAAGCGCGGGGAGGCCGCATGAGCGTGACCCCCGTCAAAACCCCCTATGCGCTGGAGTTGCGCGACCTGCACAAGCGCTTCGGCAAGACCGAGATCATCCGCGGCGCCAACCTGTGCGTGGCCCCGGGCGAGCGCGTGGCCATCATCGGCCCCAACGGCGCCGGAAAGTCCACGCTGTTCAACCTCATCAGCGGACGCTTCGGCGCCACCAGCGGCCAGGTGCTGCTGAACGGCCAGCGCATCGACGGCAAGGCGCCGTACGAGATCAACCGCATGGGGCTGTCGCGCAGCTTCCAGATCACCAACATCTTCCCCAAGCTCAGCGTGTTCGAGAACCTGCGCTGCGGCGTGCTGTGGAGCCTGGGCTACCGCTACACCTTCCTGCGCTTTCTCTCGCGCCTGCACGATGCCAACGAGCGCGCCACGCAGCTCATGGAACAGATCCGCCTGGACAAGAAGCGCGACACGCTGGCCATGAACCTCACCTACGCCGAGCAGCGCGCGCTGGAGATCGGCATCACCATCGCGGGGGGCGCCAACGTCATCCTGCTGGACGAACCCACCGCCGGCATGAGCAAGAGCGAGACCGCGCGCTTCATCCGCCTCATCAAGGAAGTGACGGTGGGCCGCACGCTGCTCACCGTGGAGCACGACATGGGCGTGGTGTTCGGCCTGGCCGACAAGATCGCCGTGGTGGTCTACGGCGAGGTGATCGCCTTCGACACCCCCGAAGCCGTGCGCGCCAACCCGCGCGTGCAGGAGGCCTACCTCGGCTCGGCCGTGGCGGCAGCGCAGCAGGCGGAAGGACACTGAACCATGCTCAAGGTCGACAACCTGCACGCCTACTACGGCAAGAGCCACGTGCTGCATGGCGTCTCGTTCGGCGTGCAGCCGGGCGAGATCGTCGCGCTGCTGGGGCGCAACGGCTCGGGCCGCTCCACCACCGCCAAGGCCATCATGGGCCTGGTGGACTGGGAGGGCACGCTCGAATGGAAGGGCCAGCGCCTGGATGGCAAGAAGGCCTACGAGATCGCGCACCTCGGCCTGGGCTACGTGCCCGAAAGCCGCGACATCTTTCCCAACCTGACCGTGCACCAGAACCTGCTGCTCGGCCAGAAGGGCAAGGGCAAAGGCAGCCGCTGGAGCTTCGACGACATGTACGGCATGTTCCCGCGCCTGAAGGAACGCCAGCACACCGAAGCCGGCGTGATGTCGGGCGGCGAGCAGCAGATGCTCACCCTGTGCCGCACGCTCATGGGCGACCCCGACCTTATCATCATCGACGAGCCCACCGAAGGCCTCGCGCCCAAGATCGTGGAGCTGGTGGGGCAGTACCTCATGGCGATCAAGGCGCGCGGCATCTCGGTGCTGCTCATCGAGCAAAAGCTCACTATTGCCATGACCATCTCCGACCGCGCGCTGGTCATGGGCCACGGCAGCATCGTTTTCGAGGGCACGCCCCAGGGCCTCCGAGAGAACAGCTACGTGCGCAAGGAGTGGCTGGAGGTGTGAGGGGCGGGCCGGGGTTGCTTTTGACGTAACCTGACACCCTGTTCCGCTGAGGGCTCCTCCGGCCGATGGAGGATACCCGCGGGCATTCGCGCGACAAAAGCCACTCAAAACCATCATGGGCAACACGCGGATCGGTGGTTAACAAATAGTTAATATTTGGCATGCATTTTTGGCCCGCGCCGGCCGCTCTGCCTTTAACATCCGCCCCAACAAAAAAGATGAAACGGGGAGGTTTCAATGAGCGCAGAAGGCGCGGCCACGTGCGTGCACGTCAGCGATGCACAGGTCTTGGCCTTGGCCATGGACAAGTTCAGCAGGGCGTGCCCAGGGATGCACACCAACCATGGCCGCAAGACCCAACGCAGCAGTGCATTACAGGGCCCGCGAAATCCTGCAACGCGCCCCCGACCGAGGCGGGTACGGGGCGAGGCGGAACATGCATCGAGCCCCTCTCCCACGCCCCAATGGCTAGCCTTGGCGATGCGTTTGACGCGATGGGCATCTGCCATCTTCTTCCTGGCATTGGTTTCGATGGCCCATGCCCAGCGGCTGAGCCAACCGTCGGATGAAAACCGACAAATCATCCAGAAGATGTTGGAAGCCCCAGAGGCCGACATCGACCTGTCCAGAGCCAAATTGGTCATCGACCGAATGATGGACCCCAGTGTCGATGTCGATGCGACATTGGAACGATTGGATGAGATGGCGCGGGGGATTCGAAAGACGCTGCCCACAGGGGCGTCCAAACGCTTGATCTTGGATGCCTTGCGTTTTCACATCTATCAGCCCAATGAGTGGAACGAGCGGCGGCCATTTCAATACGACCTGGAAGATCCCCTGGGCCGCGCTATCAAAAACAAACTGCTGTCCAACTACCTGAGAAGCAGAAAGGGCAACTGCGTCTCGATGCCGTTGCTTTTCATCTTCTTAGGCCACCGGCTGGGGCTGGACGTCAGCCTAGCGGCCGCCCCCAACCATCTGTTCGTGCAATGGCGAGACAGCGACGGCAAGTTGTACAACCTGGAAACGACCAGCGGCGCCGGTTTCACGCGCGAGGCTTGGCTGCGCCAGCAGTCGCCCATGACCGACATTGCTCTGAAATCAGAGATTTACCTGCGGCCCATGCCCAAAAAAGAGGCCATTGTCGCCATGGCAGAAACGCTCATGGCGTTTTATGAAAAGCAGGATCAGCCTTATCGGCATGCCGCGATGGCTCAATTTTTGTTGAAATACAGTCCCAATGACATTTGCGCGCTTTTGAATCTGTTCGCTGCGAAGCAGGAAATCCGAAAGCGAGAGTTTATTAGAAAATATCCTGGTCCCAGTGATATACCGATGAGTGAGCGCCCACGGCTCCTGATGCTGGATGATCAACTCAAGTCAATTTACGATCGGGCTTATGGGCTGGGTTGGCGGCCGTTGGAAATTTCTGCCAAAAATGGATACGGCGCAAATGCAAAATTTCAAAATTAGGAGAGGGAGAATCGTGATGAAATGGTTCAAATATATATTGCTTGTTAGTTTTTTGAGCTTGGTGGCACAAGGGCCTGCACTAGCACGGTATATACAGGCCGATCCGATCGGGCTGGATGGTGGGTGGAATCGTTTTGTGTATGTGGATGCCGACCCATTGTCCGATTTCGATCCTGATGGGCTCGTTAGAAGATTTCGCGATCCACTCGATCTGATGCCGCTAGAAGGTAATGGGGGAGGTGTGGGTGGTAGCGGCGGAATGAGCGGTGGCCTCACCTCTAACGCAGCGCGTAGAGAGGTTATGACCCGAGCTGGCATACCCACTAGTCAACAACCTGTTTCACAGTCTAGAAATTCTTCAGGCAGAGAATATTCCTATGATGTGCCGTCACCGGGTGGCGGAACTCGAAGAATGTCTGTACAGCAACAAACTCTTGATAGAAGCCATATCAACCAGCATCACTGGGAAGGTGGTCAAGTAAAGATCGATTCATCTACTGGACAGGTCCGCTATAACAACTATGGTTGCCCCGCATTGACGAATAGTAAATTCAAAGTGGATTATTAATCATGTTATCAAATTCTGAAAAAATAAGAAAAAAAATATTCATTTCAAAATATCTTGAAATGCTTTCAAAAATTGTGGGAAAGCCCGTTTTTGAGAAAGATATAGGAAGCATCGCCGATGCGAAGAGGATCCGCGCCCACAGTCAAGTATTCGAAGGGATGTATTCGCAAAAAATTGAATTGAATTTTTCAATACATGAAGCCGATAGGATTAAAAATATATTTAGTTATTTGCGTGCGGTCAATATTTCAAGTGTGTATTTGTGGGTGGAAAATTCCATTGACTGTGGCCTCTTGAAAATAGATTCATTGGCGGATGTCAATGTGGAGTATTTATTGGGTTCTACGGATTGGGAAATAATGGGCCTTTTGTCGGAAGACATGAAAGACTACTTGTTGTTGGAGATCAACGAGTATAGTGATGGATTGAAATTTGGGTTGGACGTCAAGGGGGCTAATTGGAGTGCCATTGATTTCTCGTCTATACTGTAACTGCATGCTCGCCCTTCATTTTTTTCGCTGGCTGCATAAAATTACAGATAATTAAATGAAGATTTTAGAAGGCGAATTGGAAAATTTCCTACATGCTTTCTGTGAATCCAACGCGCATTTGACATTGGTTCAATATTTCCAAAGCTGCCGTACTGGTGTATCGATTTTCAAAATATTTGATCAGTCGAATAAACTGGCCTACAAAATTGCCAGAAGCGATGGTTGTATTTTGTTTTTTGATCCTGATGAGGAAGAGTTTGGGCTGGCCTATCAATCGAAAAATGAAATTGTTTGTGCAGAGTTGATCGGCGAGTTGATGTTCGCCATTCAGGAGATGGATCGTCGGCACGGAAGGAATATGAACCGGTCGTCGACTCAATGATGGAGAGCGTTCCATCGGTTGCCGCGGTCAGAGTGAAAATCCCATAAGACCGCTGTCCTTTTCCCCGCAGAGCGTCCCGTCACCGGGCTGCTGACGACCGTCAATGCACCGGCCGCCCCAGCCATTGGCTCGCCCTGGAGATCGCGTAATTCACCAGGCAGTACAGCGCCGCGACCACCAGGTACACCGGCACCAGCGAGTGGTAGTTGGCGATGAGCACCTTGGCGTTCTGCATGAGTTCGCCATAGGTGACGACGTAGCCGAAGGTGGTGTCCTTGACCACGATGACCAGTTGCGCGACCAGGGCCGGGACGATGTAGCGCAGCGCCTGGGGAAAGACGACGACGGAAAAGACCTGGACCTCGGTCAGCCCCAGGCTTCGCGCGGCATCGGTCTGGCCGCGGGGAACGGCGAGCACGCCCGCGCGGTACACCTCGGCCACGACGGCGGCGGTGCTCAGGCCCACGGGCAAGGTCAGCATCCAGTAGGTGCTGAGCTTGATCCCCGCCGACGGCAGCACCAGAAAGCACACGTAGATGAGCAGCAGCGTCGGCGTGCCACGCAGGAACTCGATGGCTGCGATGCTCGGCCAGCGCACGAGCCGCGACCGCGCCCGGCGGCCCACCATCAGCACGAGGCCGAGGGTCAGCGCAATGAGGGCGGCCATCGCCGCCGAGGCCAGCGTGCCGAGCAGGCCTTTGGCCAGGAAGGCCCAGGTGGTGGGCCACGCGAAGAATTTCCAATATCGCGCGTCGAGCTGCCCGGTGGCGTGAAACCGGTAGACGACCGCCGCCGCCAGCAGGAGCAGCAGGGCCGCGGCGGCGCCGCTCGCCACCCGGGCGAGGGTGCGGGCCCGGGGGCTCGGCGCGCCGAAAAGAATGTCTTCCAGAGGGCGGCTCATCGCAGGATCCGCACTTTCTTTTCCAGGGCGGCGCCGGCCCAGGCGATCAGCAGCCCGGTCGCCACGTACATGGCGGCGGCCACCGCGAACGCGGCCATGCCGGCCGCGGAGTCGTTGGCGATCTTGGACACGAGCGTGGTGAGTTCCCGGCCCGGGAACGGCACCTGCGAGGCCAGCGAGGTGGACAGCATCAGGGCGATGAGCAGCGAGGTCATCGGTTGCACCACCGCGCGCAGCGCCTGCGGCAGCACGATCGCGGAGATGACGCGCATCGGCCGCATGCCCAGGCTGAGGGCGGCCTCGACCTGGCCGCCGGCGACGGTGTTGATGCCCGAGCGCAGGTAGTCCGCGGTGAACGCGGAGCAGACCAGTGTCAACGTCAGGATGACGGCGGGCTCATAGTCGAACAGCACGTTCAGGTCGGGCAGCGCGAACACGATGAAGATCAGCAGAGCGACGCTGGGAATGTTGCGAAAGATCTCGACGTACACGGTCAGGACGGAGCGCAGCGGCGGCAGCGGCAAAAGGCGAAGCACGGTCACGGCCGTGCCCAGCAGGAAGCCCGGCACGAACGACAGGACCGTGAGCTTCCACGTCAGCAAAAGGGCCTGCCCGAAGGCAGGCCCGTGGTCGGCCAGGAGCCGGGAAACCTCGCCCATCGGGGGTCAGGGCAGGGCAGGGGGCGTCGGCACGGCGGTGCTGCCGGTGCGCTGTCCGATGGAAATGGTCCAGAGCTTGGCCCAGGTGCCGTCGGCTTCGATTTTCTTGAGGAAGGCATTGACGAAGGCCACACCGTCCGAGCCCTTGGGCAGTCCGATGCCGTAGGGATCTTGCGCACCGAAGGGGGCGCCGGCCAGTTTGGCGTCGCCGGTTCCCAGGCTCAGGGCGTTGAGCAGCAGCGTGTGGTCGGTCACGTAGGCATCCACGCGTCCCTGGCGCAGGGCGTCCAGGGCTTCCTGGTGGGTCTGAAACTCTTGCACGGCCGCCTTGGGCGCGTACTGCGCCAGGATCGCGGGGCCCGTGGAGCCCGCCTGCGTGGCGACCTTCTTGCCGGCCAGGTCGTCGTGCGACTGGATGGTCTTGTTGTTCGCCTTGACCAGCACGCCGGCCTGCGAGGTGTAGTAGGGCCCGGCGAACGAGATCTTCTCGGCGCGGGCGGGCGTGATGGAATAGGTGGCGAACACCATGTCCACCTGACCGTTGATGAGCACCTGCTCGCGCGTGGCCGAGGTCACCTGCGTGAACTGGACCTTGGCCCCATCGCCCAGGATGTAGCGCGTGATGAGCTGGGCCAGGCCGGCGTCGAAGCCGCGCATCTTGCCGTCCTTCTCGTTGAGCAGCGAGAACAGGTTCGAGGTTTGCGTGCCGCCCAGGCGCAGGGTGCCGGCCTGCTTGATCTTGCTGGCCCAGGTGCTGGATGCGATGGTGGCCGCGTCAGCGACGGGGCCCTGCGCGACCAGCGCGTCGAACGCCGCGGTGTTGATGGGCGTGCCCTGTGCGAAAAGCGACCCGCCGGTGGCGATCGCCAGGGCCGCCACGGTGGATTTCAGAAGGGTTTTGATCGACATGCGTTCCTCTTGAATGGTGTGTTGCGTGAATCCGTGTATAGCACCAGTCGCCGGACTGCGGCGCCACGGGCGCGTGCCAGCGGCGAGCATAGCCCGACTCGCCCTCGACACGCTCCGCCAGCATGTATGCTATTTAATTGATAGCGATATGCCCTAGTAACTATTGTGCTGGAGGCCAATTTGGGTGCAAGTCCCGGTGGGGCTGGAATTGGCTTGCAGCCGAATGGGCGAGCACCGCGTCCACTTCCAACCGCTGCGGCGGCTCGAACGCCGTCACCTGCGGCAACGGCCCCCGCCACAGCGCCACCTCCACCCGGGCGCTCTGCGCCGCGCAGCCCTGCGACAGGCGGGAACTGCCGACATCGGGCGTGACCAGGTTGGGGTTGCCATGCTTGTCCAGGCTGCCGGCCACCTGCGGATCCAGCGGGTCGTACCAGGCGCCCGTGGCGATCTGCGCCACGCCGGGACGCAGGCCGTCGCTCAGCACTGCCCCGGCCAGGAAGGCGCCGTGGGCGTTGAACACGCGCACCACGTCGCCCCCGGCGATGCCGCGGCGCAGCGCGTCGGCACGGTTCAACGTGATCGGCTCGCGGCCCTGCACCTTGGTGGCGCGGCTCACGCGGCCGTGGTCGTACTGGCTGTGCAGCCTCGCCGCTGGCTGGTGCGACAGCAGGTGGATGGGCCAGGCGGATGCCTCGGGCGCGAACCACGTGGCCTGGCCCGGGCAATCGCCGTAGCCGAAGCGGTCGATGGTCTGCGAGAACAGCTCGATGCGCCCCGAGGGCGTGGGCAGCGGGTGCGCGGCCGGGTCTTGTCGAAAGCGTTCCAGCAGCACCACGGGTGCGGCGGGCCGGGGCAGTTCGAGGTGGCCGGCGCTCCAGAACGCGTCGAACGGGGGCAGTGCGATGCCAGCCGTTTCGGCGCGCGGGCGGGCGGCTTCATACAGGTGGCGCAGCCATTGCGCGGTGTCGCGCCCTTCGGTGTAGGCGGCCTCGAAGCCCAGCCGCGCGGCCAGCGCGCGGAAGATGGCGTAGTCGTCCTGGGCCTCGCCCACGGGCGCGATGGCCGCGCGCATGGCGATCATGCGTGGCTCGCTGCCGGCGCTGCCGATGTCGTCGCGCTCCAGCGAGGTGGTGGCGGGTAGCACGATGTCGGAGTATTTGGCCTGCGCCGTCCAAACCTGTTCGTGCGTCACGATGGTCTCGGGCCGTTGCCAGGCCTCGATGGTGCGGTTCAGGTCCTGGTGGTGGTGGAACACGTTGCCGCCGGCCCAGTACAGCAGGCGGGCATGGGGGTAGCGGCGGCGTTCGCCGTTGTAATCGAAGGGCTCGCCGGGCTGCAGCAGCATGTCGGCGATGCGCGCCACGGGGATGAAGGCGCCCACGGGGTTGTGCCCCTGCGGCAGGCGCGCGCCCGAGAAGCTGCCGTGCCCGCTGCCGATGTAGTTCATGCAGCCGTACCCCAGGCCGAAGCCGCCGCCGGGCAGCCCGATCTGGCCCAGCAGCGCGGCCAGGGTGACGGCCATCCAGAACGGTTGCTCGCCGTGCCGCGCGCGCTGCAGCGAGTAGGTGCAGTTGACGAGGGTGCGCTGGCGGGCCATGCGCCGCGCCAGCGCCACGATGCGCTCGGCGGGAATGCCGGTGTGCGCGGCGGCCCACTCGGGTGTCTTGGCGGTGCCGTCGGCACCGTGGCCCAGCAGGGCGTCGCGCACGCGGTCGAAGCCCACGGTGTAGCGCGCGCAGAAGGCGCCGTCGTGCAGGCCTTCGGTGACCAGCACGTGGGCCAGGCCCATCATCAGCGCGGTATCGGTGCCGGGGCGGATCGGCAGCCACTCGGCCCCGGGCACGGCCGCCAGGTCGTCGCGCGCCGGGCTGATGTTGACGAAGGCCGTGCGCCCGCCCGCGGCCATGCGGGCCAGGGCCGGCGCCGCGCCGTGGTCGCTCGCGCCGCCGGGGCTCACCTGCGTGTTGCGCACGGGCAGGCCGCCGAAGGCCACGAACAGCTCGCAGTGCTGCGCCAGCACGTCCCACGCGGTGTGGTGCTGCAGCAGCGCGTCCATGCCATCGACGATGTGCGGCAGCAGCACGCGGCCGGCGCCCAGGCTGTAGCTGTCCTTGCTGGCGATGTAGCCGCCGAAGCCGTTCAGAAAACGGTGCAGCTGGCTCTGCGCGTGGTGAAAGCGCCCCGCGCTCGACCAGCCGTAGCTGCCGCCGAAGAGGGCCTCGTTGCCGTGGGCCGCGCGCACACGGCGCAGTTCGCCGGCCACCAGGTCCAGCGCCTCGTCCCAGGGCAGCTCGACGAAGGGCTCGCGCCCGCGCAGGTGGCCGCTCGCGTGGCGCGTGGCGGGGTCCAAAAAGCTGCGGCGCACGGCGGGCCGGCGCACGCGGGTGGGCGAGTCGATGGCGCCGGGCAGGGACTGGCCGATGGGCGAGGGCGCGGCGTCCCATGGCGCAGGCGCCATGCCGGTGAGCCGGCCGCCTTCGACGATGGGCCGGTACACGCCCCAGTGCGTGGCGGTGAAGGCCGTGCCGGGGGCGGCGTGGGCCAGGGGAGCGGGTGCGGCAGCGGTCACAGCCGAGCCAGATAGTCCTTGACCTGCACCTTCTGCGGCAGGATCTTGCGCTGCGACAGCCAGTCGGCGGCGTTCTGGAATTTCTGGATGAAGGCCGCGTCGTTCACGCCGTGCACCTCCCAGCGGCGCTTGAGCTGCAGCAGCGAGGCGCGCACGGCGTCGCTGTAGTTGGCGTCCTGCTGGTAGAGCGCCTCGGCCTCGGCCGCGTTCTGCGTGGCCCATTGGGCTTCGGCGGCGTAGGCCGCGTTGACGGCGTGCACGATGGCGGTGTTCTCTTCGGCGAATTTCCGGTGGGTGACGTAGGAGTTGAAGTCGATCAGGAAGTCGAGGTCGCGCCCCTCGAAGAACACGTCGTGCGCCTTGTACTCGGTGCGGGCGATGTCCACGCCCGGGCTCCACATCGACCAGGCGTCGATCTTGCCCTGCGCGAAGGCGGGGCCGGCGTCGGGCGGGTTCAGGTACACGAACTTGACCTTGCTGCGGTCGATGCCGTGCTTTTCCAGGGCGGCCACGAGCAGGAATTCGCCCAGGCCCGAGCGGTTGACCGCCACCGACTTGCCCACCAGGTCCTGCACCTTGTCGATGCCCGAGCCGTCCTTGGCGATGATGGCCGTGCTGCGCGGCTCCACGATGGCGAACTGCGTGAACACCAGCGGCGAGCCCGCGATCATGGCCGCCAGCGCGGGCGTGGTGCTGCCGCCGAAACCGAAGTCGCTGCTGCCGCCCGTCACCGCCTGCAGCGACGGTGCGTGGTTGGGAAACGGGCCCACCCATTGCACCTTGATGGCGTCCTGGGCCAGGCGCTTTTCGAACGCGCCCCGCGTCTTGGCCAGGCCGGGCAGGCCGCCGCGGCCCCAGGCCAGGCGCACGGTGTCGGTGTTGCGCGCGGCCGGGTTGGCGGCGAAGGCCGGTGCCTGCAGCGCGGCCAGGCCGCCGGCCAGCAGGCCGGCCTGCAGGAAGCTGCGGCGGGAGGACGATGGGGCGTGGGGGGCGTCGAAAGCGTCGGTCGAAACGGCGGAGGTCATGGTGCGGGAGAAAGAAGAAGTCATTCGGGAAGCCATTCGGAAGGCGGGAATCGGTGCGGGGGCCTCAGGCCTCGGCGGCCACGCCCAGCTCGGCCAGCAGGGCCTCGCGCAGCGCCACGGCGTCGGGGTGGGTGCGCAGGGTCTGCGCCTCGGGCGGCACGGCGTGTTCGCCGGCGATGGCGCCTTCGCGCATTACCAGCACGCGGTCGGCCAGGGCGATGGCCTCGTCCACGTCGTGCGTCACGAGCAGCACGCCGGGCTGGTGGCGGCGCACCAGGGCCTTGACGAGGGCGTGCATGCGGATGCGGGTGAGGGCATCGAGCGCGGCGAATGGTTCGTCCAGCAGCAGCAGGCGCGGCTCGCGCACCAGGGCGCGGGCCAGGGCCACGCGCTGGGCCTGTCCGCCCGAGAGGTTGCGCGGCCAGTCGTGCAGCCGGTCGCCCAGGCCCACTTCGGCCAGGGCCTGCTGGGCCAGGGCTTGCGCGGTGTCGCCCTCCAGGCCCAGCGCCACGTTGCGCCACAGCGGCTCCCAGGGCAGCAGGCGGTGTTCCTGGAACACCACGGCCGGTTGCGGCGGGCCGTCGATGCGGCCGCCGTCGATGGTGTCCAGGCCGGCCAAGGCGCGCAGCAGCGTGGTCTTGCCGCAGCCGCTCTCGCCCAGGAGGGCGACGAACTCGCCGCGTGCGATGGCCAGATCGAGCCCGTCGATCACCGTGCGCTCGCCGTAGCGGCGGCGCAGGCCGTGCACGGCGACGGCGGTGGTGGGGGCGTGCGGCGCGCTCATCGGCCACCCCGCGCGGCGTAGTTGGGGTGCCACGACAGCAGCCGCCGCTCCAGCGCCCGTGCCACCGCGTCCGACGCCACGCCGATGGCGGCATAGACCACGATGGTGAGCACGATCACGTCGGTGCGCAAAAACTCGCGCGCGTCCATGGCCAGAAAGCCGATGCCGGCCTCGGTCGCGATGGTCTCGGCGATCACCAGCGCCAGCCAGGCGACGGCCAGCGCGTAGCGCACGCCCGTCAGGATGGAGGGCAGGGCGCCCGGCAGCACGATGCGGCGGATCAGCGCGGCGGTGGACAGGCCGTTGACCCGGCCCACCTCCACCAGCTTGGGGTCCACCTGCCGGATGCCCAGCACGGTGTTGATGTAGATGGGGAACATCACGCCCAGCGACACCAAAAAGATCTTGCCCGCCTCGTCCACGCCGAACCACACGATGACCAGCGGCAGCATGGCCAGGAACGGCACCGCGCGCACCATCTGCACGCTGCGGTCCAGCAGGGCCTCGGCCAGCCGCGAGAACCCCACCAGCGTGCCCACCGTGAAGCCGATGGTGCCGCCGATGGCGAAGCCCGTGGCCGCGCGCAGCAGGCTCACGCCCAGGTCGCTGATGAGCTGGCCCTGCAGCACCAGCTGCCACGCGGTCTGCGCCACGCGGCTGGGCGCGGGCAGCACCTGGGGAGACAGGGCGCCGGCGCGGGCGAACAGCTCCCACACCAGCACCAGGGCGAGCGGCGCCAGCCATGAAATCAGGGCCAGGCTGCGCGGGCTCCAGGGGCGTGGTGCCCGGCGCGCGGCGGCTTGCACGGGCAGGGCCTTGGAGGCCGCTGCGCCGCGCGCGGCCGGGGCGGCCGGCGCCGTGTGCTGCGTGGCGACGCGCGCCGCGGTGGGAAGGTGCTGTGTCCATTCGCTCATGGGAGGATCCTCTGCGTGCGGGAAAACGGCCGAGGCTACCGGCGCGCCCCGCACGGTGAAACGAAGGAAAACCGACGTGCATATGACGTTTGCGTGCGAGCCCCGCGCCGGCGGGTGTCCCAGAGCGGACACCGGTGGATACCAGGCCGCCGTGCAAGGCCCCTAGAATGGAAAAGCACGATCGTTCGCTAAAGAGCCGCCAAGGCCCGCAGCGTTGTCTTTTCAAACCCGAGGAACAAGCGCATGACCGCTGAGTACCAAGTCCACGGCGATGTGGCCGTGATCACGCTCGACAACCCCCCCGTCAATGGCCTGGGCCATGCCACCCGCCAGGGCGTGGCCGACGGGCTGGCGCGTGCCAACGCCGACGCGGCCGTCCGCGCCATCGTCATCACGGGCGCCGGTGGGGCGTTCTCCGGCGGGGCCGACATCAAGGAGTTCGGCACCGACAAGGCGCTGCAGGAGCCCAACCTGCAATCGGTGATCCTGGCGGTGGAGAACTCGGCCAAGCCCGTGGTGGCGGCCATCCATTCGGTGTGCATGGGCGGCGGGCTGGAGCTGGCGCTGGGGTGCCACTACCGCATCGCCGCGCCGGGCTGCAGCGTGGCTCTGCCCGAGGTCAAGCTGGGCCTGCTGCCCGGCGCCGGCGGCACGCAGCGCCTGCCGCGCGTGCTGGGCGTGGAGGCCGCGCTCAACATGATCGTGAGCGGCGAGACGGTCAAGAGCGAGCTGATCGGCTCCATCCCCGGCCAGAAGCTGTTCGACAAGCTGGTGGCCTCGCCCGAAGCGCTGGCTGCCGAGGCCCTGGCCTTTGCTAAGAGCGTGGCCGACGTGCGCCCCCTGCCGCTGGTGCGCAACCTGCCGTGCAAGCACCCCGAGGGCGATGCGTACTTCCAGTTCGCGCGCAACATGGTCAAGGGCATGGCCAAGAACTTCCCGGCGCCTGAAAAATGCGTGGACGCCGTCGAGGCCGCCACCAAGCGCAAGTTCGCCGATGGCATCGCCTACGAGCGCGAGCTGTTCATCAACCTGATGTGGACGCCCGAGTCCCGCGCGCTGCGCCACCTGTTCATGGCCGAGCGTGCCGCAAGCAAGATCTCCGACGTGCCCTCCAGCACCCCGAAGCGCGACATCCAGAAGGTCGGTGTGATCGGCGCCGGCACCATGGGCGGCGGCATCGCCATGAACTTCCTGAACGCCGGCATTCCCGTGACGATTCTGGAGACCAAGCAGGAGGCGCTGGACCGCGGCATCGCCACGATCAAGAAGAACTACGAGTCGCAGGTCAAGAAGGGCAAGCTCAAGGAAGACAAGTACCAGCAGCGCATGGGGCTGCTCGCCACCACGCTGGACTACGCCGACCTCAAGGACGCCGACCTCATCATCGAAGCGGTGTTCGAAGAGCTGGGCGTGAAGGAGACCGTGTTCAAGCAGCTCGATGCCGTGGCCAAGCCCGGTGCGATCCTGGCGTCCAACACCTCCACGCTGGACGTGGACAAGATCGCCGGCTTCACGAAGCGCCCGCAGGACGTGGTGGGCATGCACTTCTTCAGCCCTGCCAACGTGATGAAGCTGCTGGAAGTGGTGCGCGGCCAGGCCACGGCCAAGGACGTGCTGGCCACGGTGATGGCCCTGGCCAAGAAGATCAAGAAGACCGCCGTGGTCTCGGGCGTGTGCGACGGCTTCATCGGCAACCGCATGATCGAGCAGTACAGCCGCCAGGCGGGCTTCCTGATCGAGGAGGGCGCCACGCCGCAGCAGGTGGACAAGGCGGTGGAGAAGTTCGGCTTCGCCATGGGCCCGTTCCGCATGGGCGACCTGGCCGGCAACGACATCGGCTGGGCGATCCGCAAGCGCCGCTACCAGGAAAAGCCGGACATGAAGTACAGCAAGACCGCTGACCTGCTGTGCGAGATGGGCCGCTACGGCCAGAAGACCGGCGCGGGTTGGTACGACTACCAGGCCGGCAAGCGCGATGCGATCCCGAGCGAGGTGGTCAACCGCATGATCGAGGACCACCGCAAGAGCCTGGGCATCACGCCGCGCAAGATCTCGGACGAAGAGATCGTGCAGCGCCTGGTGTTCTCGCTGGTGAACGAAGGCGCGCACATCCTGGAGGACGGCATCGCCGGCAAGTCGGGCGACATCGACATGGTGTACCTCACCGGCTACGGCTTTCCGATCCACCGCGGCGGCCCCATGCACTACGCCAACGAGGTGGGCCTGTTCAACGTGGTGCAGGCCATGAAGCGCTTCGCGCAGAACCCGCTGGACGACGCGAAGTTCTGGGAGCCCGCGCCGCTGCTGGCCCGGCTCGCCGCGGAAGGCAAGGCCTTCTCCTGACCCGACCGACCGCACCGCACGTGTCCCCCCGAATCCCAAGGAATTGCACATGACCTCCGCAGTGATCGTTTCCACCGCCCGCACGCCGCTCGCCAAGAGCTGGAAGGGCTCGTTCAACATGACCCACGGCGCCACGCTGGGCGGCCATGCCGTGCAGCACGCCATCGCGCGCGCCGGCATCGACGGCGCGCAAGTGGAAGACGTCATCATGGGTTGCGCCAACCCCGAGGGCGCCACCGGCGCCAACATCGCGCGCCAGATCGCGCTGCGCGCCGGCCTGCCGGTCAGCGTGTCGGGCGTGACGGTGAACCGCTTTTGCTCGTCGGGCCTGCAGACCATCGCCCTGGCGGCGCAGCGCATCATCGCCGGCGAGGCCGACGTGTATGTGGCCGGCGGCGTGGAGAGCATCTCCTGCGTGCAGCAGGAGATGAACCTGCACATGCTGCGCGACCTGGCACTGGCCAAGGCCAAGCCCGAGATCTACTGGAGCATGCTGGAGACCGCCGAGCAGGTCGCCAAGCGCTATGGCATCGGCCGCGACGCCATGGACGAATACGGCGCCGCCAGCCAGCAAAAGGCCTGCGCCGCGCAGGCCGCGGGCTTGTTCGACGACGAGATCGCCCCCATCACCGTGACGGCCGGCGTGGCCGACAAGGTGCGCGGCCTCATCACCCAGCAAGTCACAGTCAGCAAGGACGAAGGCACGCGCGAAGGCACCACCAAGGAAGGCATCAGCGGCATCCGCCCGGCCATGCCCGGCGGCGTGATCTCGGCCGGCAATGCCAGCCAGTTCTCCGACGGTGCCGGCGCCTGCGTGCTGGTGAGCGAGGACTACGCCAGCCGCGAGGGCCTGAAGCCCCTGGGCCGCTTCCTGGGCTTCGCGGTGGCGGGCTGCGAGCCCGACGAGATGGGTATCGGCCCCGTGTTCGCCGTGCCCAAGGTGCTCAAGAAGCTGGGCCTCACGGTGAACGACATCGACCTGTGGGAGCTGAACGAGGCCTTCGCCGTGCAGGTGCTGTACTGCCGCGACAAGCTGGGCATTCCCGCCGACCGCCTGAACGTGAACGGCGGCGCCATCGCCCTGGGCCACCCCTACGGCGTGAGCGGCCAGCGCCTCACGGGCCATGCGCTCATCGAAGGCAAGCGCCGCGGCGCCAAGCGCGTGGCGGTGACCATGTGCATCGGCGGCGGCATGGGCGCGGCCGGCATCTTCGAAGTGCTGTAACCGCAAGGGGTACGCCCATGGCCGCGCCACCCGTCACCATGCCGCCCGAGGCCTTCCTGGCCATGGGCCGCGAGGTGCTGGCGGCGCAGCCCTTCAGCGTGCTGCTGGGTGCCGAACTGCATGCGTTCGCCCCGGGCGGGTGCGAGCTGCACCTGCCCATCACCGAGCAGATCCGCCAGCAGCACGGCTTCGTGCACGGCGGGGCGGTGAGCTACCTGGCCGACAACGCGCTCACCTACGCGGGTGGCTCGGCGCTGCGGGTGCCGGTGGTCACCTCGGAGTTCAAGATCAACTACGTGCGGCCCGCCGTGGGCGAGCGCCTGGTGGCGCGCGCCCAGGCCGTGCATGCCGGGACGTCGCAGGCGGTCTGCCGCTGCGACGTGTTCGCGGTGCAGGGCGGGGTGGAAAAGCTCTGCGCCATCGCCCAGGGCACCATCGTGGCCCTGCCGACGCATGCCGCGCCTTCGCCGCCGGCCCCGGCCGGCTGAACGCCGGTGGTGGTTGTTTGCTATTGTTTTTGTAGCTGTATGCCGCCGCATTCATTGCGGTGAAGCCTTATTCGATGCCCCATCATGAGCCTGCGCACCACGGTTGATTTCTTGCTCTACGACTGGCTGGACGCTCCCGCGCTGCAGGCGCGCGAGCGCTTTGCCGACCATTCGCGCGAAACCTTCGATGCGGTGCTGGACACCTGCGAGCGCATCGCCCGCGAAAAATACGCGCCGTTCAACCGCCTGGTGGACACCGAGGAGCCGCGCTTCGACGGCGAGAAGGTGATCCTGCCGCAGGCCACTCACGAGGCGCGCCGCGCCTATGCCGAATCGGGCCTGCTGGGCGCCGCGCAGGACTACGAGCTGGGCGGCATGCAGCTGCCCTACACGGTGGAGGCGGCGGCCAACAGCTTCTTCGCCGCGGCGTCGGTCAGCATCGGCTCCAACCTGCTCACCTCGGGCAACGCCAACCTGCTGATGGCGCACGGCACGCCGGCGCAGCAGCAGGTGTTCGCGCACAACGAATTCAACGGCCGCTGGGCCGGCACCATGTGCCTGTCGGAGCCGCAGGCGGGCTCGTCCCTCTCGGACGTGGCCACGCGCGCCGTGCCGGACGCGGACGGCGATGGTGGCGGCGATGCCTGGCAGCAGGACGCGCTGGGCCCGCGCTACCGCCTCACCGGCAACAAGATGTGGATCTCCTCCGGCGACCACGAGCTGACCGAGAACATCGTGCACCTGGTGCTGGCCAAGATCCCCGGGCCGGACGGCAAGCTGGTGCCGGGTACGCGGGGCATCTCGCTGTTCATCGTGCCCAAGCGGCTCGTCGATGCACAGGGACAGCTCACGGGCGTGCGCAACGATGTGGCGCTGGCGGGGCTCAACCACAAGCTGGGCTGGCGCGGCACGACGAACACGCTGCTCAACTTCGGCGAGGGGCGCTACCCCGTCGAGGGGCGCGCGGGCGCCATCGGCTACTTGGTGGGGCAGCCGGGCGAAGGCCTGAAGTGCATGTTCCACATGATGAACGAGGCGCGCATCGCCATCGGCATGGCCGCGACCATGCTGGGCCTGGCCGGCTACCACGCCAGCCTGGACTATGCGAAGAACCGGCCGCAGGGACGTCTGCTGGGCAAGGCCGGCAAGGACGCGAGCGCCCCCCAGGTGCGCCTGATCGAGCATGCCGACATCAAGCGCATGCTGCTGGCGCAAAAGAGCTACGGCGAGGGCGCGCTGGCGCTCAACCTGTATTGCGCGCGCCTGGTGGACGAGCAGCACACCGGCACCTCGCCCGACGCCGACGAGGCGCGGCTGCTGCTGGAGGTGCTGACGCCGATTGCCAAGAGCTGGCCCAGCGAGTGGTGCCTGGAGGCCAATTCGCTCGCCATCCAGATCCACGGCGGCTACGGCTACACGCGCGACTTTCCCGTGGAGCAGTACTGGCGCGACAACCGGCTGAACATGATCCACGAGGGCACGCACGGCATCCAGGCGCTGGACCTGCTGGGCCGCAAGGTGCTGATGGAAAACGGCCGGGGCCTGCAGCTGCTGGCCGCGCGCATCAACGCCACCGTGGAGCAGGCCATCCAGCAGCCCGCGCTGGCGGCGCACGCCAACGCGCTGGCCCAGGCGCTGCAGCAGGTGGGCGCGGCCACCAAGGCCGCCTGGGCGACGGGCGAGCCCACCGAGGCGCTCGCCAACGCCGTGCCCTACATGCAGGCCTTCGGCCACACGGTGCTGGCCTGGGTGTGGCTGGACGTGGCCCTGGCCACGCTGCGCGCCGATGCCGCGCAGGCCGCGCCAGCGAGCGTGGGCCGCCTGGGCGCGGCGCGCTACTTCTTTCATTACGAGCTGCCCAAGATCGGCGCCTGGCTGAACGTGGTGCGCACGCGCGACGGCACCTGCGCCAGCCTGCCGGAAGACGCGTTCTGACCGTGCCCGGCCATCGCTCCCGGGACACCGCCGGGGCCCGGTCCGCAGCACAATGCACCGGCGCCGCGCGGATCGGGCAACGTTCAGGCAGGCCGCGCCGACCCCCCATCACCACCAACGAGGAGACCCCGACATGACCCGCACCATCCAACAACTGTTCGACCTCTCCGGCAAGACCGCGCTGGTCACCGGCGGCTCGCGCGGGCTGGGGCTGCAGCTGGCGCAGGCGCTGGGCGAGGCCGGCGCGCGCATCGTGCTCAGCTCGCGCAAGGCGTCCGACCTGGAGGAGGCCACGGCCACCTTGCAGCAGGCCGGCGTCGACACGCGCTGGATTGCCGCCGACTGCGCGCAGGAGACCGACATCCGCCGCCTGGCCGACGAGACGCTGCAGCGCGTGGGCGATGTGGACATCCTCGTCAACAACGCCGGCGCCGCCTGGGGCGCCCCGGCCGAGGACCACCCGGTGGAGGCCTGGGACAAGGTGATGAACCTGAACGTGCGCGGCTACTTCATCCTGAGCCAGCAGATCGCCAAGCGCAGCATGATCGGGCGACGCAGCGGCAGCATCATCAATGTGGCCTCCATCGCCGGCCTGGGCGGCAACCCCAGCGGCATGAACACCATCGCTTACAACACCTCCAAGGGCGCCGTGATCAACTTCACCCGTGCGCTGGCCGCCGAGTGGGGCAAGTACAACCTTCGCGTGAACGCCATCTGCCCCGGCTTCTTCCCGAGCCGGATGACGGTGGGCACCCTGAAGGCCATGGGCGAGGAAAAGCTCGCCAACCATGCGCCGCTCGGACGGCTGGGCGACGACGAAGACCTGAAGGGCCTGTGCGTGCTGTATGCCAGCGATGCCGGCAAGCACATCACCGGCCAGTGGCTGGCCGTGGACGGCGGCGTAAGCATCGTCACCGGAGGCTGAGCTTCCGCGTCTGGATGACTTTGCCTGCGGCGGGCCACGCGGTGGCTATGCTCGTCGCTTCCCTCAATTCCTGGAGTGCCCTGTGCTGAGTTTTGGTGTCGAAATTCCTTTTGTCGATGAGCTGGGCTTCACGCTGCACCACATGAAGGGCGGCGCGTCCGAGCTGCACTATGAAGCGCGGCCGGAGCACATGAACTCGTTCGACGTCACGCACGGCGGCGCCTCCATGACGCTGCTGGACGTGGCCATGGCCACGGCGGCACGCAGCGATACGCCCGACTTCGGGGTCGTCACCATCGAGATGAAGACCAGCTTCATGCAGCCCGCGCGCGGCCCGCTGGTGGCGCGGGGGCGGCTCATCCACCGCACCGTGTCCATGGCCTTCACCGAAGGCACGGTCACCGATGCGGAAGGCCGCGTGTGCTGCCATGCCACCGGCACCTTCAAGTACGTGCGGCGCAAGCCCGCTACGCCCGGCGCGCCCGAAGGCGCGGGCGCCACGGAGGGCGCACTGCCCACCGATTGACCCACCCGCCGCCAGCCCGCCAGGGTTCCGAGCCCTATCGCCTGCCAGCGCAATGAAAACGCCGGCATGCTGCTATCAAAAAAATAGTCAACCTAAGGAGTCCAACATGCCCAGCAACGAACAGATCCTGCTCGACAACCGCCCCCAGGGCGAAGCCGCCACCAGCAACTTCAAGCGGGTGACCACCGACACGCCGGCCCTGAAGGACGGCGAGGTGCTGGTGCGCCACCACTACCTCAGCCTGGACCCGTACATGCGCGGCCGCATGAACGACAGCAAGAGCTACGCGGCCAGCCAGCCGCTGGGCGAGGTGATGATCGGCGGCACGGTGGGCGAGGTGGCGGAAAGCCGCCACCCGAAGTTCGCCGTGGGCGACAAGGTCGTCGGCATGGGCGGCTGGCAGCAGTACAGCGTGGTCGACGGCAACGCCCCTGGCATGCTGCGCAAGGTCGATACCACCCACGTGCCGCTGTCGCACTACCTGGGTGCCGTGGGCATGCCGGGCGTGACCGCCTGGTACGGCCTGGTGAAGATCATCGCGCCCAAGGCCGGTGAAACGGTGGTGGTGAGCGCGGCCACCGGCGCGGTGGGCAGTGCCTTCGCCGCGCTGGCCAAGGCCCGCGGCTGCCGCGTGGTCGGCATTGCCGGCGGCCCCGAAAAGTGCAAGTACGCGACCGAGGAACTGGGCTTCGACGCCTGCATCGACCACCGCGAGCACGGCGACCTCAAGGCCATGTCCAAGGCCTTGAAGGAAGCCTGCCCGGACGGCATCGACGGCCACTTCGAGAACGTGGGCGGCTACATCCTCGACGCCGTGCTGCTGCGCGCCAACGCCTTCGCCCGCGTGGCCGTGTGCGGCATGATTGCCGGCTACGACGGCCAGCCGCTGCCGCTGCAGAACCCCGCGCTGATCCTGGTGAACCGCATGAAGATCGAAGGCTTCATCGTGAGCGAGCACATGGAAATCTGGCCCGAGGCGCTCAAGGAACTGGGCACGCTGGTCGGCTCCGGCAAACTGCGCCCGCGCGAGACCATCGCCGAGGGCCTGGCCGCGGCGCCCGAGGCCTTCCTGGGCCTGCTCAAGGGCAAGAACTTCGGCAAGCAGCTCGTCAAGCTCGTCTGACGATGGCGCTGCACTGGACCTGGGCCCGCTTCGACGACATGGGCGTGCACGCGCTGCACGATGCGCTGGCGCTGCGCTGCCGCGTGTTCATCCTGGAGCAGGGCCCCTACCAAGACCCCGACGAAGCCGACAAGACCGCCTGGCACCTGCTGGGCCGCGGCGGCGCGGGCGACCTGCAGGCCTACCTGCGGCTGACCGATCCGGGCGTGAACTACGTGGAGCCCTCCATCGGCCGCGTGGTGGTCGCGCCCGAGGCACGGGGCACCGGCATGGGCTGGGCCCTGGTGCGCGAGGGCCTGGCGCGCGCGCAGGCCACCTGGCCGGACCGTGCGGTGCGCATCAGCGCGCAGGCGCATCTGCAGCGCTTCTACGGCGAGATGGGCTTCGTGGCCGTCTCGGCGGAGTACCTCGAAGACAACATCCCCCACATCGAAATGCTGTGGAGCCCCGCCTGAGGGCCCGGCGGCCCGCACGCAGCAGCAGCAGCCACTGGCCAGGAGATCGTTCATGTCCGCGCTGATCCTTCACCACTACCCCTCGTCGCCGTTCTCCGAAAAGATCCGCGCGGTGCTGGGCTTCAAGCAACTGGCCTGGAAGTCGGTCATCGTGCCCAGCGTCGCGCCCAAGCCCGACGTGCTGGCGCTCACGGGCGGCTACCGCCGCACGCCCTTCCTGCAGGTGGGGGCCGACATCTACTGCGACACCGCGCTGATCTGCGACGTGCTGGAGCACGCCCAGCCCGAGCCGGTGCTGTACCCGCCGCACCTCAAGGGCGTCTCGCGGGTGTTCGCGCAGTGGGCCGACACCACGCTGTTCTGGGCCGCCATGGCCTACAACCTGCAGCCGCGCGGCGCGGCCGTGCTGTTCGCCAACCTGCCGCCCGCGGCCGCCCAGGCCTTCGGCGAGGACCGCAAAGCCATGAGCGCCGGCATGAACCGCCTGCGCCCGCACGATGCCACGGCGGCCTACCGCTCCTACCTGCGCCGCATCGCACACATGGCCGAGGAGCATGAGTTCCTGTTCGGCGCCGAGCCGTGCGTGGCCGACTTCGCCGCCTACCACCCGCTGTGGTTCACGCGCACCTGCGTGCCGGTGATGGCCGAGATTTTTGCCGCCACGCCGGCGGTCACCGAGTGGATGGACCGCATCGCCGCCCTGGGCCACGGCCGCATGGAGAAATTCAACGCGCAGGACGCGATCGCCGTGGCCGCGGCGGCCGAGCCCCTGCCGCTGCCGGCCGAGCCGTTCCAGGACGAGCACGGCATTCCCCTGGGCAGCGCCGTCACCATCGCCGCCGAGACCTTCGGCACCGAGCCGACCGAGGGCACGCTCGTGGCGGCCACGCGCACGCGCTACACGCTGGCCCGCACCGACGCGCGGGCGGGGGCGCTGCACGTGCATTTCCCACGCATCGGCTACGTACTCAAGAAAACGGAGACATCGGCATGATCGAATCGTTCCAGGGCAAGACGGCGGTACTGACCGGCGCGGGATCGGGCTTCGGCCTCGAATGCGCGCGCATCGGCGCACAGCGGGGCATGAACCTCGTGCTGGTGGACGTGCAGCAGGACGCGCTCGATGCCGCCGCGGCCGAGCTGCAGGCCGCAGGCGCCGCCGTGCTGGCCCGGCGCGTGGACGTGGCCGACGCCGCGCAGATGGCGCAGTTGGCCGCCGACGTGCAGCAGCGCTTCGGCGCGCCGCACCTCGTGTTCAACAACGCAGGCGTGGGTGCGGGCGGACTGATCTGGGAAAGCAGCGTTCAGGACTGGGACTGGGTGATGGGCGTGAACCTGATGGGCGTGGTGCACGGCGTGCGCCTGTTCACGCCCATGATGCTGGCCGCCGCGGCGCAGGACCCGCAGTGGCGCGGCCACATCGTCAACACGGCCAGCATGGCCGGCCTGCTCAACGCGCCCAACATGGGCATCTACAACGTGAGCAAGCACGCGGTGGTGAGCCTGTCCGAAACGCTGTACCAGGACCTGGCCCTCGTCACCGACCAGATCGGCGCCAGCGTGCTGTGCCCTTACTTCGTGCCCACGGGCATCACCCGCAGCGAACGCAACCGCCCGGATGTGGCGACCGCGGCGCAGCCCACCAAGAGCCAGCTGATCGGCCAGGCCATGACCGACAAGGCTGTCAGCAGCGGCAAGGTGACGGCGGCCGAGGTGGCCCAGCGCGTGTTCGACGCGGTGGGTGCCGGGCAGTTCTACATCTTCAGCCACCCGCAGGCGCTGGGCAACGTGCAAAGCCGCATGGAGAACATCGTGCGGATGGAGAACCCGCCCGATCCGTTCCTGGCCCGGCCGGACATCGGCCAGCGGCTGCGCGAACAGCTGCGGGGATGAGCCGCCGCGGGCCTGCCGGCACGTGCGGATCGGCAGGCGAGGGCGGCGCTGGCGGCAGAGGCGCTTTGGATGAAACAGGCCGCCAGCACAGATTCCACTAGGGCATTCTGCTATCGATTAAATAGCAATCGCGCTCAGCGTGGTGCCAGGCGGATCGCGCCGTCCAGGCGGATCACCTCGCCGTTGAGCATGTCGTTCTCGAAAATGTGCTGCACCAGGCGCGCATAGTCTTCGGGCGTGCCCAGGCGGCTCGGGAAGGGCACGCCCGCGGCCAGCGCGTCCTGCACTTCCTGCGGCATGCCGAACAGCATGGGCGTGCCGAAGATGCCGGGCGCGATGGTCATGTTGCGGATGCCGTTGCGCGCCAGGTCGCGCGCGATCGGCAGCGTCATGCCCACGATGCCGCCCTTCGATGCGGCATAGGCCGCCTGGCCGATCTGCCCGTCGTAGGCCGCCACGCTGGCCGTGGAGATGAGCACGCCGCGCTCGCCGGTGGCCTCCGCCTCGTTCCTGGCCATGGCATCGGCAGCCAGGCGGATCATGTTGAAGCTGCCGATCAGGTTCACGGTGACCGCCTTGGCGAACAGGGGCAGGGCGTGCGCGCCGTTCTTGCCCACGGTCTTCTCGGCCGGGGCGATGCCCGCGCAGTTGACCAGGCCCATCAGCTTGCCCAGGGAGACGGCCTTCGCCACCACGGCCTGTCCATCGGCTTCCTGGCTCACGTCGCACTTCACGAAGGCGCCGCCGATGTCGCGGGCGACCGCTTCGCCCCGGTCCGCCTGCAGGTCGGCGATGACGATCTTGCCGCCCTGCGCAGCCAGCCGGCGTGCCGTGCCTTCGCCCAACCCCGACGCGCCGCCGGTGACGATGAATACCTTGCCTTGGATTTCCATGGGGGATGTCTCCTCGATATGACGTTAACGTAAACGTCAATTATGGCCGAAGCCGCGGGCGTGAAAAAGCCCGGCATGCCGGGCTCTTGGTGCAAGGAAAGGACGGTGCGTGGCTTACTGGAAGTTCACGCGGTCCAGCATCTGCTGCACTTTGGTCATGTGCTCGCCCACCGCGCTGATCGGGATGGTCTCGCTCTTGAAGGGCTTGCCGTCCGTCATGGCTTTCAGGGCCGGATTGCCCGGGTCCACGCCCTTGGCGGCGGGCCATTCGTTGTTGCCGTTGGCGAAGTAGTTCTGCGCCTCGGGGCTGGCCAGGTATTCCAGGAACTTGACCGCGTTGGCCTGGTTCTTGGTGTTGCGCGCCACGGCGCCACCGGCGATGTTCATGTGCGTGCCCCACGACTGCTGGTTGGGGAACACCACCGACACCTTGCTGGCGATGGTTTTGTCCTCGGGCTTTTCCGAACGCAGGATGCGGGCCAGGTAGTAGCTGTTGGTCACGGCGATGTCGCACTCGCCGGACGCCACGGCCTTGATCTGGTCGGTGTCGCCGCCCTTCGGAGGACGCGCCAGGTTGCCGGCCACGCCCTTGAGCCAGGCCTCGGCCTTCTGCTCGCCCATGTGCTCGGTCACGGCGCCGAACAGGCTCAGGTTGTAGGGGTGCGAGCCGGAGCGGATGCAGATCTTGCCCTTGTTCTTCGGGTCGCCCAGCTCTTCATAGGTGTCCACGTCTTCCTTGCTGACCTTGTCCTTGTTGTAGACGATCACGCGGGCGCGGGTGGACAGGCCGAACCAGGCGATGCCGCCGTCGGCCGCGGGCTTGGCGCGCAGGTTGGAGGGGATCGTGTCTTCCAGCACCTTGGAGCGGATGGGCAGGAACAGGCCATCGACCTCGCCGCGGTACAGGCGGGCGGCGTCCACCAGCAGGATCACGTCGGCCGGGGAGGCGGTGCCTTCGGCCTTCAGGCGGGCCATGATGCCGGCGTCGTCGGCGTCCACGCGGTTCACCTTGATGCCGGTGGCCTTGGTGAAGCCGGTGTACAGCGCTTCATCGGTGGCGTAGTGGCGGGCGGAGTACAGGTTGACGACCTGGTCCTGGGCGGAGGCGGCGCCAGCGGCGGCCAAAAGGCAGGCCGCCAAAACGGCTTTCATGGACTTCTGCATGGAGAGGGTCTCTTCTCTGGAGGTTGGAAACCGGGCGATGATAGGTCGAACGAGAATGATTCTTAAACAAGACCTGCTGAACCAGAGGTCTTATCGCGGTGGTCCCGCCCGGCCCGCGGCCACTCCAAGCGCCGCGCGCCCATAAAAAAAGCCCGGTCGCAAGACCGGGCTTGAATTGGATCCCTGAAACCCGGTTTCGAGAGATCCAAGGAGACAACGGGTTTTAGCGCTTGCGCTGCTGCACGGCGGCGGCCGACTTGGCGGCGGCGTTGGCAGCGGTGTTGGCCACGGCGTTGAAGTTGGCTTCAGCGACATCGCTGGCTTGCTTCACGGCCTTTTGAACGGATTCGAAGGCGTTGTTGGCGGCAGAGACGGCGCTCTTGAACACGGCCACGCTGGTTTCCGAACCGGCGGGTGCATTCTTGGCGGCGCTGTCCACCAGGTTGCTGAAGTTGCGCTGCACTTCGGACGCCTGGGCTTCGAACGTGCGGCCGAATTCGGCGCTGGTGCTCGAGGCGATGTCGTACAGGTGGCGGTTGTAGGCAGCGGTCTTTTCTGCCAGGGGCTGGAACAGGCTGGCTTGCAGGGACAGCAGTTCTTGCGCATCCTTGGCGCTCAGCACGGCTTGCGTGTGCGTGGCGACTTCGGCCAGGGCAGCGCGGGAGGCGGTGACGTTCAGTTCGACCAGCTTTTCGACGCCTTCGAATGCCTTGTTGGTCAGGCCGAACAGGGTTTCGAGGTGGGCCTTGTGGGATGCGATGAGTTGTTCCGGGGTCAGCGACATGGTGTATCTCCTATTGATGAGTCCTTGAGGGACGGATGGTTGAGACATCTGCGCTGTCGTGACCTGAGAGTCATGTTGCAGTGCAGCATGGGACGGATTCTAGGCGGTTGGGTTCAGGAATCAAGCGATTTTGCTGCGTTGCAACATGATTAGAGTGCATAACCAAAAATGCCCGTCGCCTGAGGCACATCAAAGGGGGCGCCTCCACTGGCAGAATTTGCCGCCATGAATGCACCCAACGTTTCCACGCCGTCCCGCCGCCTGCCGGAGCCGCGCTCCGCGTATTCCGTGTTCCGCACGATTACCACCCGATGGGCGGATAACGACGCGTACGGCCATGTCAATAATGTCGTGTATTACAGCTGGTTCGATACCGCGGTGAATGCCTATCTGATTGAGCGCGGTGCCCTGGATATCCATGCGGGCGAGACGATCGGCCTGGTGGTCGAAACCCAGTGCCATTATTTCGCGCCGCTCGCTTTTCCCCAGACGGTGGAGGCGGGCATCCGCGTGGCGCACGTGGGCCGCTCCAGCGTGCGCTACGAAGTCGGGCTGTTCGCCGAGGGCGCGCCCGAGTCGGCGGCGGGCGGGCACTTCGTGCACGTGTACGTCGGCCGCGAGGACCGCCGGCCCCGGGCCTTGCCGCAGGCGCTGCTGGACGCCCTCGCACCCCTGCGCATCGCAGTCGGCACCTGACCCGGCCCCTTCCATGAAAAAAGCACCGGAGCGCTCGCGCGATCGGTGCTTTCGGAAGGGGGCGCGGCAGGCGGCAGCCCTTCGGCCGGGCCGCCTGGTGCTTCAATGCACGGTCAGGGCTTGTAGGTATCGCCCAGCACCACGCCTTCGCGGCGGGGATCGGCACCGCCCTGCAGCACGCTCTCGCCGTTGCGCTGCACGCGGATGATGGTGCTCGTGCCGCTCGACTGCGCCGAGGTGGACACCGTGTGGCCCAGTGCCCGCAGGCCCGTGATCAGCGGGTCGTTGTTGCCGCCGTTGCTGCTGTCGATGGCCGGGTGTTCGCCGCCCAGCGAGGTCGTGGGGCTGTTGCTGGCGCCGAAGTCCACCAGCGAGGTGGCCTGCTGCGCATCCAGGCCCCAGTCGAGCGCGCCGACGACCGTCTTCACCACGTACTGGATGATGGTGCCGCCACCGGGCGAGCCCGTGCCCATCAGGAAGTCGCCCATGCGGCCGTCCGCGGTCTTCTTGAACACCAGCGTGGGTGCCATCGAGCTGCGGGGACGCTTGCCGGCTTCGACGCGGTTCGCCACCACGGCGCCGGTGCTGTCGGTCGGCGTGGCCGAGAAGTCGGTCAGCTGGTTGTTCAGCAAGAAGCCCTGCGTCATGTGGAACGAACCCATGCCGGCTTCCACCGTCGTGGTCATCACCACGGCATTGCCCTGCTTGTCCACGATGGTGAAGTGCGTCGTGCCCTTCTCGTCGATCAGGCTCACGCCGGCAGGCTTGTTGCTCAGGTCGCCGGCCACGGCCGTGCCCATGCTCTTGGTCATGCTGATCAGGCCCGCGCGGTTGCGCAGGTAGGTCTTGTCCAGCATGGCCGCGGGCGAGCCGCCGGGCAGCGACACGAAGTCGGTGTCGGCGATGTACTTGTCGCGGTCGGCATAGGCCAGGCGCTCGGCCTCGCTCACCAGGTGCACGCCCATCACCGAAGGCTTGCCGCCTTCGATGTCGATGGCCGTGGGCTTGTAGTTCGCGAGGTTGAAGTTCTCCAGGATGCCGAGCGCCGACGCCACGGCGATGCCGCCGGAGGACGGTGGCGACATGCCGCACACCCAGTAGTCGCGGTAGGTCGTGCAGACCGGGTCGCGGCGCTTGGCGCGGTAGTTGGCCAGGTCGCTCATCTCGGTCAGGCCGGGGGTGATCGCCACGGTGGGCGTGCCGCCGCTGGTGACCTTGATCTTGTTCACGATGCCTTGCGCCACGGGACCGGTGTAGAACGCATCGGCGCCGCCGCTGGCGATGGTGTTCAGCGTGGTGGCGTAGGCGGGGTTCTTGATCAGCGTGCCCAGGCCCTTGGGCGTGCCGTCGGCATTGAAGAAGTAGGCGACGGCCTCGGGGTCGCGCGAGAGGCCCGTGGTGGCACCAGCGATGGCGCTGGCCATGCGGCCGCTGATCTGGAAGCCGTCCGAGGCCAGCTTGACCGCGGGCTGGAACAGCTCGCTCCACTTGAGCTTGCCATGGTCCTGGTAGGCCATCTCCAGCATGCGCACGGCGCCGGGCGTGCCGATGGAGCGACCGCTGGCGCGCGCGCCGCCGGGCTGGGGCAGGGTGCGGTCACTGTCGCTCACCCAGCGCAGGTAGTTTTCCGTCGCGGCCGCGGGGGCCGTTTCCCGGCCGTCATAGGCCTGCACTTTCTTGGCCGCTGCGTCGTAATGCAGCATGAACGCGCCGCCGCCCAGGCCCGACGATTGCGGCTCGACCAGGCCCAGCACCATCTGCACCGCCACGGCCGCATCGACCGCGGAGCCGCCCTGGCGCAGCACTTCGCAACCCGCGCGCGAGGCCAGCGGATTGGCCGTGCTCACCATGTATTGTTTGGCATAGACCGCGGTCTTGCCGACCTTGTAGCCGGAGGCGGGCTCCGGAGCTGCGGGATCGCCGGGCAGGCCGGAGCCGACCGTGACGGAGCCGCCATCGCTGACGACCGCGCAGGCCGAGTCCTGTCCAGGGGCCGAAGCGCTGCCACTGCCACCCCCGCCACCGCCGCAGCCGGCAAGGACCAGCAGGGCGGCCGTCAGCGTGGCGGTGTAGCGCCACACAGGGCGCGTGGTGGAGGGTGTGATGGGCGGGCGGGAATGGCGCATTGGAAAAATACCTTTGTTCTTGAGGAAGGAAGTGCCGTCGTCTCTGCGGCGCATCGAGCATACGCGCTGCGCGGGCCCGTTCGGACCGGCCCCATTCCGCCGTGCGACATGTGCGAGATGCGATCGGCGGCGAAGCGGGTGGACACGAGCGCGTGCTCTGCGGGATGCATGCAGGGCGGCGGCAGCGGTGCGGTGCAAGATCCGGACCAGTGTGGTGCCCGGCAATGGGGCGCCCTTGATGACACAATGCCATGCGACGGTGCGCCGCTGCCGTTCACTGCAGATGCCCAGCCGGCCCGCCGCGGCCGCTTCCACCCATGATCATCACCAGCCTGCTCGACACCGATCTCTACAAGTTCACCATGATGCAGGTGGTGCTGCACCAGTTTCCCGGCGCGCAGGTGGAGTACCGCTTTCGCTGCCGCAACCCCGGCGTTCAGCTGGTGCCTTTCGTCAACGAGATCCGCGAGGAGATCCGCTCGCTGTGCAGCCTGCATTTCCAGGATGCCGAGCTGGCCTACCTGCGGTCCATGCGCTTCATCAAGAGCGACTTCGTGGACTTTCTCGGGCTCTTCCGGCTCAACGAAAAGTACATCACCGTCAGCCCGCTGCCCTCGGGCGAGATCGACATCACCATCACCGGGCCGTGGCTGCACACCATCCTGTTCGAGGTGCCGGTGCTGGCCATCGTGAACGAGGTGTACTTCCGCAACACGCAGAAGGTGCCCGACTTTCCCGAAGGCCGCCGCCGGCTCGACGCCAAGATCGCCCTGCTGCAGGCCGATGGCCTGGGCGACCTCAAGATCGCCGACTACGGCACGCGCCGCCGCTTCAGCCGCGCCTGGCACGAAGAGGTGCTGCGCGTGCTGTGCGCGCGCCTGGGCACGGGGGAGCGCCGCACGACAGGCGCGCCTTCGGGGCCGGGGCAGTTCGCCGGCACGAGCAACGTGCTGTATGCCATGAAGCTCGGCGTGACGCCCCTGGGCACCATGGCGCACGAGTACCTGCAGGCCTGCCAGGCGCTGGGCCCGCGCCTGCGCGACAGCCAGATCTTCGGCTTCGAAATGTGGGCCAAGGAGTACCGCGGCGACCTGGGCATCGCGCTGTCGGACGTGTACGGCATGAGCGCCTTCCTGCGCGACTTCGACCTGTATTTCTGCAAGCTCTTCGACGGCGCGCGCCACGACAGCGGCGACCCGTTCGCCTGGGGCGAGCGCCTGCTCGACCACTACCGCCGCAACCGGGTCGATCCGCTGACCAAGACGCTGATCTTCAGCGACGCCCTGACGGTGCCGCGCACCATCGAGCTGTACCAGCAGTTCCGCGGGCGCTGCCAGCTGGCCTTCGGGATCGGCACCAACCTCACTAACGACCTGGGCTGCGAGCCGCTGCAGGTCGTGATCAAGATGACGCGCTGCAACGGCCAGCCCGTGGCCAAGCTGTCCGACACCCCGGGCAAAGGCATGTGCGACGACGAGAAGTACCTGGCCTACCTGCGCCAGGTGTTCGAGATCCCGGCGCCGCAGTGAACGCATCGACCCGCATGCAAAGCACCGGCCGGCCGGCGCGCGCTTCGATGGCAAACCACCACACTGTCCCCACCCTGGAGGCCTCCGACGCCATGCCCCTGTCTTTACCGATGTCCCGCGGCCTGCGTGGCTTGTTGCTGATCGCCACGGGCCTGCTGCCGGGCCTGGCGCGGGCCGCCGAGATCGACGGGAGCGCGCTGTCGGTGCTGTGGGGCGTGCCCTTCGCCGGGCTGTTGCTGTCGATCGCGCTGGTGCCGCTGTTCGCGCCCGTGTTCTGGCACCACCACTTCGGCAAGATCGCCGCCGCGTGGGCGCTGGCGTTCCTGCTGCCGTTCGCGGCGGTCTTCGGGGCCGGTGCGGCGGGCGTGAACCTGGTGCACGCGCTGCTGGCCGAGTACCTGCCGTTCGTCATCCTGCTGGCGGCGCTGTTCACCGTGGCGGGGGGCATCCACATCCGCGGCAACCTGCATGGCGGCCCCGGGCTGAACACGGCCATCCTGGCCATCGGCGCGGTGCTGGCAAGCTTCATGGGGACGACGGGCGCATCGATGCTGCTGATCCGGCCGCTGGTGCGTGCCAACGACCACCGCAAGCACGTGGCGCACATCGTCGTGTTCTTCATCTTCATCGTCTCCAACGCCGGGGGCTCGCTCACGCCGCTGGGGGACCCGCCGCTGTTCCTGGGCTTTTTGAAGGGCGTGGATTTCTTCTGGACGGTCGGGCACATCCACCAGGAGACGCTGTTCCTCGTGGGTTCGCTGCTGGCGATCTTCTACGCGATCGACCGCTGGTTCCATGGCCGGCCGGGCGAGGCGGCACGGCCGGACCCCACGCCCGTCACGCGGTCGATCGGCTTCGACGGCCAGGTCAATTTCTGGCTGCTGGGCGCGGTCATCGCCCTGGTGCTGCTCAGCGGGTTCTGGAAGTCGCCGGTGGTGTGGAGCATCGCCGGCACGCCCGTGGGCCTGCCCGGGCTGGTGCGCGACGTGGGGCTGCTGGCGGTGGTGGGCGCCTCGCTGTGGCTCACGCCGCGCCAGGTGCACGCGGACAACCAGTTCGGCTGGGCCCCCATGCAGGAAGTGGCCAAGCTGTTCGCGGGCATCTTTCTCACCATCATCCCGGTCATCGCGATGCTCAAGGCGGGCACGCAGGGGCCGTTCGGCGCCATCGTCGGCGCGGTGACCCGGCCCGACGGCACCCCCGATCCGGCCATGTACTTCTGGGCCACCGGCCTGCTGAGCGCGTTCCTGGACAACGCGCCGACCTACCTCGTGTTCTTCAACACCGCCGGCGGCGACCCGGCCGTGCTCATGACCACGCTCGCCCCCACGCTGGCCGCGATCTCGGCCGGCGCCGTGTTCATGGGCGCGGGCACCTACATCGGCAATGCGCCCAACCTCATGGTCAAGGCCATTGCCGAAGAGCGCGGCGTGAAGATGCCCAGCTTCTTCGGCTACATGCTCTGGTCGTGCGGCATCCTGCTGCCGCTGCTCGTCGCCATGACATTCCTCTGGTTTCGCTGAAAGGTCCCGTTCCATGTCCAAGCCCCGCATCCTGGTCGCCCGCGCCATCTTTCCCGAGGTGGTCGAGCGGCTCTCGCAGCATTTCGAGGTCGAAGCCAATCCCGCCGATGCGGTCTGGTCGCCGGCCGAACTGGCCGAGCGCCTGCAGGACAAGGACGGCGCCCTGACCACCGGCAGCCAGCGCATCGACGCCGAGCTGCTGGCGCGCTGCCCGCGGCTGCGCATCGTGGCCAACATGGCGGTGGGCTACAACAACTTCGATGTGAACGCGCTCACCGCGGCGGGCGTGCAGGGCACCAACACGCCCGATGTGCTGACCGAGACCACGGCGGATTTCGGCTTCGCGCTGCTCATGGCCACCGCGCGCCGCATGGCCGAGAGCGAACACTATCTGCGGGCCGGCCAGTGGACGAAATGGAGCTACGACATGTTCGCCGGCTCCGACGTGCACGGCAGCACGCTCGGCATCCTGGGCATGGGCCGCATCGGGCAGGGCATCGCCCGGCGCGGCGCGCACGGCTTCGGCATGCAGGTGATCTACCACAACCGCTCCCGCCTCTCGCCAGCACTGGAGGGCGAATGCGGCGCGCGCTACGTCTCCAAGGAGGAGTTGCTGCGCACGGCCGACCACCTCGTGCTGGTGCTGCCCTACACGGCCGAGTCGCACCACGCCATTGGCGCCGCCGAGCTGGCGCAGATGAAGCCGACCGCTACGCTGGTCAACATCGCGCGCGGCGGCATCGTGGACGACGCGGCGCTGGCGGCGGCGCTGCGCGACAAGCGCATCGCAGCGGCCGGGCTGGACGTGTTCGAGGGCGAGCCGCAGGTGCATCCGGACCTGCTCACCGTGCCCAACGTGGTGCTGACCCCGCACATCGCCAGCGCCACCGTGCCCACGCGGCTGGCGATGGCCAACCTGGCGGCGGACAACCTGATCGCGTTCTTCGACGGCCGGGGAGCGCTCACGCCCGTCAACACGCCGGGCGAACGGCCGGTGTGACGGATGCCGCCATGGCGCGGCCGCGCCGCGGTTTCGAGCCGAATCGGCCGCATGCCGGCGGTTTTCATGCCGGTGTAGCTATCAAATAAATAGCAAAAGGAGTGTCGGGTTTTGGAAATGTTCGCTGTCCTGGGTTTGCTGGTGCTGGTCGTCCTGATGCTGGGGGTGCTGCTGCTGCGCAGCCCGCGCGCCGAACTGCCCCCCGAGTGGCTGATGCGCCTGCAGCGCCTGGAGGCCACGGCCCAGGCCACGCAGCTGGCGGTGGCCAAGAACGATGGCGCGCTGGAGGGCATGGCCCAGCAGCTGCGCGGCTTCACGCAGACCATGCAGGGCACGCTGGAGAGCGTGCGCCAGGCCGTGGACGAGCGCTTGGCCCAGGCGGTGCACGAGTCGCGCAGCGGCCGGGCGGAGCTGCTCGCTTCCTTCACCGCCTTCGAAGGCAAGCTGGAGCAGCGCCTGGCGCTGGGCCAGACCGATGCCGTCGCGGCGCGGCAGGAACTGGTGCAGGCGCTGGGCGCTTTCCGGGCCGAACTCACGCAGACCGGCGAAGCCCTGCGCGGCGTGCTCAACGAGCGCCTGTCCGCCATCCAGGCCGACAACGCCGCCAAGCTGGAGGAGATGCGCCGCACCGTGGACGAGAAACTGCACGCCACGCTGGAGCAGCGCCTGGGCGAATCCTTCAAGCTGGTGAGCGACCGGCTGGAGCAGGTCCACAAGGGCCTGGGCGAGATGCAGACGCTGGCCGGCAGTGTGGGCGACCTCAAGCGCGTGATGACCAACGTGAAGACGCGCGGCACCTGGGGCGAGATGCAACTGGGCGCCATCATCGAGAACGTGCTCACCGTGGACCAGTTCGCGCGCAACGTGAAGGTCGTGCCCGGCAGCGACGACCTGGTGGAGTTCGCCATCCGGCTGCCGGGCCGGGGCGACGAGCAACCCGTGTGGCTGCCCATCGACTCCAAGTACCCGGTGGAGCAGTACCAGCGCCTGCTGGACGCGCAGGACCTGGCCGACAAGGCGGCGGTGCTCTCCGCGGGCAACGCCTTCGAGACCTCCATCAAGGCCGAGGCGCGCAAGATCTTCGCCAAGTACGTGTCGCCGCCGCACACCACCGACTTCGCCGTGATGTACCTGCCCACCGAGGGCCTGTTCGCCGAGGTGATTCGCCGGCCCGGGCTGGTGGAGGCGCTGCAGAACGACTGCCGCGTGATGATCACCGGGCCCGCCAATCTGGCGGCCATGCTCAGCAGCCTGCAGATGGGCTTCAAGACGCTGGCGATCGAAAAGCGCTCGTCCGAGGTGTGGGGCCTGCTCGGCGCGGTGAAGACGGAGTTCTCCAAGTTCGGCGACGTGGTCGAGGCTACGCGCAAATCCATCGACGCGGCGGCCCGGCGGTTCGACGAGGTGGGCGTGCGCACGCGCGCGATCCAGCGCCAGCTGCGCGAAGTGCAGGCCCTGCCGGCCCCGGGGGCGGCGGTGCCCCTGGCGGGTGCGGGTGCCACGGGTGGCGGCCTGCCGCCCACCACCGAAGACGAGGCCGTTTGACATGAACACCGCCCTTGCCCGCCTGATCGCCGGACAGATCTGCATCCACGCCTGCATGGCCGGCATGCGGCTGGCCGCGCCGCTGCTGGCCCTGCGCGAGGGCTACAGCGCGGCGGCGGTCGGCATCCTGCTCGCGCTGTTCGCGCTCACGCAGGTGTTCCTGGCGCTGCCGGCGGGCCGCTATGCCGACCGCCACGGCCTCAAGCGCCCGGTCGGCTATGCCGTGGTCGTGGCGGTGGTCGGGGCGGCCGGGGCGCTGGTGTGGCCGGCGTTTCCCATGCTGTGCCTGGCCGCGCTCATGACGGGCGGCGCCACGGGGGCCGCCACCATCGCGCTGCAGCGCCATGTGGGGCGCGCGGCGCACGACTCCACGCAACTGCGCCAGGTGTTCAGCTGGCTGGCCATCGGCCCGGCCGTGTCCAACTTCGTCGGGCCGTTCTGCGCCGGCCTGCTCATCGACCATGCCGGTCCCATGGCCGGCAGCACCGAAGGCTACCGCGCCGCCTTCGCACTGATGGCCGTGCTGCCCATTGCCACCTGGTTCTGGGTGCGCGCCACCGTGGAACTGCCGCCCGTGATCGCGGCGGCCGGCGGCGTGCGCCCCCGGGCCTGGGACCTGCTGGCCGAGCCCGGCTTTCGCCGCCTGCTCATCGTGAACTGGCTGCTGTCGTCGTGCTGGGACGTGCACACCTTCGTGGTGCCGCTCCTGGGCCACGAGCGGGGCCTGTCGGCGTCGGTGATCGGCACCATCCTGGGTGCGTTCGCCATTGCGGCGGCCGTGATCCGCGTGCTCATGCCCCTGGTGGCCGCCCACCTGCGCGAGGCGGTCGTGGTCACTTGGGCGATGGTCACCACGGCGGTGCTGTTCGCGGTGTACCCCTTGCTGCCCAACCCGTGGGCGCTGGGCCTGTGCTCGGTGCTGCTGGGCTTCGCGCTGGGATCGGTGCAGCCGATGATCATGAGCATGCTGCACCAGATCACGCCATCGCATCGCCACGGCGAGGCGCTCGGCCTGCGGCTGATGGCCATCAACGGGTCGAGCGTGCTGATGCCGGTGCTGTTCGGATCGGCAGGGGCGCTGATCGGGGTGGCAGGGCTTTTCTGGGTCGTGGGGGCGGTGGTGGGCGGCGGCTCCCGGCTGGCCGCGCGCCTGGGAGACGCCGACGCGCATTCCGCCGTGCCGCATTGAGGCCGTGGCCGATCCGGCCGCTCCCTTGCCGGCTTCAGTTCGGTCTGGCGCCCCGGGAGTTGGGGCGGTTCGACAGCACAGGCGGATCAGCAGTCACCAGGGCGTGGAGGTTGCGCACCAACTGCGCCGGGACTTCGTTCGCTGCCAGCGCAGCCGCATGGACGGTCCTGGATGCGGACCCCTCTCGCAGGTCCGTGAGGTGATCGACCACCTGGGGCACATGGCGCCCCACCTCCTGTGACAGGTCGTCCGGGTCGTCGGGATCGGGCTCGCCCATGACGAGAACCATATTGAGGGCAGCGACGGCCAGTTCCTGGGAAATTTGGGGCACACGTCCCTCTGCCATGGCGGCTTGCGCCACGGCCTGGAAGAGCTCTGCCATGTCCCGAAGGGCCCCGGGTGCGGCCTGGATGCCCTCCGCGACCCCTTGGACGGCGCCGGGGAGCACACCGAAGAAAGCGCGTGCTGCCATCAACGTGTATCCCGCGGAAGCGATCGCCACCCCTCTCACGGTTTCCACGTCATTGTTGCGCTGGTTGTTGATCAAGGCGTAACTGCTGCCACCCGCCAGCATGGCGATTCCGGTGGTCCGGACAGGATCTGCCAGAAAGGCAGCACCGGCTGCCGCGCCGATGCGTGCGCCGGCATGTGCGATGACCGTGCCGCCATCGACCGCTGCCTGCGCTGTCTGCCGCAAGGCCTGCAGTCCAGTGCGAACGCGTGGCGGTTGCGGAGCGTGCTGCGCGGCGGCATGTGCGTCCGCGCGCTGCTGCTGCAAACCTTCCGGCGCCTGATGGCGTGCACTGGAGCGCCGACGCACATTGGACGGCTCTGCCTCCGTGGGTCGCGATGCGCTGGATGCGGCCTGGGCCGATGGATTGGGAGCGTCGATGCGGGGCATGTTGGTTTGGGGAAAAGCCAAAATGACCATTGTTCGCGCTGCTCCGAAATGCCGCTGCCGCCATGCGATGCGCCGGCCTGGGGTGCGAAACAACGGGTGCACGCACCCTGTTTTCCAGCGCGGTCAGGCCGGATTCAAAGCTTGTAGAACGCCTTGACGATGTTCCAGGCTTCCTGCGGATCGTCCGTGTAATGGAACAGCTTCAGGTCGGCAGCGGAGATGGTCCCTTGTTCCACCAGAGCGTCGAAGTTGACGACCTTTTTCCAGAAGTCGGTGCCGAACAGCACGATGGGCACCGGCTTGGCCTTGCCGGTCTGCACGAGGGTGAGCACTTCGAACAATTCGTCCAGCGTGCCGAAGCCGCCAGGGAATGCCACCAGGGCCTTGGCGCGCATCATGAAGTGCATCTTGCGCAGCGCGAAGTAGTGGAACTTGTAGCTCAGCGAGGGCGAGATGAAGCGGTTGCCGCTTTGCTCGTGGGGCAGGGCGATGTTCAGGCCCACGTTGAGCGCGCCGACGTCGTGCGCGCCGCGGTTGGCGGCCTCCATGATGCCGGGGCCCCCGCCGGTGCACACGTAGATGCGGTCCGCCGGCTGCTGCTGTTCGCTGTGCTCTGCGACCACGCGCGCGAACTGCCGCGCCAGGTCGTAGTAGCGGGCGTTGCGCACGGCGAGCCTGGCGCGTGCGATGCGGCTGTCATCGCCGCTCGCCTCGGCATCGGCCAATTGCTGCTCGGCTTCGTCGGGGGCGATGAAGCGCGCGCTGCCGTACACCACCACGGTGTTCTCGATGCCCTGTGCGGTCTGGCCCAGATCGGGCTTGAGCATTTCGAGCTGGAAGCGGATGCCGCGCGTTTCGCGCCGCAGCAGGAATTCGGGGTCCGCGAACGCCAGCCGGTAGGCATCGGCGTGCAGCGGGTTGCCGTTCACGGCGTGGTTGTTCAATTCGGCCCAGGCATTGGCCAGGCGGCTGTCGTTGAGTTCGGTATTGGAATCCATGGGGTGAGATTGTGGGGGCAAAAAAGAAGGGCCCGTTGCCGGGCCGTCGGTCAGCGGGCCGCCCACCACAGGGCCGTGCGCATGCCGGCCCAGGTGAGGGTGAAGGAGCCGCCCACGTGCAAAAGCAGCGTGGCCAGCGCGATGCCGTAGCGCTGCTGCAGCAGCATGGTGACGACTTCGGCAGAGAAGCTGGAGAAGGTGGTCAGGGTACCGAGAAAGCCGGTGATGATGAGCAGCCGCCAGGCCGGGTCGATGTCCGGCCGCTGGGTGAACACGGCGATGGCGATGCCGATCAGGTAGCCGCCGATGAGGTTCACCGCCAGCGTGCCCCAGGGCAGCAGGCCGCCGGGGTTGAGCCACAGGGCGAAGCCCCAGCGCAGCAGGGCGCCCAGACAGGCGGCCAGGCAGATGACGGCGACGTGAAGCAGCATGCCGCAAAGTATCGCAAAAACCCGGGGCCTCGCCGCCGAGGCGCTGTCATCCGTGGAGTGGCGGCGGCCTGCGGCCCCAGCGGGCGGCGCCTAGCCGCCGTCCTTGCCCATCACCAGGTCCGGCAGCACGGTGACGATCTGCGGGAACACCGTGATGATCGCGATGCACACCACCAGGCACAGGAAGAACGGAATGGCCGCGCGCGCGATCGTGTTGCTGTCCTTGCCGGTCATGTTCTGCAGCACGAAGAGGTTGAAACCCACGGGTGGCGTGACCTCGGCGATCTCCACCAGCAGCACGATGAAGATGCCGAACCAGATCAGGTCGAAGCCGGCCTTCTGGATCATGGGCAGCACCACGGCGCTGGTGAGCACGATCATGCTGATGCCGTCCAGCGCCGTGCCCAGCACGAGGTAGACGATCGTCAGCACGCCGATCAGCGCGAAGGGCGAAAGGTTCATCGCATTGACCCACTCGGCCAGCTCGCGCGGAATGCCGGTGAAGGCCATGGTCTTGGTCAGGAAGGCCGCGCCGGCCAGGATGAACATGATCATGCAGCTGGTGCGCGTGGTGCTCATCAGCCCTTCGGTGAAGTTCTTCCACGTGAGCGAGCGGCTCCACAGCGCCAGCCCGAGCGAGCCCGCCACGCCGTAGGCGGCGCACTCGGTGGCGGTGGCGTAGCCGGCCACCAGCACCCACACGATGAAGACGATCAGGACCGCCACCGGAATCAGGTTGCCGGACTGCCGGATCTTCTGGCGGAAGGTCGTCGGTGCATCGGCCGGCGGCACCTTGTCGGGGTTGCGCAGGCTCCACCAGCCGATGTAGCCCGAAAACAGCAGCATCAGCAGCAGGCCCGGCAGGAAGCCGGCCAGGAAGATGCGGATGATGGAGGCGTCGGCCGCCACCGCATACACCACCATGGTGATCGAGGGGGGAATGAGAATGCCCAGCGTGCCCGCCGTGGCGAGAGAGCCCAGCGCCAGGCGCTCGTCGTAGCCGCGCTTGAGCAGCTCGGGCAGGGCCACCTTGCTGATGGTGGCGCAGGTGGCGGCGGACGAGCCCGACACCGATCCGAAGATGCCACACCCCAGGATGGTGGTGTGCATCAGCCGGCCCGGCACCCGGTTGAGCCAGGGCCGCAGGCCCTCGAACATCTCTTCGCTCAGCTTGGTGCGAAACAGGATCTCGCCCATCCAGATGAACAGCGGCAGCGCCGCCAGCTCCCAGCTGGCATTGCTTTCCCAGAAGGCCGAGAACAAATTCTTGCCCGGCTGCGTGTTCGTGAAGAACGCCTGTCCGACCCAGCCGCAGATCGCCAGCGTCATCGCGATCCAGACGCCGCCCGAGAGCAGCACGATCATCAGCAGCATCAAGATGCCGCCCACCATCAGAATGTCCATGGGATTCTTCTTTCGGGCCCGGCCGGGCCGCAGCGAGGGTTCAGGTCGGGTGGAGGGTCAGATGTCGGAAGAGAAATCGCCGCGCGCGTGCCGGTCCTCGACTTCGCGCACGAAGGTGGGCACGCCGCCGCGCAGCACGATGATGAATTCATCGACCACCGCGACGAACAGCAGCACCGAGCCCAGCGCGAAGCTCATCTGGGGAATCCACATCGGCAGGGGCAGCAGCCCCTGGGCGACGTCGTTGAACTCCCAGCTTTCGTAGGTGAAGAGGCACGCCGACCAGGCCAGGTAAGCCACTGCCACCGAGCCGATGGCCAGCGAGACGATCTCGAACTGCCGGCGCCGGGGCGGCGAGAGCTTTTCCAGCAGCAGCGTGACCCGCACGAAGTCGCCGTGCTTGAAGGCATGCGCCATGGCGAAGAACGCCGCGGCGGCGCAGAACCACGCCACCACGTCGTTGAGCGCCCCGGTGCGCACCCCGACCTCGCGCAGCACGCTCTGGGCGATCATCAGCACGCAGATCAGGGCCACGAAGGTGGCGCCCAGGGCGCCCGCGCCCAGGTACAGGCGGTCCAGGAAGCGGCGCATCACTTGGCTGCCACGGGGGCCGGCTTGCGGTAGGCGGCGATGATGGCCTCGCCATCGGGACCGGCCTTCTTGAGCCAGTCGGCCAGCATGATGTCGCCGACCTGGCGCAGGTCGGCCACCAGCTTCGGTGGGGGCGGGAGGATCTTCATGCCCTTGTCGGTCAGGGCCTTCTTGTACCACTCGTTCTTTTCCGCGCTGACCTTCCAGCCGCGGGCCTCGGCCGCGGCGGCGCTCTTGAGCAGCTCGTACTGCGTGGGCTTGTCGAGCGCGTCGAAGGCCTTCTTGCTCACGATGACCGCGTTCTTGGGCAGCCAGGCCTGGGTGTCGTAGAAGTACTTGATGCTCTCGTAGAGCTTGCTGTCGTAGCCGGTGGAGCCGGACGTCATCATCGATTCGACCGCGCCCGTGGCCGTGGCCTGCGACAGCTCGGCCGCCTGGATGGTGACGGGCTGCGCGCCGATCAGTTCGGCGATCTTGGCCGTGGCCGGGCTGTAGGCGCGCCATTTGATGCCCCGCAGATTGGCCACCGAGCTGATTTCCCGCTTGGAGTAAATGCCCTGCGGCGGCCAGGCCACGGTGTACAGCAGCCGCAGGCCCTGCGCATTGAGCAATTTTTCGAGCACAGGCTTTTGCGCTTCATACAGCCGCTTGGAATCGGCGTACGAGGTGGCCAGGAACGGAATGCCGTCCACGCCGAAGATGGGGTTCTCGTTCTCGAAGTTGGGCAGCAGGATCTCGCCGGCCGGCGCCTGCCCGCCCTGCACGGCGCGCTTGATTTCGTTGGCCTTGAACAGCGATGCGTTGGCATGCACCGTGATCTTGAGCTTGCCACCCGTGGCGACGTCCACGTCCTTGGCGAACTCCGCCAGGTTCTCGGTGTGGAAGTTGGTGGCGGGATAGGCTGCGGCCAGGTCCCATTTGGTCTGCGCGAACGCGGTGGGGGCACACAGTCCGCAAGCCAGGGCGCCGGCGAGGGCCCATGCGGACAGAGGGAGAGCGCTACGCTTCATCGATGAACTCCACAGTGGTAGTGAGACAGGGAAACGAAAGACCGCATTCAATGTAACCGCGTGTTTGCGATCCCACCCTCAGGTGTTTACCTGAACGACCGGCTGGCTGGAGCCCCGCCCTCGGGCCATCGCGATCACCTGGCTGGCCATGCACGGAGCATGCCAAGGGCGGGCTCCTGGGAAAACGGGGCGGTCCGCAAGAAGGGGGCTGCAGTGGCCGCGCGGTGGTGCATCCGGCACGCACCAAGGCAGGGAGGAAGGGGCTCGGCATCGGACCGGCGACCGTCACCAAAGGGCGGCAAGGGGCACGGCGGCGCAGGTGGCCGCGCCGCAGTGGCGCCGCCCCTTCGGCATGAACGACGGACCTAGAACGCGCGCTGCGGCGGATGCGGGAGCCGGACCCGGGCACACAATCCGCCCCCGTTGCGGCCGACCATTTCCAGCGAGCCGCCATGGGCCTCGCAGATGGCGCAGGCAATTGACAGACCCAGCCCGCTGCCGCCCAGGTGGCGGTCGCGCGAGTGCTCGGCCCGCCAGAAGCGCTCGGTCATCCGGGCCAGGGATTCGGCCTCCACGCCCGGGCCCCGGTCGCAGACCGACAGGTGGATATCGCCGTTCGATGCCTGCACGTCAATGGACAGCTGTTGGCCGGACGCGGCGTATCGAATGGCGTTGTCGACCAGGATGAGCAGCACCTGGCCGATCCGGTCGCGGTCGCCGGTCAGCCGGGTGCCTCGGGGGATGGACACCTGCGGTGCGAGTCCCGCGGCGTTCAGCCGCTGCGAAGCCCAGGCCAGCCGCTCCTGGATCAGGTCCTCGAGCAGGAAGTCTTCATGCTCCAGCGACAACTGGCCTGCGCGGGCCAGGGAGAGCAGGTGCAGATCGCCCACCAGCCGGTTGAGCTGCTCCAGCTGGCGATGCACCATCAGCAGTTGCGACTCGTCGCAGGGGAACACCTGGTCCAGCATGCCCTGGAGCCGGCCCATGGCGGCGTTCAGCGGCGTGCGCAATTCGTGCGCGACCATGGCACTCGATTCGCTCACCTCGCGTTCGTAGCGCTGCAGCCGGGCCGTCATGTCGTTGAAATCCACCGCCAGCCCGATGAGTTCCTGCGGAGCGTCGGTCACCACCGTCGCCCGGGCGGAGAAGTCGCCCTCGCTCACGCGGCGTGCCGCGTGAGCGACCATGGTGAACTGCCGCGACAGCGGGCGCGAAGCGTAGAGGCCGCACAGGACGATCACCGGGATGGCACCGATCACCATCGCCGCAAGCAGCCACCAGTCCCGGTTGGCGATGCCTGGCAGGAAATCGACGACGTCGTAGTACTGCGCAAACAGCTGCCACAGCCGCGAGGCATTGCGGTGCGGGTCGGCTCGCAGCTGCAGCATTTCCTGACGGGCTTCGGGCGGCAGTTGGCCGAGCGCCACCGCGTCCGAGATCGCGAATCGAAACCACATCGCGAGCGCGATCGCGATGACGGTCACCACCGCCAACGCACTCATGCGAAAGCCCACCCACCGCCAAAGCGGGGTGTGCCGGGGGCGTGGGGAGAACAGGCCTTTCATTGGAAGCGGTAGCCCACGGCCCGCACCGTGACCAGCACCCCGGTGATGCCGCGCTGCTCCAGCTTGCGGCGCAGGTTGTGGATGTGCGCATCGACCACGCGCTCCAGCGCATCGCTCTCGGGCAGGCACGCTTCCAGCAGCTCGCTGCGGGTGAAGGCCTTGAACGGCGTGCGCAGCAACGACGCCAGCAGGTTGAATTCGGTGGGTGTCAGGTCGAGCGCGACGGGTTGGCCATCGGCGTCGCTCACGGCCGCCACGAAGGCACTGGTGTCCACCGTGAGTCGGCCATGTTTGAGCGCGCCCTCGGGCGAGCGGGCCGCACCGGTGCGGCGCATCACCGCATACACGCGCGCCACCACTTCCTTCGGGCTGTAGGGCTTGACGACGTAATCGTCCGCGCCGTAGCGCAGCGCCCCCAGCTTTTCCGGCTCGTCGCCGATGGCGCTCACCATGATGACGGGCGTATCGCCCGCACGCCGGATGGCGGAGAGCACTTCGGTGCCGCCCAGCTTGGGAAGCATCACATCCAGCAGGACCAGGTCTGGTTTCCACTGGGCATGCCAGGTGACGGCCTGCTCGCCGTCGTTCGCCACGGCCACCAGGAACCCCTCCCGTTTCAAGTAGGCCTCCAGCACGCTGGCGCTGTCGGGATCGTCCTCAACCACCAACACTCGTTTTTGATTCATGGGTTTCGTGCGCCTTAGAAGCACTTGGCAAAACGCGCCGGGCACCGGTGCCCGGCTTTGCCGTGCGAATCGTACTGCCAGCCGCCCGCCGCGCGGTCGAATGCGAGCGGCCATTTTTTTGCGCGCGTCTTGATGAAATCTTGAAGATTCCCGAAAGCAATCTTGATCCCGCCTGGGGACACTGCCCGCCGAGTTGTCACCCACCCATCGACATGATTTCATTGCCCGCACACCCCGTCCGCAGCGGCCTCTCGCTGGCATGCGCCACCTTGGCCTTGCTGGTCGGCGGGTGCTCGTTGACCCCGCCTTTCGAGCGCCCCGTTCCCCGGGTTCCGGCGACCTTCATGGCGGACCCGGCCGGGCGCGGCATGGCTTCCGAAGCGGCGACGGCCGAACTCTCGCAAGACGAGCGCCGGTTTCTTCAAGCGTTCTCGCCTGCACAGGACCTCGCGCCGATGGTGGCCCGCGCGCTGGCCCACAACGCGGATTTCCGCCTGGCTGCGCTGAAGGTCGAACAGGCCCGCGCGCAATATGGGATCGAAGACTCGGCGCGCCTGCCGCAGGTCGGACTCCAGGTGCAGCGCGACCGGCAACGATTCGGTAGCGATGCGCTGCAGGCCCGGTATGGACAGGATCAGGCCTATGCCAGCGTGGGAATTTCCGATTTCGAGATCGATTTCTTCGGCAAGATGAAGGCGCTGTCCGAAGCCGCCCGGCAACGGTACCTGGCATCGGCGCACGGGCAGCAGGCGGCGCGGGGCGCCTTGATCGCCGAGGTGCTGCGGGCCTACAGCCAGAAGCTGGCGGCGGCCCAGGCAGCGGGGCAGATGGCCGCCATCGACAGCGACAGCGCCGCGCTCCTGTCCATCGCCCGACGCCAGCACGAGGTCGGCGCGATCTCGGCGGACGAACTCGATGCCCAGCGCACGCAGGCCGACCGAATTCACGTGCGTGCGCTGCAGGCCGCCGACGACGATGCGGCGGCCCTGCGGGCCCTGCAACTGCTCACCGGCTACAGCACCGGCCGTGCCGAGGGGGACATCGATGGCCTGCTCCCTCGGAACGCCCCGGTGGCGGCGCTGCGCAACCTGGACTCCCAGGTGCTGCTGCAGCGGCCCGACATCCAGCAGGCCGAGGCCGAACTGCGCGCAGGCAATGCGGACATCGGCGCTGCGCGGGCGGCCTTTTTTCCGTCCATTCGCCTCAGCACGTCGGTGGGCGTGGCCAGCGACAGCCTGAGCGGCCTTTTCAATGCCGGCAGCCGCATGTGGACCTTCACGCCGCAACTGGTGTTGCCGATCTTCGACCACGGCCGCAACAGCGCGGGCCTGCAACTGGCCGAAGTGCGCCAACGGGCCGGCATCGCCGAATACGAAAAGGCGGTCCAGTCCGCTTTCCGCGAAGTCGCCGATGCCCTGGGCAGGCAGGCCACGCTGGCCGCTTCCGAAACGCATGCGCGGGACAACGCCATGCGCGAGCGCGCGAGGATTCAGCGCTTGGCGGCCCGCACCGCCCAGGGCCTGCAAAACCGCAGCACCTTGCTGTCCGAACGGGTGCGGGCGAGCCAGTCCGAACTCGACCACCTGGGCATTGCCCGCGACCTCGTGCTGAACCGGATCGCGCTGTTCAGCGCGTTCTACGGCGTTCAGCTTCCGTCTTCCCTTTGACTCGACCACACCTCCCGAACCCATCATGAAACCAACCGCTCTCCGCCTCGCTCCCTGCCTGCTGGCGTCCGTTTTCGTGGCGATGCCCCACGCCGGGCATGCCCAAACGCTCGCGGGCTGGGGCTCCCGCCTGCTCGGGGACACGACCGATTTCATCATCGGCGCCGCGGCGAGGGTGACCCCCCGCTATCCGGGGTCCGACGACCACCGCGTGGAGATTCTTCCGGTGCTGTCTGTCCAGCGAGGCATCTTCTTTGCCGATACCAGCCGCGGCATCGGCCTGCAATGGCAGTCCGAGAGCGGTTTCTACGCATCGCAATCGGTGTTCTACGACTTCGGCCGCGTGCAGCGCAACAGTCCGTTCCGCCCGGGCTCCAGAAAGCTGGCGGGTCTGGGCGACGTGCCGGACTCGGTCACCACCCGCACCTTGCTCATGCAGCAGTTCACTCCCGATTTCTCGGTCAGCGCCGAAGCGGAATTCGCCCTGGAAAGCGGTGCGCGCCGCAACCGGTACCGCCTGGGGGCCGAATACAACCTGCTGAAAACCTCGGCCGATACCGTCTCGCTCAGTGCCGACGTCCATGCGGGCGACCGGCGATACAACCAGGCCTATTTCGGCGTCACGCCGCAGCAGGCTTCGCGCACGCGCTTCGCCGCATTCAACGCCGGCTCCGGTGTGTACGGATATGCCATCGGCGCGAGCTGGAGCCACGCCCTGGCCCCGCACTGGACCACTTCCCTGCAGGTGTCTGCCTTGCGGTATGTCGACAACGCGGAGCACAGCCCGCTGGTCGTGCGCCGCACCTCCGTCACCGGCGGCGCCGCAGTGACCTACACCTACTGACGCATCGATGAACAGGAAGGCCACTGCCGTGAAATCCGTTCCTTGTCTTTTTCTCCTCCTTTGCGGATGGGCTTCCATGCTGCTGCTGACTGGCTGCGACGGGCAGGCCGCCCCTGCCGACACGGTCCCCCGGGCCGTCAAACTGGAAACCGTGGGGGCGGCCGCATCGGTCGAAACCCGGTTCACCGCCGTGGTCCGCCAGGAGCAGCGCGCCCAACTGGGGTTCGAGGGCGGCGGCCGCATTGCCGAGGTCCGCGTGGACGTCGGTGATCGCGTGCGCAAGGACCAGCTCCTGGCCCGCCTCGATCCGCAGCCGGCGCGGCTGAAGTGGGAGCAGGCCGACGCCAGCGTCCAGGCCGCCGTGGCGGATCTGGACGAGCGCAGAAGCCAGCTGCGCCAGCAGCAGGCCCTGTTCGAGGATGGGTCCCTTTCCGCCGCGGCATTGATCACCAGCCGGACCGCGTTCGAGGCCGCCCAGTCCAAGGTGCGCGCGGCGGAATCCGACCGCGCCCTGGCCCGGCGCGCCTTGCGGCAGGCGGACATCCGCGCGCCGTTCGCGGGCACCGTGGTCGCGCGCTTGCTGCAACCGCAGTCGGATGCCGCGCCGGGTCAGGCCGTCCTGCAGCTCGATGGCGAGGGCCGTGCGCAGGTGCTGACCATGCTGCCGGCCGATGTGGGTGCCGGCCTGGCCCCGGGTGCCTCGGCGACGGCCTACCGCAGCGGGGAGGGTGACCGTCCGCTCGCACTGCGGCTTCGCAGCGTGTCGGCCCAGGTCGAAGGCGGCGCCACCGTGCAGGCGATTTTCGACCTGCCCGAACAGGAGCGGCTCCCGCGCAGCGGTGAAAGCCTGATGCTGGCGTTGCCCTCCGCGCCGGCTGGTCTGACCATTCCATAGACCGCTGTGGTTCCCGCCGCAGAAAAGGACAAGGCGGCTGTCTTCGTCCACGACGCGCTGACGGGGCATGTGCAGCGTCGCGAAGTGGTGCTGGGCCCTTTGGAGGGCACCCGCTTTCCTGTGCTTCAGGGGCTGGCCCCGGGCGAGCGCATCGTCAGCACGGGCGCCGCCTTCCTGGTCAATGGACAGGCGGTCGCTCTGTTTCGTCCTGAAACCCGCCTGGGTGCCGGTGTGCCGCAATGAACCTCACCCGTGCAGCCCTTTCCTCCAGCCGCCTGACGCTGTTCGCCGCGCTGTTCATTCTTGTCGCTGGCATCGTCGCTTTCTTGGATTTTCCCTCGCAAGAAGAGCCCTCGGTCACGGTGCGCGATGCCCTTGTCTCCGTGGCTTTCCCTGGCATGCCCAGCGAGCAGGTCGAGAACCTGCTGGCCCGTCCGACCGAGGAGCGCCTGCGCGAGATTGCCGGCATCAAGAAGATCGTCACGACGGTGCGCCCGGGCAGCGCGATCATCCAGTTGACGGCCTACGACGATGTCAAGGACCTCGGCGCCCTGTGGCAGCGGGTGCGTGCCAAGAGTCTCGAAGCCGGCACCGGCTTGCCGACAGGCGCGCTGGGCCCCTTCGTGGACGACGATTTCGGCCGCGTCTCGGTCGCCTCGATCGCCATCGTGGCCCCGGGCTTCAGCATGGGCGAGATGCGCGGCCCGCTGCGGCGCATGCGCGAGCAGCTCTATGCCTTGCCAGGGGTCGAGCGGGTGACACTGCACGGCTTGCAGGAAGAGCGCGTGTATGTCGATTTCGACCGGGGCCGCCTTCTCCAGGCGGGCCTCACGCCGGCCGCGGTGATCGCGCAGCTGCGCGCTCAGAACATCGTGGCGCCTGGCGGGCAGATCGCAGTCTCCGGTCTGGCGATGACCGTGGCCGTCTCCGGCGAATTGCGCACCCTCGATGACCTGCGCCAGTGCTTGGTGTCGGTCCCGGCCGGCAGCGGCCCTCGGGAGGTGCCGCTGTCCCAACTCGCCCAGGTGCAGGTCATGCCCGTTGATCCACCGGAGAGCGCCGCCATCTACCAGGGGCAACCCGCGGTGGTGGTGGCGGTGTCGATGGCCCCCGGCAGGAACATTGCCGCGTTCGGGAAGGCGCTGCGCCAGAAGCTCGACGAGACCGCCACCTTGCTGCCTGCGGGCTTCGAGCAGCACATCGTGACCTTCCAGGCCGACGTGGTCGAGCGGGAAATGGACAAGATGCACCACGTCATGGGCGAGACGGTGGCCATCGTCATGGCGGTCGTCATGCTGTTCCTGGGTTGGCGCACCGGCCTGATCGTGGGCGCCATCGTGCCGCTGACCATTCTCGGCGCGCTGGTGGCGATGCGCGCGCTCGGGGTGGAACTGCAGACGGTCTCGATCGCCGCGATCATCCTCGCGCTCGGCCTGCTGGTGGACAACGGCATCGTCATCGCGGAGGACATCGAGCGCCGGCTCGGCATCGGCGAGGACCGCCGGGCCGCCTGCATCGCCGCCGGCCGCACGCTGGCGCTGCCGCTGCTCACGTCGTCGCTGGTGATCGTGCTGGCGTTCTCGCCGTTCTTCCTGGGCCAGACCAGCACCAACGAATACCTGCGGTCGCTCGCGATCGTGCTGGCGACGACGCTGCTGGGCTCGTGGCTGCTCAGCCTCACCGTCACGCCCTTGCTGTGCCTGTATTTCGCGCGGGCGCATGCGGCCGACGCATCGGGGGGCGCGGCCTACGATTCCGCGTTCTACCGGGGCTATCGCCGGGCCATCGAAAGCCTGCTCGCGCACAAGCCCTGGTTCGTCGGGGCGATGCTGGCGCTGCTGGCCGGCGCCATCGCGGTCCTCGCCAGCATTCCGTACGACTTCCTGCCGAAATCGGACCGCCTGCAGTTCCAGATGCCGGTCAACCTGCAGCCCGGCAGCGATTCCCGCCAGACGCTGCGGACCGTGCAGGCGATCAGCCAGTGGTTCGCCGACAAGACGGCGAGCCCGGAAGTGGTGGACAGCATCGGCTACGTCGCTGATGGCGGGCCCCGCATCGTGCTGGGCCTGGCGCCGCCGCTGCCTGCGGCGGGCATGGCCTACTTCACGGTCAGCGTTCGGGCGGGCACCGACATCGACGCGGTCATCGCCCGCACCCGCGCCCATCTTCGCGCGCAGCATCCCGAAGCGCGTGCCGAACCCAAGCGCTTTTCGATGGGATCGACCGAGGCGGGCGTGGCGATCTACCGCGTGATCGGGCCGGACGAGACCGTGCTGCGGGGAGCTGCCGAGGCGATCGCCCAGGCCCTGCGCGCTTTGCCCGGTACCGAGGATGTCTACGACGACTGGAATGCGCGGATTCCCCACTACCAGGTGCGCGTCGACCCACTGAAGGCGCGCCGCGCCGGCGTGACCAGCGAGGGCATCGCCCAGGCGCTGCAGATGCGGTACAGCGGCACGGACGTGTCGATGGTTCGCGACGATGGCGTCAACGTGCCGATCGTGCTGCGCGGCGATGCGGGCGAGCGCGCCGGGCACGGCGATCCGGGCGACACCCTGGTGTCTCCGCAGGGCGGCGGATCGCCCGTGCCGCTGGCTTCGGTAGCCACCGTCGTGAGCGGCACCGAGCCGTCCGCCATCGTGCGCCGCAACCTGAGCCGTGCCATCACCGTGACCGGCCAGAACCCCGGCCTGACGGCCACCGAGATCGTCAGCCGCCTTGCCGGCCCCGTGGCGGCGATCCGGTTGCCGCCCGGCTACCGCATCGAGCTGGGGGGCGAGATCGAGGACTCGCGGGAAGCCAACGGCGCCTTGCTGCAGTATTTTCCGCACGCGCTGGGTGCCATCCTGCTGTTGTTCGTCTGGCAGTTCAACTCGTTTCGCAAGCTGTTCATCGTGATGGCGAGCGTGCCGTTCGTGTTGATCGGCGCAGCGCTGGCGCTGCTCGTCACGGGGTATCCCTTCGGCTTCATGGCGACGTTCGGGCTGCTGGCGCTGGCGGGCATCATCGTCAACAACGCGGTGCTGCTGCTCGAGCGCATCGAGGAAGAGCTGAGCGAGGGCCTGGAGCGCCGCGAAGCGGTGGTGGCCGCGGCCATCAAGCGGCTGCGGCCGATCGTGATGACCAAGCTCACCTGCATCGTCGGGCTGGTTCCGCTGATGCTGTTCGCCGGCCCTTTGTGGACGGGCATGGCCATCACCATGATCGGCGGCCTGGCGCTGGGCACGCTGGTGACGCTGGGGCTGATTCCCGTTCTCTACGATCTGCTCTTTTCCTTGCGCATCGGCCGCGATGGTGGCGGTTCATCGCGTGGGCCGGGAGCCGCTTCGTGAGGGCCGAGCGTGCGGGTGTGCCCGGCCGTCCTGCCGGTCAGCCGCGTGCGGAAAGAATGGCCTGCCACGCGTCCACCGCGGCCAGCACGGCGGCTTTTTGCACGCCGTGCGCGAAGCGGAAGGCATCGCCCGACACCGTCTCGTCCGGGAACTCGGTGATGAGCGTGACCGGCGCACCGCGCGGGTTCTCGGACTGCGTGCAGGCCGTGCCATGGATCACCTCGAACGGCAACGCGCCCGCGTGGCGTTCGTACAGCGCCATCTGGCGGGCGTTGTACTCGGGCAGGCCGGGGACGCCCTGCAGCGCGGCGGCCACCCGCTCCAGCAGCGCGCGGCCTTCGGCCTGCCAGCCCGGGTGGTGGCGCAGGATCAGAAAGAACCCCTTGGGCACCGTCCACAGGCCGAAGCCGCGCGGCACATAGCCGGAAAGGGGCCGGGTCCACTCGTGCGCGGGGTAGCCGTGCAGGTTGATGTGCAATTGCGCGCCGGAAAGGGCCAGGGCCTGTTCGCGGGCCTCCCGCTCGTACAGCGGCGCGGTCTCGCGGTATTCGATGTCGTCGCCCAGCGCGCTGTAGCGCGCGGCATGCTGCATGTGGTGGGCGTGGTGCGCACCCAGTTCGCGGTGCAGCGCGTAGCCGTCGGGGTTCTCCAGCGCGATGAGGGCGAAGTGCGCGCCGGGCCGCTCATGCAGCGCCTCGGCCGCGCGCAGGGCCCCCACGACGCCGGAGGTCTCGTTGGCGTGCTGGCCGCCGCTCAGCAGGATCGGGGCCTCGGTGCCGGTGCGGTACACGCCCAGCACCTCGCGCCCCTGGCGGCTGCGGGCGGAAAAGCGCTGGCCGCCCAGTTGCTCCATGGCTTGCGCGATGCGCTCGGGCGGCGGGGCCTGGCCCATGTCGTCCAGGGCCTACCCGGCCGTGGTGTCCGCCCAGGCGCCGGCGTCCTGTGCGGCCACGTCGAAAGCGCGCAGCGCGATGCGCAGGCGCGGCGGGCCGTCGTGTTGGCGGATGTCGGGCACGATCTGCCCGGGCTGCAGCCGGCGGTCGCCCGCCGGGCGGCCGGAGTGCTGCTGAAAGAACTCGAGCAGCGAAAAATACAGGTCTTCGTGCAGGGCCTCGTGCAGGCTCATGCATTCGTGCGGCGTGGACAGCGGCTGCTCGAAGCCCGGCAGGTCGACGCGGATGTCCAGCCGTTCGAAGTAGGGCTCCTGCGCGGGCCAGGGGTGCTTCCGCAGCGTGTGCATGGCGTGCGCGAAAAGGTCTTCGAAATCGGTGGATTCGGCCGCCTCCTGGTTGCCGCCTGGCGCGCCGGACGCGTCCACGCGCAGCCAGCCCGTGGGCGACAGCAGCGGGTCCGGGCCGGTGGGGTCTTCGTGCACCCGGTTCGGCGCGAAGACCCGATCGACCGTTTCGCGGCCATCGCGAAAGCGCAGCGCCACGCTGTAGTGCAGGTCGTCGGCCCCGGGTTCGAACCGCAGGTCGCACCCGGCCAGCAGGTCGGCCAGCGGATAGGCCTCCAGCAGAAAACGCCCGGGCGAGCCCGTGGCCGGCACCGGGTAGCGCACCGTGACGGCGGCCAGCTGGGCGGCATCGACCTCTTCCAGAAAGTAGTGCACCAGCGGCTTGTAGGCACTGCGAAAGCGCGCCACCACGCCCACCGCCGCCAAGCGCTGCTCGGCCGCGCGCCGCGCGGCCACGCCCTCGAACAGCCAGCCTTCGATGCGGGCGCCGCGAAACACGGGTTGGCCGAAACGCTCCACCCAGGCGGACAGGGTGCGTGGAAAGGTCTGGTCCAGCAAGGGACGGTGGGGGGCGAAAGAGGCCATGCGATTCGGTACCTGCGGCGCCCCGGCGATGGGGCTAAAGGAAAAGACCGCCCATTGTCATCGGGGTGCAGCCGCCGCGGTGTACAGGCCGGACGCCGCACGGGGCGGATGCACGACGATGTTGCTGTACCCGCGGTAGGTGCCGTTCTTGAGCTCGTCCGTCACCCAGACGATCCATTCGGGCTGGCGGCCCTTGCCGTGATCGATGGTGCCCACGACCTCCAGGCGGAAGAACTGCTCCGGGGTTTCCACCTGGACGGCGGTGCCTTCGGACTGTGGCGTGCCGGGCAGCAGCGCTTGGAGCGTGTGCTTCTTGCCATCGGCGCGATTGCGCAGCGACGAGGGGAACGACCGCAGGTCCAGTTTTTCGTACAGGGTTTTGCCCTGCTTGCCGGAGGCGGCGGCCTTCTGCGCGACGAAAGGCTTGCCGGCGATCACGCGGATGCTGTCGCACAGCCGGTATTCGCTGCGGATCTCGAAGTTGCGGGTCGACTCGACCGGTTGGCTCTTTGACAGCAGGTCTGAATATTCGAGGCAGTTCTTGGCCGACGCGCCGTTGTCGAACGCGAGCGGCGTGCGCTCCGCCGTGAGCGAGGCCTTGAGGTTCTGCAGCGCCGAGAGCAGTTCCGGGTTGGTGACATGCACCACGCCGGTCGTGTTGTCGGCGGCAGGCGTGGCATTGGCGGCATGCAGGGCACCGGAAACCATCACGGCGGTGGCCAGGGCGATCCATTGTTTCATTTGACTTTCTCCAGCAGGGCGGCTTCCTTGCCGCGGCGGGTGGGGTACACGTCCCCGAAGTTCTTGAGAAGTTTGACCGCTTCGGTCCAGTCCTGTTCGGTGACGGCCTTCCAGAACTTCGGCGTGGCCGCATCCAGGTTGACGCCGTACTGGAACGACACCGACGCGATGACGGTCTGCGCTTCCGCAGGCAAGTCGATGAAGTTCTTCTTGGCGGCCGTGGCCGAGTCGTACTTCAGCTTCACGCTGGCGATGTGGCTGGCCTTGGTGGCCTTGTCGATGGATTCGGCCTCGGCGGCGGTGATCGTCAGCGGGGTCTTCTCGATCAGCGTCTTGGCGTCGGCGCCCTTGGTGCCGAGGTAGGGTTTGAGCTTGGTGACCAGGCCGCTGGCCAGGCCCAGGTTCTTCAGATCGCTCTCGGAGCGTTGGCCCAGGTCGAACCCGGTTGCGATGGTCACGCCGCTCTTGCTCACGTTGGCCGCCGGCACGTAGCCGGTGGTCAGCGAGCCGCCCTCCAGGGCGCTCAGGAAGGCATAGTCGATTTGTTCTGGCATGTCTGGTGGATGAAGGGGATCGGTGGCTGCCGCACTCGTTGGAATGGGCCGGGGGCGGGGCGCCGAAAATCGCCCACGCAATGAATGCAAGCGGGCCGCAGCGTCGTGCCGCGGGCCGAAGATATCATCGAAAAAGGTCGGCAAATCGTGGATGTTCTCCTGGCTCGCAGGTGATGCCTGCGTCAATGTTGTCCAAACATTTCATTCGTAACAGGCTGAGGAAAACATCGACATGGCAACACAACTGTGGCAGTTCTGGGTGGACCGTGGCGGCACCTTCACCGACGTGGTGGGCCGCAGGCCCGACGGCACCCTGGTCACGCACAAGCTGCTGTCCGAAAACCCCGGGCACTATCGCGATGCCGCGGTGGCTGGCATCCGCCACCTGCTGGGCCTGGCGCCCGGCGCGCCCGTGTCGCCCAAGCAGGTGGAGTGCGTGAAGATGGGCACCACCGTGGCCACCAACGCGCTGCTGGAGCGCAAGGGCGAGCCCACGCTGCTGGTGACCACGAGGGGCTTTCGCGATGCGCTGCGCATCGCCTACCAGAACCGCCCCCGCCTGTTCGACCGCCGCATCGTGCTGCCCGAGCTGCTGTACAGCCGCGTGATCGAGGCGCAGGAGCGCGTGGGTGCCCATGGCGAGGTCGAGCAGGCGCTGGACGAGGCCCACCTGCGCGAGCGCCTGTGGGCCGCCCACGACGCGGGCCTGCGCAGCGTGGCCATCGTGTTCATGCATGGCTACCGCTACACCGCGCACGAGCAGGCGGCGGCCCGCCTTGCGTGCGAGGCGGGCTTCACGCAGGTGAGCACCTCGCACGGCACCAGCCCGCTGATGAAGTTCGTGAGCCGGGGCGACACCACGGTGGTCGATGCCTACCTGTCGCCCATCCTGCGCCGCTACGTGGAGCAGGTGGCGGCCGAGATGCCGGGCGTGCCGCTGTACTTCATGCAGTCGTCGGGCGGGCTCACCGATGCGCACCGTTTCCAGGGCAAGGACGCGATCCTCTCCGGCCCGGCCGGCGGGATCGTGGGGATGGCGCGCACGGCGGAGCTGGCCTTCGCGGGCCAGGCGCACGGTGCCGGCGGGGCCGCGGGCCCAGGCGATTCGGTGCGCGTGATCGGCTTCGACATGGGCGGCACCTCCACCGACGTGAGCCACTACGCGGGCGAGTTCGAGCGCGAGTTCGAAACCCAGGTGGCGGGCGTGCGCATGCGCGCGCCGATGATGAGCATCCACACCGTGGCCGCAGGCGGCGGCTCGCTGCTGGAATACGACGGTGCGCGCTTTCGCGTGGGCCCGCAGAGCGCGGGCGCCAACCCGGGGCCGGCCAGCTACCGCCGGGGCGGGCCGCTGGCCGTGACCGATGCGAACGTGATGGTGGGCAAGATCCAGCCCGCGCACTTTCCGCACGTGTTCGGCCATGGTGGCGACGAGCCGCTCGATGCGGCCGTGGTGCAGGCCCGCTTCGACGACCTTGGGGCGCAGGCCGGCCGTCCCGCGCACGACGTGGCGCACGGCTTCATCCAAATCGCGGTGCAGCAGATGGCCAATGCCATCAAGAAGATCTCGGTCGCACGGGGTTACGACGTGACGCGCTACACCCTGCAGTGTTTCGGCGGCGCGGGCGGGCAGCATGCCTGCCTGGTGGCCGATGCGCTGGGCATGCAGCGCGTGTTCGTGCACCCGCTGGCCGGCGTGCTGTCGGCCTACGGCATGGGCCTGGCCGACCAGAACCTGATCCGCGAGCAGGCAGTGGAGGCGCGCCTGTCGCCCGAGGCCCTGGGCGGCATCGCCCACACGCTGGATGCGCTGGCCGAGGCGGCCCGGGCCGAGATGGCACAGCAGCAGCAAGGCGGTGCGCCGGTGTCGGTGCGCCGCCGGGTGCATGTGCGGTACGAGGGCTCGGATGCGGCGCTGGTCGTGCCCGTCGGCGACGTGCCGGAGGTGCCGGCCATCACGGCGGGTTTCGAGGCGGCGTACCGCCAGCGCTTCGCCTTTCTCATGCGGGGCCGGGCGCTGATCGTGGAGGCGGTCTCGGTCGAGGCGGTGGTGGCCGGCGACGCGCCGGTCGAGCCGATGCAGGCCCTGCACCCGCCGCGCGAGGCGCCGCGCCGTGGCACCGTGCGCATGTACACCGTGGGCGTGGACGGCGTGCCCGCGTGGCACGACGCGGCCCTGGTGGTGCGCGAGGACCTGCGCCCCGGCGACGTGATCGCCGGCCCGGCCATCATTGCCGAGAAGAACGCCACCACCGTGGTGGAGCCGGGCTGGCAGGCCGCGCTGACGGCCCTCGACCACCTGGTGATCGACCGCACCACCGCGCGCAGCGTACGGCATGCGCTGGGCACCACGGTGGACCCGGTGCTGCTGGAGGTGTTCAACAACCTCTTCATGAACATCGCAGAACAGATGGGCCTGCAGTTGCAGAACACCGCGCACTCGGTGAACATCAAGGAGCGCCTCGACTTCAGCTGCGCGCTGTTCGACGCCCAGGGCCACCTGATCGCCAACGCGCCGCACATGCCGGTGCACCTGGGCTCGATGGGCGAGAGCATCAAGGCGGTCATCCACCGCAATGCCGGCCGCATGCAGCCGGGCGACGTGTACGTGCTGAACGACCCGTACCACGGCGGCACGCACCTGCCGGACATCACCGTCATCACGCCCGTGTACCTGGCCGAAGAGGCCGAACCCACGTTCTACGTCGGCAGCCGCGGCCACCATGCCGACGTGGGCGGCATCACCCCCGGCTCGATGCCGCCGTTTTCCACGCGCATCGAGGAAGAGGGCGTGCAGATCGACAACATCAAGCTGGTGGAGCGCGGCGTGTTGCGCGAGGCCGAAATGGTGGCCCTGCTGCAAAGCGGCGAATACCCCAGCCGCAACCCGCAGCAGAACCTGGCCGACCTGAAGGCGCAGATCGCCGCCAACGAAAAGGGCGTGCAGGAGCTGCGGCGGATGGTGCAGCAGTTCGGCCTGCCCGTGGTGCAGGCCTACATGGGCCATGTGCAGGACAACGCCGAGGAGTCGGTGCGCCGGGCCATCACCCGCCTGGCCGCCCGGCTCCAGGACGGCGCCTTCACCCTGCCGCTGGACAACGGCGCGCAGATCCAGGTCGCGGTGCGCGTGGACGCCGCCGCCCGCAGCGCGGTGATCGACTTCACCGGCACCTCGGCGCAGCAGGCGAACAACTTCAACGCGCCCACGGCGGTGTGCATGGCCGCGGTGCTGTACGTGTTCCGCTCGCTGGTGGACGACGACATTCCGCTGAACGCCGGCTGCCTCAAGCCGCTGCAGGTCATCATCCCGCCCGGCTCCATGCTCAACCCGTTGCCGCCGGCGTCCGTGGTGGCGGGCAACGTGGAAACCTCCACCTGCATCACCAATGCGCTGCTGGGCGCGTTGGGCGTGTCGGCGGGCAGCCAGTGCACGATGAACAATTTCACCTTCGGCAACGACCGCCACCAGTACTACGAGACCATCTCGGGCGGCAGCGGCGCCGGTGGGGTGTTCGGCGACGACGGGGACTGCGTGGACGGTTTCGACGGCACGAACGTGGTGCAGACGCACATGACCAACTCGCGCCTGACCGATCCGGAGATCCTGGAGTTCCGCTTTCCGGTGCGGCTGGAGAGCTATGCCATCCGCGCCGATTCGGGTGGAGCAGGGCTCTGGAAGGGCGGCAACGGCGGTGTGCGCCGGGTGCGGTTTCTCGAACCCATGACGGCCGGCATCCTCTCGAACGGGCGCCGCCACGGCGCGTTCGGCATGGCGGGCGGCCAGCCGGGGCAGCCGGGCATCAACCGCGTGGTGCGTGCGGACGGCCGGGTGGAGGTGCTGGAGCACATCGGCCAGGCGCAGATGGAGCCGGGCGATGTGTTCGAGGTGCACACGCCGGGTGGCGGCGGCTTCGGCGGGGCGGGTTCTTGATTCGAGCGGAAAAGGCCGCCAGCGCAGATTCCACTAGGGCATCACGCTATTGAATTGGTAGCGTTCGGCTGTGTCCAGCCACCGATGCCGCTCGTCCGGTACGGACCGTTCGGCATGTGGTCAAACAGGCCGTGGCGGCATATTCTTCTAGGGCATATTGCTATAAATTTGGTAGCAAATGCGTCAAAGAAGGCGCCGAGAAACACGCCGAGAAGATGCGCCGACGATCGCCTCAGGAGTCTCGGTCGGTGCTCTCGTGCAGGCGGCTCAGGCTGGGCGGCACGTTCTGGCCGGCCCGGCGCGCGCGGAACAGGGCGGCGCGCATCAGGAAGATGTTGGTCACCGGCACGGTGACCGCCACGAACAGGCCGATGAGCAGCGCGTGCAGCGCCAGCCCGGCGCCCTGGACCGAAAAGTACAGCAGCGTGGCCAGCACGATGCACCAGCACCCGAGGGTGGCGATCACGGACGGCGCGTGAACCCGCTCGAAGTAGGTCGGCAGGCGCAGCAGCCCGAGCGACCCCAGCAGGGCGATGCCGCACCCGGCCAGCACCAGGGCCGCGATGGCGATCTCGGCCCACAGGGGCAGGGTGGTGGCGGTCATTCGATCACCTCGCCGCGCAGCAGGAACTTGGCCATCGCCGTGGAGCTGGCAAAGCCCAGCAGCGCGATCAGCAGCGCCGCCTCGAAGTAGTTCGTGCTGCCGTAGTAGATGCCCAGCACCAGCATGCACAGCATGCCGTTCAGGTACATGCAGTCCAGGGCCAGCACCCGGTCCTGCGCCGACGGGCCCTTGAGCATGCGCACCAGGGCGCAGGACATCGCCAGCACCAGCAGGAAGACGGCGACCGGCAGTGCGAGGGACAGGATGGAACCGTTGGTCATGATTCGAAAATCTCCATCAGGGGGCGCTCGTAGCGCGTTTTGACGTGATCGATGGCGGCCTGCTTGTCGTCCAGCTCCAGCACGTGCAGCATCAGCACCGAACGGTCCAGCGACAGTTCGGCCCACGACGTGCCGGGGGTGATGCACACGATCATCGCCAGCACCGCCAGGGCGTTTGGGTCGCGCATCTCCAGTGGAATCTGCACGAAGCCCGGCGGGTGCGGCCGATGGCCCGATGGCGTCACCAGAAAGCGCAGCAGCCGCAGGTTGGAGACCACGCTGTCGGCGATGACGGACGCCACCAGCCGCAGCACGGTACCGGGCCGGCGGATGCGCACCGGCAGGGGCCGCAGGCCACGCGTGAGCACCGGGATGGCGATGGCCACGCACGCCGCCAGCACGAGCTGCCCGGCACTCACCGAGCGGTTGAGCATCAGCCACATCACGAACAGCGCCACGGACAGCAGCGGGGCCGGGAACAGGCGCTTCATGGCGTTTCCTTCGCGGGCGGCTGCGCCGGCGTGACCGGCCCGGGCACGGGCCGCGCCGACATCACCGCGCGGATATAGCTGGACGGGGTGTGCAGCGCGTTGGCGGTGGCCTGCGTGAACCGCATCACCGCGCCGGCGTACAGCGTGAGGCCGATGCACCCGGCCAGCAGCAGCGCGATCGGCAGGCCTTCCAGCACGCGCAGCTGGGGCGGGCGGCGGTCGTGCGTGGTCCAGAAATAGCGGATGCCGGTGCGGGTGAGGGCGATCAGCGCGAACAGGCCAGTGACGATCATCAGCGCCAGCAGCACCCATCCCGGCGTGCCGGGCTGGTAGCCGGACGACGAACCCAGGCCCAGCGGGTTGAGCAGCGCCGTCAGCATGGCGAACTTGCCCACGAAGCCCGACAGCGGCGGCAGCCCGGCGATCACCAGCGTGCACAGCAGGTAGGCCAGGCCCAGGAAGGCGGCGGCGGCGGGAATGACCCGGCCGATCAGCACGGTCTCGTCCTCGTCGAGGTTCAGGCCCGCGGCGGGCACCAGCTCGGCCGTGAGGAAGGGCGCGTCGTCGTGCCGCTCGTGCGGCGCGAGCGTGGCGCCGTCGTTGCGCCAGCGGTCGATCAGGTCGCCCAGCAGGAACATCGCGCTGATCGCCAGCGTGGAGCTGGGCAGGTAGTACAGCAGCCCGGCGGTCAGCACGTTCTGCCCGAAGCCGGCCGCCGCCAGCAGCGTGCCGGACGAAAGAATGGCCGCATAGCCCGCCAGGTGCGTGAGCCGCTGCGACCCCAGCATGCCGATGCCGCCGAAGGCCATGGTGATCATGCCGCCGCCGATCAGCCACAGGCTGCCGAACAGCGCGGAGGCGCCGGCCTCGCTGCTGAACATGAGCGTCCACAGCCGCAGGATGGTGTACACGCCCACCTTGGTCATCAGCGCGAACAGCGCGCCGGCCGGCGCGGTGGCGGCGCTGTAGGCCGGCACCAGCCAGAAGTTGAGCGGCCACATCGCGGCCTTGATGAGGAAGGCCGTGGCCAGGATGGCCGCCGCCGCGTGCAGCAGGCCCCGGTCCGCCGCCGCCACCTTCGGGATGCTCTGCGCCAGATCGGCCATGTTCAGCGTGCCGGTGATGCCGTACAGCATCGACACGCCGATGAGGAACAGCGACGAGGCCGCCAGGTTGATGGCGATGTAGTGCAGCCCGGCCTGTACCCGAGTGCGTCCGGAGCCGTGCAGCAGCAGCCCGTAGGAGGCGGCCAGCATGATCTCGAAGAACACGAACAGGTTGAACAGGTCAGCGGTGAGGAACGCGCCCGCCAGCCCCATCAGCTGGAACTGGAACAGCGGGTGGTAGTGCACCCCGGCGCGGTGCCAGCGCGCGGCCGCGAAGACGATGGAGCACAGGGCGACGGCACTGGTCAGCACCAGCATCATGGCCGAGAGCCGGTCCAGCGCCAGCACGATGCCGAATGGCGCGGGCCAGTTGCCCGGCAGATACACGCCCATGGTGGTGGGCACGGTGGCCTGGGCCGTCCACAGCAGCAGCGCCGTGGCCACCACCAGGCCGAGGAAGGTGGATGCGATGTTCAGGCCCAGCTTGAGCCGCTGGCGCTCTTCGCGCAGCAGCAGCATCAGCGCGGCGGTGAGCAGCGGCAGCACGATGGGCACCAGCATCAGGTGCGGCATCCATGCGGAAAGGGCGTGCGCGAGGGCCGGGGTCACGGCATCTCCTGCACGTCGTGCGAGCGCGTGCCGTCCACATGGTCGGTGCCCGACATGCCGCGCGATGCCAGCAGCACCACGAGGAACAGCGCCGTCATGGCGAAGCCGATCACGATGGCAGTCAGCACCAGCGCCTGCGGCATGGGGTCGGCATAGTGCAGCAGGTCCTTCGGAACACCTTCCACCAGCACGGGCTCCTTGTTGATGGCCAGGCCCAGGCGGCCCATGCTGAAGATGAACAGGTTGACCGCATACGACAGCAGGGCCAGGCCCATGATGACCTGGAAGGTCCGCGGGCGCAGCAGCAGCCACACGCCGGAGCCGGTGAGCACGCCGATGGCAATGGCGAGAACGATTTCCATCAGCGGGCTCCTCCTTCGGGGGCGGTGGCGTCGGGGCTGGCCGCCAGTTCGGCCTCGCGCTCCTCGGCCAGGCGCGCGTGGTAGCGGTGGCCCCGCACCGATTGGTGAGCGATGGCGGTGAGGATCAGCAGCGTCGAGCCGACGACCAGGGTGAAGACGCCGATGTCGAAGAACAGCGCGCTGGCGATGTGGATCTCGCCGATCACCGGCAGGTGCAGGTGCGCGGTGTGGCTGGTCAGGAACGGGTAGCCCAGCGCGATGGCGCCCAGCCCGGTGCCCAGGGCGAACAGCAACCCCGTGCCGATCCAGCGGCGCGGGTACAGCGGCAGATGCGCCTCGACCCAGTGCGTGCCCGAGATGATGTATTGCAGCAGCAGCCCCACCGACAGCACCAGCCCGGCCACGAAGCCGCCGCCCGGCTCGTTGTGGCCGCGCATGAACATGTAGAACGACACCAGGGCCGTGAACGGCAGCAGCAGCCGCACCAGCACGGCGGGCACCATCAGGTAGCCGATGGCGGTGTCGGTCGCATTGCGCGGATTGAGCAGGTCGGTCTGCAGGTCGGCCGGCATGTTGCGCTGCTGCTCGGGCAGGTCCATGGTCTCGCGCGCGGGGCGGAAGCGGCGCAGCAGCGCATACACCGTCAGGGCGACGATGCCCAGCACCACGATCTCGCCGAAGGTGTCGAAGCCGCGGAAGTCCACCAGCATCACGTTGACCACGTTGGTGCCGCCGCCCTCGGTCTGCGCGCGCTCCAGGAAGAAGGTGGAGGTGCTCTCGGGGAACGGCCGGCTCATCATGGTGAAGGCCAGCCACGCCATGCCGCCGCCGGCGGCCAGCGCCACCGCCATGTCGCGCAGCCGCCGTGCCCGCACGATGCCCGGGTGGGTGGTGTCCACGCCGCGCAGCCGCTCGTCGCGCCGGGGCAGCCAGCGCAGGCCCAGCAGCACGAGCACGGTGGTGACGATCTCCACCACGATCTGCGTGAGCGCCAGGTCGGGCGCCGAGAACCACAAAAAGGTGATGCAGGTGCACAGGCCCGCGCCGCCCATGAGCGTCAGCGCCGCCAGCCGGTGGTACTTGGCCTGCCACGCGGCGGCCACCGCGCAGATCGAGCCCAGCGTCCACAGCACCACGAAGGCCGGCGACAGGGGCAGGGTGCCGCGGTCGCCGAGTTGCAGGCCCTGCGTCCACAGCGGCAGGGCCGCGCCGGCCAGCGCCGCCAGCACCAGCCACAGCATCTGCCACTGCAGCCGCGGCGTGGCCATCAGCCGCCGCCCGTTGTGCCCGCACAGCGTGAGCCAGGTGAGGGCGATCTCGAACAGGCGCCGTCCGCTCACGCGGTAGATGAGCGGGGGCGCATCCACCTTGCCGGCGGCGCGCTGGCGGCGCAGCAGAAGGTAGAGCGCGGTGCCGCCGCCCAGGGCGACCAGGCTCATCACGAAGGGGGTATTGAAGCCGTGCCAGATGGCCAGGCTGAACTCGGGCAACGGGCCGCCGACCACCGGCCGCGCCGCCGCGTCCAGGTACCGGCCCACCGACCACGCGGGAAAGATGCCGACCACCAGGCAGGCCAGCACTAGCAGTTCCACCGGCACGCGCATCCAGTGCGGCGGCTCGTGCGGCTGGCGCGGCAGGTCTTGCGCGCGCGGGCCCCAGAACACGTCCACGATGAACCGCAGCGAATAGGCCACGCTGAACACGCCGGCCAGCGTGGCGGCGACGGGCAGCACGGTCGCCACCAGCGGCGAGGCGTCGAGGAACACCGTCTCGGCGAAGAACATTTCCTTGGACAGAAAGCCGTTGAGCAGCGGCACGCCCGCCATGGAGGCGCTGGCCACCATCGCCAGGGTGGCCGTCACCGGCATCATGGTGCGCAGCCCGGACAGGCGCCGGATGTCGCGCGTACCGCTTTCATGGTCCACGATGCCTGCCGCCATGAAGAGCGAGGCCTTGAAGGTGGCGTGGTTCATGATGTGGAACACCGCCGCCACCGCCGCCAGCGGGCTGTTCAGCCCCAGCAGCAGCGTGATCAGGCCCAGGTGCGAGATCGTGGAATACGCCAGCAGCCCCTTGAGGTCGTTCTGGAACATGGCCGCATAGCCGCCCACCAGCAGCGTGCACACGCCCGCGCCGCCCACCAGCCAGAACCAGGGCTCGGTGCCGCCCATCACGGGCCACATGCGCGCCAGCAGGAAGACGCCGGCCTTCACCATCGTGGCCGAGTGCAGGTAGGCCGACACGGGCGTCGGCGCGGCCATGGCGTTGGGCAGCCAGAAGTGGAAGGGAAACTGCGCGCTCTTGGTCAGCGCACCCAGCAGCACCAGCACCAGGGCCGTCAGGTACCACGGGTGGTTGCGGATCTGCTCGCCGGCGGCCAGCACATGGTCGAGGTCGTAGCTGCCCACGATGTGCCCGATCACCAGCATGCCGGCCAGCATGCACAGCCCGCCCGTGCCCGTCACCGTGAGCGCCATGCGAGCGCCTCGGCGTGCGTCCTGGCGGTGGTACCAGTAGCCGATCAGCAGGAAGGAGAACAGGCTGGTGAGTTCCCAGAAGAAGGCCAGCTGGATGATGTTGCCCGACAGCACCACGCCGGCCATCGCCCCCATGAACGCCAGGAAGAACGAGAAGAAGCGCGGCACCGGATCGGCCGGCGACATGTAGTAGCGCGCATACAGCACCACCAGCGAGCCGATGCCCAGGATCAGCATGCAGAACATCCAGGCGAATCCGTCCATGCGGATCACCAGGTTCAGCCCCAGCGCGGGCAGCCAGGGGATTTCCTGGCGCAGCACCCCGCCCGCGGCGATCTCCGGAAAATACAGCGCGGCCTGCACCGCACAGAACAGCGCGATCGCACCGGCGAGCGTGGATTCGGTGTTGCGCGCGTTCGACGGCAGCACCGCCGCCAGCAGGCTGCCGATGAAGGGGAGGAGGACGAGGAGGATCAGGGGCATGCCCGGACGATTCTACGGGCATGCCTTGCCGGACATGCTATGAATACCCTAGCAGAGCCCGGAGATTGGGCGTGCTGCGGGCTCGCAATCCGTTGGGTGTCTAACGCGACGCGCCCGCCATGGGCGGCGATGGGACGGCTGCGGCCGGCGCGCCGCCGAGCGAGGCACCGTTCACCGTGAGGCCTTCGCTGGACAGGCGCGCGGCGGAGGCCTTGCCCAGGCCCGGGACGCGGCCGACGAGGTCCGGCCAGTTCTGGAACGGACCTTTCTCCCGGGCCTGGAGAATCCTGGCCGACAGTGCCGGGCCGATGCCTTTGACCCCGTCGAGGTCGGCGACGGACGCCGTGTTGACCTCCACCGCCGCCATGGCGGCGGCGCAGTGAACGGCTGCGGCCATGGCCATGGCGATCAGCAGGGCCTTGGTACCCCTCAGCCTCATAGCTCTTCCACCCGCCGGGCGGGGTAGCTGTCCCAGGTCTGGCAGCCAGGGCACTGCCAAAAATGCTGCCGCGCCTCGAAGCCGCAGGCCGCGCAGCGGTAGCGGGTGAGCGGCTTGGTCGCCTGATCCAGCGCCTTTTGCACCTGGGGATGGAACTGCTCGTGCTCCAGTGTTTCCTGCGCCAGCCACTTCGCGGCCGCCACCAGCGAGGGCTCCTTGTCCAGATGGCGCACGTACCACTGCGGCCCGGGCCGGGACGCGTCGCCCGAGGCGGCGTCCATCGACACGATGGCCTCCAGCATGTCCAGCGACGGCGCCCGCTCGTAATGGCCCAGCAGCAACTGGTAGGTTTCCTCGGCGCGCTGGGTGGCTGCGCCCACCTCGACCAGCAACGGGGCGGCCAGGGGCAGGGCGCCGGGCGATTCGCGCGACAGTTCCAGCAGCGTGGAAAACGCCTGTTCCGGCCGGCCGCAGCGGTGGTGCAGGCGGGCCAGTTCGATGCGCGGGCGGGGCGCGTGGGGCGCGGCGGCCACGGCCTCTTCGAACTGCGCCTGCGCGGCTTCCTGGTCGCCTTGCGCGGCCCGCGCGATGGCCTGCTCGCACAGGTAGTGGGCCTGCCGCGTGCTGAAGTCGCCCTGGTGCGATCCGTGCATCTTGCGGGCGATGGCCGCCGCCTGCGGCCAGTCACGCGAGCGTTCGTAGATGGCCAGCAGGGCCAGGCGCGACTGGCTCTCGAACGGCGTGTTCTCCAGTCGCCGCAGGGCATCCTCGGCGCGGTCGAGCAGGCCGGCCTTGAGGAAGTCCAGGGCCAGCGCATGCTGTGCCCGGTCGCGGTCGGTACGGCTCAGGTCGCCGCGTGACAGCAAGTGCTCGTGCACGCGGACCGCGCGGTTGTACTCGCCCCGGCGGCGAAAGAGGTTACCCAGCGCGAAATGCAGCTCGGACGTGTCCGGATCGTTCTGCACCGCCTCGATGAACGCATCGATCGCTTGGTCCTGCTGCTCGTTGAGCAGGAAGTTCAGGCCTTTGAAATAGGCCTTGGGCGCGCGGCGGTTCTCCTCGCGCAGTTGGCGCAGGTCGAAGCGGGAGGCGAACCACCCCAGCACGAACGCCAGCGGCAGGCCCAGCAGCAGCCAGCTGAAATCAAATTCCATGGATGGAGGGCGGTTGTTGTTGCAGGTCCGGCACGGCTGGGGCCGCGACCGGTGCGGGGGCCGGGGCTTCAGCCGGCAACGCGGCCTGTGCGCGCCGGGCGGCGCTGCGGTGCTTCCACCAGCGGGGCACCATGCCCAGCACGCCCACGACGACCCCGGCCGCGAAGGCCGTCAGCACGACGAGCACCAGGGGGGCGCTCCAGTGCGTGCCGAAAAAGAAGTGCACGGTGGCGTCTTGCTGGTTGTTCAGTGCAAAAGCGAACAGGGTAAAAAAAATGGCTGCCTTGAGCAGCCACAGGAGGTATTTCATGCGTCTCCCCGGTGGTGTGGGGGCATTCTACGGGCACGCCGTGGCGCGCCTGCCATCTGCGCCGATACCCGTGCCATGGGCTCCTGGCGCTTGACAGCCAAGCGCAGGCAGCTATCAATTTTGATGTTTTTGCGCCGGTGCATCGACGATGCCCATTTCGACCGTGCGCTGGTCTACGGCTTCGCGCAGGGCCTTGCCGGGCTTGAAGTGGGGCACGCGCTTTTCCGGGATCGCCACGGCTTCGCCGCTGCGGGGATTGCGGCCCATGCGGGGTGGGCGGCGGTTGACCGAAAAGCTGCCAAAACCCCGGATCTCGATGCGGTGGCCGCGCACCAATGCGTCGCCCACGGCGTCCAGAATGGTCTTGACGGCGTATTCGGCATCGCGCTGGGTGAGCTGGCTGAACCGTGCTGCCAGTTCTTCAACGAGGTCTGATCGGGTCATGGAATCCTAGTCTTTGCAACCTGGGAAACAGAACAAAAAGAAGCGGGCGCACGAGGCGCCCGCCATTCACAACCGCCGAAGCGGTCGTTGCCTGACTCTCGGATTACTTGTCCGAGTTGTCCAGCTTGGCGCGCAGCAGGGCGCCCAGGCTGGTCGTGCCGGCGCTTTCGCGGCTCGATTGCTGGCTCAGGTTGGCCATGGCGCCTTGCTCGTCGGCCATGTCCTTTTGCTTGATCGACAGCTGGATGTTGCGGGTCTTGCGATCCACGTTCACCACCACGGCCGTGACTTCATCACCTTCCTTGAGCACATTGCGGGCATCTTCCACGCGGTCGCGGGAGATTTCTGAAGCGCGCAGGTAGCCGATGATGTCTTCGCCGAGGTCGATTTCAGCGCCACGGGCGTCCACGGTCTTGACCTTGCCGGTCACCGTCTGGCCCTTGTCGTTCACCGTCACGAAGGTGGTGAATGGGTCGCCGTCGAGCTGCTTGATGCCCAGCGAAATGCGTTCGCGGTCCACGTCCACGGCCAGCACGATCGCTTCGACTTCCTGGCCCTTCTTGTAGTTGCGAACGGCGGCTTCGCCGGTTTCGTTCCACGACAGGTCGGACAAGTGCACCAAGCCGTCGATGCCGGCAGCCAGGCCCACGAACACGCCGAAGTCGGTGATCGACTTGATCGGGCCCTTGACGCGGTCGCCGCGCTTGGTGTTCTGCGCGAACTCTTGCCATGGGTTGGCCTTGCACTGCTTCATGCCCAGGCTGATGCGGCGCTTGTCTTCGTCGATCTCGAGGACCATGACTTCGACTTCGTCACCCAGCGACACGAGCTTGGAAGGAGCGATGTTCTTGTTGGTCCAGTCCATTTCGGAGACGTGCACCAGGCCTTCGATGCCGGGTTCCAGTTCCACGAATGCGCCGTAGTCGGCAATGTTCGTGACCTTGCCGAACAGGCGGGTGCCCGAAGGATAGCGGCGCGAAACGCCCATCCATGGATCGTCGCCCATTTGCTTGAGGCCCAGGGACACGCGGTTCTTTTCGGTGTCGAACTTGAGGATCTTGGCCGTGATTTCCTGACCGGCCGTGACCACTTCCGAAGGATGGCGAACGCGGCGCCATGCCATGTCGGTGATGTGCAGCAGGCCGTCGATGCCGCCCAGGTCCACGAACGCACCGTATTCGGTGATGTTCTTGACCACGCCCTGAACGATGGAGCCTTCCTTGAGGGTTTCCATCAGCTTGGCGCGCTCTTCGCCCATGGAGGCTTCCACCACCGCGCGGCGCGACAGCACCACGTTGTTGCGCTTGCGGTCGAGCTTGATGACCTTGAATTCCAGGGTCTTGTTTTCGTAAGGCGTCAGGTCCTTGATCGGACGCGTGTCGATCAGCGAACCTGGCAGGAAGGCGCGGATGCCGTTGACCAGCACCGTGAGGCCACCCTTGACCTTGCCGCTGGTCGTGCCGGTGACGAATTCGCCGGATTCCAGGGCCTTTTCCAGCGCCAGCCAGGAGGCCAGGCGCTTGGCGGTGTCACGCGACAGGATGGTGTCGCCGTAACCGTTTTCGATCGAGCCGATGGCCACGGAGACGAAATCGCCCACTTGGACTTCGACTTCGCCCTTATCGTTCTTGAACTCTTCCAGGGGCACGTAGGCTTCGGACTTGAGGCCGGCGTTCACCACGACGAAGTTGTGTTCCACGCGCACGACTTCGGCGGTGATCACTTCGCCCGGACGCATTTCGGTGCGTGTCAAGGACTCTTCGAAAAGGGCGGCAAAAGATTCAGACATGTATTTCCTAAAGCCGCAAACAGGGTTCCGACAGCACCATCGCCATCGTTTTTAGAGCTGCCTGCGGAGGTTTTTTGCGGCAAAACCGCGGTTAGGTTGGAGAACCGCACGGTCTGGGCACTGGGTGCCTGTGGGGCCGGGCGGGCCTGTCCGGGGCGTGAGCCTCGGGTTGCAACCCCGTGCCTAGGTGGCGAAGGGCTGTCGTTCCTGCCACCAGGCAAGTACCTGCTCGACAGCCGCATCGACCGTGAGCGAGGAGTTGTCCAGAACCAGGGCATCCTGCGCCGGCTTCAAGGGCGCAACGCTGCGGGAACTGTCCCGGGCGTCGCGCGCCTCCAAATCGGCGCGAAGGTCTGCGATGCTAGCCGAAATCCCCTTTGAAATCAACTGTTTATGCCGGCGTTCGGCCCGGCATGCCGCGCTGGCGGTCAAGTAGACCTTCAATGCGGCCTGGGGAAAGATCACGGTGCCCATGTCGCGCCCGTCCGCCACCAGCCCCGGAAGCCGCCGGAAGCTGTGCTGCAGGGCCACCAGGGCCTCGCGCACGGCGGGCAGTGCGGAGACGCGGGACGCATTCATGCCCGCTTCTTCGGTGCGGATGGTATCGGTCACATCGTCGGCGCCGAGCCAGATCCGCCCGCCTTCGAAACGCACGGGCAGCCCGCGTGCGAGCGTGGCGATGCGCGGCTCGTGCGCCGCATCGATCTGCAGACCCGCCCGCAGGGCCGCCAACGCCGCGATGCGGTACATGGCGCCCGAGTCCAGAAACCGGTAGCCCAGCCGCTGCGCCACGGCGGCCGCCACGGTGCCCTTGCCGGATGCGGTGGGGCCGTCGATGCAGATCACCGGAATGCGTTCCGTGGGGGTGTACGTGACGGAAAACAGCGCCTCGAAATAATCCGGAAACGTCTTGGCCACGCACTTGGGGTCTTGGATGCGAACGGGCAACGCCGCCGGATTGAAGGCCGCCAGTGAAAAGCACATGGCCACGCGGTGGTCGTCGTAGGTGTGGATGCTGGCGGCCCGCCAGCCGTCAGGCGCAGCCGGGGGCGTGATGCGCAGGAAGTCCGTGCCTTCTTCCACCGAGGCGCCGAGCTTGCGCAGCTCGGTCGCCATGGCGGTGAGTCGGTCGGTTTCCTTGACGCGCCAACTGGCGATGTTGCGCAGAGTGGTCGTGCCTTCGGCATACAGGGCCATGACGGCCAGCGTCATGGCGGCGTCGGGAATGTGGTTGCAGTCCAGGTCGATGGCCTTGAGCGGCCACGCGCCGCGGCGGATCTTCAGCCAGTTGGGCCCACCCGTGACCTGTGCGCCCATGGCCTGCGCGGCCTCGATGAAGCGGATGTCCCCCTGGATGGAGTCTTGCCCCACGCCCAGGATCTGCACGCCGTCGTCTTGCTCGGCAACGCCGGCAATGGCGCCCAGCGCAATGAAATAGCTGGCCGAAGACGCGTCGGCCTCGACGTGGATGCTCCCGGGCGAACGGTATCGACTGCCGGCCGGAATGGTGAACCGCTGCCACTGGTCATGCCGCACATCGATGCCGAACCGCGCCAGCAACTGCAGCGTGATGTGGATGTAGGGCCGGGAGATCAGCTCGCCCACCACCTCGATCACCACGTCTTGCTGGACGGCGACCAGCGGCAGGGCCATCAGCAGGGCGGTGAGGAACTGGCTCGACACGTCCCCGCGCACGGGAATGGGCTTGGACAGCGACAGCGGCGGCACGCCTTGGGCGTGTGCGATGCGAAGGGGCGGAAACCCTTCGTTGCCAAGGTAGTCGATGCGGCAGCCGAGCTGGCGCAGCGCATCCACCAGGTCACCGATGGGCCGCTCGTGCATGCGCGGCACGCCGGACAGTTGGAACTCGCCGCCCAGCAGTGCCAGCGCGGCCGTCAGCGGGCGCATCGCCGTGCCGGCATTGCCCAGGAAGAGTGCGGCTGGGGCGCTCGCGGATTGTGTGCCCAGCCCCGTGATGCGCACGCTGGCGCCTTGCTCGTCCACCGTGCAACCCAGTTGCCGCAGTGCATCGAGCATGACCCGGGTGTCATCGGATGCCAGCAGGTCGTGGATTTCCGTGGTGCCTTCGCTCAGTGCTGCCAGCAGCAAAACACGGTTGGAAATGCTTTTGGAGCCGGGAAGCTGGATGGCTCCACCCGCCGTGGTCAGGGGCGGGAGGTCGAGAAACTCGGTGCTGAACATCAGGAATTTTGGGTGGGTGTGCGCTGTGCGCCCATGCGCCAGTGCGCACGGGTTTCGCTGGCCAGGGTGATCAGGTCTTCCAGCGCCTGGGAGTTGCCCTGCTGCATGGTCTGCTCCAGCTGCTGCAACGCCTGCTGGAAGAGCCGCGATTGCGCCAGCAGCTCTTCGCGGTTGGACAGCAGAATGTCGCGCCACACCTTGGGGTCGCTGGCCGCGATGCGGGTGAAATCGCGAAAGCCCGGTCCTGCCAGGGAAAGGAACAGGTCGCCATGGTCTTGCGCCGTGATGCTGTTCATCATGGCGAAGGCCAGCAGATGCGGCAGGTGGCTGACGGACGCGAAGGCGGCGTCGTGCGACTCTGGCGACATGCTTTGCACCCGGCAACCCAGCGTGCGCCACACTTCTTCGGCCTTTTGCAGATGGGCGGTCAAGGTGCGCTCGGTCGGCGTGAGGATGACCTGGCGACCGCTGTACAGCTCGGCTTCCGCATATTCCACGCCGGACACCTCGCGCCCGGTGATCGGGTGGGCCGGAACGAAGGAGCCGACCTGGTCGCGGAGGGCGCGGCGTGCGGCCTGCACCACATCGGCCTTGGTCGAGCCCACGTCCATGATCAGCATCTGCGGTGTGACGAGGTGCTTGATGGCCTTGAGCGTGGCCTCGGTCGCGGCCACGGGGACGGCCACGAGCACGATGTCGGCGCCCGCCACGGCGAGCAACGCGGACGGTGCCTCGACATCGATCACGCCCATCTGGCGGGCGCGGTCGGTGGTGGACGGCGACTTGCTGTACCCGACTACGCGCTTGACGAGGCCGGCCTTCTTCATGGCCAGGGCGAACGACCCGCCCATCAGGCCGCAGCCGATCAACCCCAGTTGTTCAAACATGGCGGGCCCGCTCATGGCGCGACCGGGTAGGTGCCCAGCACCTTGTAGAACGCGCACAGCGCACGCAGTTCTTCGAGGGCCCGTGCCACATGGGGCAGGGACGGGTGGCCGTCGAGGTCGATGTAGAAGTAGTACTCCCACTGGCCCGTGCGGGCCGGCCGGGATTCGAATCGGGTCATCGACACGCCATGGGTCTTGAGCGGCACCAGCAGGTCGTGGACCGCGCCGGGACGGTTGGGCACCGAGATGACCAGGCTGGTGCAGTCCTTGCTCGACGGCGGTGGCGTCTGCAGCGTGTGCGGCAGGCAGATGATGGCGAACCGGGTGCGGTTGTAGGCATCGTCCTGAATGGCATGCGCGACCAGGTGCAGGCCGAATTGCGTGGCGGCACGTTCGCTCGCAATGCCCGCCCACGCCGGATTGGTGGCGGCCAGCCGGGCCCCTTCCGCATTGCTGGACACCGGGCGGCGTTCCGCGTGGGGCAGGTGCTTGGAGAGCCATCCCTGGCATTGCGCCAGCGCCTGCGGGTGTGCCAGCACCGCTTCGATGCCTTCGAGCGAGTCGGACTGCCGCATCAGGTTGTGGCGCACCAGCAGGCTCACTTCGCCGACCACGTGGCAAGGCGTGTGCAGGAACAGATCGAGCGACCGGGTCACCACGCCCTCGACCGAATTTTCCACGCCGACCACGCCGTACTGCGCGCTGCCCGCCGCCGTGGCGTGGAACACTTCGTCGAAATTGGCGCAGTACATGAGGTCGGCTGCGCCACCGAAGAACTCCACGGCCGCCTGCTCGCAGAAGGTGCCGGCCGGGCCGAGCACGGCCACCCGCTGCGGGGACTCGAGTGCCAGGCAGGCGGACATGATCTCGCGCCAGATGGCCGCGACATGCGGCCCTTTCAATGGGCCGGGATTGGCGGTCTGGATCTTCTCGATGACCTGGGCCACCCGGTCGGGACGAAAGAAGGGCGTGCCTTCGCGCTTCTTGATCTCGCCCACCCGTTCGGCGACCAGGGCGCGCTGGTTCAGCAGTGTGAGCAGCTGCTGGTCGATGTTGTCGATTTGGACGCGCAGGCTGGCGAGGTCCGGAGAGGCTTGCGGGATGGTCATGAAAGGTGTGGGGGCGTTTTCTCTGGACGGTCAGTGCTTCAGGCGTGTTTGCGCTCAAATTCTCGCATGTAGGCCACCAGGGCCTCGACGCCCGACAGGGGCATGGCGTTGTACAGGCTGGCGCGCATGCCGCCCACCGATTTGTGCCCCTTGAGCTGCAGCAGGCCGCGTTCCTTGGCGCCTGCCAGGAAGGCATCGTTGCGCGATTCGTCGCGCAGGAAGAACGGAATGTTCATGCGGGACCGGGCGTTCTCCGACACCTTGTTCACATAGAACTGCGACTGGTCGATGGTGTCGTACAGCAGCCGGGCCTTTGCGATGTTCCGCTGCTCCAGCGCCGCAATGCCCGTCAGTTCGCCCTCGCACTGGCGCTTGAGCCACTGGAACGTCAGGCCGGCCACGTAGATGCCCCAGGTGGGCGGGGTGTTGAACATGGACTGGTTGTCCGCCACGATCTTGTAGTCGAAGGCGCTGGGGCAGGCGGGCAGGGCGTGGCCCAGCAGATCCTCCCGCACCACCACCAGCGTGAGGCCGGCGGGGCCCAGGTTCTTCTGCGCTCCACCGAATGCCAGGCCCACGCGCGACCAATCGACGGCGCGCGATGCCACGTGGGAAGAAAAATCGATGACCAGGGGCGCATCGCTGCCCAGCGCCTTCAGGTCGGGCAGTTCGTGGAATTCAATGCCGTGGATGGTCTCGTTGCTGCACAGGTGCAGGTAGCTGGCGCCACGGCTCAACTCCCAGCTGGCTGGCTCGGGCAGCGTCGTGAATTGGCTGGGCTCGCCAGATGCGGCCAAGTGCACTTCCGCGGCATATTTGCGGGCTTCCTTCACCGACTTCTGACTCCAGCTGCCGGTGACGACCATGTCCACCGTCGCTGCGCGCGAGAGGTTCAGCGGCACGATGGCGTTCTCAGCCAGACCGCCACCCTGCATGAACAGGATCTTGAACTGCGAAGGCACCGCCAGCAACTCACGCAGGTCGGCTTCGGCCTGTTCGTAGATCGACAAGAACTCCTTGCCGCGGTGGCTCATCTCCATGACGCCCATGCCGCTTCCGTGCCAGTCCAGCATTTCGGCAGCCGCTTGCTGCAGGACTTCGGCGGGAATGGCGGCCGGGCCGGCGGAGAAGTTGTACGGGCGATTCATGGTTTCAAGTGAAAGAGGGCTTCAGCGCATATGGATCTAGGGCTGATTGCTATGGTTGTGATAGCAAAGCGTCCTTCGGAGCGCTTTGCTTGGGGCATGGATCAGGCTTCTGCGGGCGGCGTGCCACCTTCTTCATCGGCGTCGATGTCCGGCACATTGGCGTCGTTTTCCACGATGCGTTGCAGGCCGCTCAACTGCGAGCCTTCGTCCAGCGCGATCAGCGTCACGCCTTGGGTGGCGCGGCCCAGCTCGCGGATCTCCGACACGCGGGTGCGAACCAGCACACCCTTGTCGGTGATCAGCATGATCTCGTCATCGGCGTGGACCAGCGTGGCCGCCACGACCTTGCCGTTGCGCTCGCTCTGCTGGATGGCGATCATTCCCTTGGTGCCCCGGCCATGGCGCGTGTATTCGACGATGCTGGTGCGCTTGCCGTAGCCGTTCGCAGTGGCGGTGAGCACGCTTTGGGTCTCGTCTTCGGCCACCAGCATGGCGATCACGCTCTGCCCGTCTTCCAGCATCATGCCGCGCACGCCGCGGGCCTGGCGGCCCAGGGGACGCACGTCGTTTTCGTCGAAACGCACCGCCTTGCCGCCATCGCTGAACAGCATGACGTCGTGCGCACCGTCGGTGAGCGCCGCGCCGATCAGGTAGTCGCCATCATCCAGGTTGACGGCGATGATGCCGCCCTTGCGGGGGTTGCTGAATTCATCGAGCGCCGTCTTCTTCACGGTGCCCATGCTCGTGGCCATGAACACGTAGCGATCGGCCGGGAACGTCCGCATGTCGCCGGTCAGCGGCAGAACCACATTGATCTTTTCGCCTTCTTGCAACGGGAACATGTTGACGATCGGGCGGCCGCGCGAGCCGCGGGAGCCGGCCGGCACTTCCCAGACCTTGAGCCAGTAGAGGCGACCGCGGTTGGAAAAGCACAGGATGTAGTCGTGCGTGTTGGCGATGAAGAGCTGGTCGATCCAGTCGTCTTCCTTGGTCGCCGTAGCCTGCTTGCCCCGCCCGCCGCGTTTTTGCGCCCGGTATTCGGACAGCGGCTGGCTCTTGATGTAGCCCGTGTGGCTGAGCGTGACCACCATGTCGGTGGGCGTGATCAGGTCTTCGGTGGACAGGTCTTGGGCGCTGTATTCGACCACGCTGCGCCGCGCCCCGAGCTTGTGCTGGCCGAACTCCTGCTTGATGGACGTCAGCTCTTCGCCAATGATGACGGAGACGCGTTCTGGCTTGGACAGAATGTCCAGCAGGTCTTCGATCACGGCCATCACGTCCCGGTATTCGGAAACGATCTTGTCCTGCTCCAGGCCGGTCAGGCGCTGCAGACGCATCTGCAGAATTTCCTGCGCCTGGGTGTCGGACAGCCGGTACAGGCCGTCCTGGCCCATTCCGTATTCACGCTCCAGCCCTTCCGGCCGGTAGTCGTCCGCATTCACGATGCCGCCGTCGGCCCGGGTGCGCGTCAGCATCTCGCGCACCAGTTTGCTGTCCCACGAGCGGGTCATCAGTTCCGCCTTGGCCACGGGGGGCGTCGGCGACTCGCGAATGATCCGGATGAAGTCGTCGATGTTGGCCAGCGCCACCGCCAGGCCTTCCAGCACATGGCCGCGTTCGCGTGCCTTGCGCAGTTCGAAGACCGTGCGGCGCGTCACCACTTCGCGGCGGTGCTGCAGGAAGACGCTGACCAGTTCCTTCAGATTGCAAAGGCGCGGCTGCCCGTTCACCAGGGCCACCATGTTCATGCCGAACGTGTCCTGCAGCTGCGTTTGCTTGTAAAGGTTGTTCAGGACCACCTCGGGCACTTCGCCGCGCTTGAGTTCGACCACCAAGCGCATGCCCGACTTGTCGGATTCGTCCTGGATGTGGCTGATGCCTTCGATCTTCTTTTCGTGCACCAGCTCGGCCATCCGCTCCTGCAGCGTCTTTTTGTTGACCTGGTAAGGCAGCTCGTCCACGATGATGGCCTGGCGCTGGCCGCGGTCGATGTCCTCGAAGTGGCAGCGCGCACGCATGACCACCTTGCCGCGGCCCGTGCGGTAGCCGTCCTTCACCCCGTTGATGCCGTAGATGATGCCGGCCGTGGGGAAATCGGGCGCCGGAATGATCTCCATCAGATCGTCGATGGATGCATCGGGGTGGTGCAGCAGGTGCAGGCAACCGTCCACCACTTCATTGAGGTTGTGCGGGGGGATGTTGGTGGCCATGCCCACGGCGATACCGCCGGAGCCGTTGACCAGCAGATTGGGCAGCTTGCTGGGAAGAACCAGCGGCTCTCTCTCGCTTCCGTCGTAATTGGGGCCGAAGTCGACGGTTTCCTTGTCGATGTCCGCCAGCATTTCATGGGCGATCTTCGCCAAGCGGATTTCGGTGTACCGCATGGCGGCCGCGTTGTCGCCGTCCACCGAGCCGAAGTTACCCTGGCCATCGACGAGCAGATGGCGCATGGAGAAATCTTGCGCCATGCGCACAATCGTGTCGTATACCGATTGATCGCCGTGCGGGTGGTATTTACCGATCACGTCGCCCACGATACGGGCGGACTTCTTGTAAGGCCGGTTCCAATCGTTGTTGAGTTCGTGCATGGCAAACAGCACGCGCCGGTGTACCGGCTTGAGGCCGTCGCGCGCATCGGGCAGCGCGCGACCCACAATTACGCTCATCGCGTAATCGAGATAACTTCGCCGCATTTCCTCTTCAAGGCTGATGGGCAGGGTTTCTTTGGCGAACTGTGTCATGGAGAACTGCGTGGACGGCGGAGGAGGGCCATTCTAGGCGGAACGTCTTGTCGCAAGTGCGCAACACATCAGGGGTAAAGCGCTTTTGTCCTACCGTGCGCGCCCCGTCTGCAACCACTTTGCGTTGTTACGTATGGCACAATCATTTCAACGTTTTTAGTGATGGTCACTGATGACGTCCATATTCGCAGCGCGGCTGCGGCTTTTTCCCCAAGAGGAGAACCATGAAGAAACTGAACAAAGTGGCGATGTTGTTGGCCTCTGCTGTGCTTGCTACCTCGGCTGGCGCTCAAGTCAAAGCAGCCGACGGCGGCAAGGTTGTTGACAACTGGCAGAACGGTACCGGCGAACTGGTGTGGAAGAACGGCACGAACGAACTGTGCTGGCGCGATGCCAACTGGACCCCTGCTACCGCTGCTGTCGGTTGTGATGGTGCTCTGGTTGCTCAGGCTCCTGCTTCTACCCCTGCCGCTGCTGCTCCTGCACCTGCTGCAACGCCTGCTCCTGCAGCGCCTCCTGCTCCCGCAGTGGCCAGCAAGGTGACGTACGCTGCCGATGCGTTCTTCGACTTTGACAAGTCCGTGCTCAAGCCAGAAGGCAAGGCCAAGCTGGATGACTTGGTCTCCAAGGTCAAGAGCGTGAACCTGGAAGTCATTATCGCCGTGGGTCACACCGACTCCGTCGGTACCGATGCCTACAACCAGAAGCTGTCGGTTCGCCGCGCTGAAGCTGTGAAGGCTTATCTGGTGTCCAAGGGCATCGAAAAGAACCGCGTTTACACTGAAGGCAAGGGCGAGAAGCAACCTGTCGCCGACAACAAGACCAAGGAAGGCCGTGCGAAGAACCGTCGCGTGGAAATCGAAGTGGTCGGTACCCGCGCTTCTAACTGATTTCCGAATCAGTCACGAAAAAGCCCCGGAAACGGGGCTTTTTTTATGGGCCATCTCTTTTGGAGCACCTACCCACATGAGCGATCACATTAATGCCGATCCAGCAGAGCTGGCCAAATTTTCCGCACTCGCCCACCGCTGGTGGGATCCGGAAAGTGAATTTCGCCCATTGCATCAGATTAATCCGTTGCGCCTGGAATGGATCAATGGCATATCGCCTTTGGAAGGGCAGCAGGTGCTGGATGTGGGATGTGGTGGCGGCATCCTCTCGGATTCGATGGCCAGAAAAGGCGCACAGGTAACGGGTATCGATCTGGCCAGCAAATCATTGCGCATCGCGCAACTGCATGCCTTGGAAACCGGGACACCCCATGTGCAATACCGTGAAGTCAGCGTGGAGGACTTGGCTGCGGAAGTGCCTGGCACGTTCGATACCGTCACATGCATGGAAATGCTGGAACACGTGCCTGACCCCGCCTCGGTGATTCAAGCGTGTGCGCGTCTGGTCAAGCCCGGCGGCTGGGTCTTTTTCTCCACCATCAATCGCAATGCCAAGGCGTTCATGCTGGCAGTCGTCGGCGCCGAATACATTTTGGGCATGCTGCCCAAAGGCACGCACGAGTATGCGAAATTCATCAAGCCCAGCGAATTGGCCTCCGCCAGTCGGCTGGCGGGCCTCGATATCGTTCACAGCCGGGGACTGGAGTACAACCCGCTGACCAAACGCTATTGGCTGAGTGCCGACACTTCGGTCAACTACATGCTCGCTGCACGCCGCGCCGCCGTATGAGTTCACCTGTCTTTACCCATGTTCGTGCCATCTTGTTCGACCTCGACGGCACATTGATCGATAGTGCTCCTGACCTGGGTGCTGCCGCCGACAAATTGCGAACGGACCGTGGCTTGCCGTCTCTGCCTGCCGAGCGGTATCGGCCCATGGCAGGGGCCGGAGCCAGGGGCATGTTGTCCGTGGCATTCGATATGGACACGGCCCATCCCGACTTTCCTGCATTCCGGGAAGAGTTCTTCGTCAACTACGAGGCCTGCATTCAGCAGCGCACGAAAGTGTTCAATGGCGTGGAGGCATTGATTGCCGAGTTGACCCGGCGTGGCATGCCCTGGGGCATCGTCACCAACAAGGCAGCACGATTCACGGACGTCTTGGTGGCGGCCACGCCGCTGTTCAGCAGCGCTGGTGCGGTGATCAGTGGCGACACCACCGCGCACAGCAAGCCGCACCCCGAGCCCCTGCTCGAGGCTGCCAGACGCCTGGGCATCGAGCCAGCGCATTGCATTTACGTCGGCGACGATGAGCGCGACATCGTCGCGGGCCTTGCGGCTGGCATGCACACGGTGGCCGCTTTATACGGCTACCTCGGTACGCAAACCGCGGCGCACAAGTGGGGCGCGCAGGCTGCAATTAAATCTCCGCTCGAGGTCTTGCAATTGATCTCTGCGCCTTAAAATACGAGGCTTGGGGCTGCCCTGGTTTCGACGTGGGTTCGGAATCGGTGTGGTGCATGTCGAGCTTGAGTGGCGCTCGTAAATCTGCATTCAAAAAACTAACTGCAAACGACGAACGTTTCGCACTCGCACTCGCCGCTTAAAAACCGGTGATCGAGCCTTGCAACAGCATGCCAGCGGGCTGGGCAAGGGGGTCGCAAGACCTCCCGGCTGCAAGGTTATTCACGCTGGCTGGTTCCGTGCCGGGTACCTTGGCATGGAGCGAGATCCAAGGGTACTGGTGACCCACGTAGCGTGCGACTGCGCGACGTGGGCCATGAGAATCAAAACAGACCGCTAAACATGTAGATCTGCCCGAAGAAGGCTTGCGGACGCGGGTTCAATTCCCGCCAGCTCCACCACTCAAGACACCGCCACACTCTGACAACGTCAGGCTGTGGCGGTTTTTTCTTGCCTTAGCGCTTCGCGGAGTGTTGCGCCCGTCGCGCCGAAATCGCCCTCGAGTCGCACCTGCCGATTCCTGCCGTTGCTTGGCACTTCATCATTGAGTGTGGCGGTGGCCACCATGGCCCGCATCGACTCCACGGCCTTGCATCTAAAACCGTTTTTTCCTCGGCATCATGGCCTGTGGCGCTACTGCGGCATGAGCGCTGCAGTCCTACACCTGCGCCGAACGGGGGTTCGCAAACTGATTCCTCCTTGGAAAGGAAATTCATGCAAACCACCAGACCAGCCGGTATTTCAAACACCGCCAAAGCGGCACCTGCCATGACGCGCATTGCCACAGGAACGCAGTCCTGCCAAGTGGCATTTATCGACATGTCGGAGGTGTAGCCATGGTGAACCAGGTCGATTCCCCGGACGGCAAGCCGCGCAAGGACCCCGATCGTCCCAGCCCGGCATTGGTCGAAACAGATCCCGCAATGCAGCGCATGCCGCAGAAACGGCCTGTACCGCAAAACGAGGCGGAAAAGGGCGATGTTGCCGCGGACTCCGGCAAGCCGTCAAACCCCCTTCGAAACGACTAGCCGGACGGGCTTCCGTGCGTCGCCTTCCCTTCATTCATCCGCCGTGGTCTCTGGAAGGAAATCTCTCATGAACACCCGCAGCCCTGATGCCTTTCCCTTCCCGACGTCTGAAAGCCATCCTTCTCCTGCGCCCGAAGGCACTGCTCCGGCGTTGAGAGCGACAGCCGATCCGGCACACACGGAGCCGGCTCTCGACCATGGGATCGAGGAGTCGTTTCCTGCCAGCGATCCGTTGTCGATCGCTGTGACCCAGGTTCACGTTCTACCGCCATTGGATTTGCAATCCCTGCCGCATGCTCAGAAAAGGCAGGAGACAACGGCACGCTCCGTGATGAGCGTGGGGCTGATGGCAGGGACTTTGGCCAGCTTCGCATCGACAGTGGTGCTCGCATGGTGGGGGCGCCATGAGGTGGGCACTACCGGCACGGTGGGTCGTTGGGTCGAACCGCCCGATGGCACTCCACGCCTTGACGATGACCGCTCCCAGCGGTCCATGGCAACGATCTGTGCGACTTTCGCGGCGGGTCTTGCCGTGGGCTGTGCCGTGGCGCGCCGAGGTCAACGCAGCCGTCGAGAAAACGCATAGATGGTGATCGGAGCCCCTGCGCGGGGATGACCGCCACCGTGCACCATCACGCTAACTTGATGATCGGCGCGATGGCTTTTGCGCCGCAGGATTCTGCTCACTGCTCACTGCTCACTGCTCACTGCGCATGCGAACCAAAAGCCACCTTAGGGCCCGTCCCCGGGCTGCGGAAAATACCTCATCGGGACTTCATCACGGCCGTGGGAACGCGTCCAGGCGCATCAGTCTTCGAGCGTTTTCGGTAGCCTGCGCAAACCGCCCGCATCACCCACAGGTTCCAGATCTTCTCCCATGCCCAGTTCGGCACCCGTGGTGGGATCGATGTCGGGCTGCGATGCCGTGCGTTCAGCCATCTGCTCCACGGCGGGCGCTTCTAGCTCGTTCAGGGTCACGGTCGCCAGGCCATCTCCGCCATCCACCGCTTCCGCGCCCTGGGGCAGGGGAACGACGTTCCAGCGGTCCCCTTCGTTCCATGCGCCCCGCACTTCGGGCTCGCCCTGCGAGGTGCGAAAGTACACGCTGGTGAAGCGCGGATCGCCTGGCAGCTTGCCGGGAGGGAAGTTCGGTTCGATGGCATAGAGCGCTTTTTCAAACGACTTCTGGTGGGCGAGCTCACGCGTCATGAGGAAAGTCAGCGCGTCCTTCACGCCTGGGTCGTCCGTGAGATTGATGAGGCGTTCGTACACGATCTTCGCGCGGGATTCGGCGGCGATGTTCGACCGCAGGTCGGCGGTGGGCTCGCCGATGGTGTCGATGTAGGCAGCGGTCCAGGGCACGCCTGCCGAATTGATCAACGCCGGGCCACCACCGTACAGCACCTGGGTGAGGTGGCTGTCGTTCCCCGCGCCGGTGATGGAGCGGTAGAGGTCGCCTTCCTTTTCAACGCCTTCCGCCAGCCGGCCCTTGGCGCCCTTGTTGAGCATGCCCACGATGGTGCCGATGATCTCCAGATGGCTCAGTTCCTCGGTGGCGATGTCGAAGAGCATGTCCTTGCGGCCGGGGTCGTCCTCGCCCAGTGCCTGGGTGAAATAGCGGCAGGCTGCGGCGAGTTCACCCTGGGGTCCGCCGAACTGCTCCAGCAGCAGGTTGGCGAGGCCGGGATTGGTTTCGCTGATTCGTACGGTGTATTGCAGCCGCTTGTTATGAGAAAACATGAATGCTCCTTGTGGGGTTGAGCCAGCGGGTTCACCGACAGGCGACGCCATGCGGCGTCGATGGGGTCAGTGCAAGCGGTGTGCCGCAGGAGCGGGCCCGGGCCGATGGCATTGCAGAGCGGTGGTGTGGGCGAGCAGATCCCCTGCATCTGCGCTGTCCCGCGTTGCTGGTGGAGGCTCAGCGGAACACGCCATGCACCCTGTGAGGCCCATGGCTCGAGCCACCCGCGCCAGTGCCGGTGACGCTTGGCAGTGCATTCAGCCATCGCCACCGGCAGGCTCTGTGGCAGGAGAGCAATTGCTTGCGAGATGCCGCGCGGTAACTTTTGCAGCGGTTTTTTCTGTTCCCTCGGTAGCGAACGGCCGCTGTCTAGGGAAGTAAAGCCTGTCTAGAGCCCAGGCCGAGCGATGGGCGGCGCCACGGCAGCGTGGCGCTTGTGGGCGCTGGCGAGGTAGGTTTTCACGATGATCCGCTCAGCTTCGCGGTCGATGGGCAGGCCTTCCAGAAAATCGTCGATGGCTTCGTAGCTCACCCCGAATGCGTCTTCGTCGGGCCGCTGCGGTGCCAGCGTTTCCAGATCGGCCGTGGGCACTTTCATCACCAGATCGCGGGGCGCGCCCAACGCGAAGCCCACCGCGCGCACGCGGCGCTTGTTCAGGCCCGCCAGCGGGAGCACGTCGGCCGCTCCATCGCCATGCTTGGTGAAAAATCCCATCAGCGCTTCGGCGGCGTGATCGGTGCCGATGACCAGCCCGGCCGTGGCGCCGGCCACCGCGTATTGCGCCACCATGCGGGCCCGCGCCTTGATGTTGCCGACCAGGAAGTCTTGCGACGCGGTATCGCCCAGGTCCACGCCGGCAGCGATCAGCGCCTGCTGCATGGCATCGACCGATGCGCGGATGTCGGCGGTGCGCACCTCATCGGGCGCGATGAAGTCGAGGCACCTGGCGGCCTCGGCCTCGTCCCGCTGCTGGCCATACGGCAGCCGCATGGCGATGAAACGGGCGCTTTCTCCGGAGGCTCGCCGGCGGGCCACGGCCCGCTGCGCCAGGCAGCCGGCAACGAGCGAATCCACGCCGCCGCTGATCCCGAGCACGTAGGCCTGGCGTCCGGTGCGAACAAGGTACTGGGCCAGGAAATCGACACGGCGCTCCAGTTCGGACTCCACATCGAACTCGCGCACCACCGACAGGGATTCCAGAATCTGTGATTGGCTGGGTCTTTCGCTCATGTGCATTCGCTCCTCAAGGATGGGTGGTGGTTGGGCGGAGGCGGCGCGGCGCGGACGTCGCCAGTCCGCAAAAGGACCATTGGGCGGCCACACGGCCGGGCGCGGGTGTCGGAGGGTGCCGGCATGCCGGTGCGCGTTGCCCGACAGGGGATGGGAGCGCACGAGGGAGGCACGGTCCGGCAGAGCGGCCCACCCCCATCCATTTCGGATGCCACCGAGGCACCATGGGTCAAAAAGGCCTCCGCCGCAATAAGTACTAGGGCATTGTGCTATAAAAAATATAGCAAATGATTGTGAGCTTAGTGCGATGCCTTGCCTCGCTGCCGTGTCTCGATGAGCGCCACTAGTTTCTGGACCTCCACGGGCTTGACCATGTGCGCGTCGAAACCCGCCTCGGCGGCGGCGTTGCGGTCCGCCTCCTGGCCCCAGCCGGTCAGCGCGATCAGTTGCACGTCCTCACCGCCCGGCAGGGCGCGCATCTGGCGTGCCACCTCGTGCCCGCTCATGCCGGGCATGCCGATGTCGAGCACGGCCACGTCCGGCATGGCCTGGCGGGCAGCCTCGAGCGCCGCGGGGCCGTCGGAACAGGTGCTCACCTCGCAGCCGGAGATCTTCAGCAGGGTGGCAATGCTCCAGGCCGCATCGGCGTTGTCGTCGGCCACCAGCACCTTGGGCGCCGTGGTGGACAGTTTGCGCAGCGGGGCGGGCGGCTCGGGCTCCGGCAGCGGGGCGAGGGGCTCGGCCTGAGCCAGCGGCAGACGCACGGTGAAGGTGCTGCCCTGGCCGGGGCCCGAACTGCTGCCCTCCACCAGGCCGCCGTGCAGTTCCACGATGCTGCGCACGAGCGCCAGCCCGATGCCCAGGCCCCGTGCGCCGGGCAGGTCGGAAGTTTCCTGCACGAACATGCCGAACATGCTGTGGATGTTGCCCGCTTCCATGCCGATGCCGTTGTCCGTCACGGCGATCACGGCGGTGCGCTGGTCCACGTGGGCCCGTATCCCGATGTGCCCGCCCTGCGGGGTGTATTTGGCGGCATTGGCCAGCAGGTTGGACAGCACCTGGCTGAGCCGAACCGGGTCCGCATCGAGCACCACCGGCGTGTGCGGCAGCACCACCTCCAGCCGGTGCGCGCCGGCTTCGATGGCGGGCTTCGTGGTTTCGATGGCCATGTCCACCACCTCGGACAGCAGGATGCGGCGGCGGTGCAGGGTCAGGCGTCCCAGCCGCAGGCGAGAAACGTCCAGCAGGTCGTCCAGCAGCGTCTTCATGGCGGCGGATTGCCGGTCCAGGATGTTGGACGACTGGGCCCGCTCCCGGTCGTTCAACTGCCCCGACTGCAGCGCTTCGGCGGCATTGCGGATGGAGGCGAGGGGGTTGCGCAGCTCGTGCGACAGCACGGCCAGGAACCGGTCCTTGGCGGCGTCGGCGGCTTCCAGCGCCGAGTGCGCGGCTTCTTTCTGCCGCAGGGCCTCGACCAGTTCGGCCCGGCTGGTCTCCAGGTCTTCCTGGGCCTGGCGGGCACGGCTCTGGTCGCGCAGGATCTTGACGAAGCCGACCACGGCGCCATCGTCGAGCATCGGCATCAACACCCCGCTGGCCCAGAAGGTGGTGCCATCCTTGCGGCGGTGCAGGCGGTCGTCCATGGCGCGGCCATCGGTCAGCGCCTGGCGCACCTCGATCTGCGGCGCGCCCAGGGCACGGTCTTCGTCGGTGAAGATGATGTCGGCGGGCTGTCCGAGCACCTCGGCCTCGGGGTAGCCGAGCAGGCGCTCGGCGCCCACGTTCCAGCGGGTCACGCGCATCTGCGGATCGGTGGAGAAGATGGCGAACTCGACCGCGTTCTCCACGATGAGCCGCAACTGCTCCTCGCTGCGGCTGAGGGCTTCTTCCGCCCGTTTGCGCTCCGTCACGTCGGTGCACATCACCAGCGCGGCGTCGGCTCGGCCTTGCACGTTCGACAGTCGGCTCACGTTGTTGAAGGTCCAGATCACCGAGCCGTCCTTGCGCAGGCAGCGCTTTTCGACCTGGAAGGGCTCGCCGTGGCGGGCGAGCTTGTCGAACAGCCGCGCGCTCTCGGCCCGGTCGTCGGGGTGGACGAGATCGAGCATCGACATGCCCACGATTTCGGCCTCGGAGTAGCCCAGCAGCTCGCGGTAGCTGCGGTTGGTGAATTCGATGCGCCCGTCCAGCGACACTTCCATCACCCCGGCCGTCGCCTGGCTGACGATGAGGCTGAATCGGTCCTGCGAGACACGCAAGGCCTCCTGGCTGTGTTTGCGCTCGGTGATGTCCACGAAGGTGAGCACCACCCCGGCAATGCGGTCGTCCAGCGTGCGGTAGGGCAGGGCCCTGACCAGGAACCACTGGCCGCCGCCCTTGCCGACCTCGCGCTCCATCGGCACCAGCCGCTCCAGCACGCGGCGGGCATCGGAGGTCATTTCCGGGTAGTCGAGGTGGGTCGCCAGGTCGGACAGCGGGCGTCCGATGTCGGTGGGAATCAGCTTGAACAGCGTGATCGCCGAGGGTGTGAAGCGGGTGATGCACAGATCGCGGTCCAGGAACACCGTCGCGATCGCGGTGGCGTCCATCAGGTTGTGCATGTCGCTGTTGGAGTGGCCGAGTTCATCGACCTTGCTCTTGAGCTCGTGGTTGACGGTGGTCAGCTCTTCGTTGATCGACTGCAGTTCTTCGCGGCTGGTTTCGAGTTCCTCGGTGGCCGAGCGCAGCTCTTCGTTCATGGCCTGCAGCTCTTCGTTGCTGGCCTTGAGTTCTTCGGTGGAGACCTCGTACTGCTCGACCGTGTCGCGCAGGTGCAGTTTCATGCGCTCAAGCTCTTGCTCCAGGTGCTGCGCCAGGGGCTCGGAGACCGCCATGGGGCGCACCGGCATGGGCAGCAGCGGTTGCGGCGCCGACGCGGGCTGAATGATCACCAGATGAAAACCCGGCGCCTCGTGGAACGGGACGATGCGGACCACCAGCACCATTTCGCCGCCGGCATGGGTGAAGGCCAAAGGCGGGGTCTCCACGGCCATCTTGCGCTGCGCTGCCTGGTAGAGCGCCGCGCGCACCTCGATGCGCAGGTCCTCGTGGATGGCGCGCAGCAGGTTGCGGCTGGGCTCGCCGCCCTGAAAGCGCAGGAACTCGCCGGCATTGGGCGACAGGTGCACGATGTCGTGGCCGGCATCGATCAGCACGGAGGGCGGCGCGATCTTCTCCAGCAGCCGGAAATGCAGCTCGCCCCAGTTGTGGCTGCGGCCCTCGAGAGGCGGCAGATCGCGCGAGGCCGGGGGCGTCGAGGTAAAGGCCGGGCCGGCCAGCACCGGGCCGGACCGCGCGGCATGCTGCGCCTCCATGGCGAGCGAGACGGTGCCGGGCGCGGAATGCCCTGGCATGCCCGAGCGCGAGGCGGGGCGGTGGCTGTAGATGCGGTGCTTCTTGTCGAGTACGGCAAACAGGGGACTGTTGTCTTCGACGGATTCCGACGAGCCCAGAAACATCAGCCCGCGCGGCTTGAGCGAGAAATGGAAGGTGTCGAACACGCGGTGCTGGGCGTTGCGGTTCAGGTAGATCAGCAGGTTGCGGCAGGTGACGAGGTCGAGCCGCGAGAACGGCGAATCCTTGAGCACGTCATGCACCGCGAACAGCACCATTTCGCGAATTTCGCGGCGAAGCCGATAGCCGCGGTGCTCCTTCACGAAATACCGGCGCAGCCGCTCTTCCGACACATCGGCCTCGATGGTCGTGGGATAGAGCCCCTCGCGGGCGATGCCGATGGCCTCGTCATCCAGGTCGCTGGCGAAGACCTGAATCACCGGCGCCGCATCCACCTTGCGGGCGTATTCGCTGAGCAAGATGGCGATGGAGTAGGCCTCCTCGCCCGTGGCGCAGGCCGCTACCCAAACGCGCAGCGAATCCCCTGGCCCCTTGCCGGCAAACAGCGCCCCGATGTGCGCCTCCAGCACACTGAAGCATTCGCCGTCGCGAAAGAAGTTGGTCACGCTGATGAGTAGATCCTGCAGCAGCGCTCCGGCTTCGCCGGGCCGCGTGCGCAGGCAATCCAGATAGCCCGGCAGCTCGGCGATGCCGTTGACCTGCATGCGACGGCCGATGCGCCGCAGGATGGTGGCCCGCTTGTAGTAGGCGAAGTCCCGTCCGGTCCGCGTCCGCAGGAAGATCAGCACGTCGCGCAGGGCTGCTTCCGTGGCCATGCCATGGGGAATCGGGTTTTCCATGGGCGGGGGTCCCTTCTCCGAAGGCAGCTTCAGGCGGTGCTCGAGCCGGTAGTACTCCAGCAGCCGGCCGGGCATGGCCGCCGCGGGCAGCGTCCAGTCCACCATGCCGGTGGCCAGCGCCGAGCGGGGCATGCTGCTGTGCTCCGCCTCGTCCGGGTCCTGGGCGATGGTGAGGCCGCCGCGCTCCTTGATACGCTTGATGCCGATGGCACCGTCGCCATCCATGCCCGACAGCACGATGGCCGTGGCATGCGGCCCATGGGTGTCTGCCAGCATGCGAAAGAACAGGTCCACGGTCACTTGGCCATGGCGCGGGCTCGGCAGATCGGCCAACTGCAGAAAGCCGTCATAGGTGCGCAAGACCTTGCCCGGCGGGATGACGTAGACGGTGTTGACCTGGACCTTGCAGGTCTCGCGCACCTGCAGCACCCGCAGGGAGGTGGAGCGCTGCAGGATATCGGCCAGCTCGCTGTCGTGGTCGGGCGACAGGTGCAGGATCACGACGAAAGCCAGCCCGGGGTCTTCGGGCATGGACTGCAGAAAGGTCTGCAGGGCCGGGATGCTGCCCGCCGAACCACCCAGGCCGATCAGCGGCAGCATGTGATAGGCCCGTGCCGGCGCCACGCTGTCCAGCGCCTCTCCCACATGCTCTTCGGCTTCGTCGGGGGTGGTCAGCGAGTCATCCATGTTGGCGTCTTTCTAATGAATACCGATTATTGATCGTGGGCCTTGGCGGTCGAAGGCGTGGTCTGGCAGGCGATGGCGGAAAGCATGCATGGGGCCCGGTCGGAGCCGTGTCCGGGTGGGGCGTTTCCGGCGATGGGACGGGAGGCGTGCGCTGGGGGACGAGAGCGGACTGCCGGAGCGGGCAATGGCGTGCACACCCAGTGTGCCTGGCACGTAGCGGGTTCAGGATTCAGGGCCTTGGCAACGAACCGCGTCGGCGCACCTCCGCAGGCCCGGGGCCCGCGTGAAGGGCCGTGCCTGCGATTGCACGGGGCCGCGACAGCGCCACTGTGCGCTTGGTCAAGCGCTGGCGCCGTATTCCTTCAGCCGGTTGTACAGCGTCTTCATGCTGATGCCCAGCATGGCGGCAGTCTGCTCGCGCCGTTGCCCGCAGTGGGCGAAGGTGGCCAGGATCAGCGCCCGCTCTACTTCCGCCAGGGAACTGCCCAGCGGCAGGCGCAGTTCGGTGGGGGTGGCAGCGCCGTTGGCCGGCGCTGCCACCTCCGGCTGCTGCGGCGCAAGCGGCTGGATTGGAAGCTGCGGCTGCGGCTGCGACGGCACGAGGTCGCGGGGCAGCCAGCGCTCGGTGACCGGCCCTTCCTGCGTCATCACGAAGGCGCGCTGCAGCACGTTGCGCAATTCGCGCACATTGCCCGGCCATCGGTACTCCGCCAAGCGATCCAGGGCGGCAGTGGTCAGCGTTTTGCGCCCGCCCTCGCGCGCAGCGATGTCGTCCAGAAAGTGCTGGGCCAGAAGGGGCAGGTCTTCCAGCCGGTCCCGCAGGGGCGGTAGGTGAAGAGGGAACACGTTGAGGCGGTAAAGCAGGTCTTCCCGCAACGCGCCGTCGACCACGGCCTGGGCCAGCTCGCGATTGCTGGCGGCCACGATGCGCACATCGGTGTGCCGCGCTTCGGTGGACCCGACGCGCATGAAGGTGCCGGTCTCCAGCACCCGCAAGAGCTTGACCTGCAGCTCCAGCGGCATCTCGGTGATTTCGTCCAGGAAGAGGGTGCCGCCATTGGCGCGTTCGAAAAACCCCAGGTGTTGCCGGTCCGCCCCCGTGAAACTGCCCCGCTCGTGGCCAAAGACTTCGCTCTCGATCAGCTGGGGGGAGATCGCGCCGCAGTTCACCGCCAGAAAAGGCCCGTCGCGCCGCCGGCTGAGGTCATGGAGGGAGCGGGCAACCAATTCCTTGCCGGAGCCGCTCTCTCCTGTCACGAACACCGAAACCGACGTGCCGGCCACGCAGGCGATCTGCTCGTACACCTCGCGCATGATGGACGACCGTCCCAGCAGGTGGCCGAAGCGGCCGGTCGATTCCCACTGCAGGCGCATGTCCTGGATCTCGGCCAGCAGGGTGGAGGGAGAGCGTGCACGGGACAGCACGGCATTGAGCCGCCGCGTGTCCACCGGCTTGATGAGGTAGTCCGCGGCGCCCAGGCGAAGGGCCTGGATCGAGGTGTCCAGGCTGGCGTGGCCGGTGATCAGCACCACTTCCGAATAGGAGAGCAACTCGACCTCCTCGCACAGTGAAAGGCCATTGCCGTCTGGCAACTGCAGGTCGAGCAGCACGATGTCGGGGCGCTGCAGGGCGATCTGGCGGCGCGCATCCCGGAGCGAAGAGGCCGTGGCTGCCGTGAATCCGCCAGTGTGCAATAAGCTCGCCAGCATGCGCGCGGAGTCGGCATCGTCTTCAACTACCAGGGCATGGGCCATGCAAAGTCTCCCTGAGTAAGAATTTGAAAAAGAGGAATTATTTGCGGCGATTGTGGTTGCTGGTGTAAACGAACGTACAGCGGTCAGTCGCTTCGGGATTCCAACATATCCGTCACTACTTGGGGCCAGTCGGACCACGCTGCCCATGCGTCGAAACCTGCGCGCCGTGCGCCGGCTGTGTCCAGTGCCTCTTGCTCGGAGTGCATGGCGGGTGCCACGGCCACCATGCACCCGGCGTAGCCTGCTTCTCGGGCTGCGGTTGCGAGATGGCGTGCCGCTGCAGCCGGCTGGGCGCTTGCCAGCACCAGATCCGGCACGTTCTGCAGCAACAGGTCCAGCGCTGGCTGCATCGCTGTGCCTTCCAGCACGAGGTATCCCTGCCGCTCCAGGGTTTGCCCTGCCGCTTGGCGGTCTTGCCCGTCGTGCAGCGCGACCAGCACTTTCTGGCGCCGCAGTCTGGCAGGCGGTGGCGGCGCCTCTGCAAGGCAGGGCAGGGCAAGATAGCGACCCTCTTCGTCGGCCAACGGAGCGATGCGCCCCCCATGCAATTGAATGACGTGGTCGGCAAGAAGGTCTGCCAAAGTGGCGGGCGCACCGATGCGCACATGCAGATTCAGCGGGCATGCAGTTCCCGAGGGCCGCCCCATGTCGTCTCTGGGCAGGCCGTGAACTTCCACGCGCACCTCGCCCCCTTGCGTGGACACGGTCAGGTCCATGCGCATTCCCGGCGCTCCCGCTTTGCACGCCCGGCAAAGAAGCTGATCGATCGCCCGGCGCATCAGGCGGGGATCGGCCATGACCCGCAGGCCTGGAGCGATCTGCTGGGTGCAGTCATAGCCCCCGTTGGAGTTCACCAGTGCCTCCCAGGCCTGCCGCGCCAGCTCCGAGAAGTCCACTGCCACGCGCCGCAATTCCATACGACCTTCACGCGCTGCCAGCACGTCCTGCAGATCTTCCAGCAGCGATGACAGATGCCGCGTCTGCCGCGCGGCCACCGCGCATGCTTCGCTCTGGATGTGCATCGGGTGGGGGGTGAGCGCAATCACCTCCAGCGCTGCGGACAGGGCGCCCAGCGGGGTGCGCAATTCGTGCCCCACACCAGCCATGGAAAGCCACTGCGGCACCGCAGCAGGGGCTGCTGCAGGGGGAGGCTGCCCACCTGCGCCATGCCCGCCGGGGACTTCGGCGGATGGGTGAGGCGCTGTCGTCGGAATGGGGGTGTAGGTATTGTTCATGGTGAGGCAGGGGCGTTCCGCTCGTGATGGTGTTGCCGGGTGCCAAGTGCCGCAGCATGCCGCGTGCCAGTCAATGCCGGTAAGAACCGGGCCATGGAGCGAACCTCTGTCTGAAACCGGCAGGAATTGCGGCAATCTCTACCGGTTGAGCGACATGCCATGCATTGAAGGATAGCGCCGAGTGCTGGTTTTCAAGGCTGGGCAAGCGCTTTCAAGGCAAAAGGTTGCGTGGCATATGCCTTGCTTTGTTGCATGGGATGAGCCCACCATCAACGGACCTTCGATGAGCCAGCTTAGTCTGAACACTTCCGCCGCGCTTACCCAGAATGCTTCGCCCCGCTTGCAGCAAGCCGTGCGACTGCTGCAGATGTCCTCGCAGGATTTTGCGCGTGCGGTGCGGGAGGCTTTGGAGAGCAATCCGCTGCTGGAAGCCGACGAGGGGGATGCGCAGCAGGACACGCAAGACGCGCCGTTGAGCGATTGGAATCTGTCGTCCGGCAGCAGCCGGATCCAATCTTCCGACAGCGATGGGGACGGGGCTTGGGAGCAGTCGGCGGCCGCCATCACATTGCGCGCCCATTTGCATGGGCAACTGGACCTGCTTCGTCTGCCGGAGCGCGATCTTCTTTTGGCAAGGGCGGTCATCGAATCCCTGGACGACGATGGCTACCTGCGCGGCGGGGTCGAAGAGATCGAGCAGGCGGTGCGCACCATGGCCCTGTCTCCGAAGCCGGACGAGCAGGAAATCCGCATGGCGTGGCGCCGGGTCCAAGGACTGGACCCCGCAGGTGTCGCCGCAGTGGACCTTCAGCATTGCCTGTTATTGCAATTGCACACCATGGAGTGCGCCACCAGCCGGGATTTGGTGCGCCGTGCCATTGAAAGCCACCTGAAAGCCGTGGCCCTGCGCGATCCCACACGGCTGTCCGAAGCGCTGGGGGTGTCGCGCGAGGCGGCGGCAGCGGTTTGCGCGCAGATTCGCACGCTTGATCCCAGTCCTTGTCGAGCCTTCATGCAAGACGATCTGCCGTTCGCGGTGCCTGACATCGTTGCGGTGAAGGGCGGGCGAGGGTGGCAGATGGTGCTCAACGATGCCGTGATGCCCCGTCTTCGGGTGCATTCCTCCTATGCGCAGATGTTTCAGCAGCGCAAGCGCAATGGTGAAAGTGCGGCGTTGAGCGCCTGCCTGCAGGAAGCGCGTTGGCTGGTGGGCAATGTGGCGCAGCGCTTTGCCACCATCCTGGCGGTGGCGCGAGCCATCGGGCGGCATCAGCAGGCGTTTTTCGAGCACGGCCCGCTGGCGCTCAAGCCGCTGAAGCTGCGACAGATTGCGCAGGAGGTGGGGGTGCACGAATCCACCGTGTCCCGGGTCACCAACAACAAGTTCATGGCGACCCCGTTCGGCCTGCATGAGCTCAAGTATTTTTTCTCGCGCGGGCTGTCCACGCGCAATGGCACTACCTGTGCGCCTGCGGCCGTCAAGGAACTGGTTTCGGAGTTGATTGCGGCCGAGTCGCCCTCACATGCTTTGTCCGATGCGGCGATTGCCAGCCTGCTGGCGCAGCAAGGGTTTTCGGTCGCTCGGCGCACGGTCACCAAATACCGGCAGGCGCTTCGCGTTTCGGCAGCGCCGGAACGGCACAGGAACCTTTGAGCCAACCGCCTCCACCCGGCGGGCGGAGACCCCATTCACCAAAGATCAATCATGGCTTTCGCCTGGGCTTCCATCGACGGATTGACCTTGTTTTCCCGCACCTCGGCGGTAGAAGGCCATTGGTGTGGGCTGGTCGATGTGCTGCAGGGCATGCAACCCCAGATCACGACCGTGGCCTGCGCAGAGGTGCGGGCCAGTGCCGCACAAGCGGCTTCCGATGCGATCGACTTGATGCAGATGCTCTATGCGGGCATTGCCCGTCGCAGACATGCGCGGCAAGAGGCTGCGCGTTGGGTGGCGCGGGCGAGCCAGCCGGACACCGCGCGTTAGCCGCACAAGGACGTGCGTTCGCACTGGGCATGTCGATTGCCTCTGCCTTGGCAAGTCCGGTTTCATGGCCGGGCCTGGGCCGTTCCCCTCCACGGGAGCACATTGAAGGAGTATCGAAATGGCCAACCAAGGCAATCCATCCGGTAGCAATCGTGGCTTCGCAGCCATGGACGCGGCAAAGCAACGCGAAATTTCAAGCAAGGGTGGGCAGGCAGCGCATCAAAAGGGCACGGCGCATCAGTTCACCTCCGAAGAAGCCCGCGCAGCAGGCGCCAAGAGCCATAGCAGCCGCAGTTCTGCCGTTGCCAAGGCGGTTGAGGCAGCCAGTTCCGAGGGCGGTGCGTCGGGCAGCGCTCCCAAAGCAAAACCCAAGACGGGAACCGGTCAGCAGCAGGTGGCCGGTGGCGATCCAAATCCCCAAAGCCGTTGATTCCAGCGCCTGAACGGGCGTACGCGCAATGTGTCCGTTGCACGCCGCGCGTAGAGCGCATGACAGTGTCCGTTCAGGCCTCCCCCTTTCGCAAATCAAGAAAGCAGCGGTGCGAGCGAGATGCGCCTCTCAGTGGGTGCATTGACGCGGACAGTGCTGGCACGTCGATTGCCATAGTGAGTGGTACGGGTGACCTTCCTCCTGCACAGCCTCGGCATTCGTTCCGGTGGCTGATCCAGGATGGGCTGGCGCACCAGAACCCATTCCATGAGGCAATCCATGAGCACCAATTACCCCACTCGGGCCCAACGCCATCGCGGACTCTTTCAGCAGTTTTCTCCGCTCAATCTCGCGCCTGCCTGGGAGCAATACAGCGTTGTCAAAGCACGGGGAGTGCGCACCATCGCCCTTGGCGGGCATGCACCCTACAGCGCCTCGGGATGGGTGGTGGAGCAGGCGGTGGGTTGTATTGAACTGATCGGCGCCAAAGTGGCGGGGCTGGGGCAGATGCTTCTGATCGGCTTCACCCTCAGCGAGCAGCCAGCATCCGCTGGCTTTGAAGTCACGGCCACAGACGCCATTGGCACATTGATCTTGCCGGCCCATTGCTTTGCGGCCTATGTGGCGATTGCGGCCGGGCAGAACACGCACTTTCGCATCGGAGGGAACGGGCAGTTGAATGCCATCGGAAGCGACCCTTCATCGCTGCAAGCGCCGGCGACCGTATGAATTTTTGCGGTCCACCGCCAGCGTGGGAGGGGCCGCTTTACCGGTTCAGGCTGCCCAGCCTTCGCTGATGAAGAGCCGGGTGGCGAACAACCCCGTCGAAGTCCAATGGGTCGCAGGAGACAGCGCGGCACTGAGGAACTGCCGGCGTTGCTCTCCTTCCAGGGGCTGCAGCTGCTCTTTGAACTGATGCAGTTCGGGGTCCAATGCAGGCTCCGCACTGCCGATGGGGTTGGCATTAGAGCGGTGACGTGCCAAGGCCCTGAACGAGGGCAGCCTGCGCGTTTGGTTGGCGGAGGCGGGCTGGGCATGGTCCTGTCCGTCGCGACTGTCTTCGCCGCGGATCCAATCGTGGATCACCTGCAATTCATATCCCGTGAAAACACCGAACATCTCCGCGCGTTCCCCTTGAAGCAGGTTCCAGAACCGGCTTTGAGACACCGGCGCTCCCAACTGGATCCAACCATTGTCCACCAGCGCGTCCAGCATGGCATCGATGTCGCCCTGGGGTCCCAGCCAATCGTTGACGGTGCGACCGCCAATGCGGCAATAGTCGGAATGCATGCCCGCGCCGGCCAGTGCCTTCCGTTGGAAGATTTTCACCACTTCGGTCCTGGCGTCGAACGATGCGATGACCTCCTGGGTGCCGCGCCCGGCATCCGCCAGCTTGCTTCCAGCGCGCACACGCTGCCAGAATTGATCGCGGTCTTGCTGCACTTCCAGCATTTGAAGTACGGCCTCGCAGGCCTGCCAGGCATGGCCGCTGTCTCCGTTGTCGACCGTGACGTGAAGCGTGAAATAGTAGGGGTCGATCCCGAGCTCATTGAGTTCGTATGCCGTGATCAGCAGGTGCAGGGGGAGCTGTTCATAACCCAGGTTGAAGCCGATGACCTCCGGCAGGAACTGCTCGGCATTCCATCCCAATGCCAGCTGCACCGCGCCCTGCAGATAGTTCGCATCGTCCAGTTGCAGGTCTTGCTGAAGGCCGTGCCGCCGCATCAATTGGCGATAGAGCGTGACGTGGTTTTTGTGGGCCACGCCGTCTCCGAGTTCTTCCAGGTAGGTCTGGAGCAAGGGCCGCAGCCGTTCGGTCGATGTATGTTGTGCCAAGCCGTACAGCCAGGATCCATCCACCAGCTTGGTCGGCGCCACCGATGCCAAAAAGTTCAGCGCATAGGCGCGGTTGCGAAAGTAATGGCGCTCGCCGCCTGCACGCCGCCCGTCCAGGTAGGTTTGATAACGCTGCGCCACGGCCTGTGCGTTTTCGCGGGCCCACGCATGCAGGTCCTCGGGTGCTTCGCACAATTCGCTGGGGACGTCTTCGCTTTCGTCCATCAGCCGCTGCAGCCATTGGGCGGCCTGCTGCCGGGCTCGTGGCGTGGGAGAGGGGGTCAGCAGCGCCTCGTACAGGCGGCGATAGGGGCCGACTGCATTCGGGCGTTGCGCATCTGAAGCGCGAGGCGTTGGGCTGCCATGCAGATCGACGGACGGATGAATTTTTTGTGCGAGCATCGTTGGCGATGTACTGTAGGAATGGCTTCATGCTGCGGTGCTGCAACCGGGGGCAGAAGCCACCAGATGGCGCGAACCCCGGTCGGCAAGGTCCTACGCCGCCTATGGTCTCGCTTGCAGCCAGCCCCACGAGCGCAACTGCTGCAGCTCGCCCCCGTCTAGCCGCTCGCCGATGTCGTTGCGATACCGCAGATTGGGCACGATCACGTGGCGAACGCAATCCAGGGCGGCCAGGTGGGCGGCGCGCACCGTTGCGCCCACGCCGGTAGCAACGCCCAGGTAGCCGCACGAGCCACTTGCCACGAGCTGCCCTTGGTGCAGCGCCACCTCTGAAAAATGCAGGCTGTCGCGCTGCGACTGCGTCATGGAGGGATTCAAGAAAACCGGCAACCCCTTGGAGAGTTCTTCATACCCGTGCCGGTAGGGGAACGGTGGCACGGTGAGAACCACGCCGCAGGCAAAACCGCTTTTCGTGCCGAAGTCCGACGTGTCGCGGTACAGCATTCTGCGAAAGATGGTTTCCCATGGATCGTTGTGAAGGGCTTCGCAGATCGCGAACCCCGGATAGCCGAACCGGCAGGTGAACTCGAGAGGCCACAGCCCGCTTTCGTTGGCGATGAGGTTCACGTTGATGTAACCGCAATAGCCGCCATCACGCAGCAGGGGCGTGAGGGGGCGCAGGACGGTGTCGTACAGGCAGGCGCTTTCCCGGTAGCTGACGATGGTGCCCATCTCTCCGGTGAGTTCGCCCAAGTCGCCCGGGAAAAACCGCTTGTGCTCGAAATCGACACACACGGGCGACAGAAAGTCATGGCCGTTGAAGTATCCGCCGACCCCGATCTCGATCCCATGGATGAACTCCATCAAGATGAAGTCCGGTGCGTCGGCTTGGTCCGCGCGGGCCTTGCCCGCGTGCATGCTCAACAGGGCGCGCACGTCGGCGCCGTCGCCGGACTGGCCGACGTAGTTGCGTGTGCGCTCGCTGGAGGCCCCGTTGAACTTGAGTACATACCTTGCGGGATGGTCATCGAGGAAGGCCATCGCTTCGCCATAGCCAGTGAAACGGTGGCAGCCCGCTACCTGCAGTCCTGCGGCCTGCAAAGCGCTCTGCCCGAATGCGCGGTCCGCCTCCAGGCGATCGCCGAGGGCACTGCCGCCGATAACATGAAAGCCTTCGGCGCGTAGCGCATCCTGCAGGTTGCCCTGTGTCGCGGATTCGAAGAGGATCACGCCTTCGTTTCCAGCCGCCTTGATCCATCCCAGTTCGCTTTCCCATCCTTCGACGCGCTGCAGGATGCCCTGGAAGACGTCGTGGCACGCAGGGTCTTCAATCACGACCCGCACCTCGTGGCCGCGGCGCTGGAGGCCGCCGTACATGGCCGCCAGGTCGTTGGTCTGCCCAATGCCCAAAAATCTCATGCAGCCCGCCTTTGCGCCACCACGCCGACGGCCGCGATCCGATCCGCCTCGGCGTAGGCCTGCCCCTGCAGCTCCTCTCCGAAGACATCGGGGTCCAGTTCTTCATAGTGAACTGCGAAGTCGTGGGCGGTGGCGTAGGCCATGACGGAGTCTCGGAAAGCGTCGCGTCCTTCGACGATGGTGGAGCCGGTGTAGAGCAGCAGGCGGCCGCCGGGCGTCAAGCGGTCGAGGCTCTCTTTCATGATGCGCTCGGACAGGGCCTCTCCGAACTGGCCACCCCCATGTCGGTAGACGCGGCTCGCGTCGTCCATCAGGTAGGGCGGGTTGGCGACGATGAGATCGAACCTGCCGGCCACATTGGAAAAGAGGTCGCTTTGAACGCACTGCACGTTGCGGTAGCCAGCGACGGCCACATTGGCTGTGGCATGCAAAAGCGCGCGGGGATTGATGTCCGCCAGCACGATTTCGCATCCGTTGGGCTGCGCTTGCCAGGCCCTCGCGGCAACAAGGCCTCCCGGCCCGGCGCCGCACCCCATGTCGGCAATGCGTGGGGATCGAGGCAGAGGCTGCATCCTCAACTGATGGCGAATGAAACTGGCAAACCGGTAGGTGTCCGGCCCGAAGAACACGGCATCTTCTTGTGCCGTCGGGAAGGGGGAGTGCGCGAAGAGCAGTCCGTCGAGCGAACTGAACCGGACATTGCTCTGCAAAAGGCCGGTTGCTGTGGACTGCAGCCAGCCATCGTTCAGCAGGCATGGGGTGAGATCGGCAGGAAGCCGGTCTTTCGAAAACAGCCGGTTCCATCCGAATGCATCGCGCAGGTGCGACCTTTCAGGGTCGTGCGGCCTCGCGAGCACCCGTTGGTGCGTGAGCGGCGTTACCGTGACGAACCGGTAGCCAGCAGCCACAAGCCACTGCCCGAGCCGTTGAAGGCTTTGTTCGACAGACCGCGTTGTGGATGCTTTCATCGGGTTTGGCAAGAGGCCGTGCAAACAGGAAGGAGGGGAGCAGGCGGTGAGGGGGCACGCGCGCTGCGGGATGCCAATCGCCGTGATCTTTCAGGAGGCGTTGGCTGCCGCGGTGTAGGACAAAAGAGACTGCTTGGCTCACGATCTTTGGCATTGAGGGACCTGGTTGGCATGGGCTGAATGGGCCGCGGAAGTCGGCAGGCTCTTTCAGTGAGGCTACAATTGGAGGCTTTCCCGCAAAACGTCGCCCGGCAGCAACCAAAGCAATCCCCCAACAAGCAGCAGTCTTCAGGAATTTCTTCCTGCGGACTCCGGGCGACCCGTAACCATTCGGAGAACCCAGTGCTTTTGTCTCTACAGGGATCCTTCCCGCCCGCCATCCTGGCGCTCGCAGACGGCACGGTCTTTATCGGCAATTCGATTGGTGCCACCGGCACCACGGTCGGCGAAGTGGTGTTCAACACCGCGATCACCGGCTACCAGGAAATCCTCACCGACCCGAGCTACTGCCAGCAGATCGTCACCCTGACGTATCCGCACATCGGCAACTACGGTGTCAATACGGAGGATATCGAAGCCGACAAGGTCCATGCCGCAGGCTTGATCATCAAAGACCTGCCGTTGCTGGCCAGCAATTTCCGTAGCACCGAAACTCTCTCGCAGTACCTCGTGCGCGAGAAGACCGTTGCCATCGCCAACATCGACACCCGCAAGCTCACGCGCATCTTGCGCACCCACGGAGCGCAGAACGGCGCCATCGTCGGGCTTGCGGCCGGCGAAGCGGTGACCCAGGCGCGCATCGACGAAGCCCTGGCCGCCGCCAAAGCGGCGCCCAGCATGAAGGGCCTGGATCTGGCCCAGGTGGTGAGCACCTCCGCGGCCTATCCGTGGGACCAGACCGAGTGGAAGCTCGGTTCGGGTTACGGCACCCTTGCCGCGCCGCGCTTTCACGTGGTGGCCTACGACTACGGCGTGAAAAAGAACATTCTGCGCATGCTGGCCGAGCGCGGCTGCCGCCTCACGGTGGTTCCGGCCAAGACCCCGGCAGCCGAGGTGCTGGCCATGAAGCCCGATGGCGTGTTCCTGTCCAACGGCCCTGGCGATCCGGCGCCGTGCGATTACGCCATCGAAGCCACGCGCCAGATCATCGATGCCGGCGTACCTACCTTCGGCATCTGCCTGGGCCACCAGATCATGGCCCTGGCCAGCGGTGCGAAGACCTTCAAGATGGACAACAGCCACCATGGCGCGAACCATCCCGTGAAGGACCTGGACAACGGCCGTGTCAGCATCACCAGCCAGAACCATGGGTTTGCCGTGGAGATGGAGTCGCTGCCGGCAACCCTGCGCCCCACGCACATCAGCCTGTTCGACGGCACGCTGCAAGGCCTGGAGCGCACGGACAAACCTGCGTTCTGTTTCCAGGGCCACCCCGAGGCCTCGCCCGGCCCGCACGACATCGCCTACCTGTTTGACCGCTTCACCGCGCTGATGGAGAAGAAATAATGCCGAAGCGCACAGACCTCAAATCGATCCTCATCATCGGCGCCGGCCCCATCATCATCGGACAGGCCTGCGAATTCGACTATTCCGGCGTGCAGGCCTGCAAGGCACTGCGCGAGGAAGGCTACAAAGTCATCCTGATCAACAGCAATCCTGCGACGATCATGACCGACCCGGCCACCGCCGATGTGACCTACATCGAGCCCATCACGTGGCAGACCGTCGAGAAGATCATCGCGAAGGAACGCCCTGATGCGATCCTGCCTACGATGGGCGGGCAGACGGCGCTCAATTGCGCCCTTGACCTGTGGCGCAATGGTGTGCTGCACAAGTACAAGGTGGAGCTGATCGGCGCCACGCCTGAGGCGATCGACAAGGCGGAAGACCGCCTCAAGTTCAAGGATGCGATGACCCGCATCGGCCTGGGCTCGGCCCGCTCGGGCATCGCCCACAGCATGGACGAAGCGTGGACGGTGCAAAAGACCGTGGGCTTTCCCACGGTGATCCGTCCCAGCTTCACGCTGGGCGGAACCGGAGGCGGCATTGCCTACAACCCTGAAGAGTTCGAGACCATCTGCAAGCGCGGCCTGGAGGCTTCGCCCACCAACGAACTGCTGATCGAAGAATCGCTGCTCGGCTGGAAAGAGTACGAGATGGAAGTGGTTCGCGACAAGGCGGACAACTGCATCATCATCTGCTCGATCGAGAACCTCGATCCGATGGGTGTGCACACGGGCGACTCGATCACGGTGGCGCCTGCGCAAACGCTGACCGACAAGGAATACCAGATCATGCGCAACGCGTCCCTCGCGGTGCTGCGCGAGATCGGCGTGGATACCGGTGGTTCCAACGTGCAGTTCTCGGTGAACCCGAAAGACGGTCGCATGATCGTCATCGAGATGAATCCGCGCGTATCGCGTTCGTCGGCCCTGGCATCGAAGGCCACGGGCTTTCCGATCGCCAAGGTCGCGGCGAAGCTCGCGGTGGGCTACACGCTCGACGAGCTGAAGAACGAGATCACGGGCGGCGCCACGCCCGCATCGTTTGAGCCCTCGATCGACTACGTGGTCACCAAGATTCCGCGTTTTGCTTTCGAGAAGTTCCCCACGGCCGACAGCCGCCTGACCACGCAGATGAAGTCGGTGGGCGAGGTCATGGCCATGGGCCGCACGTTCCAGGAGTCTTTCCAGAAGGCGCTGCGCGGCCTGGAAGTCGGCGTGGACGGCATGAATGAAAAGACGCAGGACCGCGAACTGCTGGAAAAGGAACTGGGCGAACCCGGTCCCGAGCGCATCTGGTATGTGGGCGATGCCTTCGCCATGGGCCTGTCGGTCGACGAGGTGCATGACCTCACCAAGATCGACAAATGGTTCCTGGTGCAGATCGAAGAGATCGTGAAGATCGAACTGGATCTGGACAAACTGACCGATGAAAAGGGGGATGGCGCGCTGGCTGCCATCGACGCCGATACGCTGCGAGCGCTCAAGAAGAAGGGTTTTTCTGATCGCCGTCTGGCCAAACTTCTGCGGACGCAGGAAAAGGCCGTGCGGGAGGCGCGCCGGGCGCTCAACGTGCGCCCTGTCTACAAGCGGGTGGACACCTGTGCCGCCGAGTTCGCCACCAACACGGCTTACATGTACTCGACCTACGAGGACGAGTGCGAAGCCGCGCCCACCACCAACAAGAAGATCATGGTGCTGGGTGGTGGCCCCAACCGCATCGGCCAAGGCATCGAGTTCGACTACTGCTGCGTTCACGCCGCACTCGCCATGCGCGAGGACGGCTATGAAACCATCATGGTCAATTGCAACCCGGAAACGGTTTCGACCGACTACGACACGTCGGACCGGCTGTATTTCGAGCCGCTCACGCTGGAAGACGTGCTGGAAATCGTCGACAAGGAAAAGCCCACGGGCGTGATCGTGCAGTACGGTGGTCAGACGCCCCTGAAGCTGGCGCTCGGTCTGGAGGCCGAGGGCGTGCCGATCATCGGCACCAGCCCGGACATGATCGATGCTGCGGAAGATCGCGAGCGCTTCCAGAAACTGCTCAACGACCTGGGGCTGCGCCAGCCACCCAACGCCACGGCCCGCACCGAGCCGGAGGCCCTGGAGAAGGCGGCTGCGTTGGGCTATCCACTGGTCGTGCGCCCCAGCTATGTGCTGGGTGGCCGTGCCATGGAAATCGTCCACGAACAGCGGGATCTGGAACGCTACATGCGCGAAGCCGTCAAGGTGAGCAACGACTCGCCCGTGCTGCTGGACCGTTTCCTGAACGATGCGATCGAGTGCGATGTGGATTGCCTGCGCGACCCCGAGGGCAAGGTTTTCATCGGGGGCGTGATGGAGCACATCGAGCAAGCCGGCGTGCACAGCGGCGACTCGGCCTGTTCGTTGCCGCCTTACTACCTGAGCAAGGCCACGGTGGATGAACTCAAGCGCCAGACCGCAGCCATGGCCGAGGGCCTGAGCGTGGTGGGCTTGATGAATGTGCAGTTCGCCATTCAGGAAAAGGATGGCAAGGACGTGATCTACGTGCTCGAAGTGAATCCGCGCGCATCCCGCACGGTGCCCTTCGTCAGCAAGGCCACGGGCATCCAGTTGGCCAAGGTGGCGGCCCGCTGCATGGCGGGGCAGTCGCTGGCGAGCCAGGGCATCACGCGGGAAGTCACGCCGCCATATTTCAGCGTGAAAGAGGCTGTGTTCCCCTTCGTCAAGTTCCCGGGTGTGGACACGATCCTCGGCCCGGAGATGAAGTCCACCGGCGAAGTGATGGGGGTGGGCAAGACGTTCGGTGAGGCTTTCGTGAAGAGCCAGCTGGGGGCTGGCACGAAACTGCCGACGTCCGGCAAGGTGTTCCTCACCGTGAAGAACAGCGACAAGCCGCGTGCGGTGGAAATCGGCCGGCAACTGGTCGCCCTGGGCTTCGACCTGGTAGCTACCAAGGGCACGGCTGCCGCGATCTCGGAGGCCGGCGTGCCGGTGACCTTGGTGAACAAGGTGACCGAAGGCCGCCCGCACATCGTGGACATGATCAAGAACGACGAAATCGTCATGGTCATCAATACGGTGGAAGAGCGGCGCAATGCGATTGCCGACTCCCGCGCGATCCGCACGAGTTCGCTGCAGGCCCGGGTCACCACCTTCACGACCATCTTCGGCGCCGAGGCGGCCGTGGAAGGCATGAAGCATCTGGACCATCTGGACGTTTATTCCGTGCAGGAACTGCACGCGCAATTGACGGCCTGAACGGCACAGTCAGGTTAAGCGTCCGGCCGCCTCAAACGCGGCATAATCGCCACTGACCAGAGACCGCCGCGCGGCAACGCGCGGCGGTTTCCTTTTGGGGCGTCCGTTTGTGCATCCACGGGTGTGCAAGACGCCAGGAGGGCCGCGCGTTGCGCGGCGTCGAATTGAACGTGGAGACTGATTCAATGGCCACCATTCCCATTACCAAGCGCGGCGCTGAAAAGCTCAAGGAAGAGCTGCACCGTCTGAAGACCGTCGAACGCCCTGCGGTGATCAATGCCATCGCCGAGGCGCGTGCCCAGGGCGATTTGAGCGAAAACGCCGAGTACGAGGCCGCCAAAGACCGGCAGGGTTTCATCGAAGGCCGCATCCAGGAAGTCGAGAGCAAGTTGTCCGCTGCGCAGATCATCGACCCCACCGCGCTGGACGCGGGCGGCAAAGTGGTGTTCGGTGCCACCGTGAAGCTGGAAGACGAAGAAAGCGGCGATGCCGTTACTTACCAGATCGTGGGCGAGGACGAGGCCGACCTGAAGCTGGGCCTCATCAATGTGTCCAGCCCCATCGCTCGCGCGCTGATCGGCAAGGAAGAGGGCGACACGGCCGAGGTCCAGGCCCCTGGCGGCCTGCGCCGCTATGAAGTGGTGGGCGTGAGCTACATCTGATCGAAAGACGCTGCCATGTATGACCGCGTGCCCGTTCTGGCGGCCGCATTGTGGTGGGGGAGTTTGTCGGCCATCGGGTTCCTGGCCGTACCGCTCCTGTTCGTGCATTTGCCCACACCGGCGCTGGCAGGCAACATGGCCGCACGCCTTTTCGAGGCGCAAACCTTCGTCTCGATCGCTTGCTGCGTGTGCCTTCTCCTGTTGTCCAAACGACGGCATGCGGAGACGCAGGAGGACTGGGCCCAGGCCGCGCTGGTCTTCGTGATCGGTGGGCTTTTACTGGCGTTGCTGGTGCAGTACGGCGTATCGCCCCGCATCGTCGCTCGCCAGAATCTACGGCTGTGGCACAGCGTGGGCACCGTGATGTACGCGTTGCAGTGGGGATGCGCTTTGGCCGTCCTGTGGCGAACGTCCCGGCGCTGATTTCTCGGCGCAGGGGGCGGTCCTTTCACTGCCCGTTCACTCTTTCCAGTGCTCGGCCACCCAGGTGGCAGGCTGGATGTGGCGAAAGCGGCGATTGCGCCGGCCTGCCAGGGCATCCGGCGGGTTGCACTCACCGTGAAAGATCACGATGCGCGCGTCGGCCGGAACGATTGGCGGCTTCCAATAATTGGAAGGCCATGCAGGGATGCAGTGGTACTTGAAGCTGGGGCACCAGCCTGCGGGCCAGTAGCTCAGCTTGCCCTGCTGATGCAGGAAGTCCGAAAGGTAGGCCTGCTCGTTGCGAAACTTCCGGCGGATGGCATCGAAGTGCCCGCGAAAGTATTCGAGTACGTCGGGGTGTGAACCGATCTCGAACCGATACACCGATGAATTGCCTGTGATGCGCCATGGCCGTTTGTAGTCATGGATGATCAGGAACTCGCCCGGCGCTTCGAAAAAGGCATCAAGACCGCCTGTGACGACGACATCCACGTCCAGGAACAGTGCGGTGCCTGACAGGCCATGCAGATCGGCGCTGAACGTGGCGAGCTTGGTCCAGCCGCGCTCCGGAATGCCGGCGGGCAGATCCAATGCGGGAATCGGAAGGCATTGCACTTCGGCCCGGATGCCCGTCGAATCATCCGTCAGGCAGACAAAGCGAAAATCGCCAGTGAGATGACGCCGGACCATGGCGTAAAGCCGGTTCACATATTCGGGGCCGTATTTGGTGCCCCATTTCATGCAGATCACGTGGCGCGTTCGCGCCGTGCTTGAGCCCATCAATCGGCCTGGCGCTTCTTGACGGATTTCTGCTTGGGCTTCTTGGCCCGCTTGATCTGGCCGCCGGGCGTCAATCGCTGGTTGCCAAGGACGCGCAACTGCTTGATCTCGGGCCGCTGGCCGCCGCGCTTGCTGAACTTGAGCACTTTCACATCGCGCGGGCCGGGCAAGCGGTCTTCGTCGACGGTGCGCTCCTTGGGAGGCTGCGGGCGCCAGAGCACCAGCAACTTGCCGATGTGTTGGATCGGCGCAGCGTTGAGTTCTGCCGCCAATGTCTGGTAAATCTGTTCGCGCGATGTCCGGTCGTCGCTGAAGACGCGGACTTTGATCAATCCGTGGGCATTGAGGGCAGCGTTGATTTCTTTTTGGACAGCGGGGGTCAACCCATCGCCGCCGATCAGGACGACGGGGTCCAGATGGTGGGCATTGGCGCGGTGTTCCCGGCGCTCTGCGGGAGTCAATTGAATTTGGGGCATGGCCGTATTATCGAGGCAGGATGAAAACAAACACGAAAAGCAAGAAGGTGAACAAGGCGTGGCTCCACGACCATGTCAACGACACCTACGTCAAGCTCGCCCAGAAAGAGGGCTACCGCGCCCGTGCCGCTTACAAGCTCAAGGAGATTGACGAGCAACTGGGGCTGATCAAGTCAGGGCATGTCGTGGTGGACCTGGGGTCCTCGCCCGGTGCCTGGAGCCAGTACCTGCGGCGGCGCATGTCGCCAGGAGGCGCGGCAGTCGGCCAACTCAACGGCACCATCATCGCCCTGGATCTACTGCCCATGGAGCCGATCGAGGGGGTCGCCTTTCTTCAGGGCGATTTCCGGGAGGACGACGTTCTTGCGCAGTTGCAGGAAGCCGTCCAGGGGCGGGCTGTCGACGTGGTGGTTTCCGACATGGCCCCCAATCTGTCCGGAATCGAGTCCGCCGACGCGGCGCGCATTTCCCACCTGATCGAGCTGGCCGTCGAATTCGCCGTGCAGCACCTCAAACCCGAAGGGGCGCTCGTGGTCAAGCTGTTCCATGGAAGTGGGTATGCGCAGCTGGTGCAGTTGTTCAAGGAAACATTCAAGGTGGTCAAGCCCATCAAGCCCAAAGCCTCGCGGGACAAATCTTCCGAGACTTTTTTGGTGGGAATCGGCTTGAAAAATCAGGCTTGAGCAGTATGAATGCGGTTCGTCAGCGGTTCCGACCCATGCCAATGCATTCTTCCTATGGGTTGACCATGGCCTCTGCTGGGGTAAATCACACCGCCTTCCACCTTGAAACGCCTAAAATGCGCCCTAAATGCGCTAGGACGTCTCCATGACACGTTCGTGGCGTTATCCCCTTTGCTTCTGGAGCCCCGCTTGAACAATCAGTGGTTTTCAAAAATTGCCGTGTGGCTGGTCATCGCCATGGTGCTCTTTACGGTGTTCAAACAGTTCGACACCCGTTCAGGCGCCAGCGCGGGCTCCGTGGGGTACTCCGAATTCCTGGAGGAGGTCCGCAGCAACCGGATCAAGAGCGCGACCATCCAGGAAGGGCAGGGTGGCACGGAGATCGTCGCCACCACCACCGATGACCGCAAATTGCGCACTACCGCGACCTATCTTGACCGCGGATTGGTGGGCGATCTGATCAACAACAACGTCAAGTTCGACGTCAAGCCACGGGAAGAGGGCTCGCTTTTGATGACCCTGCTCGTCAGCTGGGGTCCCATGCTGCTGCTGATCGGCGTGTGGGTGTACTTCATGCGTCAGATGCAGGGTGGCGGCAAGGGCGGGGCTTTCAGCTTCGGCAAGAGCAAGGCCCGCATGCTGGACGAGAACAGCAATCAGGTGACCTTTGCTGACGTTGCAGGGTGCGATGAAGCCAAGGAAGAAGTCAAGGAGGTCGTCGACTTCCTGAAGGATCCGCAGAAATTCCAGAAACTCGGTGGCCGTATTCCGCGGGGCCTTCTGTTGGTCGGCCCCCCTGGCACGGGTAAAACGCTGCTGGCGAAGTCCATTGCTGGCGAAGCCAAGGTTCCGTTTTTCAGCATTTCCGGCTCCGACTTCGTGGAAATGTTCGTGGGCGTGGGCGCAGCCCGCGTGCGCGATATGTTCGAGAACGCCAAAAAGAATGCGCCTTGCATCATCTTCATCGATGAAATCGATGCGGTGGGCCGCCAGCGCGGCGCCGGCCTGGGTGGTGGCAATGACGAACGCGAACAGACCTTGAACCAGATGCTGGTCGAGATGGACGGCTTCGAGACCAATCTCGGGGTGATCGTGGTGGCCGCCACCAACCGCCCTGATATCCTGGATGCCGCCTTGCTGCGTCCGGGCCGATTCGACCGCCAGGTGTATGTGACGCTGCCCGACATCCGCGGCCGTGAGCAGATCCTGAACGTGCACATGCGAAAAGTACCCGTGGGCCAGGACGTGAACCCGAGTGTGATCGCACGCGGAACCCCTGGAATGTCGGGTGCGGACCTCGCCAATCTTTGCAACGAAGCGGCTTTGATGGCGGCCCGCCGCAATGCGCGCACCGTGGAGATGCAGGACTTCGAGAAGGCCAAGGACAAGATCATCATGGGCCCCGAGCGCAAGAGCATGGTCATGCCCGAGGAAGAGCGCCGCAATACGGCCTACCACGAGTCCGGCCACGCACTGATCGGCAAGCTGCTGCCCAAGTGCGATCCGGTTCACAAGGTCACCATCATCCCCCGTGGCCGTGCACTGGGCGTGACCATGAGCCTTCCTGAAAAGGACCGCTACAGCTACGACCGCGAGTACATGCTGAACCAGATCAGCATGCTGTTCGGCGGACGGATTGCCGAAGAGGTGTTCATGAACCAGATGACCACCGGCGCCAGCAATGATTTCGAACGTGCCACATCGATCGCCCGCGACATGGTGACGCGCTACGGCATGACGGAGGCCCTGGGCCCGATGGTCTATGCCGAGAACGAGGGCGAGGTTTTCCTCGGCCGCTCGGTGACCAAGACCAACAACATGAGCGAGCAGACGATGGAAAAGGTCGATGGCGAGGTTCGCCGCATCATCGACGAGCAATACGCGCTGGCACGCAAGCTGATCGAAGACAACAGCGACAAGATGCATGCCATGGCCAAGGCGCTGTTGGAGTGGGAAACGATCGACACCGAGCAGCTCGACGACATCATGGCAGGCAAGCCTCCGCGCCCTCCCAAGGACTGGACGCCTCGCACGCCATCGTCGGGTGGGGATAACTCGGGCGGCGGCACGCCGGCCGTGACGACCGAACCTGCTCCTTCGGCCGCTTGAGCCTGCGGCGGAACGCTGCAATCAACAACGGGGCCTGTGTGCCCCGTTTTTGTGTTCTTCTCGTTTAAATCATTCCACGTGTCGATTCACTGGCAGACCAGCCGATTCCAGATCGATCTCTCACGGCCTCGGGTCATGGGTATCGTGAATGCCACTCCGGATTCGTTTTCCGATGGCGGGCGGCACGCCACCACCACGGACGCGATGCGCCACTGCGAAAGCCTGCTGGCGCAGGGGGCTGACATTCTGGACATCGGGGGGGAATCCACCCGCCCAGGCAGTCCCGCCGTCTCGCTGGACGAGGAGTTGGCTCGGGTGTTGCCGCTGGTTCGGTCGGCGGTGGGCCTGGGCGTACCGTTGTCCATCGACACCTACAAGCCCGAGGTGATGCGTGCGGTGCTGGACTTGGGTGCTGACATCATCAACGACATCTGGGCCCTTCGGCAACCCGGAGCCATGGCCGTGGTGGCCGGCCATCCTGCATGCGGGGTGTGCCTGATGCACATGCACCGCGACCCCCAAACCATGCAGGCGGCTCCGATGGAGGGAGACGTGGTCTCTCAGGTGCTATCTTTTTTAGAGCAATGTGCCCTAGATTTACATGCGCTGGGGGTCGAAAAGAGTCGCATCGTGCTGGACTGCGGCATTGGCTTTGGCAAGACGGTGGAGCAGAACTTCGCGCTCCTTGCCTGCCAGCCTTTGCTGTCCCGCGCGGGCTACCCCTGGCTGGCTGGCTGGTCGCGCAAATCGTCGCTCGGTGCGGTCACGCAGTGGCCGGTTTCAGAGCGCATGGTCCCGAGCGTGGCAGCGGCGTTGTTGGCCGTGGAGCGTGGCGCGCGCATCGTGCGTGTGCACGACGTGCGCGAAACCGTCGCCGCATTGCAAGTCTGGCAGGCCTCTCAAATTCCCCCACCCTCACTCTAGCCTGCGGATATCCTTCAGGCGGAGGCAAAAAATCATGACACGTCGATATTTCGGTACGGATGGCATCCGCGGCACCGTAGGGCAGGCGCCCATCACTCCCGACTTTGTGCTGCGGCTCGCGCATGCGGTGGGCCGGGTTTTGCGCCGCAAGGAGGAGCGGCCCACGGTGTTGATTGGGAAGGACACGCGCATTTCCGGCTACATGCTGGAGAGCGCGCTGGAGTCCGGCTTCAACTCTGCAGGGGTGGATGTGGTGCTGCTGGGCCCTTTGCCCACACCCGGCGTGGCGTACCTGACCCGTGCCCAGCGCGCAAGCCTCGGTGTCGTGATCAGCGCCAGCCACAATGCCTATCCGGACAATGGCATCAAGTTCTTCAGCGCGCAAGGCACGAAGCTCTCCGACGAGTGGGAGATGGCGGTGGAGGCGGCGCTGGATGAAGCCCCCGTCTGGGCGGACTCTGCCTCTTTGGGCAAAGCGAGGCGCCTGGAGGACGCGGCAGGCCGCTACATCGAATTTTGCAAGAGCACGTTCCCGCAGGATCTGACCCTCAAGGGGGTGAAGATCGTGGTGGATGCGGCCCACGGCGCGGCGTATCACATTGCGCCCAAGGTGTTCCATGAGTTGGGTGCGGAAGTGCTGGCCATCGGCTGCTCGCCCGATGGCCTGAACATCAACCACCAGGTCGGAGCGACCCACCCCGAAGCCTTGGTGCGGGCGGTCCGCGCCAACCATGCGCACTTCGGCGTGGCGCTGGACGGGGATGCGGACCGGCTGCAGATGGTAGACGCAGCAGGGCGGCTCTATAACGGTGACGAATTGCTGTATCTCATGGCTTCGGACCGTTTGGGCCGGGGCGAGCCGGTGCCGGGCGTGGTCGGCACGCTCATGACCAACATGGCGGTGGAGCTCGCGCTCAAGGCGCAGGGCGTGCAGTTCGTGCGTGCCAAAGTCGGCGACCGGTACGTGCTGGAAGAGCTTGCTCGCCATCGCTGGCTTTTGGGCGGAGAGGGTTCGGGACACCTGCTGGCCCTGGACCGCCACACGACGGGCGATGGCCTCATCAGCGCCCTCCAGGTGCTTCAGGCGTGTGTACGCAACGCCTGCGGTTTGCCGGACATGCTGGCGAATGTGCAACTCTTTCCGCAGGTGCTTCTCAATGTCCGGCTCTCACCGGGGCAGGATTGGAAGAGCAACACCACTTTGTCAGACACCTTGCGCTCCGTCGAGGCGGCGTTGGGCGAAACCGGGCGGGTATTGATTCGCGCCAGCGGAACCGAACCTCTGCTGCGCGTGATGGTGGAGGCCAGCAATGCCGACCATGCCAATCACTTCGCGCAGCAGCTGGCCGACGCGGCGCGTGCGGGGTGAGTCCACCTGCAGCGGGCTCCGGGGCTGAGTCGGCGCAGGATCTGATCCGGCCCTATTGCGTCGCATGCTGCCGCTGCAGCAGGGCGGTGATCTGGTGGGCGGGCAAAGGCTTGCTGAAGTAATAGCCCTGTGCTTCATCGCACCCTTGCTCGCGAAGGTATGACAGCTGCTCGCTCGTTTCCACGCCCTCGGCCGTGGTCCGGATGCCCAGTGCCTGGGCCATGCGAATGATGGCGCTGACGATGGCCCGGTCGTTGCTGTCGTTGCCCAGGTCCCGCACGAACGACTGGTCGATCTTGAGCTTGTAGATTTGGAAGCGCTTGAGTTGGCTCAGCGAAGAATATCCCGTTCCGAAATCGTCCATGGACATGCGCACGCCCCGGGCATGGAGCTGGTCCATGGTGGCAATGGCGGAACGGGGGTCGTCCACCGCGACGCCTTCGGTCAGTTCGAGCTCCAGCCGGTTGGCCCGCAGCGAGGTGCTGTCCAGGAGTCGGCTGACCAGTTCGGGTAACTGCGGCTGCCTGAACTGCAGTGCCGATAGATTGACCGCCATGGCCAGCCAGTCCATGCCCATGGTGTGCCAGTGCTGCAACTGGTCCAGGGCTGTCTGCATGACCCACTCGCCGATCTGCAGGATCTGGCCGCTGTCTTCTGCGATGGGGATGAACTCCGCAGGGGAGATGCTGCCCAGGTCGGGGTGCTCCCAGCGGAGCAGTGCTTCCACGCTGCGGATCTCCCCTGTCGCGATGGTGATCTGCGGTTGGTAGTGCAGGTGCAGCTGGTTTCGCTCCAAAGCGCGGCGCAGGGCATTCTCCAGCAGGAGGGCGCGCACCGACTGGGCCTGCATTTCCGGGGTGAAGAAGCGGTAGGTGTTGCGGCCGTCCAGCTTCGCCCGGTACATGGCCACATCGGCGGACTGGGTCAGGGTGTCGAAATCTGCGCCGTCCTGTGGAAACAGCGCGATGCCCATCGAAGGTGCCATCGTGAGTTCGTGGTGCCCGATTTGGTAGTGCTGGCGCGACGCCTCCTGCAGCTTGCCTGCGACCCGTGCCGCCCCATGCGCGTTCGCCCCGGGCAGCAGCAGGATGAATTCGTCGCCCCCTAAGCGCGACACGGTGTCCTTGTCGCGGACGACGGCCCGCAGCCTTTTGGCGATTTCCACCAGCAACGCGTCACCCACCCGATGGCCCAGCGAGTCGTTCACGTGCTTGAAGTGATCGAGGTCGAGGAAGATGACAGCCAGCGGCGTGCCCCCTTCGCTGGCGGCGCGGATCGCGTGGTGGCTGCGCTCAGCCAGGAGCGTGCGGTTCGGCAGGCCGGTCAAGGGGTCGTAGTGGGCCAGCCAATAGATACGTTCCTGGTCGTGCTTGCGATCGTTGATCTCGCGGTGCAGGTTTTCCACGGTCTCGCTGAGTTGCCGGGTGCGCTGGTGCACCTGAAGCTCCAGGTCGGCGTGCATCCGGGCCAGCTCTGCCTGTGCCTGCCGCTGCTCGCTGACGTCCATGGCAATGCAAACCGATCCATTGGCCGGGCGGGCGGGGTCGATGGCCTTGACACGCACCTCGCACACCACGGCGCGGCCATCCTTGCCGCGCAAGGTCATCTCGCCCACGAAGATCTTGCCGTCCAGCAGCGGTTCATAGCAGCGCTTTTTCGCGTCTTCCCAGTCCGCGTCGCTGAAATGCCACTGCCGCGTCGCTGCGTTGGCCAGCTCTCCAGGACCATAGCCCAGCATCTGTTCGAAGTGCTGGTTGCAGCGCGTCATGCGCTGGTTGGAGATGAAGGCGATGCCCACCATGGCCTGGTCGAAAAGGGCTTGCTTTTCCTGCACCACGGCATGGAGCTGGGTTTGCGCATGCCGCTGCTCATCGATGTCGTCGATGATCCAGATGGATCCTTCCGCCGTGTCGTCTGGGTTGATCAGCCGACCGGCCAAGCTGCTCCAGAACAACCGGCCGTTGCAGCGCCGCATCTGGCATTCCGTGCGATAGGTCTCCCCGCGCGCGAGAACCGGATAGGCATTGCGCCCCAGTTCCCGGAACGCGTCGAGGGTGGGATACAGGGCTTGACTGCTCAGCCCGATGGTTTCTTCGACCGTTTCATAGCCAAAGATATCGGCATAGCGCTGGTTGCAGCGAACGATCTGCCGTTGGCGGATGAACACGATGCCCACGCCGGCGCTGTCCAACAAAGTCTGCTGCTCGCGAAGGATGCGTTGCAAAGTCGGCCCGGACTGAGAAAGCACGGGCGCATCAAGCGTGGGGCACATGGAAATGAGTGAAGCCCTGGCGGGCGGCAAGTTGTACGAAAGTGTAGCAGTCGCCCCTGAAATCCTGAGTTCGGGATTGTCTCGATCAAAAGCGCGATGGATGCTTTTTCCTGGGAGGGCTGGCGTCCTTCTTTCCACGTCATGAAGCTGTCATGGCCTGGACATGGCGGCGTCACTGCCATTTGCCACAGTCTCGTCCAAGCGGGAAGGGCAACGCTCCTTCAAGCTGTGATCCAACCACCCTTGCAGGGAGAGACGAGTGAACGAACTACCCATCCCGACGATGCCCTTGTGTCCAGACTCATTGCCCAGGGGGTCACTTCATCGCCCTGGCCATTCGGGCGATGTGGCAAGCCGTTTGTCCACCGAGGGCGGCGTGGAAGTGGCTTGGGCGCGGCACCTCGACGAAGTCCGGGAAGCCCAGCGCCTGAGGTTCGAGGTGTTTGCGTCGGAGATGGGCGCGCGCCTCAATACCTCGGTGGCCGGCCATGACGTGGACCTTTTTGACGAATATTGCGAGCATCTGCTGGTTCGGGACACGGTCACGCGTCAGGTCATTGGCACCTACCGCGTACTCACTCCCGCTCAAGCGCGCCGGGTCGGCGGTACCTACAGCGATACCGAATTCGACCTGACGCGGCTGCGCACGCTCCGCTCTCGCATGGTCGAACTGGGACGCAGCTGTGTCCATCCGGACTACCGGCACGGGGGCGTGATTCTGGCGCTTTGGAGCGCCCTGGCGGACTTCATGGTGCGCAATCAACTCGACACCATGATCGGTTGCGCCAGCATTCCCATGCTGCACAACGGGGTGGTGAGCGGCGATGCGGCTGCAAGCATCTGGAGCCAAGTGCAGAAGTCGCATCTAGCGCCCATCGAGTTCCATGTGCGCCCGCGGCTGCCGCTGCCTGTGGACCAACTGGACGGGTCGCTGGCTATCGAGCCGCCCGCCCTCATCAAGGGCTATTTGCGCTTGGGTGCGCGCGTTCTCGGTGCGCCGGCCTGGGACCCCGATTTCAACTCAGCCGATTTGCCGATGCTCATGCGCATTGCGGATTTGCCTTCGCGATACCGAAAGCACTTCCTCGGAGTGTGACGGCGCTTTATCTGTCATGAACCTCAGCAAACCTTCCGTGACACCTCCACCGGATTGTCATGAAAATGTCATGGTGACTGCCAATACTGGGGTGGAACCCATCCCTTTCAAAGCAGTCATGCCGTCGCCTTCAGAGCCCCTCCCCGAATCGCCTCTTCAATCTGCTGTGCCTACCGGGGAAGTCGAGGAGGCCAATGCGCCCCCTTTGCCAGAGAAATCGTTGAACTCCGATCCTGATTTTCTCAACCGCGACCACAGCATCCTTGCTTTCAACGAGCGGGTATTCGACTGGGCCGCGCGGACCGATGTGCCGCTGCTCGAGCGCCTGCGATACCTCTGCATCGTTTCTTCCAATCTCGATGAATTTTTCGAGGTGCGTGCCGCGGCCCATCTGACCGCCGCCCAGAACGGCGATACCAAAGGTCCGTATACCGTCGCTTCGTTCGAGGAGTTGGCCGCCAAGGCCCATGACCTCGTCGCGCGGCAATATGCGCTGTACAACGAATCGCTCACCCCGGCCTTCGCGGCCCAGAACATCCACATCGTGTCCCACGGCGACCGTACCGGGGCACAGAGACGCTGGGTGAACGAATACTTTGATCGGGAAGTCAGGCCTTTGCTGATTCCGGTCGGCCTGGACCCTTCGCATCCGTTTCCACAGGTCGCCAACAAGTCACTGAACTTCATCGTGCGTTTGAAAGGCAACGATGCCTTCGGACGCGAGAACGAGATTGCCATCGTCAAGGTGCCTCGCGTCTTGCCGCGCCTGATACGCATGCCCGCCAAAGTGGCTGTGACGGGAGCGCAATTTGTCAGTCTGTCCAGCATTGTGCGGGCACACCTGGCGGAGCTCTTCACCGGGCGCGAAGTGACGGAGTTTTCCCAGTTCCGTGTCACGCGCCATTCCGATCTGGCCGTGGATGAAGACGATGTGCGCAACCTGCGCACGGCCCTTCGCCAGGGTCTGGAGCATCGCCACTATGGTCAAGCGGTGCGTCTGGAAGTGTCATCGAGCTGCTCGCGGTTCTTGTCCGATTTCCTGCAATTGCAGTTTGCCCTTCCCGATGCGGCGCTGTACCGCGTGCACGGCCCTGTGAATCTGGTGAGGCTTTCGCAGTTGGTGGACCTGGTGAACGATCCAGAACTGCTGTTTCCTCCATGGCGTTCGGTCTGGCCGCGTCAAATCCAGTCGGGAAGCTCGCTTATCGAACAGATCGGGCGGCGCGATGTGCTGGCCCACCAGCCTTTCGAGAGTTTCGACGCGGTGCTGGCCTTTCTGCGCGAGGCGGTGAACGACCCGCAGGTGCTTGCCATCAAGCAAACCATTTACCGCACGGGGGCCGATTCGGAGTTGATGGAGTTGCTGCGGGAGGCCGTTCGGCGCGGCAAGGAAGTCATGGCGGTGGTGGAACTGAAGGCGCGCTTCGACGAAGAGGCCAACATCAATTGGGCGGAAGCCCTGGAGTCTATCGGGGCGCAGGTCGTGTACGGTGTGGTGGGCCTGAAGACACACGCCAAGATGCTGCTGGTCACGCGCCGCGAAGGGCGGCACCTGCGCCGTTATGGCCATCTTTCCACGGGCAACTACAACCCGCGGACCGCCCGCCTGTATACCGATCTGAGCTATTTCACGGCCGATGCCGAAGTCACCGCAGACATGGATGCGGTGTTCAATCATCTGGCGAGCCAGAACAAGCTGCCCAAATTGCGCAAGCTGGTGCTCGCGCCCTTCCATTTGCAGCAGCACATGCTGGACATGATCGAGCGGGTGGGGGAGGCTGCGGCCAAGGGCGAAGATGCCCGCATCGTGGCCAAGATGAATGCCCTGACGGACGATGTGCTGATGCGAGCGCTCATCAAGGCGGGGCAGCAAGGTGCGCGCATCGATCTCATCGTCCGGGGTGCCTGCATGCTGCCGGCGCAACGCAAGGGCACCACGGACAACATTCGGGTGCGCTCGGTCATCGGACGTTTTCTGGAGCACACCCGGGTGTTCTATTTCCGGGCGGGCAAGGCAGAGGATCTGTATCTGTCCAGCGCGGACTGGATGAACCGCAACATGCTGCGGCGTGTCGAACTGGCCTGGCCCATCACGGACAAGGAACTGCGGCAGCGCATCATCGATGAATGTCTGGTGGCTTACCTGCAGGACGATCGGGATGCCTGGACTCTGCAGCCCGATGGTACGTATGAGCGCGCGCCGCATCCCGTGTCTGGCAAAGGTGCGCAAAAAGCACTGATGGACCGCTATGCTGCGGCGGCCGGCCGAACAATGGCCCACGGCGGCGGCAGCTCCAAGGCATGATGGATCTGATCCTCTGGCGCCATGCGGAGGCTGAAGAGCTTCGTGAGGGAGAAGACGATCTGGATCGTCCTTTGACCGCGCGCGGAGAGAAACAAGCTGCGCGCATGGCGGCTTGGCTGGATCGGCAACTGCCCGATGGGTTGCGCGTGCTGTCCAGCCCCGCACGTCGAACCGAGGCCACCGCGAAGGCCCTGGGGCGCAAGTACAAACTGCGCGCCGAACTGCTGCCTGGCGGCACCCCGCAGGAACTGCTTGAACTGGCGCAATGGCCGAAGTCCCGCGGTGCAGTGCTGGTGGTGGGGCATCAGCCAGTGTTGGGCCAAGCCGTGGCAAGCCTTTTGGCCTTGCAGGCGCCGGAATGCGCCATCCGCAAAGGGGCGGTGTGGTGGCTGCGTCAGCGGCAACGGCCGGAAACCACGGAAACCATCCTGCTGGCGGTGCAGTCCCCGGATTTTCTCTGAGACCAGCAACAGCATGAGCGCCAGGGCCAACCGGCGCTCGATGCCCTTGGCTTACTTGCGCGCCGTTTTCGCCGGCTTGGCAGCCTTCTTGGCGACGGGCGCAGGTTGCGCAGGCGTTTGCGCCTTAGGCCGGCCGGTCTTGATGGACGGAACAGCCTGCAGTGCCTTCGCCAAGGCATCGTCACCCAACGCCGAGAGCAGCTTGAGGCCCGCACGCAGCAATTCGCTCTTCTTGGCTGTTGTGCCCAATTGTCCTGTGCGCAGCTTCAATGCTTCGATGGCGGCGTACTCGTCTTTGGGAATGGTGAAGCTGTCACGCACGAGCTTGGGCTTCTTGGCCTTGGTGTCGCGGGCCGGGCTGGCCACAGCGGGCTTGGCCGCCGCCTTGCGGGCCGGGGCTTTCTTCGGAGCAGCTGCCTTACTGCGTGCGGCGGGTTTGGCCGAAGGGGTGGCACTCGCTGCGGGAGCAGGGGTTGCTGCGGTGTTCGAGACAGAAGTGGTGGAGACGTCTGACGTATTGGGCATATGAGTCGAATGAAAAAACGGTATATACAGTTTATACCGTTTCATCCGACGATTGGTCCATCACTGCAGTTCTGCTGCGAACTCCCAAGGCGTTTTGATCCATGCCGTGCTCTCTTCGCGGAGAAGATGAGCGGACTGTGGATACGCGGCCGACCATCCGGGGCGTGTGGACAAAGCGAATCGATTGCCTTGCTGGGAAAGCGACAACCCTTGCATGTCGGGTGTGCGGCGGGCGTGGCAAAGCGCCACGGCGATCCGCAGGCAGACCAGCTGCAGCGCCAGGTCGGGATCGTCAAGGTCGGCTTCGAGCTTGCGGACCTTCCCCCGATGGCCTTTCACCAGCAGGCCCAGCCGGTGCAGTTCCCATACCGCAAAGCCGGCAGCGTCGGTATGGTCCAGGATGTACGCGCCATGGTGGTGGTACTCGCTGTGCGAAATGCGGCAGCCCACTTCGTGCAACTGCGCGGCCCACGCCAGTTTTCGCTCGGCGCGCTCGCAGTTTTTGCGGCACGCCTGCGTGAACAACGAACAGGCCGTCCTTGCGACCCGCTCCGCGTGCTCGATGTCCACCGCGAACCGGTGCATCAATCCCCGCACCGTGGAAGAGCGCAAGTCGGTTTCCGGCAGTTCACGGTCGAGCAGGTCGTACAGGGCCCCTTGGCGCAATGCCCCTTGAGCCACCTGCATCTGATCGATCTGCAACAACTCGAAAATGGCACGCAGCACACTGAGTCCGCCGCCGATCACGCTGCGGCGTTCTTCCTTGAGCCCTTCCATGCGCAGGCGGTCTGCCGATCGGACACGCAGCAACTGCTCCTGCAGCCAATCCAGCCCTTGGCGTGTGACGAGTCCACTGGGATGGCCTGCTGCGGCCAGCACATCCCCCACTGCCCCGACCGTGCCGGAGGACCCGTAAGCCACGTCCCAGGTGTCCGGCCGGTAGACGTTGAGCGCTTCGTCCAGCACGGCCTGGGCTGCGATCTCGGCCGTTCGGAATGCCTGGGGCGTGAAGATGCCTTCTGGAAAATACCGGCTGGACCAGGCCACGCTGCCCACCCGATAGGACGCGACGGCACGCGCCGAAAATTGCTGTCCCAGGATCAGTTCGGTGGATCTTCCGCCAATGTCCACGACCAGCCGACGCTCGTCGGATTGTGGAAGCAGCCGCGCAACCCCTTGATAGATCAGGCGGGCTTCTTCGGGGCCCGAGACCACTTCGATCCGGTGACCCAGGATGTCGCTGCCGCGTTGGAGAAACACCTCGCGATTGCGCGCTTCCCGCAGGGTCTGCGTGGCGACGGCACGGACGTGATGGGGTTCGAAGGCGGTCAGGCGTTCGGCAAAGCGGGCAAGGCAGTCCCAACCGCGCTGCATGGCCTCGGGGGTCAGGTTGCGGTCTTCATCCAGGCCATTGCCCTGGCGAACCGTTTCCTTGAGGTATTCCACACGCTGGATATGGCCGTGTTCGAAACGCCCGATTTCCAGGCGAAAGCTGTTGGATCCGAGATCCACAGCGGCAAGCAGTGTTCCGTCGTGCATGTTGTTGCGCAAGGCGCGCTGGTTTTCAGGCGGGGCAGCATAGCACCTGCCTCTCCAGTCGATGGCGCATCGGAGCTGTGCCAGGAAGGGCGGGGGATGCCGCCCCTCCTGCAATGTCGATTCAGTTACTTCTTGGCCGGTGGCATCAGCACGCGGTCGACCACGTGCACCACCCCGTTGCTGGCGGGAATGTCGGCTTGAACGACCATCGCATCTTCCACGGTCACGAAGGTGCCGGCGCGCGACAGGGTGATTTCACTGCCTTGCAGGGTTTTCGCCGAGCCAGGCTGGATGTCGGCCGCAGTCAGTCGCTTGGGAACGATGTGGTAGTTCAAGACGGCCTGGAGCTTGGATTTATCGGCCTGGAGTTCTGCCATCGTCTTGGCTGGCACAGCCTTGAATGCTTCATCGGAAGGGGCGAAGACCGTGTAAGGGCCGTTGGCAGCCAGCGTATCCGCCAGACCGGCTTGCGTGGCCAGTGTGCGGAATGTGCTGATGGAGGGGGTTGCCGCCAGCGTGGCGGGAATGGAGCCGGAGGCGCTGGGGCCCGTGGCACAAGCGCTCAGCGTCGCGGCAGTCAGGGCAGCGAGCAAAAAAGGAAAGACGTAGCGGCGGTACATGTTGGTTCTCCGAAGGGTTGCCGACGGGGTCGGTGCGCCGGAGGCTACGCAGCAATGATGACGATTGCGTGACAAATGCGGGCAGCTGTCCCTCTGAAAATCGTGAATGACAGCTTGCAGGAGATGTCACGATGGTGTCATAAAGCGCTTCTAGAGTCGCCTCACTGATTCTTTCAACCAAGAGGTTCCTACATGAAACTGTCTGTGATTCGGATTCTGGTGTCTGGTGTGGTCGCGGCCGGCGCTTTTTCCAGCGCCTGGGCCCAGCAGGAAGCCACGGGTGCTGGCGCGAGTTTCCCCGCACCGCTGTATTCCAAGTGGGCTGCCGACTACAACAAGGCCACCGGCGTCAAGATCAACTACCAGTCGGTGGGCTCGGGTGCCGGCCTGCGCCAGATCGAAGCCAAGACGGTGGACTTCGGTGCGTCCGACGCTCCCCTCAAGGATGACGAACTGGCCAAGAAGGGCTTGCTGCAGTTCCCCACCGTGATCGGTGGCGTGGTTCCCGTGGTGAACATCAAGGGCATCTCGCCCGGCCAGATCAAGCTGAGCGGGCAGGTGCTGGGCGATATCTACCTGGGCAAGGTCACGAACTGGAACGATGCGGCCATCAAGGCGCTGAACCCCGGTGTGAACCTTCCGGACGCCGCCATCGCTCCCGTCCGCCGTGCGGACGGCTCGGGCACCAGCTTCATTTTCACGAACTACCTGTCCAAGGTGAATGCCGAGTGGAAGTCCAAGGTGGGTGAGGGCACCGCCGTGAACTGGCCCACCGGCGCCGGCGGCAAGGGCAACGAAGGCGTTGCTGCTTTCGTGGGTCGTCTGCCGAACTCCATCGGCTACGTGGAATACGCCTATGTGAAGCAGAACAAGCTGAACTACGTACAGCTGCAGAATGCGGACGGCGCTTTCGTGTCGCCGGAAGACAGCGCCTTCAAGGCCGCCGCTGCCGGCGCCGACTGGGCCAAGAGCTTCTATCAGATCCTCACCAACCAGCCAGGCAAGGATGCATGGCCGATCACGGGTGCCACCTTCATCCTGATGCACAAGACGCAGGACAAGCCCACGCAGGCAACCACCTCGCTCAAGTTCTTCGAGTGGGCCTACAAGTCGGGTGACAAGACGGCAGCGGACCTGGACTACGTGCCCATGCCCGACTCCGTGAAGAACGTCATCATCAAGTCCTGGGGTGACATCAAGGACACTTCCGGCAAAGCCGTTTCGCTGAAGTGATCCCATGGTGGCCCGCCGACGCGGGCCACCAGTTCGTTTTTTCTTATGGAAGGCACAGCAGTGTCCAGCACCATGCCAGTACGTCAGTCGTCCTCGATGCCGGTTCGCGCCGAGGCTCCCCGTACCACGCCGCCCCCGCGGTCGCCGCTCCTGTCGGGCGTGATGGCCGATCGGGTTTTCGGCTTTCTCGCCCGCGGTGCGGCCCTGCTCACGCTGGCGCTTCTCGTGGGTATTTTGTTGTCGCTCGTGGTCGGTGCCTGGCCTTCGATCGAGAAGTACGGCCTGACCTTCCTCACGCGCAGCGTGTGGGACCCCGTGCAGAACGACTACGGCGGCCTGGTGATGATCTATGGCACGCTCGCTACATCGTTCATCGCGTTGCTCATCGCCGTTCCCGTGAGCTTCGGCATTGCGCTGTTCCTGACGGAACTCTCGCCCGCCTGGCTCAAGCGTCCCTTGGGCACGGCCATCGAGTTGCTGGCGGCGGTTCCTTCCATCGTGTATGGCATGTGGGGCCTGATGGTGTTCGGCCCCATTCTGGCCACCTGGGTCCAGCAGCCGCTGCAGTCGCTGTTCAGCGGTATTCCTTATCTGGGCGCCCTGGTGTCCGGCCCCCCGGTCGGCATCGGCATCCTTTCGGCCGGGATCATCCTGGCCATCATGATCATTCCGTTCATCGCCGCAGTGATGCGGGATGTTTTTGAAGTCACCCCCGCGCTGCTCAAGGAGTCGGCCTACGGCCTCGGCTCCACCACCTGGGAGGTGGTCTGGAAGGTCGTGCTGCCCTATACCAAGACGGGTGTTTTGGGAGGGGTGATGCTGGGCCTCGGCCGCGCTCTGGGTGAGACCATGGCCGTGACCTTCGTGATCGGCAATATGAACCAACTCAATTCGCTGTCGGTCTTCGAAGCCGCCAACAGCATCACCTCCGCGCTGGCCAACGAGTTCGCCGAAGCCGGCGAAGGCCTGCATCAGGCCTCGCTCATCTACCTGGGCCTGGTGCTGTTTTTCATCACCTTCGTGGTATTGGCCCTGTCCAAGGTGCTGCTGTCCCGACTGCAAAAGAACGAAGGAACCCGCGCATGAGCACGTCGCAAACCCTCATCACGGCCGCTGAAATGGCGCAGGTGCGCCAGCGCCGCTACGACAGCCGCAAGCGTGTGAACAACATCGCCCTGACGCTCTCGCTCGCCGCGATGGTGTTCGGGGTGTTCTGGCTGGTGTGGATTCTCTGGGAGACCATCCGCCTGGGCATCGGCGGACTCAGCCTGGCGCTCTTCACCCAGATGACACCCCCTCCCAACGAGGTCGGCGGCATCTCCAACGCCATCTTCGGCTCGCTCGTGATGGTGTCGCTCGCCACGTTCGTTGGCACCCCCATCGGCATCATGGCCGGTGTGTACCTGGCCGAATACGACACGCGCGGCTGGCTCGCCTCCACGACCCGCTTCGTGAACGACATCCTGCTCTCGGCGCCCAGCATCGTCATCGGCCTGTTCGTGTACGCGGTGGTCGTGGCACGGTTCAAGAGCTTTTCCGCCTATGCCGGTATCCTGGCGCTGGCGCTCATCGTGATTCCGGTGGTCATCCGCACCACCGAGAACATGCTGGTGCTGGTGCCTGCCAGCCTGCGCGAAGCGGCCTATGCGCTCGGAACGCCGAAGTGGAAGGTGATCACCATGGTGACGTTGCGGGCTGCCCGGGCCGGCGTGATCACCGGGGTGCTGCTGGCGGTGGCCCGCATCGCTGGGGAGACCGCACCGCTGCTGTTCACGGCGCTCAACAACCAGTTCTGGAATGCCGACCTGGGCAAGCCCATGGCCAGCCTGCCGGTCACCATCTTCAAGTTCGCCATGAGCCCTTACGAGAACTGGCAGCAGCTCGCCTGGGCAGGGGTGTTCCTGATCACCGTCGCCGTCCTCGGCCTCAATATCCTGGCCCGCGTGCTCACGCGCCAGAAGTAAGCAATACAAGGAAGACACCATGCCCTCCCCAACGCCCGCTGTGTCCGAAACGCCGAAGATCACGGTCCGCGACCTGAATTTCTACTACGGCAAGTTCCACGCCCTCAAGGGCATCAACCTCGATATTCCGGAGAAGAAGGTCACTGCCTTCATCGGTCCGTCGGGCTGCGGCAAGTCCACCTTGCTGCGCACCTTCAACCGCATGTTCGAGCTGTATCCCGAGCAGCGCGCCGAAGGCCAGATCGTGCTGGACGGCGAGAACCTGCTTACCAGCAAGCAGGACGTGGCGCTGATCCGCGCCAAGGTCGGCATGGTGTTCCAGAAGCCCACGCCGTTTCCCATGTCGATCTACGACAACATCGCGTTCGGCGTGAAGCTCTTCGAGAGCCTGAACGCCACCGACATGGACGATCGGGTGGAATGGGCGCTGCGCAAGGCGGCCCTGTGGAATGAAGTGAAAGACAAGCTGCACCAGAGCGGCTCCGGCCTGTCCGGCGGGCAGCAGCAGCGGCTGTGCATCGCGCGTGGCATCGCCATCAAGCCCGAAGTGCTGCTGCTGGACGAGCCATGCTCGGCACTGGACCCCATTTCCACCGCCAAGGTGGAAGAGCTGATTGCAGAGCTCAAGAACGATTACACCGTGGTGATCGTGACGCACAACATGCAACAAGCTGCGCGCTGCAGCGACTACACGGCCTACATGTACCTCGGCGACTTGATGGAGTTCGGCGAAACCGAACAGATGTTCTTCAAGCCGCAGCGCAAGGAAACCGAGGACTACATCACCGGCCGGTTCGGCTGAGGAGCAACAACATGCCCGACAAGCACCTTTCTTCGCAGTTCGACAGCGAACTCAACAGCATTTCCGCCCGCGTCATGGAACTGGGCGGGTTGGTGGAATCGCAGATCCGCCAGGCCATCTACGCACTTTCGCAATTCAGCGTGGAAGCCGCCGACCAAGTGGCTGCCACCGAGCACCGCGTGAACGCGATGGAAGTGGAGATCGACCACGAGCTGTCGTCCATCATCGCGCGCCGCCAGCCAACCGCGCGTGACCTGCGCCTGCTGATCGCCTTCTCCAAGGCCACCGCCAATCTTGAGCGCATGGGCGACGAGGCCAACAAGATGGCGCGCATGGTGAAGTCCATCATCGAAAGCGGCTCTGCCCGGCTGCTGCCCACCAGCGATCTGCGGGTGGCGGCAGATCTGGCCTCCGGCCTGCTGCGCAAGACGCTGGATGCCTTTGCCCGCCTGGACACCAAGGCGGCCGTGGCGATCCTCAAGGAGGATGACCTCATCGACAAGGAGTTCGATGGTTTCGTGCGCAAGCTCATCACCTACATGATGGAAGACCCGCGCACCATTTCGGCCAGTCTGGACCTGCTCTTCCTCGCCAAGGCGATCGAACGCATCGGTGACCATTCCAAGAACGTTGCCGAACTGATCATCTACCTCGTCAAAGGCAAGGACGTACGCCATACTGCACTGGACCAGATCGAGTCCGCGGTGCTTTGAAGGGCGGTGCATAGCCATGAAGAGACTTCCCCGTGTACTCATCGTCGAGGACGAGCCCGCGATCGCCGAACTGATTGCGGTCAACCTGCGGCACAACGGCTTTCAGCCCATCTGGTCGGAAGACGGCGAATCCGCCCAGCGCGAGCTGGACGCGGTGCTGCCCGACGTGATCCTGCTGGACTGGATGCTTCCCGGCCAAAGCGGTCTCACGCTCGCCCGCAAGTGGCGCGCCGATGCGCGCACCAAGCCCATCCCCATCCTCATGCTGACGGCGCGCGGCGATGAGCCGGACAAGGTCGCTGGCCTGGATGCCGGTGCCGACGACTACATCACCAAGCCGTTTTCCACTCAGGAGCTGCTGGCGCGCATCCGCGCCGTGCTGCGCCGCCGTGCGCCCGAACAGGTCAGCGACAGCGTGACCATCGGCGAGTTGACGCTGGACGCCGCCACTTACCGCGTGACCTTCCAGGGGCAGCAACTCAAGATCGGCCCGACCGAGTTCAAGCTGCTGCACTACCTGATGAAGCACCCCGAGCGCGTTCACAGCCGCGCCCAGTTGCTGGACAAGGTGTGGGGCGACCACGTCTTCATTGAAGAGCGTACCGTCGATGTGCACGTCAAGCGCCTGCGGGAGGCCCTGGGCGTGGCCGGTGCCATGGTGGAAACGGTGCGCGGCGCGGGGTATCGCCTCACGGCACAGCCTCCGGCACTGATGCGGGCTTGACGTTCGCTTTGCGGCGCCGGGTGCGCCGCGCCCTTTGACCCGTACTGCACGACATGGCTTGGCGCTTTTTCTTCTTTTTCTCCTTTCAGTTGGCGGGTCTGGCTGTGGGATGGTGGCAGGGCGGACCGTGGGGGGCGATGCTGGCGGCGGCGTTGGCGGCCTGGGTGTGGTTCATCTGGGATTTGTTGCGCGGCGCGCGCGTTGTGGCGTGGCTGCGTGAGGGCGATCTGGCCCGGGCGCCCAACCTGCGTGGCCTGTGGGGCGAGGCGGCCGATCGCGCGCGGCGGCTGCTGCGCCAAAGCCAGGCGGAAGTGGCCGCGAGCGACGCACGGCTGCAGGAAATTCTGGCGGCGCTCCAGGCCACGCCCAACGGCGTGGTGCTGCTGGACGGTGAGGGGCGCATCGAATGGTGCAATCACATTGCCGCCAGCCAGTTCGGGTTCGACGCGCAGCGCGACGTCATGCAATCCATCGGCAACCTGGTGCGCGATCCGGACTTCAGCGCCTACTACTCCAGCCAGGATTTCTCACACGATGTCGTGCTGCAGGGCCGCGACAGCACGGCCTCCCGGCCGGTGCGCATTTCGGTGCACCTCCACCCCTATGGCGACGGGCGCAAGCTGCTGCTGTCGCGCGACGTGACGGCGCTCGAGCAAGCGGAAGCCATGCGCCGGGATTTCGTCGCCAACGTGTCGCATGAGATCCGAACCCCGCTCACCGTCTTGACCGGCTTTGTCGAGACGCTGCAAACGCTGCCGCTCTCCACCGAAGAGCGCTCGCGCTACCTGGGCATGATGTCTCAGCAGGCAGCACGCATGCAAAGCGTGGTGCAGGACCTGCTGACCCTGTCGCGGCTGGAAGGGAGCCCGTTGCCCGGCATCACCGAATGGACACCGGTGGAGGTGCTGCTGCGGCGTTGCGAGGACGAGGCCCGCGGCCTGTCCGCCTTGCTCACCCAGAACCAGCCCCGGCCGCACACGATCCAGTTCCCTTCGCTGGAAACCATGCGCGCGGCAGGCCAGCTGGGTGGGGTGCCGGCCGAGTTGCAGAGCGCTTTGTCCAACCTCATCGGCAACGCGGTCCGGTACACCCCTGCCGGCGGCTCCATCACCGTCGAATGGCTGACGCTGGAGGATGGCAGCGCACGCTTTACGGTGCGCGACACCGGCCCGGGGATCGAGGCGGTGCATCTGCCCCGTTTGACGGAGCGCTTTTACCGCGTGGACCGCAGCCGCTCGCGCGAGACCGGGGGCACGGGCCTGGGGCTGGCCATCGTCAAGCATGTCCTGCAGCGCCATTCGGCATCGCTCGACATTTCGAGCACGGTAGGGAAGGGCTCGGTTTTTTCCGTCACCTTTCCTGCGGGCCGGGTGCAGAGCCGTCGCCCGGTCACTGTGCTGGAGGCGGGAGCGGTTGCCCAGGCCTGAGCGCCCTGGCCAGCATCGTGACGAACACCATGGCGGTCGTGATGAGGGCCGCGGCACTGGCCCCCCAGAATGCCGACGGTGATCGAAGGGCCTCCCATCCCAGGGCACCTTCGTAGGCCAGCAGGTAACCGCCGGTCAGTCCGCCGCCCCACAGCAGCACGCAATAGACGACCAGCGGCGCGAGCGTGATGCGGTAGCAGCGAAGGATGAAAACGCAGACCGTTTGCAGCGCATCGGCGACGTGATAGATCGATACCCAGACCAGCAGCGAGGCTGTGAGCCAGGCGACTTGGGCCGAAGACGTGTAGAACGGTGCGATATGCCCTTTTGCTATGAAAAGAATAGCGGCCAAGGCAATACTTATCCCGGCAGAGAGGCGAAAACCCATCCAGGCTGCCGCACGGGCGCGGGATTCGTCGCCCGACCCGCGCCAGAAGCTCACCCGTGCGCTGGTGGCAATGGACAACGACAACGGCACCATGTACAGCACGGCGGTGAGGTTGGACGCGATCTGGTGCGCTGCTGCCGCAATGTTGCCTTGACGGGCGATAAAGAGTGCCATCAGCGTGAATGACGTAACCTCCACCAGAATGGCCAGCCCCGCCGGGACGCCCAATTGGGCGAAGCGGCCGATCTGCGCCCAGTCCGGTTTTTCCAGCCGTCGCCACAGGGCGAGCGGCGCGTACAGCGGCTGGGTGTTCAGCAGCCAGGCCGCCACAACGAGCAACGCGTAGTTGACCACCAGGGTGGCCCAGGCGCAGCCCACTGCGCCCTGCGCGGGAAGCCCGGCACCGCCGAAGGTGAACCAGATCGACAAGGGAATCTTGACCAGCAGCGAACCCACCTGCAGCCAGGTGACCAGCTGGGGGCGCCCCAGCGCCTGGTTGAGCGTGCTGTAGATCCGGAAAAGAAGGGCCGGGGGGAGTGCCAGTGCCAGCACGCCCAGGTAGCTGCCCACCACGGCGCGCAGCGCTTCGGGCACTTGGGTCCACCGCAGGATGGCGCCGGGCGACACCAGCACCACGATGCCCATCGCGCAGGCGATGGCGCACAGGTACAGCGCCTGCCGCACCGTTCGGCCGATGCCTTCCCGTTCTCCCGCTCCGCGCTGCTCGGCCCAGACCGGCAGGAGGGCCTGCAGCGCGCCCATGAGCGCCACATAGATGCTGACGTAGATCGCCGACCCGATCGACAGGGCCGCCAGGGCGGCGGCGGAATGCCGGCCGGCCACGATGGTGTCCGTGACGCCGAACGCCATGACCGCCAGCTGCCCGGCCAGCACGGTGCCGGCATGCCGCGCGATGGTGGCGCGTTCGGACATTACCGCAGCGTGGCCGCGCGCCGCAGCACCAACAGTTGGTCGTTCTTGTCGGTGGGCCGGGGAAGCTGAGTCACTCGCGACCACTCTGGCGGCGAGGCGATATCGCCGCCGGGTGGCTGGGCTTCGCTGTCGGCCACCAGCCACTGGCAATCGGACGCGGCCGGCAGCCGGCGGCCGTCGGTCGGCTGCAGCGAAAGGCCGCCGTGGTACTGGAGCGCCGCCACCTGGGCACGGCTCAGGCCATGGGTGATGATGCAGCCCGGCTGCGGACCCAGCACGGCCATCAGGTTGTTGATCTGCGGGCGGTAGCTGCGGCCGTAGTCGAGCAGCGGCAGCCACAGCGTCATGAGCAGCAGCCAGCCCAGCGTGGCACCGCTGGCAGGCAGCACTAGGCTCTTCCAGATCACGGCCCGGTCGCGCGAGGCGCGCCACCACACGAGAGCGCACCATGCAGCGGTGGCGATCAGCGCGAGGGTGAAAGCAATCGCCGAAAAGTGCGGCACGAACGCGGGAGCCAAACGGGCCACGTTGGCCGCCGGTTTGGACGGCACGCCCGTCTGCAGCGACAGCCAGATCACCCAGATCGTGATGGCGGAGGCACTGAAGAAAAGCAAAGTGAACCAGTCGATCAGCGACGCGATGGCGCGGCGCAGCGTGGGCAGCGCGAACGCCGCCAACGCCGCGAGGGCCGGCAGCCCCAGCAGCAAGGCGCGGTCGGCGGGCTGGGTGGTGATGGTGGCGCCCAGCGTGACCACCGTGAACCACAAAGGCAGCAACAGATGGCGGTGCATGGCGCGGCTGGTGATCTGGTGGCGCCAGCGCCACAGGGTCCACAACGCCAACGGCCAGGCCGGCCACGCGAACCAGGTCAGCAGGCGCAGCAGGCTTTGCCAGTCCTTCGCGCCCTCTGCGCTGCCCACGATGCGCCAGCGCCAGAGGTTCAGCTTCCAGGCCAGCAAGGCGGCCACCACCGTCAGGCCCAGCAAGGCCAGCGCCCAGGTGCGGCTCGAACGCGGTTCGTGGTCGGCTGTGCGCAGCACCAGCAAGGCGCTGCCCGCGCCGAGCAGGGCGGCCATGGTGGGCGCCCCGCTCAACACCAGTCCGATCAGCCCGAGCGCGGCGGCCGCCGTGGGCATTGCGGTCCGATAGGGCAGGGCGGATGCCGCAAAGAACAGCAGGGCGGTGCATGCCAGCTGGGTGAGATAGCTGGTGATCTCGTGCGACAGCTGCGCCAGTCCCAGGCACGCCAGCAGGGCCAGCAATCCACCGTCGGCCATGGCGCGGGCGTAGTCGGCGGGCAGGGCCTCGCCGCCGAATGCAAAAGCCACCGGCTGGGCACCCGGACTTTTTGCCAGGTAGTAAACGCCGTACCAAGTGGCCACGAGGGTGGCTGCCAGCAGGGCAATGAAGGGCAGCCGCGCTGCCATTTCCTGGGAGAGCCAGGAGGGCGCGATCTGCAGGGCCAGCGCCCCCAGCCAATAGGGCAGCAGGCCTTCCGTTTCTGGGGGCATTCCGGCCAGCGAAGGGGACAGCCACGCCGTTGTGCCGTGCGCCAGCTCGAGCATGTAGCCGAAGGCGGTGACGTCGGCGTTCTTCCAGGGGTCTCGCATGACGAACCCAGGCACCACATACGCCAGGCACAGCAGCAAGAGCGCCCAGCGCGGCAGCGGGCGGACTGCGCCTTGGGTGACGATGGCAGGGGTGGGGTGGATCACTCGGCTCGTTCTGGTGACGGAAAAGGACGCCCGAGAATACGGGCAAAAAGACAAAGAAAAAGGCAGCGCGGTCGAGCCGGGCTGCCTTTCTTCAAACGGTGTTGTCGGCCTGCGGTAGCAGGCCGGCTGCCTTGCGGCACCGCAGGCCAGGGCCTGCACACATCGTTGTCCGCCGATTACTTCGCTGCGGTCGTCTTGCCGAAGCGGTTGCGGAACTTCTCCACGCGGCCGCCCATGTTGTCCACGGACTTTTGCGTACCGGTGTAGAAGGGATGCGATTCGCTGGAGGTGTCCAGCTTGAACAGAGGCAGTTCGCGTCCGTCATCGGTCTTGCCCATTTCCTTCGTGTTCACGCAGGAGCGGGTCACGAACTTGAAACCGTTGGACAGGTCCACGAACAACACTTCGCGGTAATTGGGGTGAATGCCTTCTTTCATGGCATGGTCCTTTCAGGGGCTGCTGCGGTAGCCACGCCGCACCCATTGCGTCGCACTTTCCGCGGAAATTAGCCTTGGATTATTGCATAGGCCTGCCAAAGTGAGACCATTGCCATTCCAGAACTTCTCCAAAAGCCACGAATTGCGCCTCCTGCATACCTCCGACTGGCATCTGGGCCAACACTTCATGGGCCAGACACGACAAGCCGAACACCTGGCTTTCATCGACTGGCTGGCGCAGCAGGTTCGCGCACAAGCAGTGGACGCCGTGATCGTGGCAGGCGACGTCTTCGATACCGGCGCCCCCCCAAGCTATGCGCGCGAACTGTACAACCGCTGCGTGCTGGCGTTGCGCGACGCCGGGGCGCAATTCGTCGTGCTGGGCGGCAACCATGACTCCGTTTCCGTGCTCGGCGAAAGCCGCAGCTTGCTCGCGCATCTCAATACCCGGGTGGTGCCGGGCATGGCGGAGCGGCCCGAAGACCAGGTGCTGGTGCTTCATACCCGCGCTGGCGTGCCGGGAGCCGTGCTGTGCGCCGTGCCTTTCTTGCGTCCGCGGGACCTGTTGCTGAGCCAACCTGGGCAAAGCGCGGCCGACAAGCAATTGGCGTTGCAGGCATCCATCCGTGCCCATTACCAGGCCTTGCATGCCCTGGCCGTCGAGCGCAGCGCCGCACTGGGCGGCTTGCCCATCGTGGCGACGGGGCACCTCACCACCGTTGGCGCCAGCGCCAGCGAATCGGTGCGCGAAATCTATGTGGGCACGCTGGAAGCCTTTCCCACCAACGCGTTTCCACCGGCCGACTACATCGCCCTGGGCCACATTCACCAGCCGCAAAAGGTCGGAGGGCTGGAGCATGTGCGCTATAGCGGATCGCCGATACCGCTGAGCTTCGACGAGGCACGCCAGCGCAAGGAGGTGCTGCTGGTCGATTTCGACCTGGCGGGCCTGAAGTCCGTGACGCCGCTGCCGGTCCCCTGCTTTCAGCCGCTGGCCAGTGTGCGCGGCCGCCTGGGGGAACTGCCGACGGCATTTGCCGAAGCTGCCAGCCGTGGAAGCGATTCGTTGCCGGTGTGGGTCGAAGTGGAAGTGGCCCATGACGACTACCTTGCCGATCTGCAGGTGCGCGTGGCCCAGATGGCGGAAGGCCTGCCGATCCAGATCCTGCGTGTGCGCAGGGCCCGCAATGTGCTTCCCACCGTGCTGGATGCCGCTGCGGGAGAAACCCTCGATGAACTGGGCCCCGCAGAGGTCTTTGCCCGCCGACTGGCGGCCCAATCGCTAGAACCGACACTGGAGGAGCGGCTTTCGGCGCTGTACCGGACCGTCCTGGCCGACCTGCAGGAAAGGCCCGCGCCATGAGAATCTTGAGCCTGCGCCTGAAGAACCTGAATTCGCTCAAAGGCGAATGGCGCATCGACTTCACCGCGGCACCCTTTGCGGGCAACGGCCTGTTCGCCATCACGGGCCCCACCGGGGCGGGCAAGACCACCCTCCTCGATGCGATCTGCCTGGCGCTTTACCACCAGACGCCGCGGATCGCTGGCGTGTCCCAAGGGGGCAACGAGGTCATGACCCGGCACACCGCGGAATGCCTGGCGGAAGTGGAGTTTGAAGTTCGCGGCGCCCGCTACCGGTCGTTTTGGAGCCAGCGCAGGGCACACGGCAAGCCCGACGGGGCCTTGCAGCAAGTGCAGGTGGAATTGGTGGCCCAGGTCCGCGGCGAACGCGAAGGCGATATCTTGACCACCAGGGTGCAGGACAAGCTGCGCCAGACGGAAGTGCTCACCGGGCTCAATTTCGAGCGTTTCACCCGGTCCATGCTGCTCGCGCAGGGCGGCTTTGCGGCCTTCCTCGAAGCCAGCGCTGGCAAGCGTGCGGAGTTGCTGGAGGAGTTGACGGGGACCGATATCTACGGGCAGATTTCGCAGCGGGTGTTCGAGAGTGCGCGGGACGCGCGCACAGTGCTGGAGCAACTGCGGGCCCGTGCCGGCGGCGTGGAGTTGCTGGACGAGGCCACGCGCGCCACGCTGGTGGATGAAGCTGGCCGCCTTGCCTTGCATGCGCGGGCACTGCAGGCGCAGCGAGAGGCCGCCGCCCGCGAGCGCCAGTGGCTGGCGGACAAGGACCGTGCCCGGATGCGGCGTGACGAGTCGGTGCGACATCGGGAGCAAGCCCAGGCCGAATGGGATGCCGGTGCCGAAGAACGCCTGCGCCTTGCCGCCAGCGAGCCCGCTGCGCGGCTGCAGCCGGTCCACGCCGCATGGCAGGCCGCGTTGCATGAGACGGTGGCTGTGGTTCTGCAACGGGATGACGCGCAGGTGCGGCATGGTCAGGCGGTGGATCGCTGCGCCCGAGCGCTTCGCCAGGTGCAACGCGACAGCCAGCGCCTGGCCCGGTTGCGCGAAAACGAATGGCAGGATGTCGTGCAGGCCCGCGAGACGCTGTCCCAAGAACTCGCGGCAGTGCCCCAGCACGCCCAACTGGGGGAATGGTTGAGCGGATGGCGCGAGCAATTCGGCGCCCGTGCGCACCGCGTGCAGGCGATGGCCGAAGCCCGGGCGCGCCAAGAAAAACAAGGCAGTGGGTGTCAGGCCCTGGAGGCACAACGCGCCGGCCATGAACAGGCCTGCCAACGTGCTGCTGCGGCCTTGAACCAGGCGCAACAGGAGGCCGAAGCAGCGCGCCAGATCCATGAGCGCCTGACGATGGGGCGTGAAGAATCCGCATGGCGCGATGCCCCGTTGCAACTGCTGGAGCGCAGCCATGCCTGGGAGCGCCTGGGCCAGAGCCTGAGCGCATGGCAGCAAGCCCAATCGCGCCAGTCGCAATGGCTGGCGGCCCAAACGGAGCGGCAGCGGCAGGAGGCGGACGAGGCGCAGGCTGTGCAGTCGCTGCGCGATCGCTATGCCAGCCTGCACCGGCAAGTGCAGGACCAGGAAAAGCTCCTGGCGCAAGAGCAACGCATTCAGGCCCTGGAGTCGCATCGCAGCCATTTGCAGCCGGGCGAGGCCTGTCCGCTGTGCGGATCGACCACCCATCCCGCTATCGAAGCCTACGAGGCGCTGGACGTTTCCGCGACCCAATCCGCATTGGAGACGCTGCGCGCGCAGCGCGACGAGGTGACCGAGCAAGGGCAGGCGCGGCGCTCCCGCCTGGCCGCGCTGCAGGCGCAGAGCGATCAGGCGGCGCAGCAGATCGCCGAGGGAGAGCAGGCCTTGGCACAGTGGCTGGCGCAGTGGCAGGCGTGCTGCGCGGCCAGCGACTGGCCGGTGGATGCCGTGGACGCCCAGGCCATCGCCGATGCCCAGGCCCAGCACGCGGCAGCGCTGGAAGCCGCGCAACAGCAATGGGCGGAGATCGTCCAGGCACGAACGCGGCTCGATGAGACGCTGTCCGCACTGCAACAGGCCGAACAGGCCGAACGCGCGGCCCTGCAGCAGCGGGCCCTGTCGGACAAGGATCTGCAGGCGGCCCGAGAGCGGGCGGATGAGTTGGCGCGGCACCTCCAACAACAGCAGAGCCAGCACGCCGAGGCCGAAGCGGCGCTGGCGGACCAATTGCAAACGTTGGGCTACACGCTGCCCAGCGATGGGGCGGACTGGCTGCAACAGCGTGCGCAAGAACATCGCGCGTGGCAGGCGGCGCAGGCGCGCCTTCAGGCATTGACGGCCAGTGAATCGGCATTGAAACAGGTGGCCGACATGACGTGGGAGGCCGCCCAGCGCTGGGCGGCCGTGGGAGCGCCTGGCACGCAGGCCGAAGTCGATGCCCTGCTGCGGGAAGATGCCGAATCCGGGCCCGAAGACTTGGCACAGGCGGTCGAACAAGCCGAAGCGCTCTGGCGTGCGGCAGAGAACGAGCTGGCCACGCTGCAAGGCATGCTGGAGTCCTTGCAGCGCCGGCATGCCGAGGTGCATGCGGCCCAAGTCCGGGCCGAGCAGGATTGGGTGCAGGCGCTGTTGCTCAGCCCCTTCGCCGATGAAACCGCTTTTCGCGCGGCAGGCATGGGCGAGCCAGAGCGCGAAGCGCTGCGCGCACAGCTGGCGCAGCGGCAGCAGGCGCTGGCCGAGGCGAACGCCCTGCAGGCCGCCGCCAATGCGGCCTTGGCGGAGTTGCAATCCCAGCCGCTCACCGAACGGAGTGCAGAGGATCTGGCCGCGCTGATGGCGCAGTGGGAGGCCGAGCTCACCTTGGCGCAGCAGCAGCAGGGCGCCATCGCGAGCCGGCTGCAAGACGACGCGCAGCGCCGCGATGGCCTGCAGGCGCTGTTGGCACAGATCCAGGCCCAGGAGGCCGACCACGATCTGTGGCAGCACCTCAATGGCCTGATCGGCTCTGCAGACGGCGCTAAATACCGGAAGTTCGCGCAGGGCCTCACCCTGGACCACCTGGTGCATCTGGCGAATCGCCAACTGGGACGGCTGCACGGGCGCTACCGGCTGGGCCGCCGCTCGGTGGGCGAACTGGAGCTGGAGGTGATCGACACCTGGCAGGCCGATGTGGCGCGCGACACCCGTACCCTGTCGGGCGGCGAGAGCTTTCTGGTGAGCCTGGCGTTGGCGTTGGCGCTTTCCGACCTGGTGAGCCACAAGGCCAGCATCGACTCGCTCTTTCTCGACGAGGGATTCGGCACGCTGGATGGCGAAACGTTGGAAACCGCCCTGGATGCGCTCGACACCCTCAACGCCAGCGGAAAGACCATCGGCATCATTAGCCATGTGGAGGCCCTCAAGGAACGCATCCCCGTGCAGATTCGGGTGCACAAGGGCGTGGGCCTGGGCTACAGCGCGTTGGAGCGGCGATTCTCCGTGGGCTGAGCGGGCCGCGGTCCGTTGTACGCAGCGCGCGGCCGGATGAGCTGTCCGCTGTCGCGCTGCTCCAGCGCATGGGCCACCCAGCCGATGGACCGCCCGAGGGCGAACAGGCCGAAGGCCGCTCCTTCCGGAAGCGCCAGATGGCGTCGAAGGGCGACCAGCGCAAAATCGATCGAAGGCCGTTGGCCCGTCAAGGCCTGGGCCTCCGCGATCCAGCGCTGCAAGCATTCGTTGTGCGGCAGCAGTGGGCGCAGCAGGCATTCGGCGCGCACATCCCCCTGCGGATAGAGGTGGTGGCCGAAGCCTGGCAGGTCCTCTCCCCGTGCCAGGCGCTGGCGCAGGCGTTGCTCCGGCGCGGCGTTGTCCAACTCGTCCCAGAGGGCTTCCACGCGTGCGGTGGTGCCGCCGTGCTTGCCACCCGTGAGCGCGGCCAGACCGCCGATCACCGCGGCCCGCAGGCTCGCGCCGGTGGAGGCCACACACCGGGCGGTGAAACTGGAAGCGTTGAGTTCGTGGTCGGCGCAAAGCACGAGCGCCTGGCGCACGAGGTCCGCCCCGTGGTGGTCCAGCCCCCATGCCGCGCCGCATTGTCGATGGATGGCGGCAGGCTGGGGCGCCGTGCCCAGCAGGCACGCGGCCAGCAGCCGCACCAGCGCACCGCATCCTTGCGCCAGCCGCTCTGGCGACGTCTGCCACACAGCGGTGCTGGCGTCCTCGCTGGCCGCGGTAAAGAGCGGTAGCAGCGTTTCTTCGGGCCGGAGCCCGGCCAGGCAGGGCTGCAATGCCGCCATGGCCCGGGGCAACGCAGGCGTGTCGGAGCCGAAAGCCGATTCGGTGGGGCAGCGCCACAGTCGGCCTGCGAGATCTTCCACAGTACAGGCGGCGGCCAGAAGGATGGCGTTTTCTCCACGGTAGTAAAGCTGCCCATCCTCGATCAATGTGATGGAGGACTCCAGCACCGGCAGGCCCCAGTCCAGCGCCGCCTTGACCACCTCCTTCGGCTTGCGGCCTCGCGTGCGCTGGCCTGCGAGCCGTTCCACGTCCTGCTTCAGGTATCGGCTTTCGCGGGTGCTGTCGCCCGCGTGGGCTGGCAGCAGGCCCCGGCTCACATAGGCGTAGAGCGTCTGTCGGGAAACACCAAGGCGGGCGGCAGCGTCAGGGGCGGACAGATAGACGGGCATCATGGCTCCCGGGTAGAAATAGGTTGATGTGAAAATATAAATCAATATTGACAATTTAATGGGTTGATCTAGTCTGATGCATCGTTTTTGAGGCCTGCCATGTCCACCCATTCCTCCGCTCCTTTGCCCCCTTCCGCGTCACTCACCCATTTCGCGCGCACGCTGTGGAAGGGCTTGGGCGGCACAACGGATCCGATGGATGCGCTGTCTTTCACGGGCGCTGGGCAATTGCCATCGGTCTTTCCCGTGACCGACCTGGCCAGTGCCTCGATGGCGGTGGCCGGTCTCGCATTGGCGGAGGTCGCGGCACCTTCCCGCGCACTGGTGCCGCAGGTTCGGGTGGATCGGCGGCTGGCGTCCTTCTGGTTCGGTGGATCGTTGCGTCCGATCGGCTGGGCCCTGGCACCGCTGTGGGATGCCATCGCAGGCGACTACCCAGCTGCGGATGGATGGATCCGCTTGCACACCAATGCGCCGCATCACCGTGCCGCGGCGCTGGCGGTGCTCGGCGGGGTGACGGACCGGGAGTCGGCGGCCCAGGCGGTCGCTGGCTGGTGTGCAAGCGATCTGGAGTCCGCCATCGTGGAGCAGGGCGGTTGTGCCGCGGCCATGCGAAGCCTGGACGAATGGTCGTCTCATCCGCAGGGGCGCGCCGTCCAGGCGGAGCCTTTGCTCCACATGGCCTTTGGCGCGGAGGGGCCTGAGCGCGCCTGGGTGGGAACGGCGCAGCGCCCGCTGCATGGCGTGCGTGTGCTGGACCTAACCCGCATCCTGGCGGGGCCGGTGGCGACGCGTTTCCTCGCCGGCTTTGGCGCCGAGGTCCTGCGCATCGACCCGCCGGGCTGGGAAGAGCCCGGCACCGTGCCCGAGGTGGTTCTGGGCAAGCGCTGCGCGCGCCTGGACCTTCGGCAGGCCGCCGACCGCGCGGTGTTCGAGCATTTGCTGCGCCAGGCCGACGTGTTGGTACACGGGCTGCGGCCAGAGGCCCTGGAGCGGCTGGGACTGGGCGTTTCATGGCGGCGCACGGTCCATCCCGGATTGATCGACGTCTCGCTCGACGCCTACGGGTGGAGCGGTCCGTGGCGCGGACGCCGGGGCTTCGACAGCCTCATTCAGATGAGCACCGGCATTGCCGAGGAAGGCATGCGCCGGACCGGGCGGCAGGTGCCGGTGCCACTGCCCGTGCAGGCCATCGACCATGCCACCGGCTACCTGATGGCGGCTGCGGCCCTGAAGGCGCTGGCGCACCGCCGGCAGACCGGCCGGGGCTGCGAGGTGCGGGCGTCGCTGGCGCGAACCGCCCACTGGCTGGCACAGGCGCCGTCGTCGCTGGACCGGAAGCCGCTGTTGCCCGAGTTTTTGCAAGACCAGTCTCCGGAGATCGAAGCCACTGCCTGGGGGCCGGCCAGGCGCTTGCTGGCGCCGCTGTCCATCGAAGGCATGCCGATGCGCTGGGAGCTGCCTGCACCTGCGCTGGGATCGTCCGCCGCCGCGTGGTCCTGTACTTGAGCGGGGAGGTTGCGGCCTGCAGCAAAAAGCCCCGCAGACCGGATGGCCTGCGGGGCTTTGGGGTGTACACGGGAGCGGCGCAAGCCACCCCATGCGAACGGCAAAAATCAGCCGCCGCGGCGCATCATGTCGAAGAAGTCCACATTGGTCTTCGTCGCCTTCATGTTCTTGATCATGAGTTCCATCGACTCGATCTCGTCCATGTTGTACATGAACTGGCGCAGGATGCGGGTCTTTTGCAGGATCTCGGGCGGCAGCAGCAGCTCTTCGCGGCGGGTGCCGCTCTTGTTGAGCTCGATGGCCGGGAACACGCGCTTTTCGTACAGGCGGCGGTTCAGGTGGATTTCGCTGTTGCCCGTGCCTTTGAATTCTTCGAAGATCACTTCGTCCATGCGGCTGCCGGTATCGACCAGCGCCGTGGCGATGATGGTCAGCGAACCGCCTTCTTCCACCTTGCGCGCCGCGCCGAAGAAGCGCTTGGGGCGCTGCAGCGCAGCGGCATCCACACCGCCCGACAGCACCTTGCCGGAGGAGGGCACGACGTTGTTGTAGGCACGGGCCAGGCGCGTGATGGAGTCCAGCAGGATCACCACGTCCTTCTTCAATTCGACCAGGCGCTTGGCCCGCTCGATCACCATCTCGGCCACGTGCACGTGGCGTGCGGCAGGCTCGTCGAAGGTGGAGGCTATGATTTCGCCCTTCACGGTGCGCTGCATTTCGGTCACTTCCTCGGGGCGCTCGTCAACGAGCAGGACCATGAGGTGAACGTCGGGGTTGTTGGCGGTGATGGCGTGCGCGATGTGCTGCATCATCATCGTCTTGCCGCTCTTGGGCGGTGCGACGATCAGTGCGCGCTGCCCGCGGCCGATGGGGGCGATGATGTCGATGATGCGGCCGGTGATGTTCTCTTCGCCCTTCATGTCCCGCTCGAGCTTCATTTGCTCCTTGGGGAACAGCGGCGTCAGGTTCTCGAACATGACCTTGTGCTTGTTCTGCTCCGGCGGGCCGCCGTTGACGGCATCGAGCTTGGTCAGCGCAAAGTAGCGCTCCCCGTCCTTGGGGGTGCGCACTTCGCCTTCGATCATGTCGCCGGTGTGCAGGTTGAAGCGCCGGACCTGGCTGGGCGAGATGTAGATGTCGTCGGTGCTGGCGGTGTAGCTCGTGTCGGGGCTGCGCAGGAAGCCGAAGCCATCCGGCAGGATTTCCAGCACACCGTCGGCGAAGACCTGCTCACCGGCCTTTGCGCGCTTCTTGATGATCGCGAACATCAGCTCCTGCTTGCGCATGCGCCCGGTGTTCTCGATCTCCAGCTCTTCGGCCTGCTTGAGCACTTCGGACACGTGCAGTGCCTTGAGTTCGTTTAAATGCATGGGGTGACTCCTGAACGGAGCGGATTTGAATCAGGGGGGAGGCCGGGAGCCGGGCTGCCGCTGTTTGCGGACCTCGGATGGCCTGGGGATCTGGAACCGGCCGCTAGTGCATGCGGACGCGATGATCTGCGGCGATTATGACAGGAAAAAAAACCGGTTTGCCAAGGCACGTGCAGCAAGATCGCTGCCATCGAACAATGCGTGCACGCGGGATGGCGCGCTGCGGACCAGGCCGCCGCCCGCGCCAGCCCCGAACGTCACCAATCAGGCCAGTTGCTGGTCGATGAACGCGGTGAGCTGCGTCTTGCTCATCGCGCCGACCTTGGTGGCGGCCAACTGGCCGTCCTTGAACAGCATGAGGGTCGGGATGCCGCGGATGCCGAACTTGGCAGGCACTTCGCGGTTCTCGTCCACATTCATCTTGGCGACGGTCAGCTTGTCTTTGTAGGTGTTGGCGACTTCGTCCAGGATGGGCGCGATCATTTTGCAGGGGCCGCACCATTCGGCCCAGTAATCCACCAGCACCGTGGTGCCCGGTTGCAGCACATCGGTTTCAAAACTGGCGTCGGAAAGGTGTTTGATGAGTTCGCTTGCCATGGCACATTCCTTTGTGGAGCAAGTTGAGGTGGGCGGGTCCGGATAAAGTCAGGGGATTGTGACAGAAAGATATTTCCCGCCCCACGGTGTGGCCGCGGCCTCCACCGCTATGACAGTCATAGCGAAAAACGATGCGCCCGGCAGCGTTTGGGGCCCGGTGCTGGACCGGGTGCAGGCCCACATCCGGCGCACCGGCGCGCACCCCGCGGCCACCGTGGTGCTGGTGCCGTACGCCCAGCTCATGGCCGAGGCGCAGCGCGAATGGGCGCGCCGCGTGCCCGACGGCTTCGCGCCGCGTTTCGAGACCACCCGGAACTGGGCCTCCCGCATCGCCCCGTTCGTACCGGAAGGCGACGACCTCTCGCACGACATGGGGCGCGACACCCTCACGGCGCGCGCGTTGCTCGACCGGGTCGGCCTGACCGAGCAGCGCGACGTGCTGGCCGCGCCGCTGCTGGAGGCGGCGGCCCAATTGGTCAGCGTCGTCTGCGCCGTGCCGCCGTCCGAGCGCGACGCTTGGGCGGTGGGCGCGCGCGAATCGATGCCACCCGCAGGTGACGGCGCGGCACTGCGCTACGAGGTGGCGGTGGCGCGCATCGCTCTCGAATGGGTGCTGGCGTCTCGCCACGCAACGGACGTGCTGTTCGAGTCGGGCACGCAATCGGCCGTGGATGCGCTGGTGGTGCTTGGCGGCTTCCAGGCCGATCCGCTGGCCAAGACGCTCTGCACGCGGTGGGGCGACCGCGCACTGTCCCTGCCGCTTGGTGAGCCGCCTGAAACGGCGCTGCCCGCGCTCGGCGAGGTGTTCCTGCACGAGGCCACCGATGCCGAGGACGAAGCCCAGCGCGCGGCGGCGTGCGTGCTGCACCGCTTGGCGCAGGGCCACGCGCCGCTGGCCCTGGCCGCGATCGACCGGGCGTTGACGCGCCGCATCAGCGCGCTGCTGCAGGGCCGCGGAGTGGCCGTGCATGACGAGAACGGCTGGACCTTGTCCACCACGCGCGCGGCGTCCCATGCCATGGTGGCGCTGCGGGCCTGTGCCTGGAACGCCTCCGCCGACGCGGTGCTGGACTGGCTCAAGCACGTGCCGGCCGCCAGCCCGCAGGCGGTGGGCGCGGCCGAGAAATGGCTGCGCAGGGCCGGCACCGGCCACTGGACGGCCATCGAGGAACGCAGCGATGCCATGCCGCCTGCAGCGGCTGCAGTGCAAGCGCTCATCGCCCAGGTACAGGCCTGGCGCACGCCCTGGCAGGCCGCGAGGCCGGTGGCGGCATGGCTGGACGCACTGCGCGAGCTGCTGCAGGCAACGGGGCAATGGGAGGCGCTGCAGGCCGACGCGGCAGGCGAGCGCGTGCTGGCGGAGCTGCGCCTGCAGGACGGGTTGCCCTCTGATCTGGAGGGGCTGGCGAGCGCCGGGCGGCCCATGGCGCTGGCCGAGTTCACCCGCTGGGTGAACGAGGTGCTGGAAGCCGCACGCTACCGGCCCGGCCACGACGGCAGCGCCTCGGTGTTCGTCGTGCCGCTGCCGCAGATCCTGGCGCGCCCGTTCGCCACGCTGGTGGTGCCCGGCTGCGACGAAAAGCGCCTGCCGCCTGCTCCGGAGCCCCCCGGCGCCTGGACCCGGGCGCAGCGCGAAGGCCTGGGACTGCCCACCCGCGAGGCGCTGGAAGCCGCCCAGCGCGGGGCCTGGCGCAATGCCTTGTGCACCGCCCACGTGGATGTGCTGTGGCGCAGCGGCGATGACGGGGGAGAGCCGTTGCTGGCCAGTCCGCTGGTGCTGGCCCTGCAGTTGGACGGCCAGGCCCGCGCCGGCACCGATCCGCGAAGTGCGCGCGAAGTGCCGCTCGCACCCGTGCCCCGGCCGATGCCGACGGGCGAGGCCCTGCCCGTGCTGCAGTTGTCCTCCACCGCCTATTCCGATCTGCGCCACTGCCCCTACCGCTTCTTCGCGCTGCGCCAGTTGGGCCTGCAGGAATCCGACGAGCTGGGCGCCGAAGTGGGCAAGCGGGATTTCGGCAACTGGCTGCATGCCGTGCTCCAGCACTTCCACGAGGCGCTGCAGGCGGCGCCCACCGAAGCGCTGCCGGCGCGCCGCGCGCTCATGGATGCCGCGGCCGAGGCCGTCACCCGGGCGCAGCGGCTGGCGTCGGGCGAGTTCCTGCCGTTCGCCTCCGGCTGGCCGGCCCTGCGCGACGGCTACCTTCGCTGGCTGCAGGACCACGAAGGTCAGGGCGCCGCCTTCCGGCAGGCCGAGGTGCGCTCGACGCAGTCGCTCGGTCCGCTCCAACTGGTGGGCCTGCTCGATCGCATCGATGCTGTCCGCTCCGGCGTGCCGGGCGAAGCGCCGACGGTGCTGGTGATCGACTACAAGACCGAGAACGAAGCCGTCACCCGCAAGCGCCTGGCCGCCGGCACCGAGGACACACAGCTGGCGTTCTATGCCGCGCTGTTGCACGACGACCACCTGCGCGCGGCCTACGTGAACGTGGGCGAGCGCGGCGACACACGGACCTTCGAGCAGCCCGACATCGTGGCCCTGCGCGACCAACTGGTGGAGGGCATCCTGCACGACTTCGAACGCATCGCTGCCGGTGCCGCCATGCCGGCGCTGGGCGAGGGGGCCGTGTGCGACTACTGCGCCGCGCGCGGCCTGTGCCGCAAGGATTTCTGGGCATGAAGAACGCACCATGACGCTGGCCGCCTACGAACACAACGGCCGCCCGGTCACGCGCGAGGCGTTCTATGCGATCGCCTGTGATCCGGACCGCAGCGTGGCGGTGGAGGCCTGCGCGGGCGCGGGCAAGACCTGGATGCTGGTCTCCCGCATGCTGCGTGCCTTGCTGGACGGGTGCGCGCCGCACGAAATCCTGGCCATCACGTTCACGCGCAAGGCCGCGGGCGAGATGCGCCAGCGCCTGCAGGAATGGCTGGAAGAGTTTGCCCAGGCCGAGCCCGAGCGCCTGGCCCGGGAACTGGTCGCCCGCGGCATCCCGCCCGATCGGGCGCTGGAAAAGCGCGCGCTGCTGCAGACGCTGTACCGCTCGATGCTCGAATCCGGGCGGCCGGTGCAGATCCGCACCTTCCACAGCTGGTTCGCCGCGCTGCTGGGCACCGCGCCGCTGGCCGTGCTGCACGCGCGCGGGCTGCCCGGCAACTACGAACTGCTGGAGGACGATGCCGAGGCCGTGCGCCAGGTCTGGCCGCCGTTCCTGCAGCAGGTGGCCGACGATGCGGCGCTGCATGCCGACTACCTTGCGGCGGTGGCCTCGCACGGGCGGTCGCAGACGCACAAGGCCTTGGGCGCGGCGCTGTCCAAGCGCATCGAGTTCGAGCTGGCGGACGCGGCCGGCGTGATCGACGCCTCGGTCCCTCCGTTCCATGCGCAATTCCCCGACCTGCAGGGGCTGGACAGCCCGGCCCACGCGCTGGAGGGCGATGCGGCGCGCGCCCGCTGGCTGGCCCACGCGAGCGCCCTGGGCACCGAATCCAACAAGACGCCGCAGAAGGCGGCCGACGCGGTGGTCGATGCCTTCGCATGCGAGGACCCGCACGAGCGCCTGGAGCGCTTGCGCCGCGCCTTCTTCGTGGCCAAGGAAGACCGGCTCAGCAAGAACCTGGAGAAGTTTGCCGTGGCGCAGGAGGCCGAGGCCGAGCTGCAGCGCCTGTGCCTGGCGCGCCGCCAGCACGAGGCTTGGGGCCACCACCACCGCATGGCCCGGCTCACGCGCGCCCTGGTGGCTGCGTTCGCTGCGCTCAAGCGCGATCGCGGCTGGGTGGACATGAATGATGTGGAGCGCACGGCGCTGGTCATGCTGTCCGACCCGGTGCTGAGCGGGTGGGTGCAGGAGCGGCTGGATGCGCGGGTGCGGCATCTGCTCGTGGACGAGTTCCAGGACACCAACCCGCTGCAGTGGCAGGCGCTGCACGCCTGGCTGTCGGGCTATGTGGGCGCGGGCGGGGGGCGTGCGCCCAGCGTGTTCATCGTGGGCGATCCCAAGCAGAGCATCTACCGCTTTCGGCGTGCCGAGCCGCATGTGTTCCTGGCCGCGCAGGCCTTCGTGCGCCAAGGCCTGGGCGGAGACCTGCTGAGCTGCGACCACACGCGCCGCAATGCCACGGGCGTGATCGACGCGGTCAACCACGTCATGCAGGCCGCGCAGGGCCAGGGGGAATACGCCGGCTTTCGCGACCACACCACCGAGTCCACCGACCCGGGAATGCGGCTGCGTCTGCCCGCCATCACCGCGCCCGACGATGGCGCGGGCCCTGCCTTCGACCCCATGGCGTGGCGCGACAGCCTCACGCAGCCGCGGCACGAGGCCGAGGAAACCCTGCGCATGCGCGAATGCACTCAGGCCGCCCGCTGGGTGGCCGGGCGCATCGCCGACGGCGTGCCGCCGCGCGAGGTGATGGTGCTCGCCCGCAAGCGCGACCGGCTGGCCGCCATGCAAGACGCGCTGCGCGACCTGCACCTGCCCTGCGTGCAGCCCGAAAAAGCCGAGCTGGCCGAGGCGCCCGAAGTGCAGGACGTGGTGGCGCTGCTGGATGCGCTGGTCTCGCCGGGCCACGACCTGTCGCTGGCCCGCGCGCTGCGCTCGCCGCTGTTCGGGGTGGGCGACGACACGCTCGTGCGGCTGGCGCTGTGGCGGCGCCAGCCGGAGAACCTCGAATGCAGTTGGCTCGATTTGCTATTAAAAAGTGAGCATGATGCCCTAGAATTTATTGTGCTGGGAGCCGATTTGGCTCTGTACAAGGGTTGGTTCGACGCATTGCCGCCCCACGACGCGCTGCAGGCCTTCTACACCCACCGCGACGTGCTGGCCCGCTATGCTGCCGCCGCGCCTGCCACCCAGCGCGCCAGCGTGCTCGCCAATCTGCGCGCGCTGCTGTCGGCCGCGCTGCAGATCGACGGCGGGCGCTATCTCACGCCCTACGCCTTCGTCCGGGCGATGAAGCGCGCCGGCCAGCGCGCGCCGGGCCGGGTGGACGCGCAGGCGGTGCGCCTGCTCACCGTGCACGGCGCCAAGGGCCTGGAAGCGCACAGCGTGCTGCTGCTGGACACCGACACCCGCCCGCAAAAGGCCGAGACCATGGGCGTGCTGGTGGACTGGCCGGGCGAAGAGCCGCTGCCGCGCCGCTTCGTGTTCCTCGCCAGCGAAAGCACGCCGCCGCCCAGCGCGGTGGACATGCTGGCCGCCGAACAGGCCGAGCGACAGCGCGAAGAACTCAACACCCTGTACGTGGCCATGACGCGGGCCAAGCACTGCCTGGCGGTCTCGTCGGTGCAACCCTCGTCCTCGGCGCCCGGCAGCTGGTGGAACCGGCTGGCGCCCCTGCTGCAGGATGAGGACGAGAACGTTTTGGCTGAACCTGCCGGCGAAGCCTTGCCGCAAAACGATAGGCGGGCGCAGGACCATGCCTTGCTGGCCGAACTGCCGGCCTGGTCGCCGCCGCCGAAGCCGGAGCCCGATGGCCCGGCCGTCCTTGCGGTGGCCGTGTCCACCCCGGCATCGCGCCAGGGCGAGGCCATGCACCAGTTGCTGGAACAGGCCGCCATGGCAACCGCCGGCGGGCCGGCCCCGTCCGGGGGCGGATGGCCCGCCACGCGGCTGGCACGGTTGGCGGCAGACTTCGACCTGGCGCCGGAGTCCGCCGCCCTGGCCGCCGAGATGGCCCAGCGCATCCTGGGCGGCCAGGGCGCCTGGGCATGGCAGGCCGACGCGGTTGATCGGGCGGTGAACGAGGCCACCATCGTCCACGCCGGGCAGACCTTGCGCATCGACCGTCTGGTGCGGCGCACCGATTCCGGCGGCGCGTCGGTGTGGTGGGTGCTCGACTACAAAAGCGCGGCGGACCCCGAGCGCCGCCCCCATCTGATGGCCCAATTGGCGCGCTACCGCGAAGCCGTTCAGGCCCAGATGCCGAGCCACGTGGTGCGCGCGGCGTTCCTCACCGGCGACGGGCGGATGGTGGAGGTGGGTAGCGAGACTGCGCCACCGCCACCGCCACCGCCACCGCCACCGCCACCGCCGGCTCCGGTGCAAGGCGCCCTGTTTTGATGGCGCGGCGCGCTGCAGGCTCCCGGCCTGCGGCGCCGCGCCCCGATGTTTCAAAAGCAAAGGTTGAAGATGACTGTTTCCGAATCGATCGCCCCCGTGCTGGCCTGTGATGTCGCCGTGATCGGCGGCGGCCCCGCCGGCCTGATGGCGGCCGAAGTGCTGGCCCGTGGCGGCCTGGCCGTGCATTTGTTCGACGCCATGCCTTCCGTGGGGCGCAAGTTTCTGCTGGCGGGCAAGGGGGGGCTCAACCTCACGCACTCCGAGGCGTTCGAGCCGTTCGCGGCCCGCTTCGGCGAGCGCCGTGGCGCCATCGAGCCCCTGCTGCAGGCCTTCGGCGCCGATGCGGTGCGCGCTTGGGCGCAGGGCTTGGGGGTGGAGACCTTCGTCGGCACCTCGGGCCGGGTGTTCCCCTCCGACATGAAGGCCGCGCCGCTGCTGCGCGCGTGGCTGCACCGCCTGCGCAGCCTGGGGGTGGTGTTTCACATGCGCCACCGCTGGCTGGGCTGGAGCGACGCGGCCGCCGCGCAGGACGGCGATGCGGCCCCCATGACACTGGGTTTCACCAGCCCTGCGGGCCTGGTGCTGGTGCAGGCCCGGGCCGTGGTGCTGTCGCTGGGTGGCGGCAGTTGGGCCCGGCTGGGCTCCGACGGCGCGTGGGTGCCGCTGCTGGTCGAAAAGGGCGTGCCCGTGGCCCCGCTGCGCCCGGCCAACTGCGGCTTCGACACGGTGCGCGCCGGTGGCGCGCCGGCAGGCGAGACGCGGCGGGAATTCCTGCGCGAGCTGATCGGGCGGGCACCCGATCCGGCCGGCTGGACGCCGCATTTCACCGAGCGCTTTGCCGGGCAGCCTTTCAAGTCGGTCGCGCTGCATTTCTCCGACCACCAGGGGCGCACGTTCAGCCGCCGGGGCGAGTTCGTGGCCACGGCCACCGGCGTGGAGGGCAGCCTGATCTACGCGGTCTCCAGCCTGCTGCGCGACGAGATCGAGGCGCATGGCCATGCCACGTTCACCCTGGATCTGCTGCCCGACCACACGCCCGAGCGCGTGCTCAAGGAAGTGCGCCATCCGCGCGGTGCCCGCAGCCTCAGCAGCCACCTAAAGAGCCGCCTGGGGCTGGACGGCATCAAGATGGGCATCCTGTACGAGCAACTGGGCAAGGAGGGCATGAACGATGCCGCCGCCCTGGCCCAGGCCATCAAGGCGCTGCCCATCACCGTGGGCGCGACCCGACCGCTGGACGAAGCCATCAGCACCGCGGGCGGGGTGCCGTTCGAGGCGATGGATGGCAGTCTCATGCTGACGGCCCTGCCCGGCGTTTTCTGCGCGGGCGAAATGCTGGACTGGGAGGCCCCCACGGGCGGTTACCTGATGACGGCCTGCATGGCCAGTGGCATGGCCGCTGCCGAAGGGGCGAAGGCCTGGCTGCAGCGTGCCTGATCAGGCGCTTTGAGGCTGGGGCTGAGGCTGTGCCGTTGCTGCCGGGGACGCCTCACCGTCGGGGCCGAAGTGCATGCAGAAACGGTTCTTGCCTTCGCGCTTGGCCCGGTAAAGGCCCAGGTCCGCGCGCCGGATCAGTTCGGAGGTGGTGCAGTCCGCCTCCCCGCGGGTCAGGCCTGCGCTGATGGACAGCCGGCGGCCCTGGAAGGCAGGGTGGTCCACCGGCACCGCGTACAACGTGTTCACGGTGTTGACCAGCGCCTGGGCGAGTTCACAGGCCTCGGGCAACGTGGCGGCGTCCACCACCACGCCGAACTCCTCGCCGCCCAGGCGGCCGCACAGGTGCCGGCCGGCCTGCCGCTTCAATGCCGACGCGACGTCCTTCAACACCACATCGCCCTGGTCGTGCCCGAACTGGTCGTTGATCGATTTGAAGTCATCGATGTCGATCATCATGAAATACAGGCCTTCGATGTGCCCGGCGTCCTGCAGCGACTGCATGTGCTTGAGCAGGCTGCGGCGGTTGGCCAGGCCGGTCAATGCATCCTGGTAGGCCAGGGTTTCCAATTCCAGTTGCTGCCGGTGGCTGTCTTCCCGCAGGCGAAAGAGGGCCATGTTCAGCAGCATCCCGCACAGCGATGACAGGGTGACGATCAGCATGCTCCAGACCGGATCGTGCGCGGAGCGCATCTGCTGGAAATCGCCGTGCCCGAACGCGAGCCAGATGACGGCCACGGACGCCAGGTACTGCCATGTCGTGATGAACATGAAGGCGATCAGCAGCGTGAAGGCCACCCCCAGGGCCAGGCAGAAGTAGACCCCGACCGGACTCGGCACCGACAGCAGCCAGAACCCGTGGGCCAGCAGGCCACAGGCCGGCAGGGCGGCCAGCACCACCCTGCCGGGGGTGCTGGCGAACATCGATGCGATGATGCAGCAGTAGAAGGCGATCGCCAGCAGGGCGAACAGGATGTTGTCGTAGTGATAGGTGGGCGCGGCCGTCCACCAAGCCGCCAGCCAGCCCAGGGAGCCGAACGCAAGGAGAGAGCCGTTGACGCGCCGCATCTTTTCGAACGTGAACTGGTCCAGTGGCTTGGGAGTGGACTCTTCCTCGATCGCTGACGGGCTCGCACTGGCAACACGCGCGGGTTCGGCCGCGGACGGCACACCCGCCGCGCCGCGCAGGGCGGCAGTTCCTTGCGCTGGACCTTCTGCCATAAGGGCTCCTCAAAAGAAACAAATAGTAACTTGAAATTGCTAAATGTGAATATTTTGATAGGTTGGCCGTGGCTTTTGAGCCGTGCAAAGACGCGCGGGTGATGTCTGCCAGAGCGCGGACAGGTCCGAATGCCGGCCACGGAATCGACCGTGGCGAATGCTACGAAGGCTTTGGAAGGGGAAAACCCTGCAGAAGGGGGGGAGCCCTGAAGTGCGTGGACCGCTGGGGTGGCGCATGCCCTGCGCCAGGGGCCGTGATGGCATGGCAGGGATGGCTGAAAGATAGTTGACGAGCCTTACCCCCGGCACTGACTCTACAGTTAGGGCTGCTTGGTTCCCCACCTGACCCGGTTGGCTGCTTCACCATGCGGGGAGGCCCGTCACCGCCGATTGTAGGCGATAAAGCAGGCCGTTCCGGCCGGGACGACCCTGCACGCCGTGCAGGTGTTGGCCATGGTGGCCTGACAGCGGGGCGCACCGGGGCCCGGCGTGGAATCGGTACCCCGGCGATCCGGGAGGGCGCGCCCGGCCACATAGAATCCCCCCATGTCTTACCTCGTGCTCGCCCGCAAATACCGTCCCAAGACCTTCTCGGAGATGGTGGGCCAGGAGCATGTGGTGCAGGCGCTGTCCAATGCGCTCACGCAGCAGCGGCTGCACCACGCCTATCTTTTCACCGGCACGCGCGGCGTGGGCAAGACCACGGTGTCGCGCATTCTGGCCAAGTCGCTCAATTGCCAGGGCCCGGACGGGCAGGGCGGCATCACGGCCACCCCTTGCGGCGTGTGCCAGGCCTGCGCCGACATCGACAGCGGCCGTTTCGTGGACTACACCGAGCTCGATGCCGCCTCCAACCGCGGCGTGGACGAAGTGCAGGGCCTGCTGGAGCAGGCGGTCTACAAGCCAGTGCAGGGGCGCTTCAAGGTCTTCATGATCGACGAAGTGCACATGCTCACCAACACGGCGTTCAACGCCATGCTGAAGACGCTGGAAGAGCCGCCGGAATACCTCAAGTTCGTGCTGGCCACGACCGATCCGCAGAAGGTGCCGGTCACGGTGCTCTCGCGCTGCCTGCAGTTCAACCTGCGCCCGATGGCGCCCGAGACGGTGCTCGAGCACCTGGGGCGCGTTCTGGCGCAGGAGAACGTGCCGGCCGAACCCCAGGCGCTTCGCCTGCTGTCGCGTGCGGCGCGGGGCTCGATGCGCGATGCGCTTTCGCTCACCGACCAGGCCATCGCGTTCGGCAGCGGCCAGTTGCAGGAAGCGGGAGTGCGCCAGATGCTGGGCAGCGTGGACCGGTCGTACGTGTTCCGCCTGATCGAAGCCCTGGCCCAGGGCGATGGCCGCACGGTGGTGGAAACCTCCGATGTCCTGCGCCTGAACGGCTTGTCTGCCGCCTCCACGCTGGAGGAGATGAGCGCGGTGCTCCAGCGCATGGCCGTCATGCAGGCCGTGCCGAACATGGCCCAGGCGCTGGATGCCAACGACCCCGAGGCCGTGGAAATCGCCCGTCTGGCCGCGCAGATGCCCGCGGACGAAACCCAATTGCTCTACAGCATCTGCCTGCACGGCCGTGCCGAACTGGGGCTGGCCCCGGACGAATACGCGGCGCTGACCATGGCGCTGCTGCGGCTGCTGGCCTTCAAGCCGGCGGATGGCTCGGCAGCCCCGGCCCCTTCGGCTGAAAAAAAAACTCTGACGCCGGTTGAGCCGGCACCCGCGCAGGCTGCGACCCGGGTGGCTGCGGCAGCCGATGCGTCGCCAGGGCAGCGGCCCGCGGCCGAACCGGCGCGCGATGCGGGTGCGCCAGCAGTGATCGTGCCTGCCGAGCCGATGCCCGCGCAGACCACCAGCGCCCCCGTTGCCGAGCCGGAACCATCCGTCGCAGCCCTGCCGGTGCCTGCGCCCGATTCCACGCCTGCGTGGGAAGACGCCGGCACGCCGGTGCAGCCCCCTCCCGGCGAGCCCCAGCCGGCAGCCTCGCCGGTGCGGCTACCCGTCCATTCGCCCGATGATTTCCGCCGCGCGGCCTCTCCAGCCCCTGTGCCAGCGCAACGACCAGTGGCGTCGGCGCCGTCGGCGCCCGAATACATGGCGATCCCCGTGCGCACCGCTCCCGAGCCGGGCGCGCGCCTGCAGCCGCTCGCGCCGACGGGCTCCCTTCCCGCATCCGCCCGCTACACGGCCACGGAAGAGGGCGATGTCTGGCACGCCACCGTGCAGCAACTCGTGGCTGCCGAGGCCATTGCGGCGCTGGTGCGGGAGTTGGCCCTGCAGTCCCAGTTGGTGGCGCGTGACGCCGGGCACTGGTTGCTGCGCGTGGAGCGCGAATCGCTCAACCAGCCCGTGGCGCGCGAGCGCCTGCGGGCGGCGCTGGAGGCCGCAGGCCATGCGACCCAGATCAGCGTCGAACTGGGCGTGGTCATCGACAGCCCGGCGCGGCGCAATGCGGCCGCGGCGGCAGAGCGCCAGCGCGTGGCCGAGGAAATCGTGCACAACGACCCGTACGTGCAGACGCTGGTGCGGGACTTCGGCGCCAAGATCGTGCCGGGCAGCATCAAGCCGGCGTGACCGAAGGCGTTGCCATCTTCCACACGGTTCATTCGCTTATTCATTCAAGCCTCCCCTTCATTCCCATCAGAAAAGGAAAACTCACATGTTCAACAAGGGACAACTCGCCGGCCTCATGAAGCAGGCCCAGGCCATGCAGGACAACCTGAAGAAGGCCCAGGACGAACTCGGCAACATCGAAGTGGAAGGTGAATCCGGCGCGGGCCTGGTGAAGGTGCTCATGACCTGCAAGCACGACGTCAAGCGCGTGACCATCGACCCCAGCCTGTTGGCCGATGACAAGGACATGCTCGAAGACCTGGTGGCCGCCGCCTTCAATGCGGCCGTGCGCAAGGCCGAGGAAACCTCGCAGGAAAAGATGGGCAAGCTGACCGCGGGCATGCCGGGACTGCCTCCCGGAATGAAATTCCCTTTCTGACCTTCTGAGACAGGCGGCCGTCCCAGTCCGTGCGACTGCAGCGGCTGGAGCGCCGGTGGATGACTTGGACAGGGGCCAGATCGTTCGCTTGCCTTCCGTTTGCGGCCGCCGGCCTCGCCGCACCCTTTGTATGCCCTTCACGGGCATGTTTCTTGATTCTTGAACGGCGCCTTGCATGTCCGACACCAATTCCCTCGATGCCCTGGTCCAGGCGCTGCGCCGCCTGCCAGGCGTGGGCGTGAAGTCGGCACAGCGCATGGCCTTCCATCTGCTGCAGCACGACCGCGAAGGCGCCGAGGTGCTGTCGCGGGCGCTCCATGAAGCGACGGTGTCGGTGCACCACTGCGAACGCTGCCACACCTTCACCGAAGCCGCGGTGTGCGACACCTGCCTGGACCCGGAACGCGATGCCAGCCGGCTGGCCGTGGTGGAAACCCCGGCCGATCAGGCCGCGCTGGAGCGTACGGCGGCGTTTCGCGGGCTGTATTTCGTGCTCATGGGGCGGCTGTCGCCACTGGACGGGGTGGGTCCGAAGGACATCGGGCTGCAAAAGCTCATGGAGCGGGCCACCGATGGCGTGGTGCAGGAGGTGATCCTGGCCACCAATTTCACGGCCGAGGGCGAGGCCACGGCCTATGTCATCAGCGAGGCACTCAAGAGCCGGGGGCTGCACGTCACCCGGTTGGCTCGTGGCGTTCCGGTGGGCAGCGAACTGGAATACGTGGACCTGGGCACCATCGCGCATGCGCTGGTCGATCGCCGCTGACACTATAAAATTGATAGCTGCCAGCGCAATATTCAGTTGCGCTGAAGCATGAAAAGGCTTGAACCATGAACTCCCTGCATGTCGCGCATTTCACCGTCGCCTACTGGTGCGTGCTCCTGATGGCGCTGCTGCCCACGGTGTGCGCCCTGATCGCCAAGCGCGGCAGCTTCCAGGTGTCCGACAACCGCGATCCGCGTGGATGGGCCTCCCGGCAGACCGACTGGCGCGCCCGCGCGCTGGCCGCGCAGTCCAACACCTTCGAGGCGCTGCCGTTCTTCATCGGTGCGGTGGTGATCGCGCACCAGTTGGGGGCCGGGCAGACGCTGCTCGATATCCTGGCGTTCCTCTTCGTGATGCTGCGCGTCTTCTACGTGATGATGTACGTGTCCGACCTGCCCACCGCCCGCAGCGCCGTGTGGCTGGGGGCGCTGGTGGTCAACATCGCCATTCTCTTCATCGGCTACCGCTGAGGCGGCACCGCGGTCATGTCGCGGCGATCCACCGGCCTGGATCGCCCTGGCACCCATCCCACTAACCCGACTTTTCGTTCATGTCCCTCAGGGATTGCCCTGACGGGGCGGCTGCGCGCAGGTGGCACGATTGCTGCACTGCAGCAATTTCTTGAATTCGCTTTTTCCCCATGGATTTTCCTCGCATCCGCCGCCGCCACTTCGGTACCTTGTCCGCCCTCTCGATGGCGGGCTGGGCGGGAGCGGATGCCTTGGCGGTGCCGTCGCCGTTCACGGCCGGGACCGGTCCGCTGCGGGTGGCGGTCGGGGGCTCGGGGCTGCTGTACCACCTGCCGCTGACCATCGCTCAGGAGCTGGGTTTCTTCCGGGCCGAGGGGCTGCACGTGGTGGTTCAGGACTACCCGGGCGGTGCCCTGGCCCTGCAGGCACTGCAGGACGGCGAGGCTGACGTGTGCTCGGGCGCCTACGACCACGTGCTGCGCCAGCAGTTGCTGGGCCGCAGCTATTGCACCATCGTGCTGCAGGGGCGGGCGCCGCAGCTGGCCCTGGCGGCATCGGCGCGCGCATGGCCCGTCAAGAGCGTGAGCCGCTTCAAGGGCATGCGCGTGGGCGTGTCGGCCCTGGGGTCTTCTACCCACCATGTGGCGCAATTGATGCTGTCGCGGGACGGCGCGCCGCTGGACGAGGTGTCCTTCGTCGGCGTGGGCTCCGCCCTCGGGGCGGTGGCCGCGCTGCGACAGGGGAGGGTGCATGCGCTGTGCCATGCCGATCCGATCGTCAGCGCGCTGGAGCAGCGCGCCGAGGTGCGGGTGCTGTGCGACACGCGCTCGCTCAAAGGGTCACAGGAACTGTTCGGCGGCACCATGCCGGCCGCCAGCCTCTATGCGCCGCAGTCGTTCGTGCAAAAGCAGCCGGCCCGCTCGCAGGCCCTGGCCAATGCCATCGTCCATGCCCTCAAATGGCTGCAGACGGCCAGCCCGGCCGACCTGGTGCGGGCCGTGCCGTCCGGCTACCTGCTGGGCGAACGGGGTGCCTATCTGGCGGCATTCCACAAGGTGCGCGACACCTTCTCGCCCGACGGCCTCATGCCCGATGACGGCCCGGCCAACGCGGCGCGGGTGGTGGCCCGCCTGCGATCCGAACTGGCGCCGCTCAAGATCGATCTCGGGCGCACGTTCACGAACGAATTCGCGCGCAAGGCCAAGCAGAAGTTCAATGCCTGAGGGGCGGGGGGCGCAAGGTGCCGTGCCGGGGGCGGCCGGCACTTTGGCTGAACTGTCCGACACACGGCGGCAAGGGTGTGGCGCTAGAGTCAACGGGGCGCCAGCGGCGGTCTTGCCTCGGCGCTGCAACGCACCGATTGCGCTCCTTCATTCCATCATTCCAACAAGGATCTTTCCATGTCGCTGAACCTCAGTATCGGCCCCCTCGTTTCCCTGATCGCAGGCATCCTGATCCTGGTCATGCCCCGCCTGCTGAACTACATCGTGGCCCTGTACCTCATCGTGATGGGCGTGCTGGGACTGGTCGGCATGCACAACCTGCGCCTCTGACGCGCAAGCTTGCCGGGCCGCCCCGCGCAAGCGCTGGACGGCCAGCCTCTCCGGGGCAATGACTTGATTAGGCCCAGCTGCCGCTCAGCGCTTTTTGCGCGAGGGCGTTCCACCCTTGCGGGTGGGGGCCGCAGGGGCCTTGGCGCCGCGCGTGGAGGTCTGCTTGATGGCCGGGCGCGCGGACGAGGTGGCGGCCAGCTTCACCGGCAGGTACATCACGACCTGCTGGCCGGCCTTGAAGGCGGCGTTGGCCTTGACGTCGTTCCATTCGGCCACATTGGCGGCGCTCACCTTGTAGCGGTTGGCGATGCTGGCGACCGAGTCGCGCTTGCCGGCGCGCACCGTGGTGCGCCGCGTGACGATTTCCGGCGTGAAAGCGACCTGCCCGTTGTCTGCCACTTGGCTGGACACGTCCTGGCGCGTGGTGGTGGCGCGGGGCACCATCAGAGCAGAGCCCGCCTTGATCATCATGCGTGGCGGAATGCGGTTCACGCTGCGCAGGTCGTTCTCGCTCATGCCGACGCGTTGGGCTGCGGTCGCCACCGTCATGGTGGTGGGCACGCTCCAGACCGTCCAGCTGGCGTACTGGCCTTCGCGGTGGGCTTCCAGGTTCTTGAGGAACACCTTGGCGTTGTCCCAGGGCAGCAGGATCTGCGGCATGCCCGCGGCCAGGATCACGGGGCGGTGCAGCGAGGGGTTGAGCGCGCGAAAGTCCTCTTCGCGCACCCCGGCCAGGCTGGCCACCAGCGAGACATCGATGTCGTGCGTGATGTCCACCGTCTGGAAGTAGGGGTGGTTTTCGATCAGCGGCAATTCGGTGCGAAACGCCTGCGGGTTGGCGACGATGTTCTTCACCGCCTGCAGCTTGGGCACGTACATGCGGGTTTCGGCCGGCATGGTGAGTTCGGTGTAGCTGGTGCCCAGGCCCAGCTTCTGGTTGCGTGCGATGGCCCGGCTCACGCTGCCTTCGCCCCAGTTGTAGGCGGCCAATGCCAGGTGCCAGTCGCCGAACATGCCGTACAGGCGCTGCAGGTAATCGAGCGCGGCGCGCGTGGAGGCCAGCACGTCGCGGCGGTCGTCGCGGAAGGCGTTCTGCTTGAGCTGGTAGTCGCTGCCGGTGGCCGGCATGAACTGCCACATGCCGGCGGCCTTGGCGCTGGAGACGGCCTGCGGATTGAAGGCGCTCTCGATGTAGGGCAGCAGGGCCAGCTCGGTGGGCATCCCCCGCAGTTCGAGCTCTTCGACGATGTGGAACAGGTATTTGCTCGAGCGCTCGGTCATGCGCTGCATGTAGTCGGGGCGCGTGGCGTACCACTGCTCGCGGTCGCGCACGAGGTCCTGGTCCAGGTCGGGCATGGCGAAACCGCGGCGGATGCGGTCCCACAGGTCGGAGGGCGCGTAGAGCGATGCCACCTCGCCATTGCTGGCCTGCACGGCCGAGATCGGCTGCAGCGGCCCGGAGGGGATCAGGGGGGTGTGGGAAGAAGACGAGGTGTCGGTGGTGGCCGGCGCAGAACCGTCCTTGTTCGCGGCGCTTCCGGGCGGGGTGCCTTGCGTGGCGCAGCCGGTGAGCCAGACCACGCTTGCCAGGCCCAGGATGTGCAAAATTTTCATTGAAACTCGTTTTTCCATTGGCGCAGCGCCGCCAGAACGGCCACTGCATCTTGGGGATCGACCTGCGCATCGAAGGCCCGGGCGGCCTGGGCCACCGTGGGTTGCCGCGTGCGCAGGAAAGGGTTGATGTCGCGCTCGGTGGCCAGGCGCGAGGGCAGCGTGGGCCGGCCCTGCTGCCGCAGCGCCTCGCAGTCGCGGGTGTACTGCCGCAACGCCCCGTTGCCGGGCTCCACCGCCCGGGCGAACTTCAGGTTGGACAGCGTGTACTCGTGTGCGCAGCACACACGGGTGTCGCCTGGCAGCGCGGCCAGGGTGTCGAGCGACGCCTGCATCTGCGCGGGCGTGCCTTCGAACAGCCGGCCGCAGCCGCCGGAAAAGAGGGTGTCCCCGCAGAACAGCACGGGGGCGCCGTTCACATCGGGAGCGTAATAGGCGATGTGCCCCGCCGTGTGGCCGGGCACGTCGAAAACCTGAAAGCGCAGGTCCAGCACCTCGGCCGTGTCGCCCTGCACCAGGCGGGTAATGGGCTCAGGCACGGTTTCGTGCGCGGGGCCGAAGACGCGGGCGCCGGTGGCCTCGCGCAGCGCCGGCACGCCGCCGACATGATCGGCGTGGTGATGCGTGACTAGAATCGCCTGCAATGGCAGGTCCAGGGTTTGCAATGCCTGCAACACCGGGCCCGCTTCTCCCGGATCGACCACGACCGCAGCCTGCGCGTCGTGCAGCATCCAGATGTAGTTGTCGGTAAAGGCGGGCAGCGGCAGCAAGTTCATGAGCGATGAAATTATAGGTTTGCACCACTGGTTCGACTCTTCCCCCGGCCGATACCTGCTGGCGTGGGAGCAGGAACGCTATGACGAGCTGGTGGCCGACATCTTCGGCTACCACGCCCTGCAGCTCGGAATGCCGGGTTTGCAGGGGCTGCGCGCCAACCGCATGCCCCACCGCTGGCTGGCGTTGGGCGCCGAAGAAACCCTGCTGTGGACCGACGAGGCGGCCGGCTGGCACGCGGCCGGGGCACTGGGGGGCGGAGAACCGGGCGAGCCTGCCCTGCTGGCCGATCCGGTGGCCCTGCCTTTCTCGGAGAACAGCCTCGATCTGGTGCTGCTGCCGCATGCGCTGGAACTCAGCATCGACCCCCATGCCGCGCTGCGCGAGGTGCAGCGCGTGCTGGTGCCCGAGGGGCGGGTGGTCATCAGCGGGCTGAACCCCGTGAGCCTGTGGGGTCTGCGCCAGCGCCGGGCGCGGCTGTACCAGCGTTTGGGTGCGGGCGGGCGGCTGTATCTGCCCGACGTGGGTGAGTTCATCGGCCACTGGCGGCTGCGCGACTGGCTGCGGCTGCTCAATTTCGAGGTCGAGTCGGTCAGCTTCGGCTGCTACCGGCCGGCGGTGCGCAGCGCGCCCTGGCTGGAGCGTTTCGACTGGATGGACGGACTGGGGGCCCGCTGGTGGCCGATACTCGGGGCCGCCTATGTGGTGGTGGCGGTCAAGCGCGTGCACGGCGTGCGGCTGCTGGGCGCGCCCTGGCGCCGCGCGCCCAAGGGCGCTGCGGCGCCGGTGCCGGTGGCCAATCGCGGCACGGTCCGCGATGGCGGGCCGGCCTTTCATGTGGATGGACGGGAGTAACGTTTTTGAATCAGGTTGTGATCTATACCGACGGGGCTTGCAAAGGCAATCCGGGCCCTGGCGGCTGGGGGGTGGTGCTGCGTTCGGGCGCGCTGGAAAAGGAATTGTTCGGCGGGGAGCTGGGCACGACGAACAACCGCATGGAGCTGCTCGCGGTGATCGAGGCCCTGGGTGCGCTCAAGCGGCCGTGCGAGGTGACGCTGTTCCTGGACAGCCAGTACGTGCGCAAGGGCATCACCGAATGGATCCAGGGCTGGAAGAAAAAGGGCTGGCGCACGGCCGCCGGCCAGCCGGTCAAGAACGTGGAGCTGTGGAAGCGGCTGGACGATCTGGTGGCCCAGGGCGGCCATGTGATCGACTGGCGCTGGGTGAAGGGCCATGCGGGCGACCCGGGCAACGAGCGTGCCGATGCACTGGCCAACAAAGGGGTGGACAAGGCGCTCGGGCGCGGCTGAAGCCGCCGTCGAGGCCCGCGTCCGCCAGGTCTGCGTCCGTCAGGTCCCGGGCGCGATCGCCTGCAGGCCGGCCTGCAGCGGCTCCGGTCCCTGGGGCCGCACCACGCGGTCCACCTCCTTGCCGTCGCGCAGGAAGACGAGGGTCGGCCAGAGCTTCACGCCGAAGCTGCGGCCCAGTCGCTGGCCCGGTCCGTCCTCGACCTTGACGTGGGCCACATCGTCCCGGCCCTCCAGCGCGGCCTGGATGAGCGGCTGCGCCCCCTGGCAGTGGCCGCACCAGGGCGTTCCGAACTCCAGCACCGTGGCGCCGGTCAGGCGGTCCACGTCTTCGCGGGCGGGGGGCTGTTCGAGGTGGCGGGCGCAATAGGTCATGGCGATGGGGTCCTTGTCATGTTGTTATGGGCAGGGCTTGGGTTGGGCTAGCGGGGTTGGCGGGAGAGCCTGTTTTTCAGCATAGGCCTGTGCCCGCAGGCACGGCATCCGGCGCATGCGCCGCCAGGCTGTGGGACCGGACTGGCAGGCGTTTCACAGCGCGCCATCGAACATCATCACGTCCACGGTCTCCCCCGCGGCCACCGGCCCCCGGGGCGGGTGCAGCACGATGAGGCCGTTGGCCTGCACCATCGAATGGAGCAGGCCCGAGCCCTGGTGGCCGGTGGTGCGGACCTGCAGCGATCCATCCGGCGCGGTGCTGACGATGCCGCGCTGGTATTCGGTGCGGCCGGCCTTCTTGCGCAGGGGCTCGGTGCTGACCGCACGCAGCAGCGGCGGGGCCGCGCGGGTGCAGCCCATGGCGCGCAGCAGCGCAGGCCGCACGAACGCCAGGAAGGCCACCATCACGGCGACGGGATTGCCGGGCAGGCCGAACCAGAGGGTCCCGTTGGTTGAAACGGGTTTGCTATTATTTTCATAGCTATATGCCCTAGTACTGATTGTGCTGAAGGCCATTTCGGCATCTGCTCCTGAGGCGTGCTCGCTGCGCAGCCGCCCCACCGCCATCGGCCGGCCGGGCCGCATGGCGACTTGCCAGAACGCCACGTCGCCCAGCCGCTGCACCGCAGAGCGCAGGTGGTCCGCATCGCCTTCGCTCACGCCCCCGCTGGTGATGACGGCATCCGCCTGCTGCCCTGCCTGGCGCAGCGCGGCTTCGAGTTGAGCGGGCGAATCGGGCACCACGCCCAGGTCGATCGGCTCCACGCCCAGCCGGGCGAGCAGGCCGATGAGGGCGTAGCGGTTGCTGTCGTACACCGCGCCCTCGCGCGGAGCGTCGCCCGGGCCCAGCAACTCGTCGCCGGTCGAAAAGCACGCCACGCGCAGGCGGCGGAACACGGTGACCGTGGGCAGCCCCAGGCTGGCCACCAGGCCGAGCGCGGCGGGGGTGAGCCGCTCGCCACGGGCCAGCGCCACGCCGCCCCGCACCAGGTCTTCGCCCGCGCGGCGCCGGTGGTCGCCGGGCCGCACCGCGCCGGCAGCGAGGTGCACGGTGTCGCCCTGCAGGGTGGCCAGCTCTTGCGGCACCACCGTGTCCAGCCCTGGCGGCATGACGGCGCCCGTCATGATGCGAACGCATTCCCCGGGTGCGGCATGGCCCGCCCAGGGCCGGCCGGCCAGGGCGGTGCCTGCCACCCGCAGCGACAGCGGCTGGCCGGCGCGCAATGCCGAGCCGTCGAACGCATAGCCGTCCATGGCCGAGTTGTCGTGCGGCGGCACGCTGATGGGCGAGACAAGGTCGCAGGCCAGCACCCGGTCGAGCGCCGCGGACAGCGCCACGGTTTCGGTGCCGGCCACCGGCTGCACCAGTTGTTCGAGGAAGGCGGTGACGGCCTCGGCACCCAGGGCGTGGGCGTCGTAGCCGGGCAGGCCGGCGGCGATCTGTGCAAGGGTCTTCATGCGGCAGAAAAAAGAGGGGAGGCCGGCAGCCACCGCACCATGTGCAGCTTGTCGTGCCCGATGCCCTGGATGACCACCGCGCGCGGCAGCAGGCCCCAGGCGCGAAAGCCCGCGCGCTCGTACAGGCGCACGACGTGGGTGTTGGCGGCGGTGACGGTGAGCACCAGCTGTTCCAGCCCGGCCACCTGTTCGGCGAGCTGCACGCAGGCCTGCACCAGTGCGCGCCCGACGCCGCCACGCTGCGCGTGCGGCGCCACCATCATGCCGACCACGCTGGCGCAGTGGCGCTGCTGAAGGCGAGCCTCGCGCTCGCAGCCGATGCTGCCCAGCAACTGGCCGTCCGCGGCGAACGCCCCGAGGAAGAAGGTGCCCGTGGCGGGCGCGCCGAAGCGCTCGGCATACGACTGGGCCGGGCGCAGCACCGCGCTGGCGTGGTCGGAAGTGAAGGCCTCGGGCGCGCAGCGCAGCGCCTCGTCGCGCAAGGCCTTGTAGGCGTGCAGGTGCGCGGGGCCGAGCACGTCGATCCGGAAGGGGTCAGGGGTCATTGGGCGAGCGCGCGTTCGAGCGCGTGCAGTTCGGCCAGGGTGTTGGCGTTGCAAAAGCCGAGCGGGTCGTCGCCGGGCTGATCGAAGGCGGCCACCGCGCACCGGTGCTGGGCGATCCAGGCGCCGATCTTGCGGCCGCCGCCCGCCATGAATTGCGCGAGCGACTCCTGCAGCGAGGCCCGCAGGAGACAGAACACCGGCTGCGTGCGCAGGGGCGCGGCTGTATGGTGGGCATCGGCTGCTGTCGGCCCATCGGCTTGCGGCGCGGCGGCGATGGCTAGATCCGCAGGACTGCCCGCCGTGTCCATGGCCCAGGCCGCGGCCATCAGGCGCCGGGCCAGATCGGGCGGAAACAGCGGCGTGTCGCAGGGCACGGTGAGCAGCCAGGGGGTTTCGCAGCGCGACAGGCCGGCCAGAAAACCCGCCAGCGGCCCGGCGTGGCCGGGCTCGGCATCGGTCACGACCGGGACGCCGAAGGTGGCGTAGCGGTCGAGGTGGCGGTTGGCGCTGACCAGCCGCGGGCCGACCTGGGACTGCAGCCGCTGCAGCGCATGCAGCGCCAGCGGAACGCCCTGGAAGGGTTGCAGGCCCTTGTCCTGCCCGCCCATGCGCGTGCCCTGGCCGCCGGCCAGCACCAGCCCGGTGATGCGGGTGGCGTCATCCATGCGTCAGCCGCCGATGTAGCTCATTTCCACCCGCCGCGCGCCCTGGCCGGTGTCCGCAGGCAGGCTGCTGCGCAGTTCGGAATAGCGGTCGCCGCGGCCGTTCCAGATGCCGGCGATGGCGGCGGCGATGTCGGCATCGGTGGCGCCGCCGCGCAGCAGGCTGCGCAGGTCCCAGCCCTGGGTGGCGAACAGGCACAGGTAGAGGCTGCCTTCCATCGACAGGCGGGCGCGGTTGCAGTCGCCGCAAAACGCTTGCGTGACGCTGCCGATCACGCCCACCTCGCCCAGCGCCGGGTCGTGGCGCCCGGTGGCATCCGCGTAGCCCCAGCGGCGCGCGGTTTCCCCGGGGGCCTGTTCGGGCAGGGGCACCAGGGGCAGGTGGGCCTGCAGCCGCTCGATCACGTCGGCGGATGGCAGCACCTCGTCCATTCGCCAGCCGTTGGTGGCGCCCACGTCCATGTATTCGATGAAGCGCAGCGTCACGCCCGTGCCGCGAAAGTGCCGCGCCATGGGCACGATCTCGTGGTCGTTGGTGCCGCGCTTGACCACCATGTTGACCTTGATGCGCGCGAACCCCGCGGCCTGTGCCGCGTCGATGCCGGCCAGCACCTCGGCCACCGGAAAGTCCACATCGTTCATGTGCCGGAACACCGCGTCCTGCAGGCTGTCCAGGCTCACCGTGAGGCGGTTCAGCCCGGCGTCCTTCAGCGCCTGGGCCTTGCGCGCGAGCAGCGAGCCGTTGGTGGTCAGCGTGAGGTCGGGCGCCGTGCCGTCCGGCATGCGCAGCTGCGCCAGCATGCCGACGAGGTTTTCGAGGTGCTTGCGCAGCAGCGGCTCGCCGCCGGTGAGCCGGATCTTGCGCACGCCGTGGTCGACGAAGCTGCGGGCCAGGCGGGTGATTTCCTCGAAGCTGAGCAGCGCGCTGTGCGGCAGGTAGGGGTAGTCCTTGTCGAACACCTCCTTGGGCATGCAGTACGCGCAGCGGAAGTTGCAGCGGTCGGTCACGCTGATGCGCAGGTCCCGCAGCGGGCGACCGAGCGTGTCGGTCAGCCATCCCGATGCAATCCCGGCCAGGCCCTGCGGCACGGCGGGGCGCAGCGCAGCGATGCGCTGGTCCACCAGGGGGATGACACGTTCAGCCATGGGCGGATTTTGCCGCATGGGGTGCGGTAGGGTTATCGGCGCAATGGGCCGCGCCGCTGTCGGCCGGCAGCGATCAGACGCAGCGGGCGCCATCCACCTCAATGCACACGCCGCTCACGAAGGCCGCTTCGTCGCTGGCCAGGTACAGCGCCGCGTTGGCCACGTCGAGCGCGGTGGAAAAACGCCCCAGCGGAATCGAGGCGAGGAATTTGGCGCGGCGCGCGTCGTCCACCGGCCCGCCGGCGAACTCGGCGGCCAGGCCCGTGTCGGGGTTGAACACCGGGTTGATGCAGTTCACGCGGATGTTGTCGGGACCCAGTTCGGCCGCCATCGACTTGCTGGTGGTGATGACCGCGCCCTTCGACCCGTTGTACCAGGTGAGGCCCGGGCGGGGCCGCAGGCCGGCGGTGGAGGCGATGTTGATGAAGCTGCCGCCCGCCGTGCCCGGGTTGGCGCGCATGGCCGGCACGGCGTGGATGGCCGAGAGGTAGAGGCTTTTGACGTTGATGGCATACACCTTGTCGAACTCTTCCTCGCTCACCTCCAGCATGGGGCGGTTGCGGTGCGTCCAGCCGGCGTTGTTTACGACCACGTCGAGCCGGCCATGAAGGCGCACGGCCTCGTCCACCAGGGCTTTCATGTCGCTAGAGCGGGTGACGTCGGCGGCGAAGAAGTCCGCCGTGCCGCCCGCCGCGCGGATCTCGGCCGCCACGCGCTGGCCCCCGGTGGCCTGGATGTCGTTGACGATGACCCGGCCGCCCTCGGCCGCGAGCCGCTTGGCGATGCCTTCGCCGATGCCGTTGCCGGCGCCGGTGACGATGATGGATTTGCCTTGCACGCGCATGAAGCCTCCGATGGCGCTATGTTCTCGATAGCTGCCTGCGCAATTTTCACCAGGGCGGTGGCGGGATTCCGTTGGATGGACTCTCGCGGCCGGTGGCCGTTGGCTGCGCGGGCGGCCAAGGCAGTGTAGCCACCGCTTTCCCGCCCGGCGTGCCCGGCACTGCCCCCTGCGCGACAGGGTGGCTCGCCTGCCGGCGCGCCCAGAAGGCGGCACCGGGCCAGCGCGTTTCCATCGCGTAGAAGCCCTGCAACTGCTTGCGGTACACCCGGTGGATGTCCCGCAGGTGGTCGGCATAGCGCTGCGGCGCCAGCAGGTCGCCCGCCCCGTACGCCAGCACCGCCTGTGCCGCGCGCATGCCGGTGTAGAGCGCGTTGCCGATGCCCTTGGACGACAGCGGGTCGAAGGCGAGGGCGGCGTCGCCCACTGCCAGCCAGCGCTCGCCGGCCGCACGGTCGAGTTCGGCGCTGCAGGCATCGGCGCCCTGCACCGCGCCGTGGGGGCGATAGCCGTGCTCGGCGCACAGCGCGCCCAGGTGGGTGGTGTGCTGCAGGTGCTGCCACAGGCCGTCGTCGTCCAGCAGGGTGCGGCGGTCCAGCAGGTCGGCATCGCCCAGGAAGGCCACCACGCGTTCGCCACTGGGCAGCAGCACGCTGTACCACCAGCCGTCTTCGACCGCCTCGACCCAGGTGCGGCCGTCCAGGTCGGTGCGGCTGTCGGTGCGCAGGCGCTGGTAGAAGGCCAGCAGCCGGTCGTAGTGGCGGCGGCGCGCGCCGAGCCGACAGGCCTGGGTCGCCATGCGGCCGCTGGCGTCGATCAGCCAGCGTGCCGTCACGTGCGACAGGGATTCGCCCGCGCGGCGCAGCTGCAGCCGGTGCAGGGGGCCGGATACCTCCTGTGGGTCCGCCGAGGCGGTGCCGGTGCTGCCGGCGGGGTCGGCGCCTTGCGCATCGTCGCACTGCAGGTGGGTGGAAAGCGCGACCGTGCAGCCCGCCTCGCTGGCGGCCGCCCGCAGCGTGGCGTCGAAGCGCACGCGGTCCAGTTGCAAACCATTGCCATGCAGCTGGCGCAGGGTGTCGTTGGCGTGGCCGGCCAGCCCGCCCCAGTAGGCCAGCGTGCCGTAGCTGGGGCGGTGGCCGTCCGCCAGCACGCGGTCGAGCACGCCGAGTTCCCCCAGCAGGCTGCGCACGGGCGGCGGCAGGCCCTCGCCGATGCGAAAGGCCCGCTCGCCGCCGCCATCGGCCAGCAGCACGCGCAGCCCGGCGCGGGCCAGGAGAATGGCGCAGGCCGCGCCGGCGGGGCCGCCGCCGGCGATGGCCACGTCGAACGCCTGCCCGGTTTCCAGGCGGGGCACGCGCTCAGCCGCCCGGCGGCCGGCGGCGCACCGGCAGCGGCGCGTTCTGCGCTTCGGCGTGCGAGCCGAAATTGGCGCCGTGCGGCAGCGGGCGTGCCTTCGGGTGGATGGGGGCGGTGGCATCGGCCGCGTCGCCCTCAATGGCGGCGGCGCCCAGCAGTCGGGTCTGCGCGGCCAGCGCGGCGTCGCTGAGGCTGGCGGCATCGGCGGCCGCAACATCGGGGCCGTACGACGCCACCATCATCTGCGCCGGGAAGGCCGGGTCGTCCGGCACACCAGGGCGCACCTCCACGAGGCCCATCGATCCGAAGATGCGCACCATTTCTTCCATCTGCCCCGCCGTGGTGCCGTGCAGCGGCTTGTTCCAACTGGTGCGGTTGGAGAACGCCTCGATGCGCCGGGCCATGGGCTGCTGCGGGTCCACGACGATGGCGTAGTCCTCGGCTGTCAGCACGTGGTTGGGCACGCGGGCCGGCCAGAAGGTGGGCGCGAACGGGTCGTAGGCGGTGTCGTACCCTGCACGGCAGTAGGCCGTGTCGGCCTGCCAGGGCAGGCCCATCCAGCGGTTGATGTCGCCGGGCCCCTGGGCATACAGCGGTCCCTGGGCCGACAGCGCGGTGGCCTGGTCGAGCGTGGGGCCGTAGCTCGGCCCGGCCGTGCCCGCCGGGCGCTCGCGGATGCGGAACGGGCGGCGGTACAGCGTCAGGTGGCGCATGGGCCAGGTCATCTCGCAGCCGGGGTGGAAGGCGTCGGCCAGGCAGAACTCCAGCGCCGCCTGGTCCAGCGTGGCGGGCTGCTGCGCGAGCGGCACCGCGTCGATGCTGGCCGGCAGCTGGCGGCCGGCATCCCAGTCGGAGACGAAGTCGCCCTGCACCCAGCGCGCCAGCACATTGCTCTGCGTCTGGCTGATGCTGGCGTTCTGGCGCGGGCTCTGGCCTGCGGGCACCGTCATCGCATCGCCGTACAGCCAGGGCCAGGGCATCTGGTTGCCGTCCGGTGGGCTGGGGGGGCGGAAGCTGTTGAACACCTGCCGGCGCAGTTCGGCGTTGGGGTCGTAGCCGCCTGCAGGGGGCAGGGCGGAGAGCCGCTCGATCAGCGCGGCGTTCTCGAAATCGTACTGCCCCTGGTGGCCGAACAGGGTGGCGAAGCCCTGGTTCACCCATTGCAGGCCCGATAGGCGCTGCAGGATGGGGTACACGTCGTCGGCGAACGAGATCGTGGCCGGCGCGGGCAGCCAGCCGGCCTGCACGTACAGGTCCTGCAGCAGGTCGTACAGCGTTCGCTGGGTCTTGACCTGCGGTGCGTAGTTGGGCGGGGCGGTCACCACCCAGGCGGATTCCACCGGGATGTCCTGGCCCTCGATGCGCACCGTGGCCGAGACCGGGCCGTCGCAGGTGTCGTCGTACCAGCCGTCGGCGTTGATGAACGAGTCGCCGTCCGCGGGGTTGAAGATCGGGCTGCCCGTGGGCGAGGCCGAGACGCCGTGGCCGGGCAGGAACACCAGCCGGCCGCTGGCGTCGGTCTGCAGCTCGCCGATCTTGACCGGCACGCCGGTGAACTGCCCGGTGCAGGGCACCGGCGCCGCGTTGCGGCCGGCGATGCGCTGCACGCCCGCGTCGATGACCAGCGTGTCGCGCGCGGCGTTCTTGGCATTGCGCAGCGGTAACTGGGTTTTGGCCGCCTCCGGAATGTCGAGCGCGATCTGCCACTGGTACCAGGCCGCCTTGCTGTTGGCGACGTGCACGGACCATTCGATGTCGGCCCAGTCGGCGGTCAGCTCGCGCACCACGTCGCCCGCGGCGTTGTAGCCGTAGATGCGGAACTGCGCGGCCTCGCGCTTGAGCGCGCCGGTGGCATCGCGGTAAAAACCCTGGGGCTGCGGCGGCGGGTTCACCACCTGCGGGCCCAGGTAGAACGCTGTCTCGCTGTTGCCCACCCGGGCGATGCCGATGGCCGGGTGGATGGCGGCGCGCACGATGCGCGTGTCCTTCGCGGCGGGGTAGTCCACGCCGGGCGCGTACTGCGCCGGACGGGGCACCACGGGCTCGCCCAGCGGCACGCCGTTCACGTTGCGGCGGTTTTCGGACGAGGCCCGGTACACGGCCTTGCGCGCCTCGGCGATGCTGCCCATGGGCATGTGCTCGGGCAGGGCATGCCAGGGGTTGTAGGCCAGGTTTTCGCCGTAGCCCGACTGGCCGCGGGCGTCCAGGTCCTGCTGGGGCAGCTCCAGGATGCCGACTTCGATCGGCATGCTGGCCTGCTCGCTCCAGCGCACCGTGGCGGCGTCGAGCGGCATGTCGTGGTCGTTGGTCTGGAACTGCACCAGGAAGCGAAAGCGCGCCGGGCCCTTGCGCAGGCGGGCATGCAGGTCGGCCCGCAGGTAGAACGGGTCGTCGAAGTCCGGCGGCGCGTCGGCCGGCGGCGCCTGCACCGGCTCGATCTTGTATTTGACGAAGCGGCCCTGGCCGAAGCAGGAGGGCAGCACGCTCCAGTAGTCGGTGGCCAGCACGGAGTCCACCGTCTTTTCCATGTCGTTCAGGATCTGCGCGGTGACGGGATGTGCCTTCAGGTAGGCATCGCCCCGGCCGTGCAGCGATTCGCAGGTGAACTCGCACATGTCCCGCGCGGTGTCGGTGAAGAACACGTCGTGGTTCTGCAGGATGAAGTCCTGCGTGGTGGCGTCCTGATCGGGCTCCAGCAGCTTGCGCCCCTGCACCCCGAAAAGCTTGATCGCGATGCCCGTGGTGCCCTTGAGATCGGGGTTGCCGGGCTGCACGTCGGCCGAGAAGCGCACCCACACCGGGTACTGCGGCGCCTGTCCGAATACGCCGACCCGCAGCTCGGGCGGCAGGTTCGGATCGATGGTGAACTGGCCATGCGCCACGCCGTGCAGTCGCAGGAACACGGGCCGCGTGGCCGGGTCGCGGCCCGCCGCCATGCCCTTGCCCTGGAAATAGTCCACGAACAGCTGTTTGAGCCCGGCCACCGGATCGCTGTCGCAGCAGCAGGGGCTGGGCGGCAAGGTCGGGGGCAAGGTGATGGGTGTGCCGGCGCAGGTGCTGGTGGCGGCCGACGGCGCGGGTGGAACTGACGTGCTTTTCATCGCAACCCTCCTTTGTTTTATGGATCGTCCTGGACGATGTAACGCTCCCTCCCGAAAAGGCCGGCGTGAACGCCGTGCGCTTTGGGACCCGAACATTCTGCGGGGGAATGGCAGGAGGAATATTCAGGGTTTCCACCCGGTGGAAAAAGAGCGACACCACGGCGTGGCTTGCATGGCAGGCGCAAATCCCACAAAACCCTGCGCAAAACCGTGCCATCATTTTGGCGAATGAAAATAATTATCATTTCGAAAACCAGGGTTTTCTGGGCGGGCCGCCGTCCAGAGCCCGTTCCCAGGTCGCCCGGTCACCCGTTTCCGCTCCCTTTTTAGAAAGTGAAAACCATGCCCCATACGCTTCCCGCTCTGCCCTATGCCTACGACGCGCTCGAACCCCACATCGATGCGCAGACCATGGAAATCCACCACACCAAGCACCACCAGACCTACGTCAACAACCTGAATGCCGCGCTGGAAGGCACGCCGCAGGCCGACCTGTCCATCGAGGCGCTGGTGGCCCAGGTGCAGACGCTGCCCGAGAAGCTGCAGGCGCCCGTGCGCAACAACGGTGGCGGGCATGCCAACCACAGCCTGTTCTGGACCGTGATGGCACCGGCGGGCCAGGGCGGCGGCGGGCAGCCCTCCGGCGCGCTGGCGCAGGCCATCGATGCGGAGCTGGGCGGGTTCGACGCCTTCAAGGAGGCCTTCACCAAGGCCGCGCTCACGCGCTTCGGCAGCGGCTGGGCCTGGCTCTCCGTCACGCCCGGCGGCCAGCTTGCGGTGGAGAGCAGCGGCAACCAGGACAGCCCGCTCATGGCAGGCCTGCTGTCGGGCAACACGCCCATCCTGGGCCTGGACGTGTGGGAGCACGCCTACTACCTGAAGTACCAAAACCGCCGCCCGGAATACATCGCCGCGTTCTATAACGTCGTGGACTGGGCCGAAGTGGCCCGCCGCTACGCGAAGGCCCGCGGTTGACGCCCGGGGACGGCCGCAGCGATTCTTCGTTCTGACGGCGCTCCCCGTTTCCGACCCATCGATCCACCCTCCGACCAGGGCCTTGCACATGAACGCTGACGACACACTCACCGGACGCACCGGCTGGCGCATGCGCAGATGGCTGGGAGTGGCCATCGTGCTGGCCGGCGTCCTGGTGCTGGGCCGGCAGTTCTTCCAATTCCTGGCCGACAACCCGCGCGTGGAGCAGGCCTGGCACGGGGGGCTGGTGGCGGCCCTGGCGACCGCGCTGGGCACGCTGCCGGTGGTGTTCTCGCAGCGGCTGTCCGAGCGGGTGCAGGACACGCTGTTCGGCTTCGGCGCCGGGGTGATGCTGGCGGCCTGCTCGTTCTCGCTCATCATTCCCGGCATTGCCGCGGCCCAGTCGGCGGGCGCGGGGGCCTGGGGCGCGGGCGGCATCATCGGCGCCTCGATCCTGCTGGGCGGCCTCGCGCTGCTGGTCATGGAACGGCTGCTGCCGCACGAGCATTTCATCAAGGGCGTGGAGGGCGGCCCGTCGCCGCGCACGCTGCGGCGCACCTGGCTGTTCGTCTTCGCGATCGCGCTGCACAACCTGCCCGAGGGCCTGGCCATCGGCGTGGCCTACGGCGGGGCCGATGCGCTGCGCGCTGGCACGCTCACGGCCGGCATCGCCATCCAGGACGTTCCAGAGGGGCTGGTGGTGGCCGTGGCCCTGCTGGCCGCCGGCTACAAGCGCTGGCTGGCCGTGGCGCTGGGCATGGCCTCGGGCCTGGTGGAGCCGCTGGGCGCGGTGCTGGGCGCCACGGTGATCGGCTTTTCCGCCAACCTGCTGCCGTGGGGCCTCGGCTTTGCGGCCGGTGCGATGCTGTTCGTCATCAGCCACGAGATCATTCCCGAGTCGCACCGCAAGGGACACGAAGCCTGGGCCACGGGCGGGCTGATGATCGGCTTCGTGATCATGATGATCCTGGACACCGCGCTGGGCTGACCCCGAGGGATTGAAGCCAAAAAGGCCTCCAGCGCAATATCCACTAGGGCATTGTGCTATTGATTTGGTAGCAATTGCTACCCGTGGCGGATCGCCACCGTCTTGAGGGTGGTGAAGCCGTACAGCGCCTCGAAGCCCTTTTCGCGCCCGTGGCCGCTCGATTTCACGCCACCGAAGGGCAGTTCCACCCCGCCGCCCGCGCCGTAGTTGTTGATGAAGACCTGGCCGCTGGCGATGCGCCTCGCCATGCGGAACTGGCGGGCGCCGTCGCGCGTCCACACACCCGCCACCAGGCCGAAGCGCGTGGCGTTGGCCAGCTCCACCGCGTGGTCCTCGTCCTCGAAGGCCATGGCCGAGAGCACCGGGCCGAACACCTCTTCCTGCGCCAGGCGGTGGTCCACCGGCACGTCGCGCAGCAGCGTGGGGGCCTGGTAGAAGCCGGTCTCGGGCGCCTCGTCCACCACCGTGCCCTGCGCCACCAGCGGGATGCCGGCCACCTGGGCATCGGAGAGGAAGTCCCACACGCGCTGCTGCTGGCTCTGGCGGATGAGTGGGCCCACGTCCAGGTCCATCGCCGCGGGGCCCACGCGCAGGGCCTCGAAGGCACGGCCCAGTCGCTCCAGCAGCGGCTCGTAGATGAGCGAGTCGATCATCACGCGCGAGCCGGCCGAGCAGGTCTGCCCGGCGTTCTGCACGATGGCGTTGATGACCACCGGCACCGCCGCATCCAGGTCGGCGTCGGCGAAGATCACCTGCGGGCTCTTGCCGCCCAGCTCCAGCGTGACGGGGCAGTGCCGCTCCGCCGCCGCCTGCTGGATCAGCGTGCCGATGCGCGGGCTGCCGGTGAAGCTGATGTGGTCGATGCCCGGGTGGCGGGCCAGCGCGTCGCCCGCCTCGTGGCCGTAGCCGGTGACGATGTTGATGGCCCCCGCCGGAAAGCCCGCCTGCGTGGCCAGCTGTGCCACGCGCAGCAGCGAAAGGCAGGCGTCCTCGGCCGGCTTGACCACGCACACGTTGCCCGCCGCCAGCGCGCCGCCCACGCAGCGCCCGAAGATCTGCATCGGGTAGTTCCACGGCACGATGTGCCCGGTCACGCCGTGCGGCTCGCGCCAGGTGAGCACGCTGTAGCCGTCCAGGTAGGGCAGGGTCTCGCCGTGCAGCTTGTCGCAGGCGCCGGCATAGAACTCGAAGTAGCGCGCCAGCGCCTGCGCATCGGCCCGGGCCTGCCTGGTGGGCTTGCCGCAGTCGCGCTGCTCGATGGCGGCCAGTTCCTCGGCATGCTCGGACACCAGCACCGACAGCCGCATCAGCAGGCGGCCCCGCTCGGCCGGCGCCAGCTTGCGCCACACGGCCTCGTGGCACTGTCGCGCCGCGTGGACCGCCGCGTCGATGTCCTCCTCGGTGCCGCGCTGGATCTCGTCGAAGGGCTGGCCGTCGGAGGGGTCGATCACGGCGATGGTGCGGCCGGAGGACGAGGCCACGGGCGCGTTGGCGATGTAGTGGAGCTGCATGGGCGGATTGTGCGCCAGCAGGGCCCGGGCGGCGCCCGCGAAGCCCGCAGGCTGGCAGCGGTCGAGGGGCCTGCGCTCAGCCGCCCGCCGCGCGCAGCGCCGGCAGGTCGCACACCTCGATCTCCCCGCGGTGCACCTGCAGCAGGCCGCGCGCCTGCAGGTCTTTCAGGATCTGGTTGATGGTCTGGCGCGACAGCGCCAGCATCAGCGACAGCTCCTCCTGCGACAGGGCGATCACGCGCCGCGACCGGCCCGCGTCCGTCCATTGGCCGTAGCCTTCGGCCATCAGCGCCAGCCGCCGCGCCACCCGCTGCGGTGCGGGCAGCAGGGCCATCTCTTCCATGGCGACCAGCGCGGTGCGCAGCTTGTCGGTCAACAGCAGGGCCAGCGCATGCCAGTGCTGCGGATTCCGCGCCAGGTAGGCCAGCAGCGGCTCCTGGGGCACGTGCAGCAGCGTGGCCTGGGTGGCGGCGTGCGCATCGTGCGTGCGCACCGAGCCGTCGAACAGCGCGATCTCGCCGAACCAGGCCGGCGCCTCCAGCCGCGTGAGCAGCGAGGCGCGCGCCTTGTCGCTCTGGCCGCCCACGCCCGAGATGTCGATGGCGCCGCGCACCACGGCGTAGAGCCCGCACGGTGCGTCGCCGCGCAGAAACAGGGCCTGCGCCGGGGCCAGCGACCGCAGCTCGGCCCGCGCCATCAGGGCCTGCGCCAGATCGGCGGGCAGCGCGGCGAACCAGCGGCCGGAGCGCAGGGTGGGCAGGTGGTCGGCGGGGGAGGTCATGAAAGAGGAGGAGGGCGGTGCCCGGAGCGTGTTCGCGGCCCCCAGCCGTGGCCCGTTGTGTCGGCTGGCCGACAGACGCCCTGGCCGCACTGGCGCGATTATTCCGTGCAGCGACGACGCACAGACCCCGGAGACACCCTATGAAAACCCTGATCGACCACCTGTCGGGCTATGCCGACTACCACCGCGACCCGCGCAACATCCAGACCCATTTCATCGGCGTGCCCATGATCATGCTGGCCGTGACGGTGCTGCTGTCTCGCCCCGCAGCGATGCTGGGCGGGCTGCCCGTGTCGCTCGCGCTGCTGGCGGCGCTGGCCGCGTGCGTCTTCTATTTTCGGCTCGATGCGCGCTACGGCGTGACCATGGCGCTCGTGCTTGCCGCCATGCTGGCCGTGGGCCAATGGCTGGCCGCGCAATCCACGGCGCTGTGGCTGGGCGCGGGGCTCGGTCTGTTCGTGGTGGGCTGGGTCATCCAGTTCGTGGGCCACTACTACGAAGGCCGCAAGCCGGCATTCGTGGACGACCTGGCGGGCCTGATCGTCGGGCCGCTGTTCGTGGCGGCCGAACTGGGCTTTGCGATGGGCTTGCGGCGTGAGGTGCAGGCGGCCATCGAGGCGCGCTCGGGCCCGGTGCGTTTGCGCCCGCACGGGCAAGGCACCGCTGCCTGACGCGCCGTTGGGGTTTCTTTTTATGCAAGGTTGTGATTCTCTATTTGTTGGGCATACGCCATGCCCAAGTAAAAAATAGAAGCACTAATGCATTTTTAGAGAAATTGCCAATTGATTTCAATGGCGTTTGGGTTTTGTTGCGCTGAATGGCATAAAGGTGTAACTGAGTGAAATTGCTCCAGTCATTGGTTGCGCCTCGCATAGGCTACGGGCCTTTCCAAAACCTGCGCGCAACCATGAATCGTCCAGAAACCAAAAATCTTTCCAACATCTCTGGCTCTTTCGGAATTTCCAAAACCACCACCAAGGTATTCGGGGTCATCGCCCTGTGCGTTTTATCGGCCTGCGGAGGCGGAGGGGGTGGCGACAGCAGCACCGGCACCACGGGTGGCACCACCCCCGTGACGCCCGCCCCAGGCGATACGGCACCCGCAACGCCCACCACCCCTTCGACCGTCGCCAGCGATTGCGGCGAGGACGGCCATGTCCTCACGGTGGCCGGCAATACCGCCCAGATCGACGCCAACGTGTATTACACCGACGGCACCACGGTCATTTCCACCCAGCAACGCAAATTCGCCACGTCGAATGGCGCGAGCTTTCGCGGCAGGACCGGGCTATTCCTGGTGAACCAGGTCAATACCACCACTTACAGCAACGCCGCCGTTAATGGATCCTTCGGCGGCAGCGTCATGACCACGACCGAAAACAATTATTCGAGCGTCGTCAGTGACGTGCGGCAGACCTACGGTTTGACCGTCTCCAATCTCTTTCAGGGTACGACCACCACGGCCAGCAGCTATTTCACGCCCTACGCCTATACGGGTGCGCCGCTGAACCCCGCCTTGGACACAGCCTACTCGGCCAGTTATTCCACCACGACGGAAAGCGGCGGGACCACGCAGCCCGCGCTGGCGCAGACCAGCATCACCACCTATTCGACAGAGTCGGTCAGCGTGCTGGCCGGGACGTTTCCCGCCTGCAAGGTCAAGATCGAGGTGACCGGCGGCGCGACGACGGCCAACGTCAGCTACACCTGGCTGGTCGCCTCGGGCCGGTACAAGGGTCTGGTCGTGCGCACGGCCAATGCCAGCGGCGTCAAGACGTCGGAGGCGACGCGCCTGCTGGTGAACGGGCAATAGGCCCCAAGCCGTTGGGCTCCAGGCCGCTTCCCAGCCGGGGCGGGCTCACCCTCCGTGAAACCGCACCACCAGCGGCACGATCAGCAGCGCCACGATGTTGATGATCTTGATGAGCGGGTTCACCGCCGGGCCGGCGGTGTCCTTGTAGGGGTCGCCCACGGTGTCGCCGGTGACGGCGGCCTTGTGCGCCTCGCTGCCCTTGCCGCCGTGGTGGCCGTCCTCGATGTATTTCTTGGCGTTGTCCCAGGCGCCGCCGCCGGTGCACATGCTGATCGCCACGAACAGGCCGGTCACGATGGTGCCCATCAGCAGCCCGCCCAGCGCCTTCGGCCCCAGCAGCAGGCCCACGGCGATGGGCACCACCACCGGCAGCAGGCTGGGGACCACCATCTCCTTGATGGCGGCGGTGGTCAGCATGTCCACCGCCTTGCCGTATTCGGGCTTGCCCGTGCCATCCATGATGCCGGGGATGGTCTGGAATTGGCGGCGCACCTCGACCACCACCGCGCCCGCCGCGCGGCCCACGGCCTCCATCGCCATGGCGCCGAACAGGTAGGGGATGAGCCCGCCGATGAACAGGCCCACGATCACCATCGGGTCCGACAGGTCGAAGCGGATGGCCTGGCCATAGGCCGAGAGCTTGTGCGTGTAGTCGGCGAACAGCACCAGCGCCGCCAGCCCTGCCGAGCCGATGGCGTAGCCCTTGGTGACGGCCTTGGTGGTATTGCCCACGGCGTCCAGCGGGTCGGTGATCTCGCGCACGCTGGCGGGCATTTCGGCCATCTCGGCGATGCCGCCGGCGTTGTCGGTGATGGGGCCGTAGGCATCCAGCGCCACGACGATGCCCGCCATGCTGAGCATGGCCGTGGCCGCCACCGCAACGCCGTACAGGCCCGCGAGCGCATACGACACCAGGATGGCCAGGCACACGCACAGCACCGGCCAGGCGGTCGAGCGCATCGATACGCCCAGCCCCGCGATGATGTTGGTACCGTGCCCCGTGGTGGAGGCCTGTGCGATGTGCTGCACGGGCGAATACTGCGTGCCGGTGTAGAACTCGGTGATCCACACCAGCGCGGCCGTGAGCACCAGGCCCGTCGCGCAGGCGCCGAAGAGCCGCATCTGGCTGCCGCTGGCCGCGATGGCGTTGTCCGGCACCAGCCACGCCGTGACGAACCAGAACGCGATGAGCGAGATCACGCCCGCGATCGCCAGGCCCTTGTACAGCGCCGGCATGACGTTCTTCATGCCGGGCGAGGCCTTGACGAAGAAGCAGCCCACGATGGACGCGAGGATGGACACCGCCCCCAGCGCCAGCGGGTAGGTCACCGCGGCCACCGGCGCGGCCGCCACCATGAGGGCGCCCAGCACCATGGTGGCAATCAGCGTGACGGCGTAGGTCTCGAACAGGTCGGCGGCCATGCCGGCGCAGTCACCCACGTTGTCGCCCACGTTGTCGGCGATCACGGCGGGGTTGCGCGGGTCGTCCTCGGGAATGCCGGCCTCCACCTTGCCCACCAGGTCGGCCCCCACGTCCGCGCCCTTGGTGAAGATCCCGCCGCCCAGCCGCGCGAAGATCGAGATCAGCGAGGAGCCGAAGGCAAAGCCGATCAGCGGGTTGAGCAGCGCTGACAGATCGGCGGTGGCGGTGAACTGCCCGCGCCCCACCAGCAGCCAGCAAAAGCCGGTCACGCCCAAAAGCCCCAGGCCCACCACCAGCATGCCGGTGATGGCCCCGCCGCGAAAGGCCACATCCAGCGCCGGGCCCATGCCCTGCGTGGCGGCCTGGGCGGTGCGCACGTTGGCGCGCACCGACACGTTCATGCCGATGAAGCCGCAGGCGCCCGACAGCACCGCGCCGGCCACGAAGCCGCCGGCCGTCATGGCATCGAGGAACAGGCCGATGAGCACGGCCAGCACCACGCCCACGATGGCGATGGTGCGGTACTGGCGCGCCAGGTAGGCGGCCGCGCCGGCCTGGATGGCGCCGGCGATCTCCTGCATGCGGGGGTTGCCCGGGTCTCTGGACAAGATCCAGTGGCGGGCCCAGAGGCCGTAGGCCACCGCGATCAATCCGCAGACCAGGGCCAGTATCAGGGGAGGGTTCAACGCTGCCGGGTTCGCCATGCTCTTTCTCCTTGGGGTGTCGATTGCACGGAAAGGAAACACAACGCATCGGTGGTGCTTCCGCTGCGTTGCTTCCTCGTGCCCCGGGGCTTGCGTGCGAGCAGGCGGAGACGATTGGCCAACGGACCCAATTTACTGCCAAGGGCGCGTGCGGGCAAGCACAGCCGGGCGTGCGCCTAAAATCGCGCCACCCCCGGCCCGGCGCGGGCTGGTCCCGCGGCCGCCGGAGCCCATCACCTCCTCAACCTTCAGAGATCCATGTCCCTCAACAACGTCACCCCCGGCAAGAACACCCCTGAAACCTTCAATGTGGTCATCGAGATTCCCATGGACTCGGACCCCATCAAGTACGAGGTGGACAAGGAATCGGGCGCCATCTTCGTGGACCGTTTCATGACCACGGCCATGTACTACCCCTCCAACTACGGCTACGTGCCGCAAACGCTGAGCGGCGACGGCGACCCGGTGGACGTGCTGGTGATCACCCCCTATCCGCTGCTGCCCGGCGTGGTCGTGCCCTGCCGCGCGCTCGGCATCCTGAAGATGGAAGACGAAGCGGGCGTTGATGGCAAGGTGCTGGCCGTGCCCACCACCAAGGTCCTCAAGATGTACGAGAACTGGAAGACCGTGGACGACGTGAACCCGATGCGCCTGAAGGCCATCAGCCACTTCTTCGAGCACTACAAGGACCTGGAAGAAGGCAAGTGGGTCAAGGTGCTGGGCTGGGAAGGCATCGAGGCGGCCCACCAGGAAATCGTGGAAGGCCTGGCCAACTACAAGAAGTGAGAGAGGGCGCTTCCCTTTCGCTCCTTTTCCCCAGGTTCCTCAGTTCCGGCCGCCACCCTGGTGCCCGGGGCCGAAACTTCCAAAAGCCTGCCGGCCTGCGTGCCCGCAGGCTTTTTTCATGGGGCGGTATCTGCGGATGGCACTGGGCCGCAACGGATTCGAATACTGTATATTTAAACAGTCTTCGATGCCCACCCCATGTCCCGCCTTGCCCTTGCCTCCCTCCCGCCGGACGCCACCGCCCGCAGGGAAAGCGCCGCCCGCCTGGAACTGCCCGGCGTGTGGCAGGGCGATGCGCTCACGGCGCAGCACGGGCGCGTGCAGCCTTCCGGCCATGCGCTGCTGGATGCGGCGCTGCCCGGTGGCGGATGGCCGCTGGGGGCCATGACCGAGGTGCTGCAGCCGCCGCAGGGCGGGGCGGAGTGGCCCCTGGTGCTGCCGGCGCTGGCCCGGGCGGCGGCGCAGCGGGGCGGGCAGGTGGTGCTGGTGGCGCCGCCCGCCGAGCCCTTCGCCCCCGCGCTGCAGGCCGCGGGCCTGCCGGCCGACCGGCTGTGCCGCGTGCGCCCCCTGCCTTCGCGGCACGACCAGTCGGCCGCCTGGGCCAGCGAGCAGGCCCTGCGCTGCCGCGACGTGCTGGCCGTGCTGGCCTGGCTGCCCCAGGCGCCGCCCGAAGCGCTGCGCCGCCTGCAGCTGGCTGCGGCCCAGCAGGCGGCGCTGCTCTGGGTGTTCCGCCCGCAGGATCTTCGCCGGCAAGCCTCGCCCGCGCCGCTGCGGCTGTGGGTGGTGCAGGGCGTTCCAGCGATCCAGAAGATTCAGGGGGCCGAAGGTTCGCCAGCGCTGGGGCGCGCGCAGGGGCTTGCGGCCCCGGCGCAAGTCCCGGGATGGCCGGACGGGGGCAGGGCGCCCGGTGTGCTTCAGGTGCATGTTCTCAAACGGCGCGGGCCGCCGTTGATGCAGCCGGTGCCGGTCTGTGCGCATGCGTCCGCGCTGTCCGCCGTGCTGGCGGCGATGCGCGCATTGAAGGCGCGCCGGTTTCCGGGCGATGCCTCCGCGCCGGCTGCGCAGCGGCCGGTGCCCGTCGCGCCACAGGGGGTGGCGGTCCATCAGGAGCGGGTCCATGCACTGGATCGCCGTGCCTTCGTCGCTGGATGAGCTGCCGCCCGGCGCCCCGGCCGCCTCGGCGGGCTGGTGGGCGCTGCGCTTCACGCCCCGGGTGGCGCTGCTCGACGAAGCCCTGCTGCTGGAGGTGGCCAGCACCGAGCGCCTCTGGGGCGGCCGGGCCCGGCTGCTTTCGCTGATCCGGCAGCACCGGCCGGGGTTCTGCGGGCATGCCGAACCGGCAGAGACCGCTGCAGCGCAGAAGGCGCCAGAGCCCGAACGGTCCGGACCAGGATCAGGGCCAGGCGCAGAAAAAGACAGGGACAAGGCCGCCGGTCGCCCGCCGCAGCCCTCCGGCGGCGACCCGGCACTGGCCCAAGGCGCCACGGCCTTCGAAGCCCTGGCCCTGCTGCGGCTGGCCCAGGCCGACCCTCCGCATCGCCCGCCGCGCCGGTTGCCGCACGACCTGCCCCTGCGCACCCTGGCGGCCCTGCGCCCGCACGCCGCCAGCCTGGAGCGCATGGGCTGCCGCACGCTGGGCGCGCTGCGGGCCTTGCCGCGGGCGGGCGTGGCGCGCCGGTTCGGGGCCGATGTGCTGAGGGCGCTGGACCAGGCCTTTGGCGACGTGCCCCATCCCTTGCCCTGGATCGAGCTGCCCGAGCGCTTTTCGCTGTCGGCCGAGCTGCCCGCGCTGGCCGAATCGGCCGGCACCTTGCTGTGGTCCGCCAACCGGCTGCTCGGGGTGCTGCACGGCTGGCTGCAGGCGCGCCAGCAGGGCGTGCTGGCGCTGGAGCTGGCCTGGCGACACGACCTGCGCCGCATCGACGGCGTGGACCTGCCGGCCCAGCAAAGCCTGACGGTGCGAACGGCCGAGCCCACGCAGGACCTGGCCCATCTGCGCCGCCTGCTCGCCGAGCACCTGGGCCGCCAGCGCCTGGCCGCGCCGGTGAACCAGATCACCCTGAGCGGCACCGACACCCGGCCCTGGGCCGAGGCCAGCGCCAGCCTGCTGCCGCCCAGCCCCGAAGACGCACGGCGCGCGCAGGGCGAGCCCTGGCACCAGTGGGTGGAGCGGGTTTCGGCCCGGCTCGGTGCGCAGCAGGTGCAGGTGGTCGTGCTGCAGGCGGACCACCGGCCGGAATGCATGCTGCGCTGGGAGCCGGCCGCGGGCCAGGCTGTCCCGGCGCAGGAGCCTGCCGGCACGCGCTCCCCCCGGGCGCGCTCTGGAGGGGGGGCCGCGACCACGGCGGGGGCGGGCAGGGCGGTCGATGGCCGTGCCACGGGGTCGGCCCGCCACGACGGCGGCGCAGGGAGTGCTGGCAGCGTCAGCACTGCCAGCCACCGCGACCCCCGGCCCGCCGCCGTGGCCGCCGATGCCGCGCTGTGGCCCGGCTGGCTGCTGCGCCCGCCCCAGCGCCTGGCTCTGCAGGGCAGCCGCCCGCTGTGGCACGGCCCGCTGCGCCTGCTGGCCGGTCCCCACCGCTTCGATGGCGGTTGGTGGGACGCCTCGCAGCACCTGGAGCGGCGCGACTATTTCGTGGCCCACAACGACACCGTGGGCACGGTGTGGATCTTTCGGCAATGGGCGGGGACGCGTGAAGCGGGCCGGCACGATTGGTTCCTGCACGGGGTGTTCGGATGAGCGGCGTCACCGCCTTCCCATCCCCGGGTGGGCCACCGACCCGGCCCACGCATGCCCTGCCGGACTATGCCGAGCTGCATTGCCTCACCAACTTCAGCTTCCAGCGCGGCGCCTCGCACCCCGCCGAACTGGTGCAGCGCGCGGCGGAGCTGGGCTACGCGGCGCTGGCGATCACCGACGAATGCTCGGTGGCCGGCGTGGTGCGGGCGCACACCGTGGCCAAGCGGCTCGGCCTGAAACTCATCGTGGGCAGCGAGTTCGCCTGGGGCGATCTGCGCCTGGTGGCGCTGGCGCGCGACGCCGAGGGCTGGGGCAACCTGTGCGAGTTCATCACCGCAGCGCGGCAGGCCGCCCCCAAGGGCGAATACCGCCTGCACGCCGGCACCGACTTCGCGATGCTGCGCGGCTGCGAGGTGTTGCTGGCGCCGCGCCGCGATCGCCTGAATGCTACTGATTTGATAGCTATCGAGGCATGTTTTTCTAGGGCATTGGCCCAATTGAACCCGTGGGGCATCGCCCCCTGGCTGGCCGTGGAGCAACCCCTGGCCCCCGACGACAGCCTGTGGCTGACCACGCTGGAGCAGGTGGGGCAGACGCTCGGACTGCCGCTGGTGGCGGCGGGCGACGTGCACATGCACGTGCGCGGCCGCAAGCGCCTGCAGGACGTGGTCACCGCCGTGCGCCTGGGGCGGCCCGTGGCCGAATGCGGCTTCGCGCTGCAGCCCAATGCCGAGCGACACCTGCGCGCGCGCATGCGGCTGGCCGCCATCTACCCGCCTGCGCTGCTGGCGGCCACGCTCGCCGTGGCGGCGCGCTGCACCTTCAGCCTCGACGAGATCCGCTACCGTTACCCGAAGGAAACCGTGCCGCCCGGCATGACCCCGGGCGAAGCCCTGGCCTGGTACACCGAGCAGGGTGCCCAGGGCCGCTACCCTATGGGCGTGCCCGACGCCGTGCGCACGCAGATCGCCAGGGAACTCGATCTCATCGCCCACTGCCGCTACGAGATGTACTTCCTCACCGTGCACGACATCGTGCGCTACGCCCGCAGCCGGGGCATCCTGTGCCAGGGGCGGGGCTCCGCCGCCAATTCGGCGGTGTGCTTTTGCCTCGGGGTCACGGCGGTCGATCCGACCAAGACGCGGCTGCTGTTCGAGCGCTTCATCAGCAAGGAGCGCGACGAGCCGCCCGACATCGACGTGGACTTCGAGCACGACCGGCGCGAAGAGGTCATCCAGTACATCTACGACAAGTACGGCCGCGAGCGGGCGGCCATCGCGGCCGTGGTCATCAGCTACCGCACGCGCAGCGCGCTGCGCGACGTGGGCAAGGCCCTGGGCGTGGCGCCCGCGCTCATCGATGCCTTCGCCAAGGACCACCACTGGTTCGACGAGGCCATCGCCACCGAACGCCTGCAGGAACTGGCCGAGGCCGTGGACGAGCCGCTGGCGCCACACATCGCCGACCTGTGGCTCAAGCTGGCGCGCGATCTGAAGGGCTTTCCGCGCCACCTGAGCCAGCACGTCGGCGGCTTCGTGCTCACCGAGGGCAAGCTCACGCGGCTGGTGCCCGTGGAGCCCGCCAGCATGGATGGCCGATCCATCATCCAGTGGGACAAGGACGACCTGGACGACATGCACCTCATGAAGGTGGACGTGCTCGCCCTGGGCATGCTGAGCGCGCTGCGCCGCGCCCTGGACCTGCGCGCCCTGCTGCGTGGCGAGCACTGGGACCTGGCCGGCATCCCGCGCGAGGACGGCGCCACCTACGACATGATCTGCGCGGCCGACACCGTGGGCGTGTTCCAGATCGAAAGCCGGGCGCAGATGAGCATGCTGCCGCGACTGCGCCCGCGCGAGCTGTACGACCTGGTGGTCGAGGTGGCCATCGTGCGGCCGGGGCCGATCCAGGGCGGCATGGTGCACCCGTACCTGCAGGCCCGGGAGCGGCGGTTGCGCGGCGAGCCGCTGGAACTGGAGCACGAAGAATTGACAGAGGCCCTGGAGCGCACGCTGGGCGTTCCCATCTTCCAGGAGCAGGTCATGCAGATCGCCATGATCGCTGCCCGCTTCACGCCTGGCATGGCCGATGAACTGCGCCGCTCCATGGCCGCATGGAAGCGCACCGGTGGCGTCCACCATTTCGAACAGCCGTTCATGGAAGGCATGGCTGCCAACGGCTATCGCGAAGATTTTGCCCGGCGCATTTTTCAGCAGATCAAAGGGTTCGGCGAATACGGCTTCCCGGAGAGCCATGCCTACAGCTTCGCCATGCTGGCTTATGCGAGCAGCTGGTTCAAGTGCCACGAACCCGCCTGCTTCTTGGTGGCGCTGCTCAATTCGCAGCCCATGGGTTTCTACACGCCTTCGCAACTGGTGCAGGACGCCGTGCGCCACGGCGTGCGCGTGCTGCCCATCGATGCGGTGCACAGCGACTGGGACGCGACCCTGGAGGGCGAGCCCCAGCCCGTGCGTGGCGTGGCCGACCCGCAGCCGGCCGTGCGCATGGGCCTGCGGCTGGTGGCTGGGCTGGCCCAGTCCACGGCCGAGCGGCTGGTCGCGGCGCGCGCGGTCCAGGCGTTCGCCGGCACCGAAGACCTGGCCCTGCGCGCCCGGCTGGACCGCCCCGCGCTGCAGGCATTGGCCGCAGCCGATGCGCTGCGCTCCCTGTCGGGCCACCGGCGCCAGCAGGCCTGGGACGCCGCGGCGCAATGGCGCGCGCCGGCCTTGCTGCAGGACGCGGCGGTGAACGAGGCGCCCCTGGCCCTGCCCGAGGCACCCGAAGGCGAGGAGATCCTGTTCGACTACGCGGCCACGGGCCTCACGCTGCGCCGCCATCCGCTGGCGCTGCTGCGCGGCCGGCTGGAGCGCTGGCGGCTGCTGACCGCCCTGGCGCTGCGCGACATGCCCAACGGCCGCCGCGTGCGCGCCTGCGGCATCGTCACCGTGCGCCAGCGGCCGGGATCGGCCAACGGCACCATGTTCATCACGCTGGAGGACGAGACCGGGCCGGTCAACGTCATCGTCTGGCCGTCGCTCGTGGAGACCTGGCGCAATGCGCTGTTGCGCTCGCGCCTGCTGGCGGTGGAAGGCCTGTGGCAGTCCAGCCCGAACCCGCCGGGAACGCCGCCAGGGCAGGGCGCGGTGCGGCACCTGGTCGCCCAGCGCTGCAAGGACATGACCCCCTTGCTCGGCCGCCTGGCCCAGGCGCTGGACGGCAGCCGCGATTTCCACTGAGGCGTGGGCGAGGTTCCCGGGGATGGGTGTGGTGCAGCACCTCGGCCTGCCTCGCTACCACTGCTGCGCGGTGTGCCGATGCCAACAGGCGCCGCTTTTCAGGCACCACCACGGCGCTCTCTCTCACGCAGGGTAGCGCGACAGGTCCGGCTCGTCGAGCTGGCGGTTCATCAGCTTGGCGAACGCATCGCGCACTCCTGGCAGGCTGGCCAGATGCAGCGCGCCGTGAAGCAGGTGAATGCCCAGCCGGCTGTGGGGGTTCATCAGGCGGGGACCGATCTTGGGCACGTTCTGGCCCTGTTCGACCATCGGCCGCATGGCTTTTTCATAGGCGGCGAAAACCTCTTCGAGCCTGCCACCGTCGCCAGCCCGTGCGATTTCACCGGCCAGCACATAGGCGCCCGTGAGGGCCAGCGTCGTGCCGATGCCTGCCAGCGGGGTGGCGCACCAGGCGGCGTCGCCCGTCAGCACCACACGCCCACGGTGCCAGCGCGCAAGGCGCACCTGACGCAACGCGTCGAAGTAGAAATCGCTGGTCGTCTCCATGCCCGCCAGCACGCGCGGGGCCTGCCATCCGGCATCGGCAAACTGTTCGCGCAGAAAGCGCTTTTGCCTGTCCATGTCCCAGTCCTGCTCGCCCTCCGTGGGGCGCTGGATCGTCAGCATGGCGCGCGTGGTGCCGTGCCGGTCGGGCCGCAGCGAGACGCTTCGACCGCCGGTGGTGTGATACCAGCGCCACATCCGGTCGTCGTCCGGTGCACGGGCGATGGTGAAGTAGGCGAGCGTCAGGCCCATCCAGCGCGGTTCGTTTTCGCCGGAAAACACCCGTTCGCGCGTGGTTGAACCCACGCCCTCGGCGACGACGACCGCATCGAAGCGCTCCTGCTGCCCGCCAGCGAAGCGCACGGTCGCCGCCGTGCCATCGTCTTCGATGGCCGCCACATGGTCTCCGAACCGGTAATCGGCCCGCTTGCGCGATGCGTCGTACAGCAGCCGGGCGAGGTCGCCGCGCAGGATTTCCATCTCGGCGGCGGGCCCGTCGCTGGACAGTTCGTTGGTCTTGAACTCGGCGACGGCATGGCCATCCTCGTCGATCCAGGCCGTGCCTTCCTCGCCCGTGCCCTGGTCCAGCGCTGCCTGCTCCAGTCCCATCCGGCGTAGCACCTCGCGGCCTGCACCGCGCACGTCGATGTTCTGCCCGCCGTCGCGAAATGCCGGCGCCCGTTCGACCACGGTGACCTTGCAGCCGGACCGCGCCAGGGCCCAGGCGGCGGTGTTGCCGGCGACGCTCGCGCCGGTGATCAGGATGTGCCGTGGCATGGGGTTCTTTCCAGATGGATTTCTCGAGACCGCTGTGCGCAGGGAAAGCGCGCTTATGGGATGCGGGTCAAAAATGGCTTCGGCGCATATTGATCTAAGGGGTTATGCTATTAAAAATATAGCAATCATGCCCGCCTTGGAGCGCTTCAACGAACTTGAGCCTCCCTTTGCACGTCTCAGCGCGCCTTGGCCGGCGTGGAGACCGGCGGCTTCGGGGCTGCCCCTGCGGCACCGCCCTGCACCTTGTCCCCGGCGTGGGCCAGCAGCACCGCGCAGTTCTCGTCGTCGTCCGCCGCAGGCACCGTGATGGGGGCCAGCGCCAGCGCCACCGGCGCGACCACGGCGGCCGCCACGGCGGCGCCCGCGCGCAGCAGCAGCGGGCCGGCTTCCAGGCCCACCTTGGGATCGGCGAACGGGCCCTTCACATACAGCGGCGTGCGCAGGGAGAAGAACTTCCACTGCAGCGATTCGGGCTTGATGCGCAGGTCGATGTGCTCGCGGCCCAGGTCGGCCGTGCCGGTGGCTTCCACCGTGGCCTCGTTGGTGCTCAGCTTCACCGAGCGGGTCTGTGCGATGCCGTCCTTCACCGCAAAGTCGGCCACGGCGCAGCGCAGCTGCACTTCCTTGTCGTCGCCGAAGAGCTTGGCCACCACCACGCTGCCCACGTTGAGCGCCGCCAGGTCCAGCATCTGCTTGCTGAAACGGCCATCCCGGATGTACAGGCGGGTTTCGCCGCTGGCGCTGCCCAGCATGCTGGCCACCGACTGGCCGCTGCCGTTCAGGGCCACGGCACCGTCGAGCCGGCCGAAGCTCTTTTCCATCAGCTCGACCTTGGGAAACAGGCCCGACAGCCGCAGCCCTTCCACGCTGCCGCGCAACTGGGCCTTGAGCGGCTTGGTGCGGCTGTCCAGCACCACGGTGGAATCGATCTTGCCCTGCGCCACGCCGAACTGCAGGGGCGAGAGAGTGAGCATCGCGTTGTCCATCACCGCATGCACGCGCAGGTTTTCGATCGGCAGGCTCTCGTCGCGCACGATCTGCTGGCCGCTGAAGGTCAGGTCCAGGTCCATCGCGTTCCAGCGGTCGGTGGCGAACGCCACGTCGGGCAGCACCTTGCCGGGGCGCTTGGAGGTGCCTTTTTCCGCCTTGCCTTCGCCCGTCGGCGCGCCCAGCACGGGCCCCAAGTCGGCCAGGCGCAGCTTCCTGGAGGTCATCGTGCCCTTGAGGCGGGGGCGTGGCTTGGCCGACGTGTAGGTCAGGCTGCCGTGCAGGTCGCTGCCCCCCACGGTGCCGTCGAAATCGCGGTACTCCCACACCGCGTTGTCCGGCTCCAGGCTGCCCACCAGCCGGCCGCTCGTGCGAAACGGCGGGGTGTTCGGCAGCACCAGGCCGGTGAGGTCGTACAGGTCGGCCATGCTCTCGGCCTTGAGCATCACCTTCAGGTCCATGCCCGACAGCGCGGCCGGGTTGGACAGGATGCCTTCCACCTCGGCTTCCACCGTGCCGGCCTTCGCCTTGAACCGCAGCGGGTAGTCCACGACCTTTTCCCGCAGGTCCATCACGTGCCCGCCTTCGCCCCGGCCCTGGATGCGGGCCTTGGCGTAGCGGCCCCGCACCTCGAAGCGCACGCCGTACGGGCCGGGCGCCTGTCCGGCGGGCGTGTCGATGGTTCCGAGCTTGGCGGTGAAGGCCAGGTCTTTCACGGCATCGGCATAGGCCAGTTGGCCATCGCGCACCACGAGCCGTCCCACGCTCACGCTCCAGGGATTGGGCTTCGCCGGCCCGCCGTCCTTGGCGGGGCGGTCGAAGGTCCAGTTGTTGCTGCCGTCGGCCTTGCGGGCCAGCGCCACGTCGGGCACGGTGAGCACCAGCGTGTCGATGGCCACATGGCGAGACAGCAGCGGCAGCAGCCTGAGCGATGCGCTCACGCTGCCCAGGGTGGCCATGGGTTGGCCGGTCGCGGGCACGGAGGCCGTGCTGTCGGCCGGTGCAGTCTGGGCGGGTGCGGAAGGCGCCGATGCTGTGGATGCCGAGGGCGTGGCCGATGCGGCCGCTTTTTCGGCACGCGCCTGCACCGTGGCGGTGGAGGCATCGTCCGTCTGCACATCCAGGGCCCCGAAGTGGCCGAAGTCCGCCCGGTTGTCCATCACCAGACGGTCCGCCTGCACCGTGACGCCCGGCACCCAGCGGCGCCAGCCGGTCTCCACGGGCTGCGGCCACTGCCAGTGGGCGGTCAGATCGCCCTCGATGGCAAAGCGCCGACCGGTGGCCTCGCTGACCTGCTGGTTGATCCAGGGCTTGGCCCGGTTCCAGTCGAACCACGCCACGAAGGCCAGCAACAGCAGCAGCACGACGAGCAGCCCGGCCACCGCGGCAAGGGGCAGCCGCGACCGCCGCCGAGGGGGGACGGGCGCCGCAGGGGTGGGCGAAACGGAAGGAGGCGAGGTCTCAGGGGGCATGGTCATAGGCGTTTTCTTCGGGCCATGCTAGCCCGCGCCTGCGCTACCGGGACTCGCCGATGCTCGTTTACCGTTGTTGTCCTACAGGTCCCGGAAGGCTCGATCAAGCCTCTCCAAACCCTCTCATCTGATCTGGAACGCTTCGTGAACGGATGAGCGAAGCATTACCCAATCGACATTGACGATGGACGTTCATCCATGACGTCGGTGGTGCCGTGATCAAAATGCAGGATCGGCGTGCACATTCGTCGTGGAATTCATCAAAGACTGAATCTTCAGACCAAAAACTTCCAACTGAAAAGGTTTCGTCAACACCTGCATCCCTGACGGAAGTTGACCGTGGCTGAGAACGGCATTTTCGGCATAGCCAGTCACAAACAGAACCCGCATGGACGGATGGATCTTGCGAGCAGCATCCGCCAGCTGCCTTCCATTCATACCCCCAGGAAGACCAACATCGGTGACCAGCAGTGCGATGGACGCATTGTTCTGAAGCACTTGAATTGCACTGGAACCGGCTTCTGCTTCCAACACGTGGTAGCCCAGTTCCTGCAACATCTCCACCATGAACATTCGAACCGAAGCTTCATCATCGACCACGAGAATGGTCTCACCCAAGCCGACGGTGGAGATAGCAGGGGCACGATCCAGCGCATCCTCCGCCAAGATATCCTTGCCTGCGTACCGCGGGAGAAACATGCGGATCGTTGTTCCCGCGCCCATTTCGGAATGGATCCGCGCTTGTCCTCCGGATTGGCGCGCAAAGCCATAGACCATCGAAAGCCCCAGGCCCGTGCCTACGCCAATCGGTTTCGTCGTGAAAAACGGGTCGAATGCCCGGGCCACCACATCTGCAGTCATGCCGGTGCCGTTGTCGCTCACGGAAATGCACACGTATTGGCCAGGCGACATCTGCTCCTCACCGGCTGCTCGCTCATCGAGCGTTCGATTGGCAGTCTCGACCACCAGCTTGCCACCATCGGACATGGCATCGCGGGCATTGATGCACAAATTCAAGAGTGCATTTTCAAGCTGACTTGGATCGGCATGAATGGGCCAAACGTCGATTCCGCATTTCACTTCCAACATGACGTGGGGGCCGATCGTGCGGCGCACCAGGTCTTCGAATCCACTGATCAACTGGTTGACTTTCACCACTTTGGGTTCCAGCGTCTGCTGGCGTGAAAACGCCAGCAGACGGTGTGTCAAAGCCGCCGCGCGCTTCGTGGCCGTCTGTCCGACAGTGACGTAACGCATCGCCCCAGAATCCTCGCCGAACCGCCGCTTGAGTAACTCCAGACTGCCTGAAATGGCTCCGAGAAGATTGTTGAAATCATGTGCCAAGCCACCCGTCAATTGGCCGACAGCCTCCATCTTCTGGGACTGCCGCAGCGCGGCTTCCGACTTCATCAACGCCGTGGTTCTCTCTTGCACTTGTTGTTCAAGCGAGTTTGCAAGGGCGTGCAAATTCTGCTCGGCGCGGCGGCGTTCCACTGCGTGCCAGGTTCTGTGCGCCACTTCACGAACAAGGTTCAGTTCCTCTGCGGTCCAATGGCGCGGGGCCGCATGGTGCAGGTAAAGCATCGCCACCTGATTTCGATCTTCGCCGACCGGCACATTGATAAGCGACTGGGCATGGATTGCAATAAATGCATCCGCATGATCGCGCGTGCGCGGATCGGTACGCACATCTGCCAGCACGAGGGCGTCGCCTCGCTGTAGGTTCTCGGTGTAACTGCCGAAATCGCGGCAGTTCAGGGTTCCCGCCAATGTGGAGATTCCCGGCGCATTCCAGTCGCGCTCGATGGCGATGGTTTGGGTGTTACGGTCCAGCAGTCCGTAGCCTGCACGGCTCACATCCAGAGCGCGGCCCAGGGCCTCTGCTGCGTGATAAGCGATATCACCAGGCTCACGGGTCGGTCCGTAGACCTCGCGATCCAGCAGTTCCAGCAATTCAGCGCGCCGCCTGCCCAGCATGGCATGGGTGATTTCTTGAGAGATGCCTGCAATGTAGGAGGGGCGGCCTGCCGCGTCATATTCCAGGCGCCCTAGTATCCTGACCCATGCCAATTGTCCATCCGGGCGAAGGATGCGATATTCGATTCGGTAGTCTTTGCCAGTCGCAATGGTTTGAGCCACCGCCTCACGCATCCGCATCAGATCATCGGGATGTACTGCGTTCTGCAACTCCTCGTAAGTGAAAGGCAAAGACTCATCACGTCCGAAATTGCTCTTGCAATGGTTGGACGCAATCAGCTCTTGCGCAGTCAGATCGAGTTGCCAGACACCCAAGCCTCCTGCATCGGTTGCTGCCCGCAGGCGGGCTTGTCCCGTCTCTATTTCTCGAACACGCTCGGCAAGCTCTATCGTCAATTGCTCGGCTTTTTCCTTCGCGTCTCGCAGTTCTGTCTCTGCCGCAATTCGAGCCGATCGCTCTGCCACTTCCCTTAAAGCGCGTTCCAGCACAGACGCCAATCGAGACAGGCGGCCCTTGCTCACATAGTCAGTCGCTCCCTGCTTGAGCAGTTCGACGGCATTGTCTTCGCCGATGACTCCGGACACGAAGATGAAAGGAATCATCGGTACCCGTTGGTGCGCCAGGCGAAGCGCATCGGTGCCGCTGTAGCTTCCCAAATCATGGTCTGACAAGATCAGATCGAATCCACCTCGCCCTAACGCTTCTGAAAAACTCTCTGCGTCCCTGACCCATTGCAAATTGGCATGCGGATAACTATGCAGCAAGGACTCTTGAAGCAGTTCTGCATCGAAAGCGGAGTCCTCCAGCAGTAGCACACTCAAAGGCCGCTCTGCGAGCGGGATGGACTCTGCGAGTTCACTCATACCGGCGGGTCGCACGCAGGGAGCCGGGCGGCGGTTCGTTGAGAACGGCCCAGAACACTCCCAAATCGGCAATCGCGGAAACGAATTGCTTGAATTCCACAGGCTTGACGACATAAGCGTTGACGCCCAACTCGTAGCTGCGCAGCAAATCGCTCTCTTCCTGGGATGAGGTCAGCATCACCACAGGAATACTGCGTAGCACCGGACTCTTTCGCACGGCCTCCAGTACCTCCAGTCCATTGACCTTCGGCAGCTTCAAATCGAGCAGGATCACGGCCGGATTGCCCTCGTCACGGCTGGCGTGGGCTTCTTCGCGACGCAAGTAGTCCAATGCCTCGGCACCATCGCGAAGCACTACCACGTCGTTGGCGAGTTGGCTTCGTTCCAGGGCAAGCAGCGTCAATTCCTGGTCGCGTAGATCGTCCTCGACGAGAAGAATAGGTTTAAGCATGATCGGATGTATTTCCGATGGGTGAAGTAAGAAGCGCATTTTGCCCGGACTCGGGCAAGACGAAACCGAACGACGCACCTTGGCCTGGCTCGCCATGGGCCCACACCTTCCCGCCGTGCCGCTCCACGATCCGCTTGACGTTGGCCAGCCCGATGCCGGTACCTTCGAACTGCTCTGTCTGGTGCAAACGCTGAAAAACCTGGAACAGTTTGGTCACGTACTGCATCTGGAAGCCGACACCATTGTCTTGTACCTCCAGGCCTTCGCCTTCGGCGTTTCTCACGGCCTTTACCGTGACAACAGCTGGATTGCGATCACGGCTGTATTTGACGGCATTCGCAATCAGATTGCGTACCGCCACTTGCAACAACAATGGGTCTGCAACCAATACAGGCAGATTGGCTTCCACCTGCCATTCGATTTTGCGATCGCGCTCATGCCGAGAGATCTCGCGCACCAAGCCTTCAACCAGGCCGTTGCTATCTACCCGTTTGAGTTTCAGCGCCGTCCGACCCATGCGTGAAAAATCCAGCAGGGCGTCCACCAGTTGCCCAGCGAAAGCCGCTGCGTCTTTGACATGTCCCATGTAGCGGTGGGCACGCTGGCTCAGAACCTTGCCCTCCGTGTCCATCACCAAGTCCACATAACCTGCGATATGGCGCATTGGAGCGCGCAGGTCATGGGACACGGTGTATGAAAAAGCCTCCAACTCCTTGTTGACCCGGCCCAATTCGCTTGCGATGGCCGCCAATTCTTCGGCGCGCCGTAGCACGATACCGATCAGGGCTTGGCGCAATTCGCCAGCAGCGCTGACTTGCGCCCCGGACCATGGCAGGCATCGGCCGCTGATCTGTTCAACCCAGTTGTCGAAACTGCGGCGCGGATGGATCCGTCCTGCCGCATCAGGATGCAGGTCCTTGCGCGGGTCTCCGGCCCAGGTGACGGTCTGCACGATCTCCGGCCGGAACCACAGAATCACATGGCGATGCACTTGGGAAATGGAAATGGCCAATACGCCCGCTGCGGTGGACTGCCACTGGGCTGCCATTGGGAAATGGGCCGCCAACTCACTGCTCTCGTAGACGTCGCGGCCCATCCCTGCGATCCACCCTGCCAACTCAAGCAGCATATCCGTCGCAGGCGTATCGCCGGCAATCCATGCTTGGTCGTCCAGCACCACTGCAGCACCTGTGGCCCGGGACATGCGCAGCAGCAGGGCCGGCTCGTGCACGATGCTGCGCAGGCTGGCATCGCTGTCAGACAATTGAGAGACGAGTTGCAGGGTGAGCTTGCGTAACTCCAATCGTGCCGCCACCTCGGCATTGGCCTGTTTTCCTTCGATTTGCATCGACAGCAACTGCCCCAGATGGCTGCACGCAGCCCGCATGCCCGCATCCAGATTGCGGGGCTCATGGTGATGGCAAGACGCCAATCCCCACAGCTTGCCATCGACCACGATGGATAACGACATGGACGCAAGCGTGCCCATGTTTCGCATGTACTCGAGATGCACTGGCGATACGCTGCGCAGAAACGCATACGACAAGTCGATGCCTTGTGCAATCGAACCCTCTTCAGCTGCCAGCAGCGGCACTGCCTCATAGTTGGCATCCGGGATCAGCCTGAAGCGGTTGGCCAGGTAGAGAGCGCGGGCTTGCTGCGGAATGTCGGTTGCCGGAAAGCGCAGACCCAGGTAGCTGTCGTAACCGGGCAGTACGACTTCCGCGAGTACCTCTCCATGTCCTTGGTGATCAAACCGATAGATCAGGCTGCGGCCAAACCCCGTCAATCGCTGAAGCTCTTGCGCAGCCAACTGGGTTAGATCATCTACCGTTTCAGCCGCTTGAAGTTTTGGAAGAAAATCACGCGCCACACCGTAGATCGGCTCTTCCGGACGCATCACTTTGGACTGCGGCTCGCACTCCACGATCAACTGCGTGGCGTGTCGGTGGGCCCAGCAGATGTGTCTTTCCTGTGCAAATTCCAGCATCCCGACCTGCACTGAAGTGCCATCCGGCGGAACCGAACGAAGCGCTTCTCGTTCGAGTTGTGCCAAGGCTGCCACAGCAAGGCCTGTCCAGTTTGCACTCCACGCCCGCAGGGCCAAAGTGTCTCCGTCCAGTACCAGCATATGGCCATGAGACTGTATGGCGCCTGGGATTTGGATGGGCTCTCGGTCGCAAAGCGTAAGGTCAGGGCTTGAATTCAAGGCGTCATCAAGGTCAGCTGAAACGTTGGGAAAGCAGAACGCAGCGCGATGGGCCCTGGGTTTGCCTGTCAAAGAATATTTCTACCACGAGAAGGCATTCCATGCCTGAATTCGTCATCGATCGATGCTGGCCTGCAGGCGGTACGGGCTTCGATCGTTGACTGGTCATTTGCGATGACACAGTGATACGCGGGCGGGATGGAAGGAAAGAGCGCGCTTCGTTCGAAGCGCTGAACAAGCGGATGCCGATGATTGGCATGTGGAGACTTCACTCGCCAATTTCCAACCGATGAATGAAGACTGAGCGGAAGTCAGACTTTTACATCGATGGAATCGCGATGGATCAGCAGGTAGCCAGAAGTGGAGCGGGTGAAGGGAATCGAACCCTCGTATGAAGCTTGGGAAGCTGCCGTTCTACCATTGAACTACACCCGCAGCGGTGCGGATTATAGGCACGGCGGGGCGCGGTTCGATCAATCCACCCCTCCGTCCAGCGGCCGCAGTTCGCGGGCGCTGTCGAAACGCCGCGCGGCGCCCGTCACCGGATCGTCGAACGCCAGCGACCGCGCCAGCAACTGCAGCGGCTGCGAAAAGTCGCCCTCGGGCGGATCGTTGACCACGGGATAGAACGCGTCGCCGCGCAGCGGCAGCCCCAGCGCGGCCATGTGCACGCGCAACTGGTGGCGCTTGCCCGTCACGGGCGACAGGTGGTAGCGGGCCCAGGCGCCGGCCACCTGCAGCACCTCGATGCGCGTGAGCGTGTTGGGTTCTCCCGGCACTTCCTGCATGCGAAAGAACTGCGGGCTTTCCTCCATGCGGCTGGCGTGCTCGCGGGGAAAGGCCAGGTCGTCGCGCCACGGCGCGACGGCTTCATAAGTCTTGGCGATGCGGCGGTCACGGAAGAGGGCCTGGTAGGCGCCGCGCGTTTCGCGCTGCACCGAAAACAGCACCAGCCCGGCCGTGTCGCGGTCGATGCGGTGTACGGGCGTGAGGTCGGGCAGGTTCAGGCGGCGCTTGAGCCGCACCAGCAGCGTGTGCTGCAGGTAACGGCCCGTGGGCACCACGGGCAGGAAATGCGGCTTGTCGGCCACGAGGATGTGGTCGTCCCGGTAGAGCACGGCTTCCTCGAAGGGGATGGCGGTTTCCTGCTCCAGGGCCCGGTAGTAGTACAGCCGGATGCCGGGGGCGAAGGGCCGCTCGGCCGTGGCCGGCACGCCGAACTCATCCACCACCTCGCGTGCGGCCATGCGTTGCAGCCAGCCTTCACGGCCCACGGCGGGCAAGCGCTCCACCAGGAAGTCCAGCAGGCTGCCTTCGCCAGTCGAGGGCAGTGCCACGCAACTGGGGCTCACCCCGTCGCGCATGGGCAGGACGCGGGGATCGTGGCGGTTGTGCATGGCGGGCCGATTGTAGTGAGCCGCTCCGCCTGGGCCCGGTGCCGCCGCGCCATGCCGATTTCGTGGCGCCCCCACCGAAGGGGGGTTGGCTGGAATGGCCCGGCATGGTCCATTAGGGGCCCGAAATCTCTCACCCGAAGGAACCGCCATGCCAGCCAGCGCGACGCCACTCCGTTGCAGGATGCGATGGCCCGCGATGGGCGTGGCGGCCGGTCTGGCCTGCGTGCTGTCAGGCTGCGCGCTGACCGGCACGGCCGGCTATCCGCCGAGCGCATCGCGGGTTCTGGCCGTGCCCGCCGACCTCTCCAACCCGCAACTTTTCGACTGCGCCGCGGCCAGCCTGGCGCGCATGTCCGAGACCAGCAGTGCGTGGCCGGGGATCACGCGCAGGGACGATGCACAGGGCCTGCTGGAGTCGGGCCACTTTCAGGAGTGGAACCGCAGCGGCTTTCGCGTGCGCATAGAGCGCCCGCCCGGGGGCGGCGAGGCCACGCTGGCCCTCAAGGCCGGCGGTGCCTACCTCGCCGACCTGGGCGCGGCGCAGGCGATGAACGACTTCGAGGCGGTGTTGAGGCCCTGCATTGACGCCGCAGGCGGCGGCAGAACTCAAGGCTGAAAGCTTGAAGCCTTTTGGGCCAGATGCCCTAGGGTTTCATGCCTGTAATGCTATCAATTGAATAGCAAATCCTTCAGGCGACCGCAAAGCCGTGCGTGCCGTCGCGCGCCAGTTGCTCCACCAGCCCGAACTCCCAGTCCAGATAGCCCTGCATGGCTTCGCGCGGGGCGTCGGTGCCTTCATAGGGGCGGCGGTAGCGGTCGATGCGTGGGGAGGCCAGGCGCGTTTCGCCTTGTTCCAGCGGCAGGCCTTCAGTGATCCAGGCCTGCGTGCCCCCCTGCAGCACGGCGGTGGGCGCACCGGTCAGCCGGGCGACGGCTTCGGCTGCATGGCGGGCGAGGGCGCTGGTGCCACAGGTCAGCACGTAGCGGCTGCCGGCCGGTATGTGCGCCAGCGCCTGGGCCAGTTGCGACCGCAGGACGAACCAGGCGCCCGGAATGTGGCGCCGCACATAGGCGGCACTCGCGGTGAAGTCCAGCACCACCGTGTGTCCCTCGGGCTCCTCGCGCAGCCAGCGGGCGAGCTGCCGCGGCGCGACCCAGGTCAGCGGCCCGTGCGGCTCGGGCGCGAGCGGCGGGGGCTGGCCCGTCTCCAGCGCGGCGGCAGGATCGGCGCCGTCCAGCACCCACACGTCCCAACCCATCTGGGCGAGCCAGGAGGCGGTCATGTTGGCGCGGGCACCGTCGTCGTCGGCCAGGACGATGCGGGCGCCGCGCACGGGCGCCGCATGGTCGGTTTCCTGCACGAGCTGGCCGCCCGGCGCGCTGCGAAAACCGGGCAGGTGCCCGGCCTCGTACTCCTCGGGCGTGCGCACGTCGAAGCGGTAGGTGGTGCGGCCGGCCTCGGCGGCGAAGCGGGTGAGATCGGCCGGGCTGGCCCGGCGCACGCCAGCGCGGTCCGCCACCGCACGGGCGCGGGCGGCGGCAGCAGCGCGCTGCTCCGGCGGCACCGGCAGGAAGCGGCGGTCGGCGCCATGCTCCAGCGTCTGGCCGGCCAGCAGCCAGCCGATGGTGCCGTTGCGCAGCGCGGCCACGGGGTTGGGCAGGCCCGCGTTCACCAGCGACTGCGTGCCGATGATGCTGCGCGTGCGCCCGGCGCAGTTCACGATGATGCGGGTGGCCGGATCGGGCGCGAGCGCCTGGGCGCGCAGCACCAGCTCCGCGCCGGGCACGCTGATGCCGCCCGGGATGTTCATGGTCTGGTATTCGTCGAAGCGGCGCGCATCCAGCACCACCACGTCGGCCTTGGCCTGCAGAAGCGCCTGCACCTCCTCGGCCGGCAGCGAGGGCGTGTGGCGTTCGCTCTCCACCAGTTCGCCGAAGGCCTTGCTGGGCACGTTCACGTCGATAAAGAGCTCGCCGCCGGCCTCCTTCCAGCCCTGCAGGCCGCCTTCCAGCAGCGACACGTCGGTGTAGCCCAGCGCGCGCAGGGTGCGCGCCGCGGGCTCGGCCAGGCCTTCGCCATGGTCGTACACCACGATGGGCGTGGTCCGGCGGGGAATGCGGGTCCAGGCGTCCAGCTCGATCCGCCCGGCGGGCAGGTTGGCGGCGAAGAGCGGGTGGCCTTCGGCGAACGGGGCCTCTTCGCGCACGTCGAGCAGTGCGATCTCCTGCTGGTCGAGCAGGGCCTGGCGGACCTGTTGGGGGCGGGTGGTGGCAAAGGCGGTGGTATCGGTCATGGCACTCATGGGGCGGCGGAGGCGGAGGGAGCGGTGTGGGAGGCCGGGCCGGCGAGCGGCTGGTTCCAGAGGTTGGGCAGGGTGGCGTTGCTGTAGCCGGAGACGAAGGGGCGCACGGATCCGTCCTCGCGGTACACCGACCGCTGCACGGCCCCGATGTTGGCGCCGTACACGTGGATGCTGATGGATGTCTCGTCGGCCAGCGCGTTGCTCACGCGGTGCACGTCGCCGATGGTGGGCGAGACGGCCTCGGTGTCGCCCGGCTGCAGCCGGTGGGGGGCGCCGCGGGGCTGCCACCGGCCATCGCCGTCCTGCCCGTAGGCCTGAGACAGTTCCGCGCCGCGCAGCATGCCCACCAGGCCCCACACCGTGTGGTCGTGGATGGGCGTGGCCTGGCCCGGCCCCCACACAAAGCTCACCACCGAAAAACGCCCCAGCGCATCGGCATGCAGCAGGTATTGCTGGTAACGCTCGGGATCAGGCTGGGCATATTCCGGCGGCAGCCAGTCGTCGTGCGAGACCAGGTCGGCCAGCAGGGCACTCCCGCGCGCGAGGAGGTCGGGCTCGGCCGGTCGGGGCTCCAGCAGGGCGGCGATCTGCTGCACGAAGTGGCGCAGGCGGGCCGTGTTGGGCGGGTTGTTCACGGGGGCGGTGGGCGAGGGGGCGGTTGGCATGCCGCCATTGCACCAGCCCGGCCACCGGCAAGGGAAGCGGGTTTTTCATATGCATGCATGTTTTTCTTCTTTCCTCCAGCGCCCCGGACCGACAGCGCCCCCCGGCAGAAACCGAATGACCACAGGCGTTTTTCTTCGTTGGCGCGGGTGGGCGCGGTGCCCATCATCGGTGGCTCGCTGTCTGTCTCACGTTCCTTCAAGGAGTCTCCATGGGTGTCCAGTTCATCGGCATGATCCAGCCGCACGAGGTGTCAGAAACCATCGCCCGCAAGGGCCCGGCCGTGGACCCGGCGTACGTGCGGGCCTTTGCCCAGGCGCATGAGCACGCGGGCTTCGACCGCATCCTGGTGCCGGCCAGCGGCACCGGCCCCGACACGCTGCTGACCGTGGCCTACGCCGCCTGGGCGACGCAGAAAATCGCCTTCCTGCTGGCGCACCGCCCCGGCTTTGTGGCGCCGACCCTGGCCGCGCGCCAACTGGCCACGCTGGACCACTACACCGGCGGCCGTGTGGCGGTGCACTACATCTCGGGCGGCTCCGATGCCGACCAGCAGCGCGACGGCGATTTCCTGGGCCATGACGAGCGCTATGCCCGCACCGACGAATACCTCACGCTGCTGCGGCGCGTGTGGACCGAGGACCGCCCCTTCGACCACCACGGCACCTACTACCAGGTGAAGGGCGCCGCGTCCGAGGTCAAGCCGCTGCAGGCGCCCTATGTGCCCATCTACTTCGGCGGCGCCTCCGCGCCCGCGCTGAAGGTGGCCGGCAAGCATGCCGACGTGTATGCCCTGTGGGGCGAGTCGCTCGCCCAGGCCGGCGACCTGGTGCGCCAGGTGCGCGCCGAGGCCGCGCAGCATGGCCGGCACATCGAATTCAGCATCTCGTTCCGTCCCATCCTGGGCCGCACCGAGGAAGAGGCCTGGGCCCGCGCAGACCAGATATTGGAAACCACCCGCCGCCTGGGCGTGCCCCAGGGCCACGCGCGCGGCACCGGCCCGCAGCAGAGCGAGGGCGCGCAGCGCCTGCTGGCCGATGCAGCCAAGGGCGACCGCGTGGACGAGCGGCTGTGGACGGCCATCGCGCGCGAAACCGGCGGGCGGTCCAACTCCACCTCGCTCGTGGGCACGCCCGAGCAGGTGGCCGACGCGCTGCTCAGGTACTACGACTTGGGGATCACCACGTTCCTGATCCGGGGCTTCGACCCCCTGGTGGATGCGATCGAGTACGGCCGCGAACTGTTGCCGCTGGTGCGTGCGAAGGTGGCCGAGCGGGATCGGGTGAATGCGAACCGGGCGGCGTTGAAGGTGGCCTGATTCCGTTGTGTCCCGTTTCCCCGAGCGCGGTGTGCTCGGGGCAGCCCACCGCGCTCGCCGTTCTGGATCACCAGCTGTAGCGCGCCGTCAGATAGACGCTGCGCCGCTCGCCGTAGTAGCACCCCGTGGATGCGATGCACGAGGCCACGTAGCGCTTGTCGGTGAGGTTGGCCACGTTCAGTGCCAGCCGTACGCCCTTGAGCGATGCCTGCACCCGGCCCAGGTCCCAGCGGATGGCGGCGTCGAACAGCGTGACGCTGGGCACGAGGAAGAGGTTGGCGTTGTCCCCATAGCTGCTGCCCGTGTGCCGCGCACCCGCGCCCACCGACAAGCCGGCGAAGTCTTCGCTTTGCAGCGCATAGTCCAGCCACAGCGCCGCCTGCTGCCGCGGCACGAAGGCGAACCGATGGTTCTGGATGCTGTTGCCGGCCGCGTTGGCGTTGGCGCGTGTCACGCGGCTGTCGGTGTAGGCATAGGACGCAATGGCGTCCAGGCCCCGGGCGAGGGGGCCACGCGCCTCCAGCTCCAGTCCGCGCACCCGCACCTCGCCCGTCTGCTCGTTGAACGACCGGCTCAGCGGATCCGGCGTGAGCACATTGCGCTGGGTCAGCTCGTAAACGGAGGCCGTGAACAGGGCGGACGATCCCTGCGGCTGGTACTTCACGCCCACTTCGGCCTGGCGCCCGGTCGTGGGATCGAAGACCCCGCCGAGGCGGTCGGTGCCGGCCGCGGGCTGAAACGAGGTGGAGTAGCTGATGTAGGGCACCACGCCGCTGTCCAGCGTGTACATGAGCGCGGCGCGGCCGGTCCATTGGCCGTCTTCCTGGTCCGTGGCCACCGACCGGCCGGTGGCCGTGGTCAGCGTGCGGGTGGCCGTGTCTGCCCGGTCGTATCGGCCGGCGAACACGCCGGTCCAGCGCTGCCACCGCATCTGGTCCTGCGCATAAACACCCACCTGGCGACGCTTTTGTTCGATATGGGTGCCTACCGTCGGCACCACGCCGCTGTCGGTGCCGTACACCGGCTGGTAGGCGTTGAAAGGCTTGGCAAGCACCCGCAGGTTGCTCTCGTCATAGGTCGCCCGCTCGTCCGAAAAGTCGATGCCGGCCAGCACGGTGTGCGCGACCGAGCCGGTGCGGAAATCGGCCTGCGCCTGCGTGTCCACCGTCCACAGGTCCACCGCTTCCGGAAAAGCCCAGGCATAGCGTGCCAGGGCCGCGGGGTTGCAGGCGCTCTGGCAAAAGGCCTGGATGCGGCGCGTTTCTGCGGTGACCTTGCCGTAACGCAGGTTCTGCCGCAGCGTGAGGTCGCTTGCAAGGCGGTGCTCCACTTCGTAGCCGACGAAGCGCTGCCGATTCTGGTAGCGGTCGAAGCCTGGCTCGCCGACGAAGGTGCGGGTCGGCAGCGCGGCATACCTGCTGGTATCCAACGTGCCCGCAGCGGGCAGGGCGGGTGCCCCGCCTCCGCCGGGCGAATCGAGGGACTGCCACTGGCCCAGCAGGGTGACCTGGGTCGCATCCGCCGGGCGAAACGTCAGTGACGGGGCGAAGTAGGTCTTCTTCTCCGATACCGCATCGAACGAGGTGTCGGCTTCGCGGCGCAGGCCCACCAGCCGATAGCTCCAGACGCCGTCGGCGTCCAATGCCCCGCCGAGGTCGAAGGCGGCCTGCTTGCGCTCGTGGCTGCCCGCCTGCAGTTCGATCTCGCGCACCGGCACCACGGTCGGGCGCTTGCTGACCATGTTGATGAGCCCGCCTGGCGCGGCTTGCCCGTACAGAACGGACGACGGTCCCTTGACAACTTCGGTGCGCTCCAGTCCCCAGGGTTCGATGCGGGGCTGCGAATAGCCACGCGCACCGAAGGGAAGGCGCAGGTTGTCGAGGTAGCGCGCCGGCGGGGTGAAGCCGCGCAGGGTGAACCAGTCGTAGCGCAAATCGGTGTTTCCGTACTGCGCGACGATCCCCGGCGTGTAGCGCAGGCTTTCCACCAGCGTGGTGGCCCCCTGGGATTCCATCTGGCCGCGCGTGACGACCGAGATGGACTGGGGTGTTTCCATCAGCGGCGTGTCGGTCTTGGTACCGCCGGTGGCCCGGCGTGCGACGAAACCGGTGCCTGGCCCCTTGCCCGACTCCACCTCTGCGGCAGCGGTGACGGTCACCGGCGCCAGGGTCGCAGCGCTCGCTGCCGGACGTTGGCCTGTGACGCGGACTTCGGGCATGGCAGCAGTGGGTGCGCTGCGTTGCAAGGTGTAGATCCCGCCGGGGGCCGCCACAGCCCGCAGGCCGGTGCCTTCCAAAGCGAGGGCCAGGCCCTCGTCCACGGTCAGGCGCCCGCGCACGCCCGCGCTGGCAATGCCCTCGGTGAGCGCTGCGTTCGACGACAGCAAGATACCGGACTGGCCCGCGAACTGGCTCAGCACTGTGCTCAATGGACCGGCGGCGATGGCGTAGTCCCGTGCGGCAGGCGCCGCGGTTTGGGACTGCACCGGCATGGCCGCGATGCAGGCCGCGAGAGGCACCGCCGCGACTGCGGCGAACCGCAGCGCACGGGGGCGCACTGGGCGCAGCAGGGGTGAAACCGAAAGACGGCGTGGCAAGGTCGGGTAGGCAGGCATGGTGGCGGTGGGTTCAGAAAAAAGTTGGGTCGGCATGGGGTATGCCAATCCAACCCGCGAAAGGGGAACCCCGCTGCCCAAAAAAATCAACGCGCGGCAGCTCCTGCGGCCGGACTGGCGCGGGCCTCGACCACGGTCCACCAGGGCATGGGCTGGCGGACTTGCACCGGCAAGGTGGCCTGCAGGGCCGACAGGATGCGGTCGGTATCCGCGAGCGGGTAGGAGCCGACGATGCGCAAATCCGCCACCTCCGGCGCGCAGGCCAGGTAACCGCGCCGGTAGCGGCGCAGCTCGGCAATGAAGTCGCCCAGCCGCATGCCGTCAGCCACCAACATGCCGCGCTGCCAGTCCGGTAGCGCGCCTGCCTGTCCTGGCGTCAGGTCCACCCGGTCGTGAAGCAGCAGCGCGCCACGCCCTGCAGGGACGACGACCGGCTCGCCTCGGCCTCGGGGCGCCACGCGTACCGCGCCCTCGAACACATCCATGCTGACACCGCCGTCATCTTGGTAACGCACGGAAAAACGGGTGCCCAGCGCCGTGAGCCTTCCGGGTGCCACGTCCACCACCAAGGGTCTTGGCGGACTGGAAGGGTCATGGCCGGAGGTGATGAGCACCTCCCCCTGATGAAGCACAAGGCGGCGCAGCGTGGCGGAGTAATCAACATCCAGGGCCGTCGCCGTGTTGAGCCACAGTTCGCTGCCGTCGGACAAGGCGACGGCGCGCTGCTCTCCCGTGTCGGTCCGATAGGCAGCGACCCATCCGCGCCAAGGGCCAAACTGCGACAGCGTCCAGCCGGCAAGGACCGCTGCGGGCGCCACCAGCAGGGCGCGTCGCACGGTGCGCCGTTGCCGCGATACGGCAGGGCGGCGCTCCAGCACCTGCCGCGCCAAAGGGTTGGCAGCGCCGGCGAAGACGTCCGACACGGCCAGCACCTGGTCCCAGGCCGCACGTTGGCGGGGCCCGATGTCCAGCCAGCGCTGCCATTCCTGCCGTTCCTCTTCGCTGACTGCGCCGCCCTGCAGCACGGCGAACCAATCTGCCGCCTGCTGCAGGTCCTCGAAGGAGGGGGACGCCTCCCCCGCCTCCGTCATTCGCCTGCCAGCAAAAGACACTGCAGCATCGCCTGGGCCATGTATTTCTTGACCATCCGCTCCGATACCCCGAGTTGCTCGCCGATCTGGGCATAGCCCAGGCCGTCGAGCTGCGATAGCAGGAAGGCGCTGCGCGCCTTGGGATTGAGCCGATCGAGCATTTCGTCGATGCGGCACAGCGTCTCGAGCGCCACCGCGCGCTCCTCCGGGGACGGGGTGACCGGCTCAGGCTGAGCCGAGACTGCCGCGGCCCAGGCACGCTCGATGTCGATCCGCCGCCAGTGGTTCACCACCACGCCATGCGCCAGGGTGCGCAGGAAAGCACCCGGTTCGCGCAACGCCGCCACATCGCGCGACGCCATCAGGCGAAGGAAGGTGTCGTGCGCAAGATCGGCCGCCTGGCACGCGCTGCCCAGCCGCCGCTGGAACCAACCGAGAAGCCAACCGTGGTGGGACCGATAGATCGCGTCAACGGTGGCGACGACCGCAGGGTGCAGTGAAGTGGGCATGTGGGCAAGCGAAGGCGGAGGGCAGGGATGCGAACTATTCGCATTCTATTCGTCCTGGTAGGCCGGCCCTGTCACCCGGCTCCGCCTGGCGCTCGCATGCCGGTCAAGGTTGGCAGGGTAGCGCGCATCGCATCCAGAAACCGCCGCAGCCGCGCCGGGTAGAACCGCGCATGTGGATACACCAGGTACACCGGCAACGGCGCCGCCTGCCACGCGGGCGCCAGGTGCCGCAGGCGGCCCTGGCGCAGGTCGGCCTCCACCGCCCAGGCGGAGGCAATCGCCGCGCCCAGGCCCGCCAGCGCCGCGCTGCGCAGGGCATAGAGGCTGTCGGTGCCCATGCGCGGGTGGATGGCGAAGCGCTCCACCGCGCCGTCCGGCACGCGGGTGAGGGACACCTCGCGCTGGTAGTAGGTGCGCAGGGCCAGCCAGGGAAGGTCGCGCAGCGCGCTCGCGTGCTCGGGCACGGCGCCGCCCGGCAACAGCTGCGGCGCCGCGACGACGATGCGCGGCACCTCGGCCAGGTGGATGGCGACGACCGAGGGGTCGTCCACCGCCCCGACCTGCACCGCGCAGTCGATGCCCTCGGCGATGAAGTCGGGCCGGCGGTCGTGCAGCAGCCACTCGACCGACACCTCGGGATACTGCCGCAGGTAGTCCACCAACGGCGCGATGAGCTGCTCCTGCCCGAAGGCGTGGGGCACCAGCACGCGCAGCGTGCCGCGCGGGGCATCGTGCGCGCCGCGCAGGTCGGCCTCCATCGCGCGCCAGTCGTCCAGCAGCGCCTTGGCATGCGCGAAGCAGCGCTCGCCGTCTTCGGTGAGCTTCATGACATGGGTGGAGCGCTGCAGCAGCCTGAGTCCCAGCGACCGCTCCAGCGCCTGCAGACGCCGGCTCACCGTGGGTTGTGTGGTGCCCAACTGCTGCGCGGCGGCCGACAGGTTGCCGGCCTCGACGATGCGCACGAAGGTCTGCATCAGTTCGATGCGGTCCACGCCGGCAAGGGGTGTGGCGGCAGATGGGGTGGCGGCTCGCTTCATGCGCCAAGCGTATAGCAGATCTGCGCCGCAGCCCACTACCCAGACGGGGTTGCATCGCACACACTCCGCCCCATCGCTTTTCATTCAAGGGTCTTCCCCATGTCTTCCATTCCCAACGCGCATGCAGCCCCCGGTGGTGGTTCCACGGGCGTGCCGGCTCCGCTGTTATTGCTGCTGGCCACGGCCGCAGGCCTGAGCGTGGCCTCGCTCTACTACAGCCAGCCCATGCTGGGCGTGCTGGGCGCGGACATCCACGCCGGCGACCGGGCGGTGGGCCTGGTGCCCACGCTCACGCAACTGGGCTATGCGCTGGGCATCCTGCTGCTGGCCCCGCTGGGCGACCGCTACGACCGCCGCCGCATCATCCTGGCCAAGGCGGCGGTCCTGGCCCTGGCCCTGCTGCTGAGCGGCTTCGCGCCGGGCATCGGCTGGCTGCTGGCCGCCAGCCTGGCCGTGGGACTGTCCGCCACACTGGCCCAGGACGTGGTGCCGGCCGCGGCCACCCTGGCGCCCGTGGCGCACCGCGGCAAGGTGGTGGGCACGGTGATGACCGGGCTGCTGCTGGGCAGCTTGCTGTCGCGCGTGGTGAGCGGTTTCGTGGCCGAGCATTTCGGCTGGCGTGCGGTGTATGTGGCGGCGGCGGGCGCCATCGCACTCGTGGGCGTGGCCGCATGGCGTGGCCTGCCGAAGTTCGAGCCCACGACCACGCTGCCCTACCGGGCGCTGATCGGTTCGATGGTGGCGCTTTGGCGCCGCCATGGAGCGCTGCGCCGCGCGGCCTGGGCGCAGGGGCTGCTGTCGATGGGGTTCAGCGCGTTCTGGTCCACGCTGGCGGTGATGCTGCACGGCTCGTTCCACCTGGGCAGCGCTGCGGCCGGGGCCTTCGGGCTGGCGGGGGCGGCGGGTGCCCTGGCCGCGCCGCTGGCCGGCCGCATCGCCGACCGCAGCGGCCCGGAGCGGGTGACGCGGCTCGGCGCCGGGCTGGCCGTGGTCTCGTTCGCTGCCATGGGCTTGGCCCACTGGCTGCCGCCGCAAGCCCAGTTGGGGCTGATCGTGGCGAGCGCCATCGGGTTCGACTTCGGGGTGCAGGCCACGCTGGTGGCGCACCAGACCATCGTGTACGGCATCGAGCCCGCCGCCCGCAGCCGCCTGAACGCGCTGCTGTTCACCGGCATGTTCGTGGGCATGTCGGCCGGTGCGGCGCTGGGCAGCCTGGCGCTGGCGCAGTGGGGCTGGCTGGGAGTGGTGGCGCTGGCCACCGCCGCATCGGCCACGGCCCTGGCCGTGCGGTGCCTGCCGGGCCGCGGGGCCGCCACCGCTGCGGCGGTCTGAGCGTGTGGAGCGCGGCGCTCAGGCGGCGGCGGGGTCCGCCCCCGCCAGCACCGGGCCGAAGCTGCGGTCCCACAGCGGCGCCACCTGCGCCTTGCCGTCCAGCACCCCCAGTTGCTGAAAGGCATCGGCCACGGATTGGTGGCCCTGCACCACGGCATCGGTCACGGGGCGCAGGTCGTAGTCGGTGCTGCGGTTGTTCCACAGCTCGATCAGATCGCCCACCGGCACCCGGGTTTCCGCGGCCTGGGCCCGTGCGTAGTCCAGGTAATTGCCGTTGGCCCACAGGTAGGCGCGGCGCAGCCGCTGCAGGTAGTCGGCCAGGGCCGCATGGCGCAGCGGATCGGCCACCGCGCGCGGGTTGGCATAGAGCGGAAAGTTGCCCGACAGGTATCCCACGCCGGTCTTAAGCACCCGTGCGCCGTAGCGCAGCCGGGCGATCTGGCCGTTGTAGCCGTAGATGGCCCAGGCATCCAGATCGCCCCGGTCGAAGGCCGACAGGCCATCGGACGGCGTGAGGCTGACCGGCGTGATGTCCGCAAACGACAGGCCCGCCTCGGCCAGCTGGCGGCTCAGGAAGTAATGCGAGGTGGTGGCCCGCACATAGCCCACGCGCTTGCCCTTCAGATCGGCGATGCGCTGGATGGATGCATCCTTTCGGGCGAGCGTGACCTGGTTGTTCAAATCCTCGCGCGTCACGGCCACGAAGCGCACCTGGGCCTTCTGCCGCGCCGCGAACAGCGCGGGAATCTCGCTGCCCGACCCCAGGTCCAGCGCATCACCGTTGATGGCCTCGATGTGCAGCACGCCGTTGTTCAACTCGCGCCACTCGATGCGGTAGTGCGTGTTGGCCAGGCCGGCCGCGCTGATCAGCGGGCGCCACAGGCCCTTGTAGGTGCCGATGCGCAAGGTGACGCCGGACAGGTCGGGCCCCGCGGCCGATGGCCGCGCCAGGGCCGGCAGGCCCAGCGCGGCGGCGGCACCGGCGGCCAGCGAGCGTTGCAGCAGCGCACGGCGCTGCGGGAACGGGGGATGGGTGGCGGTGTCGGGGCGCATGGAAGGTCCTCGCTTCGGGCGGTTGGATCGAAGGCCCGAGCGTGCGGCCGGCGGGTGCCGTCGCCAACGACGGATCCGTAGCAAGCTCATGCGGAAAAGCCGCGCCGGCCCCTGGGTGCGCCTCATGCCGAAACCGCATGTGTTCACGCGCTTTTCTTCGTTGGTGGGGGCGCCGCACGCTCCTAAGGTGGGCGCAGTTCCATCCCTCGTTCCCGACCGAAAGCCCATCCCACGATGTCTGCCGTTCTCTCGCTCCCGACCACCGCGCTGCAGCGCCGCCCCGATCCCCAGCGCAAGGACTGGTTCGACGCGCCGCCGCCGCGCCCCACGGTCGAGGCCGAGCGCCGCCACCGGCAGGAGCAGCTCGCGGTGGCGTTTCGCCTGTTCGCGCGGCATGGCTTCGACCACGGGCTGGCGGGCCACATCACGGCGCGCGATACCGAGTGGCACGACCACTTCTGGGTGAACCCGCTGGGCCTGCACTTCTCGCGCATCCGCGTGTCGGACCTGCTGCTGGTGAACGCGCGCGGCGAGATCGCCATCGGCGAGGGGCCGCTCAACCGCGCGGCGTTCGCCATCCACGCCGCGCTGCACGAGGCGCGGCCCGACATCGTGGCCGCCGCGCACACGCACTCCACGTACGGCAAGGCATGGTCCACGCTGGGGCGCACGCTCGATCCGCTGTCGCAGGACGCCTGCATCTTCTACGAAGACCATGCGCTGTTCGACGACTTCACGGGCGTGGTGTGGGAGACGGACGAGGGCTTTCGCATCAGCGAGGCGCTGGGCGCGCGCAAGGCGGTCATCCTGAAGAACCACGGCATCCTCACGGCCGGGCCCAGCGTGGAGTCGGCCGCGTGGTGGTACATCGCGCTGGAAAACGCCTGCCACACCCAGTTGCTGGCCGAGGCCGCGGGCACGCCGCAGTCCATCCGCCACGAGGTGGCGCGCCATACCCATGGCCAGATCGGCGGGCCGGGCGGGGCGCATTTCACGTTCAAGAGCCTGTTCGAGACCGTGGTGCGCGAAGACCCCGGGGTGCTGCAGTGAACGCACCGCTCACCGCCGGCCAGCGGGCCCGCACGCTGGCCGCCGAGTTCGGCGCGCGCGCGGCGGCGCACGACCGCGAGGCCAGTTTTCCGCACCAGAACTTCGCCGACCTGCAGCAGGCCGGGCTGCTGGCGCTCGCCGCACCCCGGTCCCTGGGCGGGCAGGGCGTGAGTGCCGCGCAACTGGGCGAAGTGATCGGCGCGGTGGCGCAAGGCTGCCCCGCCACGGCCCTGGTGCTGACGATGCAGTACATCCAGCACCGCGGCATGGGCCGGCCGGGCACCGCGTGGCCGGTGGAGCGGGCGCGCCAGCTGGTGCAGGAGGCGGTGCAGGGCGTGTCGCTCATCAACGCGCTGCGGGTGGAGCCCGAGCTGGGCTCGCCCGCGCGCGGCGGGCTGCCGGCCACCGTGGCGCGGCGCACGGCAGAGGGCTGGCGGCTCAGCGGGCACAAGGTGTACAGCACCGGCGCGCCGGCGCTGCGCTGGTACGTGGTGTGGGCGCGCACGGACGATGCCGAGCCGCGCACGGGCTCCTTCCTCGTGCGGGCCGGCCAGCCCGGTGTGCGCATCGAGGCCACATGGGACCACCTGGGCCTGCGGGCCAGTGGCAGCCACGATGTGCTGTTCGATGAGGTGGCGGTGCCCGCCGACCACGTGCTGGAGCTGCGGCTGCCCAAGGACTGGGCGCGAGGCGAGCCCGCCATGCAGGCCGAGATGGCGGTGATGCTGGGCTCGCTCTACACCGGTGTGGCCCGTGCGGCGCGCCACTGGCTGGTGGGTTTTCTGCAGGAGCGAAAGCCGGCCAGCCTGGGCGCGCCGCTGGCCACGCTGGCGCGCGCGCAGGAGGCGGTGGGCCGCATCGAAGGCCTGCTGTTCACCAACGACCGGCTCATCGCCGGGCTGGCCGCCGCGCTCGACACCGGCGCTCCGCTGCCCTCCGAGGAGAGCGGGCTGGTCAAGGCCACCACCACCCACAACGCCATCGAAGCGGTGCAGTCGGCCCTGGTGCTGACCAGCAACCACGGCCTGGCGCGCAAAAACCCGCTGGAGCGCCACCTGCGCGACGTGCTGTGCGGCCGCGTACACACCCCGCAGGACGACAGCGTTTATCTCGCCGCCGGGCGCCGCGTGCTGGGGCTGTGATCGCTGGCACGCCGGGCGCGGTGGCGCCGTCTCCTTCCTTTTCCTCTGCCTTTTTCTTCCCTTTCAGAACACGGAGCTTCCATGGCCTTGCAACGGCGACATTTCCACCGCTTCATGACGGCCTCGGTGGCCGCGGCGTCCTTTCTCTCGCCCGTGCTGGGGCACGCGCAGCAGCGGATCGCACTGCGCGCGGGCGACCAGAAAGGCGGGCTGCGCGCGTTGCTGGAGGCGGCGGGCGAGTTGAAGGGCCTGCCCTACGACATCCAGTGGAGCGAGTTCCCGGCCGCCGCCCCGCTGGCCGAGGCGCTGAACGCGAACGCGGTGGACTTCGGTCCCATCGGCGACGCGCCGCTGCTCTTCACCCTGGCGGCCGGCAGCCAGGTGCGGGCATTCGCCGCCAACCGCTCCGACCCGTACGGCACGGCGGTGCTGGTGCGGCCCGACTCGCCTTTGAAGACGTCGGCCGACCTCAAGGGCAAGCGCATCGCCACCAACCGCGGCTCCATCGGCCACTTCGTCACGCTCAAGGCGCTGGAGTCCGCGGGCCTGAAGGGTGCGGACGCCGACGTGCGGTTCATCCCGCCGGCCGACTCCAAGCTGGCGCTCACCCAGGGCTCGGTCGATGCCTGGGCCACCTGGGAACCGTACACGGCGCTGGCCGAAACAAGCGGGCACGCGCGGGTGCTGGTCAACGGGCGGGGGCTGTCGAGCGGGCTCAGCTTTCTCGCGGCCACGCAGGGGGCGCTGGACACCAAGCGCGAGGCCCTGCGCGACTTCAAGGAGCGCGTGGAGCGCGCGCAACTCTGGTCGTACCGCAACGCCCGGCCGTTCGCCGAATCGCTGTCGCGCATCATCGGCATCCCGGTGGAGGCGGCGCAGCTGCAGTTCGAGCGCCGCGCGACGAAATGGGTGGACATCGACGCCGCGGTGGTGGCCGACCAGCAGCGCACGGCCGACTTCTACCTGGGGGCCGGGCTGCTGCGCCAGCGGCTGGACGTGCGGCAGACCTTCGATACGGGGTTCAACCGGGGCCAGGCGTGAGCCGGGGCCTTGGCTGGAGTTTTGGATGAAATATGCCTCCAGCACAATATCCACTAGGGCATATTGCTATAAAATAAATAGCAATTGAATCCATCCGGTGTCGGGCGGGCGTGGTTCGAGGCCCGCTGCGACCCACCGCCCGGCCATCCCGAACGGCCCGAAACCCCAGCGCGGGAAAAGATCGTTTTGCCACGACTTCGGCGCGGCTACATAACCGCAATGTCTTAGCACCCAATTTCAGGGTCGTTGGCGTTTGGGGTGCAAGCCCGTACATTCCCGCATCCGCATTTTTCCTTTTCAGCGCCGCCGCGGCCTGCGGGCCCCGGTGGCGCCATGGCATTTTCATGATCGATTTACGGGGTATCACCCAGATTTACCAGGGCTCGCAGGGGCCGGTGGAGGCGCTGCGCGGCATCGACCTGCACATCACGCCGGGCGAAGTGTTCGGCATCATCGGGCGTAGCGGTGCGGGCAAGAGCTCGCTGGTGCGCGTCATCAACCTGCTGAACCGACCCACCCGGGGCGAGGTGATCGTGGCGGGTCGCGACCTGACCCGGCTCAATGATGCGCAACTGCGCGAGGCGCGGCGCGACATCGGCATGGTGTTCCAGCATTTCAACCTGCTGTCCTCGCGCACGGTGTTCGAGAACGCGGCCCTGCCGCTGGAACTGGCCGGCATGGACAAGGCCGCCATCCGCGGCCGGGTCGATCCGCTGCTGGAACTGGTGGGCCTGTCGGCCCTGCGCGACCGCTATCCAGCGCAGATCAGCGGTGGGCAAAAGCAGCGCGTGGGCATCGCCCGGGCACTGGCCAGCCGGCCCAAGGTGCTGCTGTCGGACGAGGCCACCTCGGCCCTCGACCCGGAAACCACCCGCTCCATCCTCGCGCTGCTGCGCCAGGTGAACCAGGAGCTGGGCCTGACGGTGGTGCTCATCACCCACCAGATGCAGGTCATCAAGCAGGTGGCCGACCGCGTGGCCGTGATCGATGCCGGCCGCATCGTGGAACAGGGCCCGGTGCTGGACGTGTTCACCCGGCCCCAGCAGCCCATCACCAAAAGCCTGATCGACGAGATCGTGCCGCAGGAACTGCCCGCCAGCGTGCTGGACCACGTGCGCCACCTGGCGTCGCAGCTGCGGGCTGCGGGCCAGGGCGGCGTGGGCCAGTTGCTGCGCCTGTCGTATGCCGGCGAGCGCGCCTACCAGCCCATCCTTTCGCGCCTGATCCGCGAGCACGGGCTGGACCTGTCGATCCTGCACGGGCAGATCGACGAGATCCAGGGCCAGACCTTCGGCTCGCTCGCGGTGTATGCCAGCGGCGATGCCGCGCGGCTGGCCACGGCGATCGCGCAGTTGCGCGCCGAAGGGGTGGTGGTGCAGGAAGTGCAAGCGAGCGAAGAGAGCGGGGTCTGAGATGTTCGAGAATTTTTCGGAAATGATGCTGGAGCTGTTTGCCACCTCGCTGTGGGAGACGGTCATCATGGTGGGCATCTCGGGGGTGGTCGGCGCGCTGCTGGGCATCCCGCTGGGCGTGTTCCTGCGGCTGACCGACCGCGGCGGCGTGCTGGAGAACGGCCCGCTGAACAAGACGGTGGGCTGGATCGTGAACGCCGTGCGCTCCACGCCGTTCATCATCCTGCTGGTGGCGATCATCCCGTTCACGCGGCTCATCACGGGCTCGTCCATCGGCACGGCAGCCGCCGTGGTGCCGCTGACCCTGGCCGCGGCGCCGTTCGTGGCGCGGCTGGTGGAAGCCTCGCTGCGCGAGGTGGACAACGGCCTGATCGAGGCGGCCCAGGCCATGGGCGCCACCACCGGGCAGATCGTCTGGAAGGTGCTGCTGCCCGAGGCGCTGCCCGGCATCGTCGCGGGCCTGACCATCACCTTCGTCAGCCTGACGGGCTACTCGGCCATGGCCGGCGCGATCGGCGGCGGCGGCCTGGGCGACCTGGGCATCCGCTACGGCTACCAGCGCTTCCTGCCCGACGTGATGCTGGCGGTGGTGGTCGTGTTGATCTTCTTCGTGCAGGCCGTGCAGAGCCTGGGCGACTGGGCGGTGCGCCGGCTGAGCCACCGCTGAGCGGCCCGCAGGGAGGGCGCGCGGGCCGGATTGCGTGGTCCGGCGGCCGCCCGCATCAAGGGGTGGATCCAGGGTGTGCCGGCACCCGGTAGTGGTAGCGGTAGGTGTCGGTGAACCCCAGCGCGGCGTACAGCCGCCGGGCCGTGGCATTCTCGCCGCGCACCTGCAGGTAGGCCGAACCCGCACCGCCCGCGCGGCCCCATTGCATCAGCGCCTGGACCAGCGCGCGGCCATGGCCCTGACCGCGGTGCGCGGGCGCCACCACGATGTCGAACAAACCGACGGTCCCGCGCTCGCGCACGCCCAGGCCGAAGCCCACGGCGCGGCCCTGCTGGCGCACGGTGGCGAAGGCGCAGGGCAGGGCGATCGACTGCACCATGGCATGGTGCGTGGCGTGGTGCGCCGCTGCCACGCCGTTGGCGGCGGCGAACCCGTCCAGCCATTCGGCCGTCGGCGCCTGCGCGATTTCCACCGAGGGCTGCAGCGGCGCGCCCTCCGGCAGAGGCGCCTGCATGACCCACGTGGGCTCGAAAAGCGCATAGCCCGCGTCCTGCAGCGACTGTTCGGCGCTGGCGCTCACCAGCGGCGAGATCCGGAACACGGGCCGCAGGCCCTGGCTGGCGTAGAGCGCTTGCGCTGCCTCGCGCACGCCGTCGAACGGCATTCCTGGCTCCAGCGCATTGACCGAATTGGCCCGCTTGGTGAAACCGCCGGACAGGCGGAACACCCAGCCCTGATGGAAAACGGTCTGCCGGGCGGGCCAGGCATTGAATGCGCGTTCTTCCAGGGCGCGCACGGTGGGCAAGTCGAAATCCGGAGCAGAGGTGGCATGGGAGGGCATGCAGGATTTATAGCAGCGCCATCTGCCCTTGTTTTTATGTCCACCCGTAGTAAGGAAATGAAAACGTATTCTTATGGGTTTTATAAGGCAAACCCTAAGATGCCGACATCTCTTCTCAAAAGGTGTTTTCCGTGAACAAGCGTTTCCTGCTGCAATCGACCCTCGCTTTGGCCCTGGCCGTTGGCTTTCAAACCGGCGCGCTGGCCCAGGACAAGCCGCTGAAGATCGGCGTCACCGCCGGCCCGCACGCGCAGATCTTCGAGCAGGTCAAGAAAGTCGCTGAAAAGGACGGTCTCAAGCTCCAGATCGTCGAGTTCAGCGACTACGTGCAGCCCAATGCGGCGCTGGCTTCCGGCGACCTGGATGCCAACAGCTACCAGCACAAGCCCTACCTGGACGCGCAGGTCAAGGACCGTGGCTACAAGCTCGTGTCGGCGGGCTACACGGTCAACTTCCCGATCGGCCTGTATTCCAAGAAGGTCAAGAAGCTCGAAGACCTGAAGGAAGGCGCCAAGTTCGGCATTCCCAACGACCCGACCAACGGCGGTCGCGTGCTGCTGGTGCTGCAGGACAAGGGGCTCATCAAGCTCAAGGAAGGCGCCGGCCTGAAGGCCACGCCGCTGGACGTCGTCTCCAACCCCAAGAAGCTGAAGTTCGTCGAACTCGATGCGGCGCAACTGGCCCGCTCGCTGGACGATCTGGACGCCGCCGCGGTCAACACCAACTTCGCGCTGTCCGCCGGCCTGAACCCCGCCAAGGACGCCATCGCGCAGGAAAGCGCCAAGAGCCCCTACGTCAACCTGATCGCCGTGCGCGAGGCCGACAAGGACAAGCCCTGGGTCGCCAAGCTCGTGAAGGCCTACCAGTCGGAAGAAATCCGCCAGTACATCCAGACGGAATTCACGGGCGCCGTGCTGCCGGGCTTCTGATCGGCCCGCGTTCGATCAAGCCGCCAGCGCCTTCCCGGGTGCTGGCGGCTTTTTTCATGGCTGCGGGGCGCCGAGGTGGGCCGTCAACGAGTCAACGGGCTGCTTAGATGTTTTTCGATGGAGAAACCGATTTTTTATTCGTTGGATTCGCGCCGGAGCGGTTCTACATTGGCTTGGACGGCCAGGCCCCGCCAAACGGACGGCTGCAGCCACCCATTCACACAGGTTCAAAGGAACGATCCATGTCCACCGCTGTGCAAGACACCGAACTGCCCTCCGCACTGCAAGCCGCCCACAACGACGCCCAGGCCTCGGGCCTGGCCCACGCCGGCGGCGTGCCGCCCACGGTTGCGTGGGACCTCTTCACCGCGGGCCAGGCCCTCCTGGTGGATGTCCGGTCAGGCGAAGAGCGCAAGTTCGTCGGCCATGTGCCGGGCAGCCTGCACGTGGCCTGGGCCACCGGCACGGCGCTCACCCGCAACCCCCGCTTCGTGCGCGAACTGGAGGCCGCCATCGCCAAGGCCGCCACGCGCGATGCCCCCGTGCTGCTGCTGTGCCGCAGCGGCAAGCGCTCGGTGCTGGCGGCCGAGGCCGCGGCCAAGGCGGGCCTGCAGAATGTCTTCAATGTGACCGAGGGCTTCGAAGGCGAGATCGACGACCGCCAGCAGCGCGGCGCGTCGGACGGCTGGCGCCATCACCGCCTGCCCTGGGTGCAGGACTGACGGCGGCCTCGCGGCCCCACCGGCGGCCCGCTGAGGGCCGCCATTTTTTCATCCCAGGCAGGAGGCCTTGATGGCTGTCTTCGAGATCGATCACATCGTGCAGTCGCTGCACGCCGTCCGCCGCGAATGGCGCGATTCCCAAAAGCGCTCCCAGGAACTCGGCGGGCGCGAATTTCCGTCGCGCGATGCGCTGGCACAGGCGCTGGAGCAGCTGAAGGGCGCGCTCTTTCCCATGCGTCTGGGGCCGCACGACCTGCGCCAGGAAAGCGAGGACTGGTACGTGGGCCACACGCTCGACCTGGCGCTGCACACCTTGCTGGCGCAGATCCGGCTGGAGCTGCGCTACGTCGCGCGCCAGCAGGGCTCGGGCGACGGCACGGCCATCGAGCCGCAGGCGCTGGAGGCCGCGCAGGCGTTCGCCGCATCGCTGCCGGACATCCGCCGACTGCTGGACAGCGACGTTCTCGCCGCCTACCAGGGCGACCCCGCCGCGCGCAGCGTGGACGAGGTGCTGCTGTGCTATCCAGGCGTGCTGGCCATGATCCACCACCGCATCGCGCACCGCCTCTACACGCTGGGCCTGCCGTTGCTGGCGCGCATCGTGGCCGAACTGGCGCACGGCCAGACCGGCATCGACATCCATCCGGGCGCGCAGATCGGCGCGGGTTTTTTCATCGACCACGGTACAGGCGTCGTGATCGGCGAGACGGCGGTAATCGGCGAGCGCGTGCGCCTGTACCAGGCCGTCACGCTGGGCGCCAAGCGCTTTCCCACGGATGCCGACGGGACTTTGCAGAAAGGTTTGCCGCGCCATCCGATCGTGGAGGACGACGTGGTCATCTATGCGGGCGCGACCGTGCTGGGCCGGGTCACTCTGGGGCGTGGGGCGGTCATCGGCGGCAACGTGTGGGTCACCCACGATGTGCCGCCGGGCGGCAACGTCACGCAGGCGGTGTCGCGAGAAGGGTAGGTGCGGCGCAGCCCCCGAAAACAGGGCGCAGCGCTGTAAAAGTATCAGCAAAAAGAAACAGGGAAACGCATGTCTGTACTGATCAAGAACTTCGGGGTCGCGGTGCGCCAGTCGCGTGAGGCGCAAGGCTGGTCGCAGGAACGGCTGGCCGAGCATTCGGACCTGAACCGCTCCTACGTCGGGGAGATCGAGCGGGGCGCCGCCATCGCCTCGCTGCTCACGGTGGAAAAGCTGGCCGGCGCCCTGGGCGTGCGGCCCTCGGCGCTAGTCACGCGGGGCAAGTCGATCGGCCATGCGAATCTCGTGCGGGGACTGCAATTGACGGCTATAGCCTGTTGAGCGATGCGTTGGAAGCTTTGACACTGCCCAGGCTTTCTTTAACAACGCACGGAGTTTTCCATGTCTGCAACTGTGGGCGGTACGACCGCCTTGGGTGACAACGCCGCACGGCAATTGGCCAACGCGACCAAGACGGTCCCCCAACTCGAAACCATCAGCCCCCGCTGGCTCACGCACCTGCTGCAATGGGTGCCGGTGGAGGCGGGCATCTACCGCCTGAACAAGGTCAAGAACCCGGAATCCATCCGCGTCACCTGCACGGCCAAGGAAGAAGAAAACCAGCTGCCGCGCACCTTCGTCGACTACGAAGAAAACCCGCGCGAATTCTTCCTGAACGCCGTGAGCACGGTGCTGGACGTGCACACCCGCGTGTCGGACCTGTACAGCAGCCCGCACGACCAGATCAAGGAGCAGCTGCGCCTGACGATCGAGACGATCAAGGAAAACCAGGAAAGCGAGCTGATCAACAACCCCGACTACGGCCTGCTGGCCCAGGTGACCGATGCGCAGCGCATCTTCCCGCTCACCGGTGCCCCCACGCCGGACGATCTGGACGAGCTACTCACCAAGGTATGGAAGGAGCCCGCATTCTTCCTCACCCACCCGCTCGCCATTGCCGCCTTCGGCCGCGAAGCCACGCGCCGCGGCACGCCGCCGCCCACGGTGAGCCTGTTCGGCTCGCAGTTCATCACGTGGCGCGGCATTCCGCTCATCCCGTCCGACAAGGTGCCGGTGGCCGACGGCAAGAGCAAGATCCTGCTGCTGCGCGTGGGCGACAAGCGCCAGGGCGTGGTGGGCCTGTTCCAGCCGGGCCTGGCGGGCGAGCAGGGGCCGGGCCTGTCGGTGCGCTTCATGGGCATCAACAACCACGCCATCGCGTCCTACCTGATCTCGCAGTACTGCTCGCTGGCCGTGCTCACCAGCGATGCGCTGGCCGTGCTGGACGATGTCGAGGTGAACAAGTACCACGACTACCCGGACACCTACAAGTGAAGCGCAAGGAGCGGCCATGACCCTCGCTTCCTTCTCGCCGGGCGCCGACGCGTCCGGCGCCCCCATCGACCCGGCGCTGATCGCGCGCATGGCCAATGCCCTGTTCTCGGCGCTGCCGGGCGAGGCGGCATCGCCTGCGGGCGTGCATTCAGCGGGCGGCCTGCCTTCGGTGCCGCCTTCGTCCGTGCCAGGCCTGGGCGCCGTGCCGCCGGGCGTGCAGGCGCCGGCCAACATCGCGCCGCCCGGCTCGCCCCTGGCCAGCCCCGCCGGCTTCGGGCCCAGCGTGCCCGGAACGCCGATCCCGCAGGGCCAGGTGCCCGGCACCAACCTGCTGCCGGCTTCGCCCACGCAGGTGCTGTCGCTCGGCCACCGCGCCCCCGCGCTGCTGCCGCACGCCACGGCGGCCAACGGCCTGCCCGACACGGTGGTGAGCACGCTGCCGGCCTACGAGCCGCGCCTTGGCAGCGGGGTGCTGGGCGTGCCCGAGGCCTCGGGCGCGAGCGCGTCGCAGGCCGCCGCCCATCCGGCAGCGCCTGCCTCTCCTGCCTCGCCGTACTACTTCGTCGGCGAGCGCCAGGCGCAGCCATCGCCCCGGGGCGCGCCGGTGCCCACGGCGCCGTCCGGCGACCGGCTGGATGCACTGGCGCGCCTGCCGTTCGCGCAGCCGCAGGCAGCGCAGGCGGGCCAGGCACCGGCCGCACCGGCCGGCCTGGCGGCTGCGCCGTCGTCCGATCCGAAGTTCTACTTCGTCGACGCGGTGGTGCTGCCCAGCGGCTACGTCACCCCGGCCAAGCCCGCGCCGCACGGTACCGTGCCGCTGGCGGGCCAGGGGCAGCACCCGCCGTTCGACGTGCACGCCATCCGGCGCGACTTTCCCGTGCTGTCCGAGCGCGTGAACGGCCGCCAGCTGGTGTGGTTCGACAACGCGGCCACCACGCACAAGCCGAAGGCGGTGATCGACCGCATCAGCCACTTCTACGCGCACGAGAATTCGAACATTCACCGCGCGGCGCATGAACTCGCCGCCCGCGCCACGGATGCCTACGAAGGCGCCCGCCAGCGCGTGAAGACGTTCATCAACGCGCCCGACGTGAACGAGGTGATCTTCGTGCGCGGCACCACCGAGGCCATCAACCTGGTGGCCAAGAGTTGGGGCGGCCAGCACGTGGGCGAGGGCGACGAGATCATCGTCAGCCATCTGGAGCACCACGCCAACATCGTGCCCTGGCAGCAGCTCGCTGCCGCCAAGGGGGCGAGGCTGCGCGTGATTCCGGTGGACGACTCCGGCCAGGTGCTGCTCGATGAATACCAGAAGCTCCTGAACGACCGCACGAAGATCGTCGCCGTCACGCAGGTCTCCAACGCGCTGGGCACCGTGGTGCCAGTCAAGGAGATCGTGGCGCTGGCCCACCGTGCGGGCGCGAAGGCGCTGGTCGATGGCGCGCAGTCGGTCTCGCACATGCGGGTGGACGTGCAGGACATCGGCGCGGACTTCTTCGTGTTCTCGGGCCACAAGGTGTTCGGGCCGACCGGCATCGGCGTGGTCTGGGGCAAGCGCGAAGTGCTCGAAGACATGCCCCCCTGGCAGGGCGGCGGCAACATGATTGCCGACGTGACGTTCGAGAAGACCGTGTTCCAGCCGATTCCGAACAAGTTCGAGGCCGGCACGGGCAACATCGCCGACGCGGTGGGCCTGGGCGCGGCGATCGACTACGTGAACCGCGTGGGGATCGAGAACATCGCGCGCTACGAGCACGAGTTGCTGGTGTACGGCATGCAGCAGCTGCGCGCCATCCCGGGCGTGCGGCTGATCGGCACGGCCGACGACAAGGCCAGCGTGATGTCGTTCGTGCTGGCCGGCTACTCGACCGAGGAAGTGGGCAAGGCGCTGAACGACGAAGGCATCGCCGTGCGCACCGGGCACCACTGCGCGCAGCCCATCCTGCGGCGATTCGGCGTGGAGACCACCGTGCGGCCGTCGCTCGCGTTCTACAACACGTTCGACGAGATCGACCGGCTGGTGCATGTGGTGCGCCGCCTCGCCGGCCAGCGCCGCGCCGGGTAGGACAAGCGCGCGTTTGCGCCAGGCCCCGCACCCCCGGATGCTGCGCTGCAGCGCCGGGGGTGTTTTGCTTGAAAAGGGCGCCAGCGCAATTAATACTAGGGCATGTAGCTACAAAAATAATAGCAAATGGCGTTTTGGCGTTCCTCGAAAGCGGGCCCTGAAGGCGCCGCGCGCAGCGCTGGAACGCCGCAGGCCGTGTCTATCATGGCCCGTTGCGGCCCCGCGCCGTTCCGTCTTTTTGGCTGTTTCACAAGGAGTGCTCATGGACCAATACCAGATCGCCGTCATCGTCGGCAGTCTCCGCAAGGACTCGTTCAACCGCAAGCTGGCCACGGCGCTGGCGCGGCTCGCGCCGCCGGACTTTCACTTCACGCAGCTGCGCATCGACGACCTGCCCCTGTACAACCAGGACGACGACGCCCATCCCGCTCCCGCCGTGCTGCGCCTGAAGACCGAGATCGCCCAGTCGCAGGGCCTGCTGTTCGTCACGCCCGAATACAACCGGTCGATTCCCGGCGTGCTCAAGAACGCGCTGGACCACGCCTCCCGCCCCTATGGGCAGAGCGCCTGGGGCGGCAAGCCGGCTGGCGTGATCGGGGCGTCGATCGGCGCCATCGGCACGGCCATGGCCCAGCAGCACCTGCGCAACGTGCTGGCCTACCTAGACGTGCCCACGCTGGGCCAGCCCGAAGCCTTCGTTCAGGCCAAGGATGGCTTGTTCGATGACGACGGCAACATCGGCGAGGCCAGCCGCCAGTTCCTGCAGGGCTGGGTCGAGAAGTACGTGGCCTGGGTCAAGCAGCACGCCAAGCTCTGACCAGCCCCTGGTTTTCAGCGCCTCCAGTCCGGCCGCCCCGCCATGGGCGGCCGGACTTTTTTATTTGCCTTTCGTGTTTTTAATTGCTAAAGTCAATCAATTGTTTGATGAAGGCAAATGAACATGGCGTCAGATCCCCAGGTCGCTCCCGTGCCCGCGCCCGTCCCCGCAGCAGCGGTCAAGGCGCTTCGGCAGTTCAACCGGTTCTTCACGCGCCGCATCGGCGTGCTCGATGCCTATCTGGGCAGCGACCTATCTCTGACCGACGTGCGCGTGCTCTACGAGCTGGCCCACCGCACCGAGCCCGTCGCCACCGACATCGCCAGGGACCTGGGCCTGGACGCCGGCTATCTGAGCCGCATCCTGCGCCGGTTCGAGAAGGCCGGCTGGCTGGAGCGCCGCCCGGGCAAACGGGATGCGCGCCAGAGCCTGCTGCGCCTGACCGATGCCGGACACGCCGCGTTTGCCCCGCTGCAGCAGCGCTCGCGCGACGAGGCGGCGGCCATCCTGGCGCGCTTGTCGCCCGTGCAGCAGGCCGATGCGCTGGCCGCCATGCAGCGCCTGGAGACGCTGCTGTCTCCCGAGCCGTCCGGCCGCCCCCGCCTCGTGGTGCTGCGCGACCCGGTGCCCGGTGACATGGGCTGGGTGGTGCAGATGCATGGCGAAATCTACTGGCGCGAATACGGCTGGAACCAGGCGTTCGAGGCCATGGTGGCCGAGATCGCCGCGCGGTTCGTGCGCGAATTCCAGCCCGGGTTCGACCGGTGCTGGATCGCCGAGGTGGATGGCGAGCGCATGGGGGCGGCCTTCGTGGTGCGCGAGTCCGACACCACCGCCCGGCTGCGCATGCTGATCCTGGCGCCCCAGGCGCGGGGCATGGGGCTGGGCGGCCGGCTGGTGGACGAGTGCATCGCCTTCGCGCGGGGCCAGGGCTACGCGGAGATGACGTTGTGGACCAACAGCTGCCTGGTCGCGGCCCGCCACCTGTATGCGCAGCGCGGCTTCACGCTCGTGGCCTCGGAGCCTTATACCGCCTACGGCCAGTCCCTGGTGGGCGAGACCTGGACGCGTGCGCTGTAGGCGCCTTGCGGCGCACGCAAAAAAGCCGGCGCAAGGCCGGGTTTCTGGGGACAGTACAGTCCTTCGGTGGATCAGGCGGCTTCGGCCACCGCTTCCTGGCGGGATTGCGCCACGTGGGCCCGGATGTCGGAATCCGCGCTGTCCAGGGCCTTGGACTTGGCGTCCGGGCCCATGGCCACGCCTTCGGCGCGCACGAAGCGCACGTCGGTGATGCCGAAGAAGGCGAACACGGTCTGCAGGTAGCTCTCCTGGTGTTCCATAGCGCGGCCGGCATCGCTCGTCGAATACACACCGCCGCGGCTGGAGGCGACGATCACCGTCTTGCCCTTGGCCAGGCCCTGCGGGCCCGTGGCGGTGTAGGTGAACGTGCGGCCCGGCTGGGCGATGCGGTCGATCCAGGCCTTGAGCTGCGTGGGAATGCCGAAGTTGTAGAGCGGCGCGCCGACCACGACCACATCGGCCGCCAGGAACTGGCTCACCAGCTGTTCGGACACGGCGTTTTCGCGGCGCTGTGTTTCACTCAGGCCTTCGGTCTGGCCGGTGCGCGGCGCCATGGCCTCCATCGTGAAATGGGCCGGTGCCTGGGCGACCAGGTCCAGGTGCTGCACTTGCGTGCCGGGATGGGCCTCGACCCACGCCGCCACGGTGCGGGCGGTGAGTTGGCGCGAGACGGACTGGTCGCCGGTGATGGCGGAATCGATGTGCAGCAGTTGCATGGAAGGTTCTCCTCGGGATGGGGGCCGCACCCGGTGTGCAGCGTTGGATAGATTGTGCAGATGAGCGCATTGATTGATAAGCCAGCCACTTTGCGATAGATTGTTCTATGGGTGGAACAATCTGCGAGGGATGACGGTGCAAGATCTCAACGACATGCTGTATTTCGCCGAGGTGGTCGAGCGCGGCGGGTTCGCCGCCGCGGGCCGGGCGCTCGGTATCCCCAAGTCGCGCCTGTCGCGCCGCGTCTCCGATCTGGAGGCGCAACTGGGCGTGCGGCTGCTGCAGCGCACCACGCGCAAGCTGTCGCTCACCGAGGTGGGCGAGGCCTATCTGCGCCACTGCCAGGCCATGCGCGAGTCCGCGCAGGCGGCGGCCGACACGGTGGCCCACGTCCAGGCTGAGCCGCGCGGCACGATCCGCGTGGTGTGCCCCGTCACGATCGCGCAGACCCTGCTGGGCGAGATGATGCCGGTGTTCATGGCGCGCTACCCCCTCGTGCGGGTGGAGATCCAGGTGAGCAACCGCGTGGTCAACCTGGTGGAGGAGGGCATCGATGTGGCGCTGCGCGTACGGGCCAAGCTGGACGACAGCGGCAGCATGGTCATCAAGCGGCTGAGCGAGGGCGACCTGCTGCTGGTCGCCAGCCCTACCCAACTGGCGCGCCAGGGCACGCCGCACACCCTGGAGGAACTGGCGCGCATGGACAGCATCGCCATGTCGGCCGCCGACGGCCGTGCTTCGCTGCGGCTGGTCGGCCCCGGAGGGCAGGAGGCGGTGTGGCAGCACAGCCCGCGCTACGTGGCCGACGACCTGCTCACGCTCAAGCTGGCCGCGGAAGGCGGCGTGGGCATCTGCTGGCTGCCCGACTACATGTGCCAGGACGAATTGCGCAGCGGCCGATTGGTGCACCTGCTGCCCGAATGGGCCCCGGAGCGTGGGGTGATGCACGCGGTGTTCCCCTCCCGCCGCGGTCTGACGCCCGCGGTCCGACGGTTTCTGGACTTTCTGGGCGAGACGCTGCAAGGCGCGACGACGGCGGTGCTGGCATCCGAGACCGAGGGCCTGGGCAGCGCGGCGTCGGTCGCTTCTTAAGATCAATTCGTGATTAATTCAAAAGAATATATTCGTTTGGGTTTTAAGGGCGGAATCGCAGAATGGGCCGCATCCACCGTTGAGGAGCCTGTTCCATGGCCACTGCACTGTCGTTCCGCACCTCCCGTGGGGTTCGAATCTTTCCCTTGTTCCATGCCCTGGCCACCGTGCCTTGCCGGCCATGAGCAGTAGCGCACCCACGCCTTTGTCCGAATCCGGGCGGCCGGTCGGCCGGCTCGAGGGCGCAGCGCCGCAGGCGGCCCCGCCCGCACGCACCGCTGCGGGCGGCCCGGTCTCGGTGGTCATCGTCCCGGGCTGGCGCGATTCCGGACCCGGCCACTGGCAGAGCCTGTGGGCGGAGCGGCTGCCCGGCGCACGGCGCGTGGTGCAGGACGACTGGGTCACGCCCGCGCGGGCGCCCTGGGTGGCGGCGCTGGAGCGCACCGTGCTGGAGGCGCCGCACCCGGTCGTGCTGGTGGCGCACAGCCTGGGCTGCATCACCGCGACGCACATGGGCGAGCCGGCCGCGGCCCGGGTGCAGGGCGCCTTGCTGGTCGCCCCGGCCGATCCGGAACGCCGGGCGGTGCTGAGCGACTTCGCCCCCGTGCCTTATGCGCCGCTGCCTTACCGCAGCATCCTGGTGGCGAGCAGCAACGATCCCTACTGCCCCATCCGCCTGGCCGGCGCCTACGCGAGGGCCTGGGGCAGCGAGTTCGTTCGCCTGCCGCAGGCGGGGCATGTGAACGTGGACTCGGGCCATGGCGAATGGCCCCTGGGCTGGGCACTGCTGCATTCGCTGGTGGATGGCGCGGAGTGGGGCCTCGGCCAGGGTGCCACGGAGACCCGTTCCGCCGCCTGATAGGTTTGCTATTGTTTTTGTAGCTATGCGCCCTGGTATCCATTGCACTAGGGGCCTTTTTGGCTGAAACCTGCTGCACCGCCCCTTGTTTTTGCCGGGGTTCTATATTCTGGAAGTCGATTAATTAACAAGAATATATTCTTTTGAGTTTTAAGCGCTGCCGCCCACAATCGGTTTCACTTTTTCAGTAACGAGGGCGCAGACATGACTTCCCGGACAAAACTCAAGACTTTCCTGGCCGTAGTGGCCCTGGTGGCCGGCGGCGTCGCGTCGGCACAGACGTCCACGCTGCTGAACGCTTCCTACGACGTGGCCCGCGAGTTCTACAAGGACTACAACCCCGCCTTCGCCGCCCATTACAAGAAGACCACCGGCAAGGACGTGAAGATCGACCAGGCCCATGGCGGCTCCAGCGCCCAGGCCCGCGCGGTCAACGACGGCCTCGACGCCGACGTGGTCACGATGAACACCACCACCGACATCGACTTCCTCGCCACCAACGGCGTGGTCGCCAAGGACTGGGCCAAGCGCTTCCCCAACGATGCATCGCCCACCACCTCGACCATGCTGTTCCTGGTACGCAAGGGCAACCCCAAGAACATCAAGGACTGGGACGATCTCGCCAAGCCCGGCGTGCAGGTCGTGGTGGTGAACCCCAAGACCGGCGGCAACGGCCGCTACGCCTACCTGGCGGCCTGGGGCAGCGTGCGCGAGAAGGGCGGCACCGACGCCCAGGCCGCTGAGTTCGTGGGCCAGGTGTTCAAGAACGTGCCCGTGCTGGGCAAGGGCGGCCGCGACGCCACCAGCATCTTCCTGCAGCGCAACACCGGCGATGTGTTGATCACGTTCGAATCCGAGGTGCTGTCCATCGAGCGCGAATTCGGCAAGGGCAAGGTCGATGCCGTTTACCCGTCCAGCAGCGTGCTGGCCGAAAACCCCGTCGCGGTGGTCGAGCGCACCGTCGCCAAGAAGGGCACGGGCGAGCTGGCCAAGGCCTATCTGGACTACCTCTACTCCGATGAGGCGCAGGAGATCGCGGCCCGCCACGCGCTGCGTCCGCGTTCCGAAGCGGTGCTGAAAAAGCACGCCGACCTGTTCAAGCCCGTCAAGCTGTTCACCGTGGCCAAGTACTTCGGCTCGCTCGGCGAGGCACAGAAGGTGCACTTCAACGATGGCGGCCAGTTCGACAAGCTCTACACCCCCGGCGCCAAGTAAGACATGAACGCTGCGACCTCTGCCTTGCCCGGCGCCGCCGTGGCGTCCACGGGCGGGGCCCGGCGCAGCCCGAAGCGGGTTCTGCCCGGCTTCGGCCTGACGCTGGGCTACACCATCTTTTACCTGAGCATCATCGTGCTCATCCCGCTGTCGGCGCTGGTCTTCAAGACCTTCACGCTGACCTGGGACCAGTTCTGGACCGCCATCAGCGCGCCGCGCGTGCTGGCGTCCTACCGTCTCACCTTCGGCGCGTCGTTCATCGCCGCAGTGGTCAACCTCGTGTTCGGGCTGCTGATCGCCTGGGTGCTGGTGCGCTACCGCTTTCCGGGCAAGAAGATCGTCGATGCCCTGGTGGACCTGCCGTTCGCGCTGCCCACGGCGGTGGCGGGCATTTCGCTCACCGCCTTGCTGGCCGGCAACGGCTGGGTGGGGCAGTACCTGGAGCCGCTGGGCATCCAGCTGGCCTTCAAGCCCGCCGGTGTGGTGATCGCGCTGATCTTCATCGGGCTGCCCTTCGTGGTGCGCACGGTGCAGCCGGTGCTGGAAGACGCCGAGAAGGAACTGGAAGAAGCCGCCACCAGCCTGGGCGCCACGCGCTGGCAGATCTTCACGCGCGTCATCCTGCCCGCGATCACCCCGGCGCTGCTCACGGGCTTTGCCATGGCGTTCGCGCGGGCGGTGGGTGAATACGGCTCGGTCATCTTCATCGCGGGCAACATGCCCATGATCTCCGAGATCACGCCCCTCATCATCATCGGCAAGCTGGAGCAGTACGACTACGCGGGCGCCACGGCGGTCGCGGTGGTGATGCTGGTGATCTCCTTCGCGCTGCTGCTCGTCATCAACGCATTGCAGGCCTGGCAGCGCCGCCACGCAGGAGCCCCGGCATGACTTCCACCGCTTCCAACTCCGGCGGGCGCAACGTGGTGCGACGCGCCCAGGCCGGCACGACCGAGGCCCCCTGGGTGCGCTGGACGCTGATCGGCATCGCGCTCGCGTTCCTGCTGCTGTTCCTCGTGCTGCCGCTGGCCGCCGTGTTCACCGAGGCGCTGCGCAAGGGCTTCGGCGCCTACGTGGCGGCGCTCAAGGAGCCCGATGCCTGGGCCGCCATCCGGCTGACTCTCATCACCGCGGCCATCGCGGTGCCGCTGAACCTGGTGTTCGGCGTGGCGGCGGCCTGGGCCATCGCCAAGTACGAGTTCCGGGGCAAGGCGTTCCTGACCACGCTGGTGGACCTGCCGTTTTCCGTCTCGCCCGTGGTGGCGGGCCTGGTGTACGTGCTGATGTTCGGCGCCAACGGATGGTTCGGCCCCTGGCTGGCGGCGCACGACGTCAAGATCATCTTCGCCGTGCCGGGCATCGTGCTGGCGACGATCTTCGTGACCTTCCCGTTCATCGCGCGCGAGCTGATTCCGCTCATGCAGGCCCAGGGCAGCGACGAGGAGCAGGCGGCCATCGTGCTGGGCGCGAGCGGCTGGCAGACCTTCTGGTACGTGACGCTGCCCAACATCAAGTGGGGCCTGCTGTACGGCGTGATCCTGTGCAATGCGCGCGCCATGGGCGAGTTCGGCGCGGTGTCGGTCGTCTCGGGCCACATCCGCGGGCAGACCAACACCATTCCGCTGCACGTGGAGATTCTCTACAACGAATACCAGTCCGTGGCGGCGTTCGCTGCGGCCTCGCTGCTGGCCCTGCTGGCACTGGTCACGCTGGTCATCAAGTCCATTGCCGAATGGCGCAACGAGCAGGAGCGCAAGGCCGCGGCCGCGCTGCCGCCCGAGCGCCCCGCACCCGCCGCCGTGGGCGCGCGCTGAACGAAAGCACACCATGAGCATTGAAATCCGCAACATCAGCAAGCAGTTCGGCAGCTTCCAGGCACTGCGCGACGTGAGCCTGGACATCCAGTCCGGCGAACTCATCGCGCTGCTCGGCCCCTCGGGCTGCGGCAAGACCACGCTGCTGCGCATCATCGCGGGGTTGGAGACGCCCGACTTGGGCACCATCCATTTCTCGGGCGAGGACACCACCGACGTGCACGTGCGCGACCGCGGCGTGGGCTTCGTCTTCCAGCACTATGCGCTGTTCCGGCACATGACGGTGTTCGAGAACGTCGCCTTCGGCCTGCGCGTGAAGCCGCGCGGCGAGCGCCCGAGCGATGCGCAGATCAAGCAGAAGGTGACCGACCTGCTCAAGCTCGTGCAGCTCGACTGGCTGGCCGACCGCTATCCGTCGCAATTGTCCGGCGGCCAGCGCCAGCGCATCGCCCTGGCGCGCGCCCTGGCGGTGGAGCCCAAGGTGCTGCTGCTGGACGAGCCCTTCGGCGCGCTCGATGCCAAGGTGCGCAAGGAGCTGCGCCGGTGGCTGCGCCGCCTGCACGACGAACTGCACGTGACCAGCATCTTCGTGACCCACGATCAGGAGGAAGCCCTGGAAGTGGCCGACCGCGTGGTGGTCATCAACCAGGGCCGCATCGAGCAGAGCGGCTCGCCCCAGGAAGTATGGGACCAGCCGGCCAGCCCGTTCGTCTATGGCTTCCTGGGCGACGTGAACCTGTTCCGGGGCCGCGCCCACGAGGGGCTGGTGCATGTGGAAGGCATGGCCATCGATTCGCCCGAGCATGCGGGCGCCCAGAACGCCAGTGCCTTTGCCTATGTGCGTCCGCACGACCTGGACGTGCAGCGCTACTCGCCCGGCGAAGGCGTGGACGCCGACGGGCGACCGCGCGGCATCGTCGCGCAGCTCAGCCGTGCCATCGTCGTGGGGCCGATCGCGCGCCTGGAACTTATTCCCGATGCCGACCACAAACCAGCGGACAATGCGAGCCCCGACTCGGTGATCGAGGCGCAGATTCCTGCGCAGCAGTACCGGGAGATGGGTTTCAGGGAGGGTGAAACGCTGGTGGTCACACCGCGCCGCGCCCGCGTTTTTCTGGACCACGCCGCCGGTATCTGATGCAGCCTTCGAGGGCTGCCGACCGCGGCCTTCAAGGACAAGAACAATGGTGTTGAACTGGTTGGATGCCGCGCCCCGCCGCGTGCTGGGCCTCATCGCGGCGGCCTGCGTGGCCATGCTGGCTTTTGGCATGTACCTGCAGCATGTCGTGGGGCTCGAGCCCTGCCCGATGTGCATCGTGCAGCGCTATGCGCTCATTGGGGTCGCGGTGTTTGCGGCCCTGGCCAGCGCCCGGGGCACCCGGGGCTGGTGGATGTCGTGGGCCTTCCTGGCGCTGCTGTCGTCGGGATTCGGCGCCTTCGTGGCGGCGCGGCAAAGCTGGCTGCAGTGGTACCCGCCCGAGATTGCCACCTGCGGGCGCGACTTCTACGGAATGATCGAGCACTTCCCCATCGGCCGCGCGATCCCCATGATCTTCCGCGGTTCGGGCGACTGCGCTGCGGTGGACTGGACCTTCCTCGGCGGCTCCATCGCCAACTGGTCGTTCATCTGCTTCGTGCTCATGGCCGTCGTGCTGCTGGTGCTGCTGGCCCGTGGCGGGCGAGGGGGCGCCAACCGCCGCTCTCTGGCTGCGGCTTGAAACCCGCCTGAACCCCGTTGAATGAAAAAGGCGCCCTGAACAGGCGCCTTTTTCTTGGGCGTTGCAAATCCTTCAGATCGGTGCCGGCGCTGCCACGGGCTCCTGGGCGGGAAACACCGGGCCCCGGGTTCCGGGCACCCAGGGCGCCCTCTTGTCCATCACCTGCGTGAACGCCGTGCTGGCCTCCCACGCTGTCAGCCACTTTCGCACATGGGGCCAGGGGCCCGCCTGCCAAGCCATGGCGTCGATGCCCGCAAACTGGCGCACGAACGGCATGATGGCCACGTCGGCCAGCGTGGGCTGCGGACCGCACAGGAAGGCGTTTTGCGCCAGCCGCGCATCCCACTGGGCCAGGAACGCGGTGGCGGTGGCCTGGGGCATTGGTGCGTCATTCGCGCCGTTTACCGTGCCGGTCTGCTGCGGATAGCGGTTCGGGTACTTGCAGCGGTCCAGGGCCTGTTTGAAGGTGCCGTCGCAGGCCGCGATGAGCGCATCGGCGTCCCGGGCCGTTGCGGCATCTTCGGCCATCCAGCCCTGTGGATCGTGGCGAGCGAGCGCCCAGCGCATGATCTCCAGGCTTTGTTCCAGCACCCGGCCATCGGGCAGCACCAGCACGGGCACCGTGGCTTTGGGCGATGCGTCCCGCAACGCCTGCGGCTTGTCGCGCAGCACCACCTCGCGCAATTCACAGGCCTGTCCGCTGGCCGCGATCGCCATGCGGGCGCGCATGGCGTAGGGGCAGCGGCGAAAGGAATACAGCACGGGCAGGCCGTTGGACGTGTCTGAGGGTTGATCATCGTCGGACTGCGCCACACCTGAGGAGGAGCCCAGGCGCGCACCGATGTGGTCCTGCCCGCGCTGCCGCGCGAGCACCATCTGTTGCTCGCGCTCGGCCAGGGCGCGCTCCTGCTCGGGCGTGCGCGTGCCATGGCAATAGGGGCAGCTCACGCCGGGGCGGTACTGGGGCGATGCGAGCTCGGCCTCGCCCAGCGGCATGCGGCAGGACCGGCACAGCTGGTGCCGGCCTGTGGACAGGCCGTGGCCGACCGACACGCGTTCATCGAACACGAAACAATCGCCGTGCCAGCGGCTGTCTTCGGCGGGCACGTCTTCCAGGTACTGCAGGATGCCGCCGTCCAGGTGGAACACCTCGTCGAAGCCCTGCGACTTGAGCAGGGCGGTGGACTTCTCGCACCGGATGCCGCCCGTGCAGAACATGGCCACCTTGGGCCGGTGTGCCAGCACGCCGCCCGGCGCGCGCTGCTGCTCCACCCAGGCCGGAAACTCCGTGAAGCTGCGCGTGCGCGGGTTGATCGCCCGGGCGAAGCTGCCGATGCCCACTTCATAGTCGTTGCGCACGTCGATCACCACCACCTCGGGGTCGTCGATCAGGGCGTTCCATTGCGCCGGCGGCACGTGCGTGCCGGCATTGCGTGCCGGGTCCAGTCCGGTCACGCCCAGGGTGACGATCTCGCGCTTGAGCCGCACCCGCATGCGGTAGAACGGCATGCGGTCGCCCAGCGCCTCCTTGTGGCGCAGGCCGGCCAGCCGCTCATCGGCACGAAGCCAGGCCAGCACGGCCCGCACGCCTGCGGGCTCCCCTGCGATCGTGCCGTTGATCCCCTCTGGCGCCAGCAGCAGCAGGCCCCGCACGCCATGGGCCTCGCACACGGATTGCAGTGGTGGCTGCAGTGCGGCGCAGTCGGGCAGATCGACGAAATGGTAGAGGGCGGCGGTGAGGATCTCGGGCATGGGGTGGCGATGATAGCGGGGCATCTGGAACGGCCGGGGCGCGGGCGGCCGATCAGGCCGGGTTGCTCGATGCACTGCCGCAGCCGGCCAGCAGCCAGCCGCGAAAGGCCTGCAGCGCAGCACTGGGCGGGCGGGATTTCAAGCGCGTGAGCCAGTAGGCACCCAATGCGATGTGCGTGCCAAAGGGCTGCACGAGCCGCCCCTGTTGCAACTCCCTTTGAAAAAGCCGCACCGGCAGCAGCGCCACGCCCGCGCCCTGCGCGGCGGCCTCGGCCAAGGCCAGGGAGGAGTCGAACACCGTGCCCCGCACGAGCGGGCAGGGCACACCGGCCGCGCTGAACCAGGCGGCCCACTCGTCCGCGCGGTACGAACGCAGCAGCGATTCGTGCGCCAGGTCGGCCGGCGCTCGCAGCCGCGGGGCGATGGAGGGCGCGCACATGGCGGACAGCGGCGCTTCCAGCAGGCGGTCGGCCTCGGTGCCATGCCAGGCGCCGTCCCCGAACCGGATGGCGCAGTCCAGTCCCTCGCCCGCGATGTCCACCCGGTTGTTGTGCGTGAGCAGGCGCAGGTCCACGAAGGGACATGCCTGCTGGAACTCGCGCAGCCGCGGCAGCAGCCACCCCACGGCGAAGGTGCCCACGGCGCCGACGGTGAGCACTTCGCGGGGGCGGGTGTCGCTGAACTGCTCCAGGGCACCGGCAATGCGGCCGAACGCGTCGGCCAGCACCGGCAGCAGGGCCAGGCCTTCGTCCGTCAATGCCAGCCCACGCGGCAGGCGCCGAAACAGCGGTTTGCCCAGGCGCTCTTCGAGGTTGCGGATGTGCTGGCTCACCGCGGTCTGGGTCACGCACAGTTCCTGGGCCGCACGGGTGAGATTGAGGTGGCGCGCCGAGACCTCGAAGGCGCGCAGGGCATTGAGGGGCAAGTGCATGGCGTCGGAATCAGGCGGGCAAGTAGCAAGCAGTTTTTCTTGGGGCTCTTCCCGATTATTGTCGATGGTGCTCTGGCCGACATGTCTCTATCGTTCGGGTCTTCTTGCTTTCAACGACAGGTTCATTCCATGCAAAGACGCCAGTTTTCCTTTGATCTCTTCGCCGCCGTGGCCGCCGCTTCGACGGCCGCCTTGTGGGCCGGCCCGGCCCATGCCGCCGCGCCTGCGGGCCAGCGCAACGCGCGGGAGGTGGCCTGGCAGGCCGCCATGCAGCGGCTCGAATCGGCACTGGACGGCCACCCCAACGCGCGGCTCGGGGTCGCCATGCTCGACACCGGCTCCGGGCTGTCGCTGGGCTGGCGCCAGGACGAGCGCTTTCCCATGGCCAGCACCTTCAAGCTGCTGCTGGCCGCGTGGATGCTGGAGCGGGTCGACCGGGGCCAGGAGGCGTTGGACCGCCGGGTGCATTTCGACGCGTCGGCGCTCGTCGCCTATTCGCCGGTGACGGAAAAGCGGGTGGGCGACGTCGGCATCACGGTCGGCGAGCTGTGCGAAGGCACCGTCACGCTGAGCGACAACACCGCGGCCAACCTGCTGCTGTCGCGCCACGGCGGCCCGCAGGGCTTCACCGCCTTCGCGCGGAGCCTGGGCGACACGGTGACGCGGCTGGATCGCACCGAGCCCACGCTGAACGAGGCCATCGCGGGCGATCCGCGCGACACCACCACGCCGCAGGCCATGCTGCAGTCGCTGCGCAAGGTGGCCTTGGGCGATGCGCTGAGCCCGGCCTCGCGCGCCCAGCTGGTCGAATGGATCGTGGCCACGAAGACGGGCGACAAGCGGCTGCGTTCCGGCGTGCCGGGCTGGCAGGTGGGCGACAAGACGGGCACGGGCAACCAGGGTTCGTCCAACGACATCGGCGTGCTGTGGCCGCCCGGCGGCGGTGCGCCCATCGTGGTCACCTGCTACATCACCCAGACCACCGCCACGCCGGAAAAGCGCGATGCCACCATCGCCGAGGTGGCGCGCCAGGTGGCCCGGGCGGTCGCCGCCTGAGCGGTGTGGCCGCAGGCCGGGCCGCCGCCTACAGTTTCTTGACGAGCACCTGGCTGCGGCGGTCCCAGTTGTACTTGCGCTTGCGGGCCTCGGGCAGCCACTCGGGGTCCACGGGCTGGAAGCCGCGCTTGATGAACCAGTGCATGGTGCGCGTGGTGAGCACGAAGAGGCTGGTCAGGCCCATGCCCCGCGCCCGCTGCTCGATGCGCTTGAGCAGCTTTTCGCCGTCGCCCGTGCCCTGGCTGTGCGGCGACACGGTCACGGCCGCCATCTCGGCCGTGCTGCCCTCCGGATAGGGGTAGAGCGCCGCGCAGCCGAAGATCACGCCGTCGTGTTCGATGATGGTGTAGTTGGCGATGTCGCGTTCGATCTCGGTGCGGTCGCGCTTGACGAGCGTGCCATCCTTCTCGAACGGCTCGATCAACTGCAGGATGCCGCCCACGTCGTCCGGCGTGGCCTCGCGCAGTTCTTCCAGCTTCTCATCGACCACCATGGTGCCGATGCCGTCGTGCACGTAGATCTCCAGCAGCAGCGCACCGTCCACCGCGAAAGGAATGATGTGGCTGCGCTCCACGCCGTTCTGGCAGGCCTTCACGCAGTGCTGCAGATAGAACGCGGTGTCGGTCGGCCGCTGGCTGGGCGGCACGCGGGCCAGCATCTGCCGGGCCTGGGCCAGCGGCAGTTCCGTGTCGATCGGGTTGTCGTCGCTCTCGGGCTCGTCGGGGTTCATGCGGATGCCGGGCACCTCGCACACGAAGACCAGCTTGTCGGCCTTGAGCGCGATCGCCACCGAGGTCGCGACCTCTTCCATCGTCAGGTTGAAGGCCTCGCCGGTGGGCGAGAAGCCGAAGGGCGACAGCAGCACCAGCGCGTCCATGTCGAGCGAGCGCCGGATGCCCGCCACATCCACCTTGCGCACCAGGCCCGAATGCTGGAAATCCACCCCTTCCACGATGCCCACGGGCCGCGCCGTCAGAAAGTTGCCGGAGATCACGCGCACCGTGGAGCCCGCCATCGGCGTGTTGGGCAGGCCCTGGCTGAAGGCGGCCTCGATCTCGTAGCGCAACTGGCCCGCGGCCTCCTGCGCGCAGTCGAGCGCTACCGAATCGGTGACGCGGATGCCGTGCGAATATTTCTCGGCATGCCCCTTGGCCGCAAGCTGCTCGTTCACCTGCGGGCGAAAGCCATGCACGAGCACGATCTTCACGCCCATCGCCTGGATCATGGCCAGGTCCTGCGCGATGGCCTGGAGCTTGCCGGCCGCGATGGCCTCCCCCGTGAGCCCGATCACGAAGGTCTGGTGGCGGAACTTGTGGATGTACGGCGCAACCGAGCGGAACCAGGGGACAAAGGTGAAGTTGAAGACGGCGGACATGGCGAAAGGGTGAAGGGAGCGGGGACTGCACCCTGCGGGGTGGCGCAGGTTGCGTGGGGAGGGCGGGTCGTTTTCCGCTGCGGCCGAATTATCGTCGCCATCGCTGCGGACGGAACGGCGCCAGGTCGATCTCGGGAAGCTGCCCGTCCATGCACTGCGCCACCACCCGTCCCGTGCGGGCCGAAGCGCCCAGGCCCACATGGCCGTGGCCATAGGCATGGATGACGTCAGCACAGGCGCTGGCGGGGCCGATGCAGGGCAGTCCGTCGCTGGTGCTCGGACGCCGGCCCATCCAGAATCGGGCGCCGTCCTCCAGTGCGGCGCGGGGCAGCGAAGGGTACAGATCGAATACGTGTCCCAGCAGGATGCGGGCGCGGCGCCAGTCGGGTGCGGCGTGCAGGCCGGCGATCTCCACCTGGCCCGCCACCCGCAGGCCGTGCGCCATCTGGTGCACGATGAGTTTGCGGTCCATCACCATCGTGGAGGTACGGGGGCCGGCGGGCGGGCGCTCCCCGGCGCGGGCCTGCACGTCCAGCATCGCGTGGTACCCGCGCTCGGTGTCCAGCCACACACGGTCGCCGGCGGCTCGGGCCAGCGGCCGCGAATAGGCGCCCGCCGCGATGACCGCACCCTGGCAGGGCAGGTCGCCCTGGTCGGTCCGAACGGCGTGCAAGCGGCCTGCCTCGATGTGCAGCCCGGTGGCCTGGCCCGTGACCCATCGCGCGCCGAGGGATTGCGCATGGGCCACCAGGGCAGCGAGGTAGGCGCCGGGGTTGGCGCAGTGTCCGGCTTCGGCCACGCGCACGCCGAAGCCGTAAGCCGAGGCCAGGTCGGGCTCCTGCGCGCGCAGGCTGGCGCCTTCCACCGTCTCGAATGCGATGCCTTCCTCGCCGCGGAGCCGCCAGCCCAGCGCATCCGCTTCGAAGTCCGCCCGCGAGCGATAGGCGTGCAGCAGGCCGCGCTGGGCCACCAGATGCGGGACGCCGGCTTCGCCGGCCAGCCGGGCATGCAGCGCCGGCGCATCGCGCAGCAACTGGCGCAGGGCATGCGCGGTGCGGGCCACGTGCGCGGGCGTGCGGCCCGAGCGCAAGAAGCGCCACAGCCACGGCAGGGCGCGGGGCAGATAGCCCCAGCGCACGGTGAGCGGGCCCTGCGGGTCCAGCAGGTAGCCAGGCACCTGCTTCCACATGCCGGGCCCTGCGGGCGGAAGAATGGAATGGGAAGACAGCCAGCCCGCATTGCCATAGCTGGGGGCTTCTTCGCCGGCGGGGGCATGGGGGTTGAGCAGCGTGACCTGGCGGCCGGAGCGCAGCATCTCGATCGCGCACACCGTGCCCACGATGCCGGCCCCGATCACCACGACGTGCCGGCGCCGGTCGGCAGGCCCGGCCGCCCTGGCCTGGGTGGCGTGTTCGGCAAGGGCGGGAGTGGCGGAGGCTGTGGCGGGCATGTGTGCGGCTGCGCAGGGCAGCGAGGAGAAGAGGGGGGTGTGGGCCGGACCCGGTCGTGTCATTTTTCCACGAAAGGGTCCGGTCCACGGTGCCCTGCCGGCCTGGTGCCCGGTGAGCACCGGCGGATCAGCCTTCCGCGCCGCGGCGCACGGCACGCTGCAGCGCCATGCGGTCGGCGCGGCGCTGCGCGCCCTGGCTGCGGATGTGCTTGCCTGCCGCGGCGCTGGCGCCGCGCGCCGCCAGCGCGCGGGCCACCGGGTTGCGCGGCGGTGCGCTGGCTTCGAGGTGCAGCACCATCGGCTGCTTCATGCGGCGCAAGGCCTTGACCCGGCCTTGCTGGAAGGCGCGGGAACGTTTTTGAGCACTCATGTGCGATTCCTGAAAAACAAAAAGCCCCGGCTGAGCAAGCCAGGGCTTTTGTGCGGCGCACCCCGTTCGAATGGGGCGGGGGAGCGCAGCCACCTTGGCTGAACGGTGTGTGAGCGACACGGTTCAGCCGGGGCAAGGAACCGTGTTCAGTGAGGGGGGGTGAACAAATGAGGCATGGAAAAAAAGCTCCTGAAAGGTGCGCAGCAAGGGTGCTCGTTGCAGCGCTGGTGAAGCGAAGGCGCGATTATCGAAGCGGCTTCGCGGGCGTGGCAAGGCCTGCCGTGGCCCCTGGCGGCCCTTGTTGTGCAGGGCCAACGGCGGGCTCGGATAATGCAGCCCTTCATGACCGAATCCGCGCCTTCCTCTTCTTCCCCTTCTTCCTCCACCGCCGGTGCGCCCAGCGCGCCGTTGCGCATCACCTTCCCGCCGTCGCTGCCCGTCTCGGCGCGGCGCGACGAAATCATGGCGGCGATGCGGGAGCACCAGGTCATCATCGTGTGCGGGGAGACCGGCTCGGGCAAGACCACGCAACTGCCCAAGATCGCGCTGGCATTGGGGCGCGGCAAATGCAACGCCGCGCCGGGGCAGAAAGGCCAGCTCATCGGCCACACGCAGCCGCGCCGCATCGCCGCCAGCAGCGTGGCCAAGCGCATCGCCGAAGAGCTGCAGACACCGCTGGGCGACGTGGTGGGCTACAAGGTGCGGTTCCAGGACCGGCTGTCGCGCGACGCCTCGGTCAAGCTCATGACGGACGGCATCCTGCTGGCGGAGACCCAGACCGACCCCCTGCTCAAGGCCTACGACACGCTCATCATCGACGAGGCGCACGAGCGCAGCCTGAACATCGACTTCCTGCTGGGCTACCTGCGGCAGATCCTGCCGCGCCGGCCCGACCTGAAGGTGATCGTCACCTCGGCCACCATCGATGCCGACCGATTTGCCAAGCACTTCGCGCTGCCGCGGCGCCTGACCGGCCGCTCCAGGTCCGGCGAGGGGCCGCAGGGCGATGCGGCGCAGGCAGCCGGGCCGCAGGGCGCGGAGCTGATTCCGGCGCCCATCATCTACGTGTCAGGCCGGACCTTTCCGGTCGAGCAGCGCTGGCGCCCGTTCGAAGAGTCGCGCGACTACGGCCTGAACGAGGCCATCGCCGACGGCGTGGACGAGCTGTGGGCCGGCAACGCGGGCGGCGACATCCTCGTCTTCCTGCCCGGCGAGCGCGAGATCCGCGAGGCGGCCGATCACCTGCGCAAGCACCTGGCGCACCAGCCGGTGATGCGCAATGCCGAGGTGCTGCCCCTGTTCGCGCGGTTGTCGCAGGCCGAGCAGGACCGCATCTTCGACGGGCACACGGGCCGGCGCATCGTGCTGGCCACCAACGTGGCCGAGACCTCGCTCACCGTGCCCGGCGTCCGCTACGTGATCGATGCCGGCACCGCGCGCGTGAAGCGCTACAGCTTCCGCAGCAAGGTGGAACAGCTGATGGTCGAGCCCGTCAGCCAGGCCGCCGCCAACCAGCGCGCGGGCCGTTGCGGCCGCGTCGCCAACGGCATCTGCATCCGGCTCTACGACGAGGCCGACTTCAACGGCCGGCCCCGGTTCACCGACCCAGAAATTTTGCGGTCCTCGCTGGCCGGCGTCATCCTGCGCATGAAGTCGCTGCACCTGGGCGACGTGGCGCAGTTCCCTTTCATCGAGGCGCCTTCGGGCCGCGCGATCGCCGACGGCTACCAGTTGCTGGGCGAACTGGGCGCGGTGGACGAATCCAACGAACTCACGCCGATGGGCCAGGAGCTGTCGCGCCTGCCGCTCGACCCGCGCGTGGGCCGCATGATCCTGGAGGCGCGTGAGCGCCAGGCGCTGGACGAGGTGCTCATCATCGCCAGCGCCCTGAGCGTGCAGGACGTGCGCGACCGCCCCATGGATGCGCAGCAGCAGGCCGACCAGGCCCACGCCAAGTTCGACGACGAAAAGAGCGAGTTCAGCGGCTACCTCAAGCTGTGGAAATGGATCAACGAAGCGCGCGGCGGCGCGACCACCCTGCCGTCGGCGCGCATGCAAAAGCAGGCCGCACGCAAGGGCGCACCCTCGCAGGCCGTGCTGCCCGTGGCACAGCGCATGGCCGCGGCGGCCGTGATGCCGCCAGCGGCCACCGAGGCCGCAGCGGCTGCGCCCACCCACAAGCTCAGCAACCGCCAGTACGAATCGCTGCTGCGCCAGAACTTCATCAGCGTGCGCCGTCTGCGCGAGTGGCGCGACATCCACACGCAATTGCTGACCGTGGTGACCGAACACCGCTGGCGCATCAACGACCGCCCTGCCAGCTACGAGCAGATCCACCTGTCCATGCTGGCCGGGTTGCTGGGCAACATCGGCGTCAAGAGCGACGAGGACGACTGGTACCTGGGCGCACGCGGCATCAAGTTCTACAAGCACCCGGGCGCGCACCTGTCCAAGAAGCCCGGGCGCTGGATCGTCGCGGCCGAGCTGGTGGAGACCACGCGCCTCTTCGGCCGGGGCATCGCGGCCATCGAGCCGCAGTGGATCGAGCAACTGGGCGGGCACCTGCTCAAGAAGCAGCTGCTCGACCCGCATTGGGAAAAGAAGGCGGCCGAGGTCAATGCGCTGGAGCGCGCCACGCTGTACGGCATCGTCATCTACAACAACCGGCGGGTGAACTTCGGCAAGGTGGACCCGTACGCGGCGCGCGACATCTTCATCCGCGAGGCGCTGATCGGCGGGCAGTGGGAAACCCGGCTGCCCTTTCTGGCCGCCAACCACAAGCTCATCGCCAAGGTCGAAGAGCTCGAACACAAATCGCGCCGCCAGGACGTGCTGGTGGACGACGAACTGATCTATGCCTTCTACGACCAGCAGTTGCCGGCCGACGTGTGCAGCGGGTACAGCTTCGAGGCGTGGTACCGTGAGGCGAGCGCGTCGAACCCCGACCTGCTCAAGCTGACGCGCGAAGAACTCATGCGCCACGAGGCCGCGGGCATCACCGGCAATGCCTTCCCGCGCACGGTGCGGCTGGGCGGCGTGGATTGCGCGGCGAGCTACCTGCACGAGCCGGGCGATGCGCGCGACGGCATCACGGTCACCGTGCCGCTGTTCGTGCTCAACCAGGTGAGCGACGAGCGCTGCGAATGGCTGGTGCCCGGCATGCTGCAGTCCAAGATCCAGGCCCTGCTCAAGAGCCTGCCGCAACGCCCCCGCAGCCGGTTCGTGCCGCTGCCCGACAGCGCAACCCGGCTGGCCGGGCTGCTCGGCACGCCCGAACGCTTCGGCCTCGGCAGCCTGGTCGAGGTGCTGCTCAAGCAGGTGCGCGATGAGACCTCGCTCGACGTCAAGCGGGCCGATTTCAAGCTCGACATGCTGAGCCCGCACCTGTTCATGAACTTCCGCGTGGTGGACGAACACGGGCGCCAGCTCGGTCATGGGCGCAACCTGGGTGCCCTCAAGGCCGAATGGGGTGCGAAGGCGCGCGGCGCCTTCCAGGCCCTGGCGGGGCTCAAGCTGGGCGGCGATGCCAAGGGTTTTGAAGAAAAACAGGCTCCAGCACAAGAAGTACTAGGGCATTCTGCTATCAAAAGTGAAGCGCCTCCCGCTGCAGCGGGGCGCCGCGGCCCTGCAGTGGTGACGGCGCCGGCCGCTTCGGCCCGGCAGGCGCCCGCCGGTCAGCGCCACACCGCATGGACCTTTGGCGAGCTGCCCGAGCTGATGGAGATCCGCAAGGGCGGCCAGACGCTGATCGGTTTTCCCGCGCTCATCGACGGTGGCGATGCCGTCACCATCGAGGTGTTCGACGAGCCCGAACTGGCCGCCGCCCGGCACCGTGCGGGCCTGCGCCGCCTGTTCGCGCTGCAGATCAAGGACGCGCTCAAGTACCTGGAAAAGAACATTCCCGACCTGCAGAAGATGGCCGTGGCCTACATGCCGCTGGGCACGCAGGAAGAGCTGCGCAGCCAGATCATCGACGTGGCGCTGGACCGGGCCTTCCTGCTCGACCCGTTGCCCACCGATGAGGCCGCATTCAAGCGCCGGGTTGACGAGGGACGCGGCCGGCTGACCCTGATCGCCAACGAGGTCGCGCGGCTCGCCGGCACGATCTTGCTGGAGTACGCTGCCGCGGCCCGCAAGATCAAGGACACCAAGAACGCACCCGAAGCCGTGCAGGACGCGCAGCAGCAACTGCAGCGCCTCATGCCCAAGGCGTTCCTGGCCGCGGCACCGTGGGCGCAACTGGTGCACTTTGCCCGCTACCTCAAGGCGATCACGCTGCGGCTGGACAAATACCGTGCCGATCCGGCGCGCGACGCCGCCAAGCTTGCCGAACTGCGCCCGCAGGAGCAGCGCTACTGGCGCCTGGTGGCCGAACGCAAGGGCGCGGTGGATGCGCGCATGCAGGAACTGCGCTGGCTGCTGGAAGAGTTGCGGGTGAGCTTTTTCGCCCAGGAGTTGCGAACCCCGCAGCCGGTGAGCGTGAAGCGGCTGGACAAGCTCTGGGCGCAACTCAACAGCTGAGGCGGGCAGCCAGGCTGTGCCGCGCGGCGCTTCGCATCGACACCGGTACGGTGGGCGGCGGGGCACGGGACCCATGGTGGATGACTTGCCCAACGCTGCTTGTACCCATTCATCGCGGAGCGGCTTCTCCTGAGCACCCACCAAGCACCTCCGGGTGCTTCAGCGCTGCCGGGCTTTCGGTGCGGCCGGGATGTGCGGCCTCAATGGGGCGCCTGCAAGGCCGCCTCGGCCCGCACGAGGCGGTCCAGTTCCGCGCAGACATCGGCCATGCGGCCGGAGATCAGCACGCGCGCCGCCGCACCGGGACCGCGGCGATCCAGCACCCGCAGCGGGCGCACAGCGGGCCGGGGGCGGCTGCAACCCGCAAATGCCGCACTGTCATTGGCGCTGGTACTGGACCATGCCCGTGCAGACGGGGTGGCCGCCGGCGTGGGAGGCCATGCTGAAACGGGCTGGTCGGGCGGTACCTGCCGCGGCCGAACCACCACGAAGCGCCGGGGCAGCGGAGCAAGCGCTGGAGGACACGGCAGGCCCTCTGCCGCCGCACTTTCCAAGGCGGTGCATGGCAGCGGTTCGATGGCTGCCCGCCGCGTGGCGGACGGGCCGATGGCGTCGGCATGGAGGCCCGGGGCAACGGCATGCACCGTGCCTCTGCCGCTGGCGCCGCCGCCCGGCTGGCCTGCGGCGGCCCTGCGGTCCTGCTGCGGAGGGCGGCAGGCAGGGGCACGCAGCCACCGCGCCAACGCATTCAGCGGTTGCGAAAAGGAAGAAAAAGCGAGCAGGGCAAATCCCATGTGAAAACTCCAGCGAAGTGCGAGGGGGTTGAACACAGGCAGGATTGCCGAGGAAAAACACACTGCCGCAGGGTTGGCTGGCCAGGGCTTCATGCCCCTGGCCGCCAGACGCCCGCCACCTGCGGCGGTGTGCGCTGGGCTACATCAGCATGGTGTTGCGGATCAGGCCCACGGCGAGCCCTTCGATTTCGAAAGGCTCGCCCGGATGCACGGTGATGACGGGGTAGTCGGGGTTTTCGGGCAGCAACTCGATGGCCGTGGCCGTGCGGCGCAGGCGCTTGACGGTGACGTCATCGCCCAATCGGGCCACGATGATCTGGCCGTTGCGCGCCTCGCGGGTGGATTGCACGGCGAGCAGGTCGCCGTCCATGATGCCCGCATCGCGCATGGACATGCCGCGCACCTTGAGCAGGTAATCCGGCTTGTGCTGGAACAGGCTGCCCTCCACGCTGTAGGTCTGGTCGACATGTTCCTGCGCGAGAATGGGCGACCCTGCCGCCACCCGCCCCACCAGGGGAAGCGATAGCTGCGACAGGCCTGGAATGGGCAGGTTGAACTGCGTGCCGCGGGCGGCATTGATGGAGCGCACCGTGTCGCTGCGCAGCCGGATGCCGCGCGACGTGCCGCTGACCAGTTCGATGACGCCCTTGCGGGCCAGGGCCTGCAAGTGCTCTTCTGCCGCGTTGGCGGATTTGAAGCCGAACTCGGCGGCAATTTCCGCCCGGGTGGGGGGCGCGCCGGTGCGGGAGATGGCGGTCTGGATCAGATCGAGGATCTGCTGCTGGCGGGCGGTGAGCTTGGGACTGTCGAACATGAGTGACTCCGGTGCTGAACGGATAGGCAGAGAGAGGCCTGTTTTTTAATCCAGTCACTGTATTTTTAACCAGTTTTTTGGAGCGTGCAAGTGGGCACAGGAAAAATCGTGGTGCTGGGCACCGGCGGAACCATCGCGGGCAAGGCCGCCGAGGCCGGAGACAACATCGGCTATACCGCCGGGCAGGTGGGCGTGGGGCAGTTGCTGGAGGCGATTCCCGGGTTGGCGCAGGCGGCCCGTGGCCGGATCGAAGCCGAGCAGATCGCGCAGATCGACAGCAAGGACATGGATTTCGCCGTATGGCGGCAACTGGCCCACCGCTGCACGCAGTTGCTGGCCGATCCCGATGTGCGCGGGGTGGTGGTCACGCACGGAACCGACACGCTGGAGGAGACGGCGTGGTTCCTGGACTCGGTCCTGGACACTGCCGAACGCCCCGTGGTGCTGGCCTGCGCCATGCGGCCGGCAACGGCGATCGCGCCGGACGGTCCGCAGAATCTGCTCGATGCGGTGGCACTGGCGGCCACGCCCGGGGCGCGCGGGGTGCTGGCGGTGGTGGCAGGCACGATCCACACCGCGCGCGACGTGCAGAAAGTGCACCCCTATCGCGTGGATGCCTTCAGTTCAGGAGACGCCGGGCCGCTGGGCTGGGTGGAGGAGGGCGCGGTTCGCCTGGCCCATGGCTGGCCGGCCCCTTCGGTTGCGCGATTGGATGCGTTTCACCACATCGCCAACACTTACCTGTGGCCGCGGGTGGAGGTGCTCATGAACCATGTCGGCGCCGACGGCCGCATCGTCGACCTGCTGGTGCTCGACGGCGTGGATGGCCTCGTGGTGGCGGCGACGGGCAACGGCACGTTGCACCATGCCCTGGCCAAAGCGCTGGAGCGCGCGCACGAGAGCGGTGTGGAAGTGCGCGTGGCCACCCGCTGCCCGCTGGGCCGGGTGCTGCCCAAGCCGGGGGACGCCTTGCCCCACTCGGAGGGGTTGAGCCCGGTGAAGGCCCGCATCAGCCTGCTGCTCGATCTGCTCGCCCGGCCTCGGCGCCCCTGAAACGGAAACGCCCCGCAGAGCGGGGCGTTTCCGTTTCAGGCACGGCCGAGGTGCCGTGCGGGTTCAGCCAGCAATCAGCCGGCCAGTGCAGCCAGCGCGCGCTGGGTGATCTCTTCCACGCTGCCCGTGCCGCTGATGGCGCGGTATTTGGGAGCGCCGGCCGGATCGGCCTTGGCCCAGCTGGAGTAGTACTCCACCAGCGGACGGGTCTGGGCGCTGTACACATCCAGGCGCTTCTTGACGGTGGCTTCCTTGTCGTCTTCGCGCTGGATGAGGTCTTCGCCGGTCACGTCGTCCTTGCCTTCCACCTTGGGTGGGTTGAACTTGACGTGGTACGTGCGACCGCTGGCCGGGTGGGAGCGGCGGCCGCTCATGCGTTCGATGATGGCATCGAAGGGCACGTCGATCTCGAGCACATAGTCGAGCTTGACGCCCGCGGCCTTCATGGCGTCGGCCTGCGGGATCGTGCGGGGAAATCCGTCGAACAGGAAGCCGGACGCGCAGTCGGGCTGTGCAATGCGCTCTTTCACGAGATTGATGATGAGGTCGTCGCTGACCAGCGCACCCGCATCCATGACGGCCTTGGCCTGCTGCCCCAGTGGCGTGCCCGCCTTGACGGCAGCACGCAGCATGTCACCGGTGGAGATTTGCGGAATACCGTATTTCTGGCAAATGAATGCGGCCTGCGTGCCCTTTCCGGCGCCGGGTGCGCCCAAAAGAATCAGTCTCATGGATGTCCTCTAAGTGTTGAATTCGGCTGGCGCCACTGGCCACGGGCTTGCCTCCGGCCCGGGATGCGGCGCTCTGATCGCGGGCAAGGATAGCACGTGGGTCCACGCGCTTTCCTGACACGGCGGGGACTCTGAAAACGCTAGGAAAACAGCGCTCGCACGCGTTCCAGATCCTGGGGGGTGTCCACGCCGGGGCCGGGTGCCGAAGCGGTCACATGCACGGCGATGCGGTGGCCGTGCCACAGCGCCCGCAACTGCTCCAGTGCCTCGACCGCTTCGGTGGGCGCGGGCGGCAGGGCCGGAAACTGCCGAAGGAATGCGGCGCGGTAGCTGTAGAGGCCGATGTGGCGCAGCGGCGCATACCCTGGCGGCACGCCGGTGGCCGCGCCATCGGGCCCCTGCGTCCACCAGGCAGCGCCGGCATGGTCGCGTGCATGCGGAATGGGCGCCCGGCTGAAGTAGTGCGCCAGACCGCGCGCATCGAGCACGACCTTCACGACATTGGGGTTGGTGTAGTCGGCCAGCGTGTCGATGGCATGGGCGGCGGTCCCCATGCTGGCGTCCGTGCGGGCAGGCAGCAGGGCGGCCACCGCATCGATCAGCGCGGGGTCGATCAGCGGTTCGTCGCCCTGCACGTTCACCACGATGTCGTCGCCTGCCAGGCCCAGCTGTTCGCAAGCCTCGGCCAGGCGGTCGCTGCCGCTCGGATGGTCGGGCCGCGTGAGCAGGGCCTGCACGCCATGCGCCTGGCAGGCTGCAAGGATGCGGGCATCGTCCGTGGCCACGACCACGCGGGTGGCCTGGCTTTGCGCCGCGCGTTGCGCCACGCGCACCACCATGGGCAGTCCGGCGATGTCGGCCAGCGGCTTGTCGGGCAGCCGCGTGGAGGCCAGCCGCGCCGGTATCAGGATGGTGAAGGGCCTGGCGGATACGGTCACGCCTCCAGCTCCTCGTCCGTCAGGGTGCGTGCTTCGTTTTCGAGCAGCACCGGAATGCCGTCGCGCACCGGGTAGGCCAGGCGGGCGCTGCGCGACACCAGTTCCTGCCGCTCCCGGTTGAAAGTGAGCGAGCCCTTGGTGACGGGGCAGACCAGCAGTTCGAGCAGTTTGGGATCCATGGCGGTAGTGGCTTCGGGGTCAGTCGGAGGGCGATGATAGCGAGCGGCGTGCGGCAGCCCGCAACCGCTCGTCCAGCAGGGAGAAAAAAGCGCTGTCGATTTCCAGGTGCAGCGGCACGGCCAGCGCCTGGGGGTGGAGTCGCCACAGCTTGGTGGCGTCTTTTTCGGTGCAAACCAGCGTCATGCCGGCGTTTTGATTGTCTTTCCAGCTATCAAAATCATAGTGATCGGGCAAGGCGGTGGTCTGCTGCAGCGTGAGTCCTCTTGCCCGCAGCATGGCAAAGAATTCCTGTGGCCTGGCGATGGCGGCCACGGCATGCAAAGGCCGGCCGCGCCACTGCGCCAGGGGCTCGGTGCTGCCGTCCGCACGCATGGCGTCCGGCCCGAGCGAGCGTCTCAGGGAGAACGCCGGCGATGTGCCGGCCGGAGCCCGTCCGGCATGGAGCACGCAGTCGACCTGGCGTGGCCAGGGTTCGCGCAGTGGTCCGGCCGGCAGGAGGAATCCGTTGCCCACGCCGTCGTCGTTGAATACGCAGATTTCGATGTCGCGGGCCAGCGCCAGATGCTGCAGGCCGTCGTCGCAAACGATCACATCGGTGCGGGGATGCTGTGCCAGCAGTGCGCGCGCCGCCTGCGCCCGGTGCCGCGCCACGAACACGGGAACGCCCGTGCGCTTCGCGATCAGCAAAGGCTCGTCGCCCACTTCGGTCGCGCGGCTGTCCGCGCACACTTCGCGACAGTCGTCGGTGGACCGCCCGTAGCCGCGCGACACCACGCCAGGCTGCCATCCGCGCGCCACCAGATGTCGCACGATGGCCTGCGTGACCGGGGTCTTGCCCGCCCCTCCGGCGATCACGTTGCCCACGACGATCACCGGCACCGCCACGCGCTCGGCGCGCAGGACGCCCAGCCGATAAAGCGCTCGCCGAATGGCTACCGCGATCCGATACAGGCAGGACAACGGCCACAGCGCCCAAGCCAGCGGCCCACGCCGTTTCCAGGCCGCTTGCAGGGTGGATGCCTGGGTATGGGGGGCGGTGGAAGAGGGTGCAGAGGGCGGCTGCGGCCCGGCGGCAGCCATCGCGGCTACTTGCCGGCGCTGGCCGTGGACTGGGTGGCGAAGGTGATCTGCGACAAGCCCACGCGGCGCGCGGCTTCCATGACGGTGACCACCGCCTGGTGCGGCGAATTGGCGTCGGCACTGATGATGACGACGCTGTCCTTGCCGGCGCTGGCCGCCGCGGCCAATGCCTGGGCCACCACGTCCACGCTCTTGCCCTCGACCGCCAGCTTGTTGATGGCATAGCGGCCATCCGCGGCAACCGCCACGATCACTTCCTTGGGATGGTCGCGCTGCTGCTCGGCATCGGCCACGGGCAGGGTCAGTTGCAGTTCGGTGAACTTGCTGTAGGTGGTGGACAGCATCAGGAAGATGAGCACCACGAGCAGCACGTCGATGAACGGAATCAGGTTGATTTCCGGCGCTTCGGTGGGGCGGGAGCGAAAGTTCATGTCCGTTCAGCCGATGGGGTGTGGGCCATGATTCACTTGCGAAGCCGGCTGATGTGCCGCACGAACTGCTCGGAGGCCAATTCGAGGGTCAGCAGATAGGCGTCCACGCGGCTGCGGAAGTAGCGCCAGAAGATCAGCGCCGGAATGGCCACGATCAGGCCGAACGCCGTGTTGTACAGCGCAATGGAAATGCCCTGCGCCAATTGGGCCGGGTTGCCGCCGCCGGACTGGCCGGCCCCCGCTTGGGAGCCGAAAATCTCGATCATGCCGATCACCGTGCCCAGCAGGCCGAGCAACGGGGCAGCGGACGCGATGGTGGCGAGCGCACTGAGGTATTTTTCGAGGCGGTGCGCCACGGCCCGGCCGGAACTCTCCATCGCCGCGCGCACGTCGGCTTCGGTGCTTTGCGGATTGCTGTTGAGCGTGCGCAGGCCGCTGGCCAGCACCTCACCCAAGGCGGAGTTCTGCGCCAGCTGGTTCACCACATCGGGTGTGGGAACGGAGCGGGAAGACACGGTGATCGCTTCATCCAGCAGCTTGGGAGGTGCGACCCGCGCGGTTTTGAGGGCGATGAAGCGCTCCACGACGAGTGCCAGCGCCAGGACGGAGCAGGCTATCAAGGGCCAGATCGGCCAGCCTGCGGCTTGTATGATCGACAGCAATTCTCTCTCCGCGCAGATGGAAGCAATCCGCGATTATGGCCCAGTTGATGCGGTGGTCCGTGCCGAAAAACGGCCGGACGACCCGGCCCGTTCTGCGCCTTCCCATCCCCTGCCGTCACCCACATTTTCTGTGGATAACTTTGTGGGCAACCGGGCTGCGATGGCCCGCCAAGCGGCACCAGCCCTTGAATTTGACAGATTGATGAAAAATAACGCACCGAAAAAACGTTTGAAATCAATGGGTTGCACGTATCTGCTAGCGATGCGCGGGGATGTGTGCGTGGATGCCAGGCAAATAGGCCATCCTCACGCGCTGTGGACTAGTGCCCCTTGGCAATGGCCTGCAACCCCTTGCGCCATCGGTGTCTGACGGCATGAACCTCGCAACGGCGCCACGTATCTGGCAGGTTGGGGCGCTATGCCGCGCCATTGCTGACACCCTGGAGGCTCGCTTCAATCCCGTGGCCGTGCAGGGCGAGATCACGGGCTTTTCGCGCGCGTCCAGCGGGCATTGCTATTTCACGATCAAGGACGGCCAGGGCCAGATCCGCTGCGCCATGTTCCGCCGTGCCGCCCTGTTGCTCGACTTCGCCCCGCGGGACGGGGAACTGGTCGAGCTGCGCGGCCGCCTGGGGGTGTACGAGGCGCGCGGCGATCTGCAACTCATCGTCGAAAGCATGCAGCGGGCCGGCCAGGGTGCCTTGTTCGAGCAGTTCCTGCGGCTGAAGTCGCAACTGGAGGCCGAAGGGCTTTTCGACAGCGCGCGAAAGCGGCCCTTGCCTTTGATGCCGCGTGGCATCGGCGTGGTCACTTCCCCGGGCGCGGCGGCCCTGCACGACGTGGTGACCGCCCTGCGCCGGCGCGTGCCGCACATTCCGGTCACGCTGGTGCCCGCGCTGGTGCAGGGCGCCAATGCCCCGGCGTCGATGCGGGCCGCGCTGTCCAAGCTCTACGCACTGGTGGACGCGGGCAACGGGGCGCAGGGCACGGCGTCCCGCCAGCCCCCGTGCACCATCGATGTCATCCTTCTGGTGCGGGGCGGCGGGTCCATGGAGGACCTGTGGGCATTCAATGACGAGCAGTTGGCTCGCACCATCGTCCAGAGTCCGGTGCCGTTGGTTTGCGGTGTCGGGCACGAAACCGACTTCACGATTGCCGATTTTTGCGCCGATCTGCGCGCACCGACGCCGACCGCCGCCGCTGAACTCATCTCCCAGCCACGGGCCGTCTGGCTGGGCGCCATCGATCTGTTGGCCGATCGCTTGTCGGACGGTGTTCAGGCGCAGTTCGATGTGCGCCATCAACGCCTGGACCTGGTGGCCCAGCGCCTGGGCCGGCCTTCCGGCCTGGTGGCGCGCCAGCAGACGCGTCTGGCACGGCTGGCGGAGCGCATGCGCCACAGTGTGCTACTGAAAATGCAGCACCTGACTCAGCAGCAGCAAGCGCTGGAGGCACAGTTGCCGCAAATCCTCCAGCGGCGAATGGGCCGCCAGTCCGAGCGGCTGGACCGTGCGGCGCTGCGCCTGCAGTTGCTGGATCCGCATCTCGTCCTGCAGCGGGGCTATGCACTGCTCACCGATGCGCAAGGCCACCCGGTGACGAAGGTGGCTCAGGTGCGGCCAGGCGACGCCGTCCGGGCGGCGGTGACCGATGGTGAGATCGATCTGCAGGTGTCACCGCGACGGTTGCTGTGAATGGAGCGGTTGGGGCGCTTTTTCTGCCATTGGCCCTCGCCTACAGCAGGCGCTGCTATTACTTTCTACAATGCCCGTTCGGACCGCGCCAGCCCCTGGAGGGCAGCGGTCCCATTCCAAGAATTTCAACCCACGAAGGACTGCACCATGGAACATACCCTGCCACCGTTGCCCTATGCGATCGACGCACTGGCGCCTCACTACAGCCAGGAAACCCTGGAATACCATCACGGCAAGCACCACAACGCCTACGTGGTGAACCTGAACAATCTGCAAAAGGGCACGGAATTCGAGAGCATGACGCTTGAGGAAATCGTGAAGAAGTCCAGTGGCGGCATCTACAACAATGCAGCCCAGATCTGGAACCACACCTTCTTCTGGAGTTGCATGGCTCCCAGCGGCGGCGGCGAGCCGTCCGGCGCACTGGCCAATGCCATCAACGCCAAGTGGGGCAGCTATGCCGCCTTCAAGGAGGCTTTTGTGAAGAGTGCCGTGGGCAACTTCGGCTCCGGCTGGACGTGGCTCGTGAAAAAAGCCGACGGCAGCGTCGATATCGTGAACACCGGCGCGGCCGGCACCCCGTTGACCACGGCCGACAAGGCCCTGCTGACGGTCGACGTGTGGGAGCACGCGTACTACATCGATTACCGCAACCTGCGCCCCAAGTTCGTCGAAACCTTCTTCGACAAGCTGGTGAACTGGAAGTTTGCTGAAAGCAACTTCGCCTGAGCGTTCCGCGCCCAATCAAAAACGGCCCGTTGGGCCGTTTTTGTTTTTGGCATTCCTTCTGTCTCTAATGGAGGGCTTGTGAACGTGCTCAGCTGGTCAGCGGCGGGCGAAGGGCGTGCCGGACAGTTTGAAGCCCGCCTTGATCCCCTTTTTCGAGAACCAGCCCTGGTTCATTTCCAGCACGTAACGCACCGGCTTTTCGGAGCAGTGTGAATCTTCGGTCTGCGGCTTCATGTCCGCCAGATTGACGATGGTGCCGTCGTCCGCGACGAAAGCAGCGGTCAAGGGCAGGATCGTGTTTTTCATCCAGAAGCACTGGACGGCAGGCGCTTCGAACACGAACAGCATGCCTTCCTGCTGGGGCATCTCCTTGCGATGCATGAGGCCGATCTGCCGCTCTTGCGGAGACACCGCGACCTGGGCGTCGATGCGGTGCATGCCGGCACCCAGTTCGACGCGCTGCAGGTTCATCTGGGGTGATTCCTGGGCGCCTGCCGCCGTACAGACGGAGAGGACGAGCGCAGCCAAAAGCGGGGCAAGGGCTTTTTCAGAACCGTGCGCCCCGCGCACGAGAAGGGATTTCATCATCCGGCTTTCCATAAATGCAATGGGAATCGAAAGGGTAGCAGCCAAAGGCAAAAAAGCCCGCGGAGGCGGGCTTTTTTGGAGGGCGTCGGCACGGGCTGAAGGCCTTGCCGACGATGGTGCTTACTCTTTAGGCAGCCGTCTTGGCGTGCTTCTTGGTGGCCTTCTTGTGGGCGACCTTGTGGGCTGCAGGCTTCTTGGCCTTGGCCTTGGCGTGCGCCTTGGGGGCGGTGGCGGCTGGCTCGGCGCTGGGGGCGGAAGTCACGGCGGGGGTTGCCGGTGCGGCTGGCGTTGCGCCTTGTGCAAAAGCACCAGCGGCGAACAGACCAGCAACCAGGACAGCGAGGAGTTTTTTCATATATGCCAATTCCTTGAAGAGGTTCGGATGGGAGCCGCGCGAAGTGCCGCGAAGCACCTCCACAACGGCGTCGTCACGGAGGCCGTTGACAGGAAATATGTGATTTTTTAAAGGCTTAGAATCGCCGGCTGTACCGCGTTTGCCCAACCAGCTGAAGCCCCTTCATCGTTTCACCGGAGAGACCCGCTCAATGACCAGCTACCAGCACATCAAGGTGCCCGCCGAAGGCCAGAAAATCACCGTCAACGCCGACATGTCGTTGAACGTGCCGGATCAGCCCATCATCCCGTACATCGAGGGCGACGGCACTGGTTTCGATATCACTCCCGTGATGCTGAAGGTCGTGGACGCTGCGGTGGCGAAGGCCTATGGTGGCAAGAAGAAGATCCACTGGATGGAAGTGTTCGCTGGCGAAAAGTCGACCAAGGTCTACGGCCCCGACGTGTGGCTGCCGGAAGAAACGCTGCACGCCGTGCGCGACTACGTGGTTTCCATCAAGGGCCCGTTGACCACCCCCGTGGGCGGTGGCATCCGTTCGCTGAACGTTGCGCTGCGCCAGGAGCTGGACCTGTATGTCTGCCTGCGCCCCATCCAGTACTTCAAGGGCGTGCCCTCGCCGGTCAAGGAACCCGAAAAGACCAACATGGTGATCTTCCGCGAGAACTCGGAAGACATCTATGCCGGAATCGAGTTCGAAGCCGAGTCCGAAAAGGCCAAGAAACTCATCAAGATCCTGCAGGAAGAATTCGGCGTCAAGAAGATCCGCTTTCCCGACACTTCCGGCATTGGCGTCAAGCCCGTGTCCCGCCAAGGCACCGAGCGCCTGGTGCGCAAGGCGATCCAGTACGCCATCGACAATGACAAGCCCAGCGTGACCATCGTGCACAAGGGCAACATCATGAAGTTCACCGAGGGCGGCTTCCGTGACTGGGCCTACGCGCTGGCTGCGAAGGAGTTCGGTGCCGAGTTGATCGACGGTGGCCCCTGGATGAAGTTCAAGAACCCCAAGACGGGCAAGGACATCACCATCAAGGACAGCATTGCGGACGCCTTCCTGCAGCAGATCCTGCTGCGCCCCGCCGAGTACAGCGTGGTGGCCACGCTCAACCTGAACGGCGACTACATCTCGGACGCTCTGGCGGCCCAGGTGGGTGGCATTGGCATCGCTCCTGGCGCCAATCTGTCCGACACGGTGGCGATGTTCGAAGCCACGCACGGCACCGCGCCGAAGTATGCCGGCAAGGACTATGTGAACCCCGGCTCTGAAATCCTGTCGGCCGAAATGATGCTGCGCCACATGGGTTGGACGGAAGCCGCGGACCTGATCATCCGGTCCATCGAGAAATCGATCGCCAGCAAGAAGGTCACCTATGACTTCGCCCGACTGATGGAAGGCGCGACGCAAGTGAGCTGCTCTGGCTTTGGCCAGGTCATGATCGACAACATGTAATCACGTCAGCGGGTGCCGGGAGGCATCGGCTGGCTGGTGCGGAAACCCTCGAAGTCCTGTCCGGACTTGGAGGGTTTTCTTTTTGGCTAGAGCGCGTTTCTGGCAGATGGATGGATGGTTGGTTGGTGGCCGGTCAGCGTTTGGCCAGCCGCTGGCCTTGGTTCGGCAGGGATTCCAGCGCCCGCTCGGCATTGACCATCCATGGCTTGCCCACACTTTTTTCGCTGTCCAGCAGGAGGTTCTTGATCGTCGTGATGTCGAGTTGCGGGGCACTGGATTGGAGCAATGCAATCATCCCGCTCACGTGGGCCGCGGCCATCGAAGAGCCTGTGGCGAAGTCATAGCGCCCCTGGGGTTGCAGCGTGAGCACGTCTTTTCCGGGGGCAGCCAGAACCCCCTTGGCCGCCAGATTGGCGTTGTCGGCCATTCCCACGACGATCACACCGGGCACTCCGGCGGGAAAACCCGTGCGTTCTCCGCTGGACGGCAGCGCTGCGACCACCGCACGGCCTTGTTTGACCAGTTGGCCCAGCAGCGTGCTGAGCAACGGGTCCTCCGGGCCGCCCAGGCTCATGTTGATGGTGCGCGCATCGGACGACATCACGGCCACGAGCGCCTTGGCCAGGGTGAAGGAGTTGCAGCGTGCCCCGGCCGAAGGTTGATGCGCCGGATACCAGCAGGCTTTGTAGAGGCTTACCTTCGCCTCGGGCGCGACACCCACGATGCCCTGCAGGTTGTTGCCCACCGCAGCGATGATGCCCGCGACCTGGGTCCCGTGCTGATCTTGCTGAAAGCCCGCGGCATTTTCATCGACGAGGTTGTAGGCGGCATCGATCTGCCCGCGCAACTCCGGATGCTCCGTCTGGGCACCCGTGTCGATCACGGCAATGTGCGCTCCTTTGCCTGTGCTGAGCTTGTGCGCCCGTGCCACCTGCATGTCCACAAAGCCCTGTTGCAAGGGCATGTAGGGGTCGTTGTAGGCCACGGCCGAAGCCTCCGGCTCCGGGCCTGCATTGACCGAAAAATCCTGCAGGGGCTGCGCCAGTTGCACGCGGGCATCGCGCGAAAGCGCATGCAGCAGCGCTTCGCGGGACGTGGTGGCGCTGATCTCGAACACCACGCAGTGCGCATTCATCGGCGGGATCGGCCAGGCAGTCACTTCCCGCAGGCCGTAGTCCACGGCGATGGCCTGGACTGTCCTTGCCGCACGATTGCCCATGGTGTAGCGCGGCGGGGCGCCATAGCTGGACAGGCTGGTGCCCGCGCGGCCCGGCACATGTTCCAGTGGATTGGGAACCGCCACGATGATGTAGCGGGTGCTGTCGGCACGCATGCCCGCCTCACCGGAAGGCCGCATCGTCGTGGCGTCAGGAGGGAGTTCTGCCGGCACGCTGCTGCAACCAGCCAGCATGCATGCCAGCAGCAAGGCCGCAGTCAGAAGACGGGTGGTCATGGCGGGCCTCCGATGGGTTCGACCATCTGCATTCCCGGGGTGCTGCGCAGCCGCTCCAGGGCCTGGGTATTCGATTGGCGCATGTCTTTCGCGGACACCGCATAGGCCCCCATCGCGTTGGGGCCACTGACCACTTGCAGGTTCAACGAATCCAGCAACGCCTTCCAGTCTGCCAGGGTGATGCGTCCATCGGGAACGACACGGATGGCGTTTGGCTGACCGACGCCCGCAGCGCCCGGGGCGGGAGGGCTGCTCAATGTCTGGAACGCCGATGGTTCCTGTTCGGACAAGCGATGTCCCATGAAGGCCAAGGCAACGGCTTGCAAGACGGCGAAGGTGGCCAAGGCATAGGTGAGCCGGCCACCCTGCCGGCGTGCAACTGCGGCGGTTTTGGGCAGCGGTTGATCGCACAGGGCATCCAGTTCGATGCGCGCCAGCAGCTTGTCCAGGCCCGCCTGTTCATCGGGCACGCGTGTGGGCGGCAATGCCATGGCTGCCTGCACCTGCTGCTGTGTCTGGAGTTCGTCCCGGCAGTCGGCGCACTGGGCCAGGTGATTTTCCACTTCTGCGCGCTGTTCATCGCTGGCACGGCCGTTGACGATCCAGGGCAGGGCCTCCTGGGTGAGCAAATGTGAGCGGTCCTGGCTCGGGGAATCTGGGAAACGGGAGGGCATGGTGCAATCCTATTGAGCGATGCTGCGGGTGGCCAAGGCCGGCAGCAAGTTGCGCAGCTTCACGCGCGCGTGGAACATGCGCGCTTTGACCGTTCCGACGGGTGACTGGGTGATGACGGCGATTTCTTCCAGCGAATGCCCGCCCGTATAGGCCAGCTCCAGCACCAGACGCTGGTCCACCGAAAGCCGCTCCATGCCCTTGTCGAGCCAGTTGCGCAACTCCCTTGCCTCGCCAGGGTCGGTGGCCAGATCGGGCTGGACTTCCGGATCGTCGTCCGCAACGGACGGCATGTCCGCCCCTCCGTCCTGCCGCAGGGCCTTGAGCCCGCAGCGATAGGCGATGCCCATGATCCACGTGGAGACTTTCGACTCTTCACGGAAACTGCCCGCTTTCTGCCAGACGATCCAGAAGCAATCGTTGACGATCTCTTCGATCAGGTCGGACCGGCGGGTCAGGCGGGTCAGAAACTGACAGAGCCGGCGGTGGTATGCCCGGTACAACGCTGCCAGGGCTGCGCGATCGCCGGATGCGATGCCATGCAGCAGTTCGAGATCGGCTGAATCGTCAGGAAAGGAGAGGGCAGCCATGGCGTAGAAGCGGGCGGATGGACGTCTTGGAGGGTTGAATCTTGCGACGTGTGTGCCTGCAATGCACCAAAAGGTTGCGGATGCTTCAAAAAGAACGGGCCCACATGAACGACCAATGGCCGCCCGTGTTGCCCGGATACACCGACTGGGCCCGATCGTCGGTCGCCAGATAGCTGAGGGAGGCGCGCCAGGGTCCTTGGCGCCAGGCGGCGCCGACGCTGCCATACGCATACCGGCCTTCCGGGCGGACCTGGGCCAGGCCGATGGTGCCCGTCAAGGAAAATTGCTCGTCGATCGGTAGCCGGCCGCCCAGATCCACGGCCCAACGCATGGGCCGGGCGGCATCCTGGGTGTGGGGATAGCGAAACACCGAGGCCCCCGCCGTGATCAGATCGCGGTAGCTGAAGCTCAGCGCCGTTTCCAGCCGGTCCGTCAGTCGGGCGGTTGGATTGTCCGGATAGGCGTAGTACTGGGTGACGGCCTGATATTGCCAGTCATTGGAGAGTACGCCGTCATAGGCGAGGCGGACGATGGCCCGGCCGTAGCGGCGGCCGTTGGTCTGCATCCCCAGCACGGCACCTGCCGACCAGCCCGTCGCATCGTAGAGCGTGATCAGTCCCTGGACGATGGGGCGCCTGATGGGCGTCTGGAAACCACGTTCGGTCAGGTCGCTGCTGACGGCGATCTCACCGGTGACATCACGGGTCTGTGCGCCGCAGCCGGCTGTCGCTCCCAAAAGGATCCAGGGCAGCAGGCTCCGGGCGGTGCTGTCAGGCCATGCATGTGAAAAAGGCATGACAGCAGTTTAGGCCAGCCTGGCGGGTCAGCGAACGAGGCAAGGGCGCTTGGGATCGAACTTCCAGCCGGTGTGAAGGTACTGCATCGCGATGCTGTCGTCGCGCGCCCCCAGCCCGTGCTGCAGGTAGAGCTGGTGCGCGCGCTCCACGGCCGCCATGTCGAGCTGAACGCCCAGGCCCGGGGTGGCCGGCACGGTCACATGCCCGTTCACGATCTGCAGCGGCGATTGCGTCAGGCCCTGGCCGTCCTGCCAAATCCAGTGGGTATCGATGGCCGTGACCTTGCCGGGAGCCGCGGCCGCCACATGCGTGAACATTGCCAGCGACACGTCGAAATGGTTGTTGGAATGCGAACCCCAGGTCAGGCCCCAGTCGCGGCAGGTCTGGGCCACGCGCACCGAGCCCGCCATGGTCCAAAAGTGCGGGTCGGCCAGCGGAATGTCGACCGACTGGAGCGAGAGCGCATGCACCATCTGGCGCCAGTCGGTAGCCACCATGTTGGTGGCGGTGGGCAGCCCGGTGGCGCGGCGGAACTCGGCCATGATCTCGCGCCCCGAGAAGCCGTCTTCGGCACCGCAGGGGTCTTCCGCATAGGCGAGCACACCGTGCAGGTCTCGGCACAGGCGCACGGCGTCCTTGAGCAGCCAACCGCCGTTGGGGTCGAGGGTGACGCGCGCCTTGGGAAAGCGCTCGTGCAGCGCCCGAATGGCCAGCACTTCGTCCTCGCCGCGCAGCACGCCCCCCTTGAGCTTGAAGTCGTTGAAACCATAGCGTGCGTGCGCGGCCTCAGCCTGGCGCACGATGGTCTCGGGCGTGAGGGCCTGCAGATGGCGCACGCGGCTCCAGTCGCTTTCGGGGGCATCCACATCCTGGGCCCGCACGTAGGGCAGATCGGTTTGGCCGGCATCGCCCACGAAGAACAGATAGCCCAGCATTTCCACGCGGTCGCGCTGCTGGCCTTCTCCGAGCAGTGCGGCCACCGGCACGCCCAGGTGCTGGCCCAGCAAGTCGAGCAAGGCCGACTCCACGGCGGTGACGGCATGGATGGCGATGCGCAGGTCGAACGTCTGCAGTCCACGCCCGCCGCTGTCGCGCCCTGCGAGCGCGGCCTGCACCCGCTGCAGCAGCGCCAGATGGTTGCCCACCGGCTGCCCGACGAGCAGGGGCCGGACATCTTCCAGGGCCTGCCGGATCTTTTCGCCGCCCGGCACTTCGCCCACTCCGGTGCGCCCGGCACTGTCGGTGAGGATGAACAGGTTGCGGGTGAAGAACGGGGCGTGCGCGCCGCTCAGGTTGAGCAGCATGCCGTCGCGCCCGGCGACCGGAATGACACGGACTTCGGTGACGGTAGGGGTGTGCATGGCAGTGGGCATGGGTGTGGGCTTCGGAGAGTGGCGGAGCGAAATGGGTTCAAGCCGTGCCGGTGCCGGGCACCGGGGCGCGGACAGCACCTGTGGCATAGAAGGCGTGCAGGTTGTCCAGCACCATGTCGGCCATGGCGCGGCGGGTTTCATGGGTGGCGCTGGCGGTGTGCGGTGTCAGCACCACGTTGTCCAGCGCCAGCAGCGCGGCCGGCACCGACGGTTCGTTTTCGAACACGTCGAGGCCCGCACCCGCGATGCGGCGTTCCGCCAGGGCCTCGATCAGCGCCGCCTCATCGACCACGCTGCCCCGTGCCACGTTGATCAGAAAACCGCGGGGGCCGAGGGCCTCCAGCACGGCCCGATCGACCAGATGGCGGGTTTCCGCCCCTCCGGCCACGGTCAGCACCAGGTAGTCGGCCCATCGGGCCAGTTCAAGCAGCGAGTCGAAATAGGGCAGGGCGGACTGGGCGCTGGGCCGGCGGTTGTGGTAGCCGACCTCCATGCGAAAGCCCGAGGCCCGTTCGGCCACGGCCTGTCCGATGCGGCCCATGCCGACGAGCCCCAACCGCTTGCCGGATACCCGGGTCTGGGGCGCGAACCGGGCGGTGGTCCAGTCGCCGCGCCGCACGAAGCGGTCGCTGGCGCTGACGCCGCGCGACACATCCAGCAGCAGGGCAAAGGCCAGGTCTGCCACGCAATCGTTCAAGACGCCGGGCGTGTAGCCCACCTGGATCCTCCGCGCGCTGGCCGCCGGGATGTCCAGCGCGTCGAAGCCCACGCCGAAGCTGCTGATGACCTGCAAACGCGGCAAGGCGTCGATCACTTCGCGTTTCAGGCCAATGGAGGCGGAGGTGACCACGCCCGTGAAATCAGCGCCGCGTTCGGCAAGGAAAGCGGCGGGATCGGGTTGGTCGGACAGGCAAACGATGTCGAACTGCGCAGCCAGGTCGGCTTCGAGCGCCGGCAAGGGCAGGCGGGCGATTTGCAGAAGGCGGGGCCGGGGTGTGGTGCTCATGGGCGGGGATGGTACGGCGGCGCATCCAGGGCCTTGGGGTGCAGGCCGGTGTGAAAGCGGTCGCAGGGAGCAAAAAGATTCGAAGCCCCAAGAGAAAGCCGCTCGCGCGGCCCCCTCGTGGGCGGGAATCAGGGCGCTGCGCGGACGGCTTGGCGGGCCAGCAGCTTCCAGTCGGCGCCTTGCTTTTGCCAGACGCCCAGGATCTTGATCTGCACCTTGCCGGGCTTGCCCGAGTCGTTGGTGTCGGCCGTCAGGGTGTGGCGGACGATGGCCACGTCGCCGACCACCTTGATGGTCTGGTCGCTGATGACGATGGTGACGAAGTCCGACTTGCCGTCGAGCAGGTCGCTGATGAAGCTGGCCTTGGTGTCCACCCGGCCTCCCGAGTGGCCATAGCTCAGGTCGTCGGCCACGAGCTGATTCAATGCGGCGGGGGACGGGTCGATCATGGCGATCCGCAGGCGCTCGGCCGCGGTGGCGACCGACTGCGGCGCATCGGTGCCCGCGCCGGCCGGTGCCGTGGCGCAGCCACCCAGGGCCAGCAGGGTGACGGCCGTGGCCGCGGCCAGGAACAGTTTCTTGTACATCTCTTGTCTCCGTTGTGGTGTGGTTTTATGGATGCCCCGTGCGGATGGTTTGACCCACCGGCGCCCGTGCACGGCCGGGCGCCGGATCTTCAGCCGCGGCGCCTTATTGCGGGCCGAGCTTGTCGATGAGTGCCTTGAGTTCCTGCATTTCGCCGGGCTTGAGGTCCGTGAGCGGGGCGCGGACGGGGCCGGCGTCGTGGCCGACGATCTTCGCACCGGCCTTGACGATGCTGACGGCATAGCCGGCCATGCGGTTGCGCAGTTCGAGGTAAGGCATGAAGAACTCGCGCAGCAGGTGGTGCTGCGTCGCCAGATCGTCGTTGGCCACGGCCTTGTAGAAGTCCATCGCCGTCTTGGGGATGAAGTTGAACACGGCCGACGAATACACGGGCGTGCCCAGTGCCTTGTAGGCCGCGGCATACACCTCGGCAGTCGGCAGGCCGCCCAGGTAGGCGAAGCGGTCGCCCATCTTCATGTAGATGGAGTTCATCAGCTCGATGTCGCCCACGCCGTCCTTGAAGCCCACCAGATTGGCGTTGCGCTCGGCCAGGCGTGCCAGCGTTTCGGGGGTGAAGCGGCTCTGGCCGCGGTTGTAGACGATCACGCCGAACTTCACGCTCTTGCACACCTCTTCGACGTGCGCGGCCAAGCCTTCCTGGCCGGCTTCCGTGAGGTAGTGCGGCAGCAGCAGGATGCCGTGGGCGCCGGCCTTCTCGGCCGCCTGGGCGCACTGGATGGCAAAGCGGGTGGGGCCGCCGGCGCCGGCGATGATCGGCACCTTGCCGCGGCAGGTGTCCACGGCGGTCTTGATGATGCCGGGATACTCGTCTGCCGTGAGCGAGAAGAACTCACCCGTGCCGCCTGCCGCGAACAAAGCGCTGGCACCGTAGGGGGCCAGCCATTCCAGGCGCTCCGCGTAGCCCTTGGCGTTGAATTGGCCCTGGGCGTCGAAGTCCGTGAGCGGGAACGACAGGAGGCCGGAGCCCATGATGGTCTTGAGTTCTTGAGGTTGCATGGCGGTACGGGGTAGTGGGTGGAAAAAGGGAAAAGTGAAAAATCAGTCGAGCCGGATCTGCGCCGCCGACACCACACTGGCCCAGCGTGCGCGCTCCTTCTCGAAGAACTTGTCTTGCTCGGCGGAGGCCATGGTCACGACCTCGGCGCCCTGGCCCGCGAGGCGGGAGCGGATTTCCGGCGTGCGGATGACGGAGATGAGGGCCGTGTTCAGGCGCTGCACGATCGGATCGGGCGTGCCGCGCGGCACGAGGATGCCTTGCCAGGTGCCGGACTCGAAGCCGGGGATGCCCTGCTCGGCAATGGTGGGCACATCGGCCAGCAGCGGCATGCGCGTGGCCTTGGACAGCGCCAGCACCTTGAGCTTGCCGCTCTGCACGTGGGGCAGGGTGGCGAGCATGCCGTTCATCAGCACCTGTGTCTGGCCGGCCATCGTGTCCTGGATGGCGGTCACGCCGCCCTTGTAAGGCACATATTGCCAGCGGGCGCCACTGGCGCGCTCCAGCGCCACGCCGGCCAGGTGCGGTGCGCTGCCCGTGGCGGTGACGGCGAAATTCAGGTCGGCCGTCTTGGACAGGGCGATCAGTTCCTTCAGGTTGTTGGCGGGCACGGACGGGTGCACCACCAGCATGTGCGGCGAGTAGGCCAGCATGGTCGCGCCACGCAGGTCCTTGGAGGGGTTGAATGGCAGCTTTGTATAGACCGAGGGGCTGATGGCCAGCGCCCCCACGTCGCACAGCAGCATGGTGTAGCCGTCGGGCTGGGCCTTGGCGACGAAGTCAGCGCCCAGGTTGCCGTTGGCGCCGGGCTTGTTTTCCACGATGACGTTCTGCTTGAGCAGGTCCGACAGCGGCTGGCTGATGGCGCGCGCAATGATGTCCGAACTGCCGCCGGGCGGGTAGGGCACGATGAGGCGCAACGTTTTCGTGGGCCAATTGGCGGTCTGGCCCATGGCCGTGGTGCTGGCCAGGGCGGCGGCACCATAGACCATGGCGTGGCGGCGGTTCAAAGTCATTGCATGTCTCCTTGCTTGGGTTGGGTCACTTTTTGTTGTACGTCATCATACAACTTAAAAATGGCAAGACACAAGCGCCGGAGGATGCTTTTCCGCGGCTCTTCGGGTTAACGATGACCCGCGCTGCCCGGCCTTTGGGCGAGTGGCTGGGTTTCAGGCTTCGGGTGTGGCGGCGGGGGCTTGCACCGGAGCCGGCGGTGTTTTGGCCGCCTCCTGCGCCAAGCGCAGGCGCTCGCGGCTGTTGGTGAGGTGGATGCGCATGGCCGCGCGCGCCGACTCGGGGTCCTTGCGGGCGATGGCCGAATAGATCTCTTCGTGCTCGCGGTTCACCCGGCTCAGGTATTCGTGGCCCCGCACTGCGTTGCGGATGCCCGAGATGCGGGTGCGCGGAATCAGCGTGGTGCCCAGGTGGTTCATGATGTCGGCGAAGTACGGGTTGCCCGTCGCCTCGGCGATCTGCAGGTGAAAGCGGAAGTCGTGCCCCACCGTGTCGCCGCCCATGGCCACGTTGCGCTCGAAGTCGTCCAGCGCCTGGCGCATGGCCTGCAGGTGGGTCTCGCTGCGGCGCATGGCCGCAAGGCCGGCCGACTCGGTTTCCAGGCTGATGCGCAGTTCCAGCACGGCCAGAACGTCCACCGACGCCGTGAGTTCGGAGGGGTCCAGCCGGAACACGCCGCCGGCGCGCGGGGGCAGCACGAAGGTGCCGATGCCGTGCCGCGTTTCCACGAGGCCGGCGGCCTGCAGCTTGGACAGGGCCTCGCGCACCACGGTGCGGCTCACGTCGTGGGCGCGCATGATTTCCGATTCGGTGGGCAGCTTGTCGCCCGGCGTCAGCAGCCGGTCGCGGATCTTTCCAGAGAAGTCTTCCACCACGGCGTTGGCCAGTCCGCGGGCGCGCCGGACCGGCGCCGGGGACAGGACCGGGGCCGTTGATTCGGTGGGGACGGGGTATGCGGGTAATCCCTTTATCGGTGCGGCCATGGCGGTGATGATAATCGCTGAACGTTGTATGACAACATATGACAAATACTAGCCAGAGGAGCTTCATGAGCCAGCCGTCCCGTTTACCCCGTCTTCTTTTGACCGGCGCCGCAGGCGGCCTGGGCCAGGTATTGCGCGAAAGATTGCGCCCGTATGCCGAGGTGCTGCGGCTGTCCGACATCTCCACCCTGGCCCCGTCGCGCGGCCCCGATGAAGAAGTAGTGCCCTGCGATCTGGCCGACAAGGCTGCGGTGGACGCGCTGGTTGCTGGCTGCGACGCCATCGTGCACCTGGGCGGGGTATCGGTCGAGCGGCCCTTCGAGCAGATCCTGGAAGCCAACATCAAGGGCGTGTTCCACATCTACGAAGGCGCGCGTCGCCACGGCGTGCGCCGCGTGGTGTTCGCCAGCTCCAACCATGTGACGGGCTTTTACCGCCAGGACGAACGCATCGACGCCAACGCGCGCCGCCGGCCCGATGGCTATTACGGCCTGTCCAAGTCGTTCGGCGAAGACATGGCGAGCTTCTATTTCGACCGCTACGGCATCGAGACGGTGAGCCTGCGCATCGGCTCCTCGTTCCCTGCGCCGCGCGACCGCCGCATGATGAGCTCCTGGCTGAGCTACGACGACCTCACCCAGCTCGTCGAAAAGGCACTGTTCACTCCGGACGTGGGCCACACCGTGGTGTATGGCGCCTCCGCCAACCGCGATCTGTGGTGGGACAACCATGCGGCAGCGCACCTGGGATTCACGCCCAAGGACAGCTCCGAACCCTTCCGTGCCCAGGTCGAGGCCCAGCCCGCACCCGCGCCGACCGACCCGGCCGCCATCTACCAGGGCGGGGCCTTCACGGCCCAGGGCCCGTTCGAAGGATGACCGCCGTGAACGCCAGCGCGGAACTGGTGCTGGATGCGCGCTGCGCGACGGGCGAGAGCCCGGTGTGGCGCGCGGCCGGGCAGGCGCTGTACTGGGCTGACATTCCCCAGGGCGTGCTGCACCGCTGGTCCGCGCAGACCGGCGAGCAGACGCAGTGGAAGGCCCCCGAGATGGTCGCCTGCATCGCTCCCTGGGCCGGGCAGCCCGGCCGATGGCTTGCCGGTTTGGAAAGCGGCTGGTTCCAGCTCGACCTGCCGCAGGGCGGTGCCGCATCCGGCACGCTGCAGGCGCAGCGCCTGGCCACGGCCGACCACGCCCGGGCGGGCATGCGCTTCAACGACGGCCGCTGTGACCGCCAGGGTCGGTTCATCGCCGGCACCATGCTGCAGGACATGGGCGCCGCCGCCCGCGTGGGCAAGGTGTACCGGTTCGGTGCGCAGGAGCTGGCGGCCGGCGCAGGCACCGACCTGGCGCTGGGCGATTTGATCGTGCCCAACGGCATCGCTTTCAGTCCCGACGGGCGCACGATGTACCTGTCCGATTCGCACCCCCAGGTGCAGGCGATCTGGGCCTTCGATTACGACACCGAGACCGGTACGCCGAGCCGCCGGCGCCTGTTCGCCGACATGAATCCGCTGCCGGGGCGCCCCGATGGCGCGGCGATCGATGTGGATGGCGGCTACTGGATCTGTGGCAACGACGCGGGCCTGGTGCACCGCTTCACCCCCGATGGCCGGCTCGACCGGTCCCTGGCCGTGCCGGTGAAAAAGCCTGCCATGTGCGCCTTCGGCGGCCCGCAGCTCGACACGCTGTACGTCACCTCCATCCGCCCCGCAGGCGTGGACCTGTCGGACCAGCCGTTGGCCGGCGGTGTCTTCGCATTGCGCCCGGGTACGCAGGGCGTGCCGGAGCCAGAATTCACCGCCCCTGTCTGAACGGGGCCTGGGTCCCTCTACCGATTTCTCCCCCAAAACGTATTTCCAACAGCAAAAGAGACGAGGCAGACAAATGAAATTCCTGAAGACCACCCTGGCCACCCTGGCCGCGCTCACACTGGGCTTCGGCGCCGCGCAGGCGACCGAGCTGCGCTCCGCGGACATCCACCCTGACGACTACCCGACCGTGACGGCGGTCAAGTTCATGGGCGAGCGCCTGAAAGCCCTGTCGGGCGGCAAGCACACCATCAAGGTGTTCAACAACGGCGCCCTGGGCAGCGAGAAGGACACCATCGAGCAGGCCAAGATCGGCGCGCTGCAGCTGGTGCGCATCAACATCGGCGCGATGAACAACATCTGCCCTGAGACCGTGGTGCCCACGATGCCGTTCCTGTTCCGCTCGGTCGAGCATCTGCACAAGGTGCTGGACGGCCCGATCGGCGAGGAAATCCTCAAGGCCTGCGAAAAGCAGGGCTTCGTGGGCCTGGCTTACTACGACAGCGGCGCCCGCTCGATGTTCACCGCCAAGAAGCCCGTGCGCAGCTTCGCCGACATGAAGGGCCTGAAAGTGCGCGTGCAGCAGTCCGACCTGTGGGTGTCGATGCTGGAGGCCATGGGCGCCAACGCCACCCCCATGCCCATGGGCGAGGTGTACACGGGCCTCAAGACCGGCCTGATCGACGCGGCCGAGAACAACTACCCCACGTACGAGAGCTCGCGTTCGTTCGAAGTGTCCAAGTACTACACCAAGACCGAGCACTCCATGGCCCCCGAGATGCTGCTGTTCTCCAAGCGCGCCTGGGACCGCCTGTCGCCCGAAGAGCAGGGCTGGATCCGCCAGGCCGCCAAGGAGTCGGTGCCCTACATGCGCAAGCAATGGGCCGAGCGCGAGATCAAGTCGCTGGCGACGGTGAAGGCCGGCGGTGCCGAGATCATCGAAATCGACAAGGCCCCGTTCCAGGCCGCCATGAAGCCGGTGTACGACAAGTTCATCCCGGACGCCAAGCTCAAGGACCTGGTCAAGCGCGTTCAGGACACCCAGTAAGTCCCTTTCTGCCCACTTCTTGAAGTGGGCTTTTTTTGCTCTTAAATCAATAGCATGGTGCCCTAGTGAATATTGTGCCAGGGGCCTTTTTTACTCATAACAACATGTATACCCAAATTTGCCGCACGCTCGCCCGCGTCTGCATGTGGCTGGGCATCCTCGGCCTGGTCGCAGTGATCTGCGCCGTGAGCTGGCAGGTGTTCGGACGCTATGTGCTCAACAACACGCCCACCTGGGCCGAAAGCCTGGCCCTGCTGCTGGTGATCTACGTCACCATGTTCGGCGTGGCCGTGGGCGTGCGCGATGCCGGCCACATCGGGCTCGAATCGTTCCTGGTGCTGGCGCCCGACTGGCTGCGCCTCAAGATGGAATACCTCATCCACGCGCTGGTGCTCATGTTCGGCGCCGTGATGGCGTACAGCTGCGCGTCGCTCGCGCAGTCGGTGTGGGACTACCGGCTGCCCACGCTGTGGATCTCCGAAGGTTGGAAATACGTGCCGGCCGCGATCGCCGGCGTCCTGATCGTGATGTTCTCGATCGAACACATCATCGCGCTGGCCCAGGGCCGCGAAGTCGAACCCGCCTGGGGCTGAGAAAAACCATGACCGTGCCACTTTTGATCCTGAGCGTGTCGTTCACGCTGTTCCTGCTGCTGGGCGTGCCCGTGGCGTTTTCCATCGGCCTGTCGGCCCTGGCCACCCTGCTGTACGAAGGCCTGCCCCTGGAGGTCGGCTTCCAGCAGATGACCTCGGGCATGGGCATCTTCTCGTTCCTGGCGATTCCGTTCTTCATCTTCGCGGGCGAGCTGATGCTGTACGGCGGCATCGCCGACCGCATCGTCAACTTCGCGCGCAACCTGGTGGGCCACGTGCGCGGCGGGCTGGGCATGTCCAACGTGGTGGCCTGCACGCTGTTCGGCGGCGTCTCGGGCTCGCCGGTGGCGGACGTGTCGGCCATGGGCGCCGTGATGATCCCAATGATGAAGAAGGAGGGCTACCACGCCGACTACGCCGTCAACGTGACGACGCACGCGGCGCTGGTGGGGGCGCTCATGCCCACCAGCCACAACCTCATCATCTATTCGCTGGCGGCCGGCGGCAAGGTGTCCATCGCGGCGCTGATCCTCGCGGCGCTGATTCCCGCGCTGGTGCTCACCATCAGCAACCTGGCCGCGGCCTACCTCGTGGCTGTCAAGCGCGGCTACCCCGCGGGCACGTTCCCGGGCTGGCAGATCGTCGGGCGTTCGTTCGCCGCCGCGCTGCCGGGGCTGTTCATCGTCGTGCTGATCCTGGGGGGCATTCTTTCGGGCATCTTCACCGCCACTGAATCGGCGGCCGTGGCCGTGCTGTATGCGTTGGGCCTGACCGTGTTCCTGTACCGCACGCTGAAGTGGGAGCACTTCATCAAGGCGGCCTCGAAGGCGGTGCGCACCACAGGCGTGATCCTGCTGCTGATCGGCATCTCCAGCACGTTCGGCTACCTCATCAGCCTCTACGGCGTGGCCGAACTCACGGGCCAGATGCTGTCGCAGGTGACCAGCACGCCGTGGGTGATCTTCCTGCTGATCAACATCATCCTGTTCGTGCTGGGCACCTTCCTGGACATGGCGGCCACCATCTTGCTGTGCACGCCGATCTTCCTGCCCATCGCCCAGCACTACGGCATGAGCTCGGTGCAGTTCGGCATCGTCATGCTGATCAACTGCGCGCTGGGCCTGAACACGCCGCCCGTGGGCACCACCCAGTTCGTGGGCTGCGCGATCGGCGGCGTGTCGGTGGGCACGGTGATGCGCACGATCTGGCCGTTCTACGGCGCGCTGATCTTCGCGCTGGCCCTCGTGACCTTCGTGCCGGCCTTCTCGACCTGGCTGCCCAGCATGTTCATGGTGGTCAAGTGACCCCGGAAAGAGAGCGATCCATGGCGATTTCTTCTTCCTTTCTGCGCTCGGTGGCCCTGGCCCCCGTGGCCGCCGCCACGCTGATGGCGGCCAGCGGCGCGGCCTCGGCCGCCACCTGGGTCTATGTGTCGAACGCCGACAGCCAGGACGTGTCGGTGTACGAACTGGACCGCGCCGCCGGCAAACTCCAGCCGGTGGAGACCGTGCCCGTGGGCGGCCAGGCCATGCCCATGGCGGTCTCGCCCAACAAGCGCCAGCTGTACGTGGCGCTGCGCTCGCAGCCTTTCCGCGTGGTGACGCTGGCCATCGATCCGGCCAGCGGCCGCCTGAAGAAGCAGGGCGAGGCGGCCCTGGCGGACAGCATGGCCAACATCGACACCGATGCCACCGGCCGCTGGCTGTTCGCCGCGTCCTACCCGGGCCACAAGATCACCGTCAACAGCATCGACAAGGACGGGCTGGTGGGCGCGGTACAGCAGCTCATTCCCACGGCGCCCAACGCGCACGCCATCCATGCCGACGCGGCCAACCGCTACGTGTTCGCCACCAGCCTGGGCGGTGACCATCTGTCGAGCTGGCGCTTCGACGCCACCACCGGAAAGCTGACCGCCAACGAGCCGGCGCTGACCGCGGTGGCCCCGGAAAAGGCCGGCCCGCGCCACTTCGTCTGGGACAAGGCGCAGCGGTATATGTACGTGGTGGACGAGCTGGACGCGGCCCTGCACGTGATGGCGTACGACGCCGAGCGCGGCACGCTGCGCGAGGTGCAGCGCACCACCACCTTGCCGCCGGGCTTCACCGGCAAGCCCTGGGCGGCCGACCTGCACCTGTCGCCCGACGGGCGCACGCTGTATGCGTCCGAGCGCACGTCGAGCACGCTGTCCACCTTCCGTGTCGATGCGGCCACCGGGCAGCTCGAGCCGCTCGGCCAGGTGCCCACCGAGAAGTCGCCGCGCGGCTTTGCCGTCGATTCCTCGGGGCGCTTCCTGATCGCGGCGGGGCAGGACTCGCACAGCGTGTCGCTGCACCCCATCGATCCGGCCACCGGCGTGCCGGGCACGCCCACGCGCGTGGCGGCGGGCAAGAACCCCAACTGGGTCGAGATCGTCGATCTGCCTTGAGGCATTGACGCCTCGGTGCGTGGGCACGCATGCGCCTGCCCGCCCGCGCGGCCTCGGGGCATGTGGCCCGCCGCGCTTCCTGAAAACACGACCGGAGACAAAACCCATGCAAAGAGCGACACAAGACGCCGCCCCCCAGACCCCGCCATCGCGCCGCCGTTTCATGGCCGGCGCGCTAGCCGCCACGGCCACGGGCCTCGCGCAGGCCCAGGCGTTCGACTTCAAGCCGCAGCAGCGCTACCCCGATCCCTCGGTGCAGATCCTGGACCCGTCGTTCGCCAAGTACCGCCTGTTCAGCAGCAGCGTGGAGCAGATCGCCACGGGCTTTCGCTGGGTCGAAGGCCCGGTGTGGTTCGGCGATGGGCGCTACCTGCTGTTTTCCGACATCCCCAACAACCGCATCGTGCGCTGGGACGAGGCCACGGGGCAGACCGGCGTGTTCCGCCAGCCCTCCAACTTCTCCAACGGCCTGGGCCGTGACCGCCAGGGCCGGCTGCTGGCTTGCGAGCACCTGACCCGCCGCGTGACCCGCACCGAGTACGACGGCAGCATCACCGTGCTGGCCGACCGCTTCGAGGGCAAGCGCCTGAATTCACCCAACGACATCGTCTGCCCGAGCGACGGCTCGGTCTGGTTCACCGACCCGCCGTTCGGTATCGGCGGCCACTGGGAGGGCGACAAGGCCGTCTCCGAGCTCCCGCATGCGCTGTACCGCATCGATCCGTCCGGCCGGCTGGACCGCGTGCTGGAGGCGCGCTTTCCCAACGGGCTGGCGTTCACGCCGGACGAAAAGCAGCTCTACCTGGTGGCGCGCACCGCCGACAACCGCCGCCAGATCGTGCGCTACGACGTCACCGCCCGCCAGGGGCTGGCCAACCCGACCGTGCTGATTGAGGGCGGGGCGGGCGCGCTGGACGGATTCAAGGTCGATGAAGACGGCAACCTGTGGTGCGGCTGGGGCAGCACGGGCGCGGCCGACTCGGTCGCCGCGGACCTGGACGGCGTGATGGTGTTCAACCCGGCCGGCAAGGCCATCGGCCATATCCGCCTGCCCGAGCGCTGCCCGAACCTCGTCTTCGGCGGCCCCAAGAAAAACCGCCTCTTCATGGCCAGCAGCCACTCGATTTATTCGCTCTACGTGGAAACGCGCGGAGCAGTCTGATTTTTCAAAACCAGGAGACAACGCACATGCAACGCAGAACCTTCATTGCCGCCGCGGCCGCTGCGGCCGCCGCCGGCAGCTTCATCGGCCTGCCCGCCTTCGCGCAGGGCACCTGGCCCACCGGCAAGACCATCACCTACCTCGTGCCGTTCGCCGCCGGCGGCACCACCGACACGCTGGGACGGCTGATCAGCCAGCAACTGGGCACCGCCCTGGGCACGACCGTGGTGGTGGACAACAAGGGCGGGGCGGGCGGCAGCGTCGGCTCGGAAATCGCGGCCCGCGCGGCACCGGACGGTTACACGCTGCTGGGCGGCACCATCAGCTCGCACGCCATCAACGTGAGCCTGTACCCGAAGCTGGGCTACGACCCGGTGAAGTCGTTCGCGCCCGTCACGCTCATCGGCACCAATCCCGTGGTGCTGGTGGTGGCGGCCAGCAGCCCCTACAAAACGCTGAAGGACGTGCTGGACGCGGCCCGCGGCAAGTCGGGCGGCCTGTCGTCGGCCTCCGCCGGCACCGGCACCTCGCAGCATCTGGCGCTGGAGCTGCTGGCCTACAAGTCGGGCGTGAAGTTCACCCACGTGCCTTACAAGGGCAGCGGCCCGGCCATCCAGGACGTGATCGGCGGGCAGGTGGACATGATGTTCGACACCACTGTCGTGGCCGCGCCGCACATCCAGAGCGGCAAGCTGCGCGCCATTGCCGTCACCTCGGCCAAGCGCCTGGGCTCGATGCCTGATGTGCCCACCGTGGCCGAATCCGGCTTGAAGGGACTGGCCGATTTCGAGGTGCAGTCGTGGCAGGCCATCTTCGTGCCCGCCGGCACGCCCGAGCCGGTCGTGACCCGCCTGCACACCGAGATCCGCAAGATCCTCGCGCAGCCGGACATGCAGACCCGCCTCAAGAGCTTCGGCATGGAGCCTGCCGACATGACGACCGCGCAGATCGCCACCTTCCAGAAGGCTGAAGTCGCCAAGTGGGCGCAGGTGATCAAGGCCGCCAACATCAAGGTGGACTGACGCCGCGCGGTGGCATGCAGCAGGCCCGGTGCCCTGGCGCGCGGGCCCGCTGCATGCCGGGGAGGGGATGGGAGACACGTCCGGCGCGTTCGCGCCCATGGCTGACAGGGGCGGTGGTGCCAGCGCGGCACACTGGCCCGCATCGCGGCGCATCCGCCGCGATCGGCACCCCAACAGCACAGAAGGCAGGTTCTCCCATGCACGCGCAACGCTCCCATCTCCCCCCGTTTTCAATCGCCCGCTGGCCTGTCGCCGTCCTGGGCTGCGCGCTGGCCGGGGCCCTGGTCGGCTGCGGTGACACGGCACGGCTGCCGCCCGAGGCCGGCGTGGGCCCGTCGCCCACGCTGCCCGAACCCCACAAGACCCTGATCCCCACCGTTCACATCGCACCCGCCAAGGGGTGGCCCGATGGCATGCAGCCCACGCCCATGGCGGGCATGCAGGTCACCGCGCTGGCCAAGGGGCTGGACCATCCGCGCTGGGTGTACGTGCTGCCCAACGGCGACGTGCTGGTTGCGGAAAGCAACACGCCGGCCAAGCCCAAGGAAGACCAGGGGCTGGTGAAGAACGTGCGCAACTGGGTCATGGGCAAGGTCATGGGCCGCGCGGGCTCGGGCGCGCCGTCGGCCGACCGCATCACCTTGCTGCGCGACACCGACGGCGACGGCGTCGCGGAAACCCGCAGCGTGTTCCTGCAGGGCCTGCATTCCCCATTCGGCATGGCGCTGGTGGGGGGCGATTTCTACGTCGCCAACACCGATGCGGTGGTGCGCTTTCCGTACACGGCGGGCCAGACCACCATCACCGCGCCCGCCACCAAGGTGGTGGACCTGCCCGGCCTGCCGTTCAACCACCACTGGACCAAGAACCTCATCGCCAGCCCCGACGGCCGCAAGCTCTATGTGACCGTGGGCTCCAACAGCAACGTGGCCGAGAACGGCATCGAGGCCGAGCAAGGCCGCGCCGCCATTTGGGAGGTGGACCGCGCCAGCGGCGCCCACCGCATCTTCGCCAGCGGCCTGCGCAATCCGAACGGCCTGGGCTGGGCCCCCGGCAGCGGCGCGCTGTGGACGGTGGTGAACGAACGCGACGAGATCGGCAGCGACCTCGTGCCCGACTACCTCACCTCGGTGAAGGACGGCGCGTTCTACGGGTGGCCCTACAGCTACTACGGCCAGCATGTGGATGTGCGGGTGAAGCCGCCCCAGCCGGACCAGGTCGCCAAAGCCATCGCACCCGACTATGCGCTGGGCAGCCACGTGGCGCCCCTGGGGCTGGCCTTCTCGGGCCCGCCATCGGCCGGCAAGGGATTGCCGCAGCAACTGGCCCAGGGGGCTTTCGTGGGTCTGCACGGCTCGTGGAACCGCAAGCCGCGCAGTGGCTACAAGGTGGTCTTCGTGCACTTCGAAAACGGCCAGCCCAAGGGCCAGCCGATCGACGTGCTGACCGGGTTCCTCAGCCCCGAGGGCGATGCCTATGGCCGTCCCGTCGGCGTGGCGCTGGATGCGCGCGGCGGGCTGCTGGTGGCCGATGACGTGGGCAATGCCATCTGGCGGGTTTCGGGCACGCCCCGATAGGATGGTGGAGGCTGCTCAGCGCCAGATCGCATGAATCGGCACCTCGGCGGGCATCATGTTGATGTACTGGACCAGGCGGGGCCGCGCACCGCGGTTGGGGCTGGCGCCATGGGGCAGGGCTTGTTGCCAGATCACCAGGTCGCCGGCCCCCGCGCCGATGGGCCGGGCGCCCAGTTCCTGGAAATCCTGCCTGCGGGGATCGGCGTCCGGGGGCAGTCCGGCCAGCCACCCTTCCACCTGGCGGTGAAAGCCCGGCACCACGGTGAGCGCACCCTGTTCGGGCGGCGTGTCCGTGAGGTAGAGGATGCCCTGGGTGCAGAAGGGGATGGGTGGCTCCAGGCTCACATCCCAGTGCAGCCCCTGCGCCTGGTAAGGGTGGCCGGGGCGTTCCGGCACATTGAAACCACAGCGGTCCGTGCTGCGCCACAGGTCGGCGGTGCCCCACAGCTGCGCGAACGCCTTGTGAATGCGCAGCGCCCGGCGGTTCGCGTCGAACGCGGGGTGCTGGAACAGCTGCAACATGATATTGCGCGGGGCGTTGCGATACCACGACTCCACGTCGTCCGGCGTGGCGCCCACCGCCTCCCACACCACTTGCGCGGCGGCGGCGCTGTCGTCGGGCGCCACGGCCTGCCGCACGATCACGTAGCCGTGCTCGTCCCAGTGCGCCAGGTCGTCGACATTCAGCACGGGCGGCATGGCGTCGATCCGGGCGTGCAGCCGGGCCACGGCGTCGGGCACGGGCCCGCCGTCCACCAGCGCCTGGATGCGGGCGATGGTGGCGGCATCGGGCGCCCCGGCGGTGCGCACGATCCAGTCCTCGAAGTCCGCGAACTCCGGCGCATGCCACAGCACATGCTGCATGGTCTGCTCCAGGCCCAGGCCCAGTGCCGCGAGCACGATCTGCGTGCGATGGGATTCCGCGTTCTCGCCCGTGGGCAGGCCCTGGCGCGCCGCCATCCAGCGCGACCAGCAGCGCTTGAGGTAGGGCACCTGCAAGGCGCCGCGCTCGCCGGGCGGGCAAAGGGGATCGGCTCGGTTCAATGATGGGTTGGTCATGCTGGGAGTCATGCTTTCAGTTCCGTGTGAGCGCGACACCGCCTGCCAGGCGCTCCGCGACCGATCGGCGCATCGCAGGTGGCGCGTCGGCGATGCGCTCGGGCCATGCCTGCTGGGCCAGGCGCACCGAATCGCGCAGCAGCGCAAGATGGCGCGGCGCCCGCAGCAGGCCGGCGGCCTTGATCAGCCCCTCCATGTCGTCCCATGAAAAGGCGCGCAGGGTTTTGTCGATGGCCCGGTTCACCGCGTACTGGCTTTCGGGCACGCCCTCGAAGAACGCGGCGACGCACACCGGGTCGTACAGCGGTGACAACTGCGGCGCGCGCCCGTCAGGGTAGACCAGCGCCCAGTTCTTGAGGTGCGCATCGGTGTTGCCCATGAGGATGAAGGCGACCATGCGGGCGAGGAACTCGCGGGTGTCGTGCACGGGCTGGTGGCTCAGGCGGTCCAGCACGCGCAGCATGGTGGCGTAGTCCTGCAGGATGCCCTTGCCGTACTTCTGCCGCGGCGTATAACCCAGCACCTGGTTGAACTCTTCCATGTGCACCCGCTGGCCGCCGGGCAGGTGGTCGAATCGCTGCACGGCCAGGATCTCGTCGAAGGGCACGGCGTCGGGCAGGTCGGCCTCGGCGCGGGTGATGACATCCGCCTGGGCGCAGTCCAGGCCGAGCGACCGGCACAGCTGGTAGCCGGCGTGTTCGTTGGCCACCAGGTCGGGGTGGGCGGTGGTGGGCAGCTTCAGGATCACGCTGCCGGCCGCGCCCTTGCGGTGCACGGTGTAGCGCCGCCCCTCCTGCACCGCGCTGAACTTGGTGACCACGCCGGGCAGCGAGGCCGCGTCCTCCACGGGGTATTCGACGAAGCCCGGCTCCAGCACGTCCAGGCCCTGGGTGGTGTGCCAGTGGCGAACCACGTCGGGCACGCCGTCCTGTGCGGGCACGGGCTCCACCTCCAGCGCACCCATCAGGTCGTGGCCTGCGGCGGCCAGCAGCTCGAACTCGTCGTCGGGCGTGCAGCCGCGTTCGCGCGCGAGGCGCTCGCGGTTGTGGCCTTCGGGCAGCAGGTTCTGGAAGTACACCGGCCAGCGGCCATCGGTGCGCACCAGCCGGGCGTCGCGCGCCGAAGCCAGGATCTGCTGCGTGGCGGCCTCGTTCTCGCCCTGAAAGCTGAGCGACAGGGTGGGGCGGCCGGGGTCGTTGATGTAGCTGGCATCGAACGACACGCGCAGGATGTCGCCATACTGCGAGAGGTAGCCGATCGCCATGCGGCCGGCGCCCTGGCCGGCCGGGCGGTGCAGGTACAGGCGCAGGTAACGGATGGAGGTGCTCATGGCGGGTCAGCCGGCCGCGCTCAGCCTTCTTTGCGCAGGCTGTCGATCACCGAAGGCGGGGCATCCACGCCCTGGGGCTGTCCCAGGAATTTGCCGCCCGACTGGATGAAGGCCTGCAGGCTCGGCCGAAGGGTGCTGGGCACGGCGATGATGTCCATCCCCAGCACGCGGGCCATTTCCGTCAGGGTGGAATAGCGGGGATCGAGGTCGCCCCCTTCGGTGCGTTGCACCGTCATTCGCGAGAGGCCGGCCCGTTCGGCCAGCTCGGCCTGGGTGAGCTGGCTGGCCTTGCGGGCCACGGTCAGGCTGTGGATCAGATCGTTGGTCATGATCCTGTTTATACTCTTTTTTGGATAAAAGAGTATTCTAAGTTTCACCCTCTGATCGTTTGGGTGAATCAGACTGGGGGCTGTCGCCACGGTAGCGCTTCCCCGTGCAGACTCGCCCTCTCGGGGGCCGCCGACTCAGGCGAACGTGTTGACCTGGGTGCCCAGCGCGCCGGAGGTGGCCAGTGCCGGTTGGGGCATGGATTGCTTCATCGACTCGATCAGCAAGGTGGCGGAGGCCTCCTGCGTGTCCAGCGCCTTTTTCAGCACCCGGATGTTCAGGGCATCGGAATTCTTCTGGCTGGCCATGGCCGTTGCGGTGTTGACGACCGATTGGGAAAGCGCGACATCCATGGGGTGCTCCTGTTGGGGCCTCGGGGCGAGGCGAAGGCAAAGACCCCTCCCTTTTCGGCAACCCCGTCCGGAACTGAAGCCCGGGCGGAGGCGGAATATTCAATCGAGCGCGCTGGCCCCATAGGCGGAGCAGGCCGACAGGTCCGAGGCGCTGCCGCTGGGCAGGTGCGAAGCCGCATCGCGCAGCGCGGTGCGCAGGCCTTCCTCCAGGACCGGGTGGTAGAACGGCATGCGCAGCAGGTCCTGCACCGTGAGCGACCGGTCGATGGCCAGTGCCAGCAGATGCGCCAGGTGCTCTCCGCTGGGGGCGCACAGCTCCGAGCCCAGGATGCGGCCGCTTTCGCGCTCCGCATACACGTTCAGGCGGCCCTGGTTGTGCTGCGCCGCGCGTGCGCGGCCCTGGCGGGAGAAATCCACCGAGCCCGTCACGAATTCGCCCTCTTTCAGGTCCTTCCAGGCCTGGCCGATCACCGCCGCGTTGGGCTGGGTGAACACGATGGACAGCGGCGTGCGTCGGCGAAAGCACTGCGGCTCGGGTGCCATGGCGTTCAGGGCGGCTATGTGGCCCTCGTCGGAGGCCTCGTGCAGCAGCGGCCGGCGGTCGTCGGCATCGCCGGCCATGAACACGGGCAGGTCCGCGATCTGCATGGTGCGCGCATCCACGGGCGGCTTGCCGTGCGCGTCCAGGGGGATGCCCAGGGTATCGAGGCCGAGGTGTTCGATGTTCGGCCGCCGCCCCATGGCCGCCAGCACCTGGTCCACCACCACCGTGGTGCTGCCGTTGCTGACCTCGATCCCGCCCGGCACTTCGCGCAAGCGGGCCTCCTCGCCCACGCTGACCACGAATTCGTCTTTCAGCACGGCCTTCAGCGCGCCGAGGATGTCGGGGTCGGACAGCCCGGCCAGCGATGGCCCGGTCGAAAACGCCGCCACCTCCACGCCCAGCCGCGACAGGGCCTGCGCCAGTTCCGCGCCCAGCGGCCCCAGCCCGATGACCGCCATGCGCGGCCCCAGGGTGGGCTGCTCGAAGAGGGTGTCGGTGGTCAGGATGCGGTCGCCGAACGCCAGCCATTCCTCGGGAATGATGGGGCGCGAGCCGGTGGCGATGATGACGCTGCGGGCATGGTAGGTCTTGCCTCCCACTTCCACCGTGCCCGGGCCGCGCAGCCGCGCGTGGCCCGAAATGCCCTGGTCGCCGACCGCCGATGCCTTCTCGGTGCCCGCCACGAACTCGTCGCGCAGGGCGCGCACGCGCTCCAGCACGGCAGGCATGTCGACAGAGAGGCCGTCCCCGCCGCGCAGGCCGAAGGTGTCGAATGCGTGGCGCCGGTGGTAGGCGTTGGCCGCTTCGATCAGCATCTTGGAGGGCATGCAGCCCACCCGCGCGCAGGTGGTCCCCCAGGGGCCATCGTTGACGATCCGCACGCGGTCGGTGCGTTTGCGAACCTCGCGCAACGCGGCAAGGCCTGCCGATCCCGCGCCGATGATGATGGCGTCCAGGGGTGGGCTCATGGGTCGATCTCCTCAGGGGTGGCGAATGGCTGAGTGTCCCCGGGCCGCAGGGCGGGGCCTGTAGGTGCAGGGCACTTTCGGCGCAGGCGATGGCGGCGCTATGGCGCGATCCAGCCGATCCGGCCCTGGCAGGCGTCGTTCAGCCGCTGCACGAACGCCGCCTCCTGCGGCTGAGGCAGCTGGATGCGCACGGCCACCAGCGAGCCGTGGGCCACCTCGCCCAGCGTGGCGCCGGCCGCCTCGACCTCGCGGCGCACCAGGCCCTCCAGGGCATAGGGCACCTCGCACTGCAGCGCCACCATGCGCTGCAGCGGCACCTTCTCGGCCGGCAGCAGCGCCTGCGCGATGGTGTCGGTGTAGGCCCGCACCAGCCCGCCCGCACCCAGCTTGACGCCGCCGAAATAGCGCACCACGGTGGCCAGCACGCCTTCGAGGTCCTGGTGGCGCAGCACCTCCAGCATCGGCCGGCCCGCGGTGCCGCCGGGTTCGCCGTCGTCCACCGCGGCCGACTGGCCGCCCGCCAGCAGCGCCCAGCAGACGTGCGCGGCACCGGGGTGCTGCTGCCACAGCGCATCGACGGTGGCCTGGGCCGACGCGCGGTCCGCCATGGGCTGCACGCAGCCGATGAACCGGCTTTTCTTGATGACCAGTTCGCTGTGGGTGGGGGTTCGCACGGTGTAGGGCATGGGCGGCGGAGCTTAACTGCACGCCGGGTCTATGGACGGCGTTCGGCACAAGGCTTGATGCACCTCAAGGCGCTGCAGGGGCCCCGCGCATACGCTCCCTGCATCGCGCTGTTGCGTCGCCCGGCTGCATGGAGCAGCCCGGCAACGCCAGGCGCAAGCACCTGTTTTATGAAGAAGGAAGACCTCATGGCAAACCACTGGAAATTTGCGGCGCTGGCCCTGGTATTGGCGGCTGGCCCCACCTGGGCCGCCGACTGCACGGCCGAGATCGAAGGCAACGATGCGATGCAATTCAACAAGGCGACCCTCGCGGTGCCGCAAAGCTGCAAGCAATTCACCATCAAGCTCAAGCACGTGGGCAAGCTTCCCAAGACCGCCATGGGCCACAACTGGGTGCTGAGCAAGGCCGCCGACCTGCAGGCGGTGGCCACGGACGGCATCGCTGCCGGGGCCGCCAAGAACTACGTGAAGGACGCGGACGCCCGGGTGATCGCGCACACCAAGATCGTGGGCGGTGGCGAGAGCGATTCGGTGACGTTCTCCACCCAGGCGCTCAAGGCCGGCGAGTCCTATGCCTATTTCTGCTCCTTCCCCGGCCATTCCGCGCTGATGAAAGGCACGCTGGCCCTGGCGAAATAACCTCCCGCCACCCGGTGCTGTCGCCGGTTGCACACAGAGGGGCCCCTTTTCAGCGGCCCCTTTTTCGTTGACACGAAACAGTCACCCCGCCGCCATACGCTGGCGGCAACCCCGCATGAAAAGGACCCGCCATGCTTGCCGCTGCGCTGACCCACGTGATGAACGCCATGGTGTTTCCCGCTGCCCTGGCCGGCGCCAACGGGCCAGGCCGGGTGGAGGAGGGGGCCTTGGCCGCCACCCCTGCCGCCTGGACCGCAAGAGCCACCGAACTGCACTCGCCCTACGGCGAGCCACCCGCCCCGGATCTGGACCAGCGGGTGCGTGCCTCCGGCGAATGGTGACGGGCCGATCGGGGCCCGCCACGCCGCGCACCGAGGCCGCCGCCGGCCCGCTCGCCACCCGCGGCCAACCCCCTGCGGCGCAGGGCGCGTGAATGCGCCTTGGCCCTGGGTTTCGACAGGAAAGGCCTGAAAGCCTAAAATCGCGGCTTCCCCACGCCTTGCCCTCCATGAACGCCCCCGTCGACGTTTCCTTTTTCGCGCGCGCCGCGAAGCCGCTGACCAGCTATCGCCCGTATTGGGCGAAACGCTTCGGCACGGCCCCGTTCCTGCCCATGAGCCGCACCGAGATGGAGCGCCTCGGCTGGGACAGCTGCGACGTGATCCTGGTGACGGGCGATGCCTATGTCGACCACCCCAGCTTCGGCATGGCCGTGATCGGCCGCACGCTGGAGGCGCAGGGCTTTCGCGTGGGCATCATCGCGCAGCCCGACTGGCAGAGCGCCGAGGCCTTCAAGGCCCTGGGCCGCCCGAACCTGTTCTGGGGCGTGACGGCGGGCAACATGGATTCCATGATCAACCGGTACACCGCCGACCGGAAGATCCGCAGCGACGACGCCTACACCCCCGGCGACGTGGGCGGCAAGCGCCCCGACCGCGCGGCCATCGTGTACAGCCAGCGCTGCCGCGAAGCCTACAAGGACGTGCCCATCGTGCTGGGCGGCATCGAAGGCAGCCTGCGCCGCATCGCCCACTACGACTACTGGAGCGACAAGGTGCGCCGCTCCGTCGTGGTGGACGCCAAGTGCGATCTGCTGCTGTACGGCAACGCCGAACGCGCCTTGGTCGAAGTGGCCCACCGCCTGGCCGCGCGCGAGCCCGTGGAGCAGATCACCGACGTGCGCGGCACCGCCTTCGTGCGCCGCTCCGACGACGAAACCGGCCAGGGCTGGTTCGAGATCGACTCCACCAGCGTGGACGAGCCCGGCCGCGTCGAGGCGCACGTCAACCCCTACATGACGACCAGCGAGCAGGCCGCCGCGCAAGGCAGCACCTGCAGCAAGGAAGATGCTCCTGATTCAATAGCATCCATGCCAATGGATACTAAGGCACAAGGGCCAAATGGCTCGAAATCCGCCGAGCCCAACCCCGCCATCCAGCCGATGCTCTTCGTGGCCAACCCGAACCTCAAGGCCAAGCTCAAGGTGCCGCCGCGCGAACGCAGCGTGATCCGCCTGCCCAGCTACGAGCAGGTCAAGAGCGATCCGGTGCTCTATGCTCACGCCAACCGGGTGCTGCACCTGGAGACCAACCCCGGCAACGCCCGCGCCCTGGTGCAGGCCCACGGCGAGGGCCCGACGGCGCGCGACGTGTGGATCAACCCGCCGCCCATCCCGCTGACCACGGCCGAGATGGATTACGTGTTCGATCTGCCCTATGCGCGCGGCCCGCACCCGAGCTATGCCGACGAGAACGGCAGCCACGACGGCGCGACCAAGATCCCGGCGTGGGAGATGATCCGCTTCAGCGTGAACATCATGCGCGGCTGCTTCGGCGGCTGCACCTTCTGCTCGATCACCGAGCACGAGGGCCGCATCATCCAGAGCCGTTCCGAGGACTCGATCATCCAGGAGATCGAGGACATCCGCGACAAGGTGAGCGGCTTCACCGGCACCATCTCCGACTTAGGTGGCCCCACGGCCAACATGTACCGGTTGGGCTGCAAGAGCCCCGAGATCGAGGCCGCGTGCCGCAAGCCCAGCTGCGTGTACCCGGGCATCTGCCAGAACCTCACGACCGACCACGGCCCGCTCATCAAGATCTACCGCCGCGGCCGCGCGCTCAAGGGCATCAAGAAGATCCTGATCGGCTCCGGCCTGCGCTACGACCTGGCCGTGAAGTCGCCCGAGTACGTGAAGGAACTGGTGCAGCACCACGTGGGCGGCTACCTCAAGATCGCGCCCGAGCACACCGAGCAGGGACCGCTCACCAAGATGATGAAGCCGGGCATCGGCAGCTATGACAAGTTCAAGCAGATGTTCGAGCAGTTCAGCGAAGAGGCGGGCAAGAAGCAGTTCCTGATCCCGTACTTCATCGCCGCGCACCCGGGCACGAGCGACGAGGACATGATGCACCTGGCCATCTGGCTCAAGAAGAACGGCTTTCGCGCCGACCAGGTGCAGACCTTCTACCCGAGCCCCATGGCCACGGCCACGGCCATGTACCACTCGGGCAAGAACCCGCTGCGCAAGATCGGTCGCGACAGCGAGGCGGTGGACATCGTGCGCGGCGAAAAGCGCCGGCGCCTGCACAAGGCCTTCCTGCGCTACCACGATCCCAACAACTGGCCGCTGCTGCGCGAGGCGCTGAAGACCATGGGCCGGGCCGACCTGATCGGCAACGGCAAGCACCACCTGATTCCGACCTTCCAGCCGATGACGGACGGCAGCTACCAGAGCGCGCGCCGAAAGAACAGCACCGTGGCCCCGGTGGCGGCGCCGCGCAAGCCGGCACCCGCCAAGGGGGTGGCGTTCAACAAGGCCGCACAGCAGCCCGTGGCCGGCCGCATGCTGACCCAGCACACCGGCCTGCCGCCCCGCGCCGGCCTAGCCGGCAAGCCCGCCGGCGGGACCCCTTCCGGTAAAACGTTCCGCAAGGGGCGCTGAGCCCTCCGGCGCCGCCGCACCCGGCGCGGTGCCCTGGACGGCGGCCCGTGGCATCGGCTCCGGGCGGCTGATGGCATGGCCCTGTGCATGGTCCACGCCCATGGCGCGCAGCGCCTCCACGATGGCCGGCGTCTCGGCGAACTCGGCGATCGTCTGCTTGCCCATCACGTGGCCGATGTGGTTGATCATCTCCACCATCGCCCGGTTGGCCGGGTCCTCCAGCATGTCGCGCACCAGCGCGCCGTCGATCTTGAGGTAGTCCACCGGCAAGTGCCGCAGGTAAGTGAACGAAGACATGCCCGCGCCGAAGTCGTCCAGCGCGAAATGGCAGCCCTGCTGCTTGAGCTCGCGGATCAGGCGGATCGCGTTGGGCAGGTGGGCGATGGCCGCGGTCTCGGTCACCTCGAAGCACAGCTGGTTGGCCTGTACGCCGTAGCGGGCCATCTGATCGCGCAGGTACTCCAGCAGGCTTTCGTCGCCCACGCTGGTGCCGGACAGGTTGATGGCGCACAGCGTGATGGGCCGCTCCTGCGGTTGCCGGCGGCGCTCGGCCAGCGCGGCGAAGGTGTGCTCGACCACCCAGCGGTCCAAGGCCTGCGCGAGGCCGAAGCGTTCCGCGGCCGGCACGAATTCGCCGGGAAAGATCGCCTGGCCGCCTTCCCCCTGAAGGCGCAGCAGTACCTCCACATGCACGCCGCCATCGCCCGGTGCCCGCAGCGGGGCGATCTCCTGCGTGTAGAGCTGAAAGCGGTCCTGCTCCAGTGCCTGGCGGATGCGCTGCACCCAGTGCATGTCGTCCAGGTGGCGCGACATGGCTGCGTCCTGCGGCTGGTAGACGTAGACCGTGTTGCGCCCGCGCTCCTTGGCGCCGTAGCAGGCCATGTCGGCCACGCGCAGCACCTCCTGCAGGCTGGTGAGGTCGGCCGTCAGGTGCACCAGGCCGATGCTCAGGCCCGTGCGCAGGGTGCGGGCGCCCCAGGGCAGGCGCAACTCCTGCGCGTGGTGGCGGATCTGCTCGGCGATCCGCTCGGCCACCTCCTGGGGACAATCGTGCAGCAGCACGCCGAACTCGTCGCCGCCCAGCCGCGCCAGCGTGTCGCCCTCTCGCAGGCCGCGTTGCAGCATGCGGCAGACTTCGCGCAGCATCTCGTCGCCCGCGGGGTGGCCGCAGGTGTCGTTGATCACCTTGAACTGGTCCAGATCGATGTACAGCAGCGCGCCCGCCACCTCGGAGGGCCGCGGCCGCGCCAGCATCTGGCCCAGGCGCCGCTCGAACTCGCGCCGGTTCACCAGGCCGGTGAGCGTGTCGTGGCTGGCCTGCCAGGCGAGCTGCTCCAGGTATTGCTGCTCGCGCGTCACGTCGTGCAGCACCAGCACGGCGCCCGCCAGTTGGCCCTGGTTCATTAGCGGCGATCCCACCAGCGTGACGGGGACGGTGCTGGCGTCCGGCCGCACGATGCGGTGCGGGTGTTCGTCGTGCAGCCCGACGGTGCCGTGCAGCGCGCGTTCGAGCAGTTGGGTGATGCTGCCGTGGGTGGCGGGTGGCTCGGCGCTGCCGGTGGCCTTGGCGCCGTCTGGGGGGCCCGTGTGCAGCAGTTGCGCCAGCGGCATGCCCAGGCTGTCCTGGCCGGAGCGGGCCAGCAGGTTCTCCGCCGCGGGATTCATGTAGCGCACGTTGCCGTGCAGGTCGGTGGTGACGATGCCGTCGCCGATGGCCGCCAGGGTGGTGTGCGCCTGTTCGCGCTCGGCTTCCAGAATGGCTTCCACCTGGCGGCGCTGCCCCATCAACTGGCGGGTGTGGGCCAGGGTGAGGGCGATCAGCGCCAGCACCGTGGCCACGTTCAGCCACAGCAGCCAGCCCATGATGCGCCGCGAACTGTCGCCCATCGTTGCGCTGAAGTCGGTGGCGGCCGGTGTGACCCCGACGTCGATCTCATCGACCAGGCGCTGCCAGCGCTGCACCATGTCCGGCGTCACGCCGCCGGCCACGTACCCCGCCCGGATCTCGCGCGACAGGGCGTCCAGCCGCTGCAGGTATTCGTCGCCCAGCATCCAGTGCCGGATGGGCTCGCGCAGGATGTCGTGGTCCCGGAAAAGGCGCAGCATCCAGATCAGCCCCGTGAGGTCGCTCGGGTGGTTGCCGCCGCGCAGGAGGGCCTCGCGGGCGCCGGCCACATCGGGCTCGGGGGCCTCGATCAGCAGCCGCGCCTCGCGGTCGGCCAGCGGAATCTGCAAGGCCTGGTGGAACTGCTCGTACAGGCGGCCCTCGCCGGTGACGACGTATTGGCCCAGGTGGTGAATGGCGTCCTTCTGGCCCTTGGTCCATTGGCTTTCGCCCGCGACGAACGCGCGCACGGTGGACAGTACGTACAGGCTGGCGGAGGCCACGACGGCCTGCAGGATCAGGATGGCAATGAAGGGGCCGGTGAGGCCGGACGTCCACGGGCGCCGACGGTTTCCTTGCGGGGGAGTCGGCGCGTCCATGCAGTCACCAGGAAGGAATGGGGACGTTCGCCGGCGGGCGGCGAAGGTCCTGCGGCAAGGCCATGCCCGGCGCTCCCATCGCGAAGGGGAGGCATCGGGCAGACGACGCAGGGAGGCAGGCCATGGCGAACTATATCGGCAGGGGCGCCAAAGTCCAAGGCGCCGGTCCGGTCACGTTTCGGCTTGCTGCCCTGCCTGTCAAGGCACGGGCTGCGGAATCAGGTCCTCGATGATGAGCCGGCGGTAATAGAAGGCGGCTTGCGCGCCGTGCGGCTCCAGCGCGGCCTGCAGGGTTTCCGCATCGTCGTCGTCGCCCACCTTGACCAGCAGGCCATGGTGCCCGGCCGCGGCCAGGTCGGAGATGCGGCGAACGATGGTGCCTTCCGCGCCCACCGAGGGCAGGGGGGTGTCGGCATTGCCCAGCGTGCGCACCACGTGCTGCAGGATGGCGTCCGGCGTGGCGTGGGAGATGTCGGTGCGTTCGCCGTCGGCCCCCAGGGCTTCGGCGGCATCGCGGGCGTGGGCCTCGTCGGGAAAGAGGGCGAAGACATGGCCGGTGGGGTAGAAGGTGCCGGCCGAGGACGTCATGTCCGGGTCGAGGACGAAGGGCTTCATGGGGTTCCTCTCGCTGTGGATTCAACGACCATTGGGCCCGGGCCCGGACGCAAGCGCTGTAGGGCGGGGCAAGGCCGCCGTGTGGGACGCGTCCGAGACGGGCGTGGCCGGGCTGGCGCAGACCAGGCATCGAAACGGCCTGTGGCGCAATGAAATCTCCGGCATGCCGCTACTAAAAACGTAGCAATATGCCCGACTGATGGGCCAGCACCGCGGCCATCGCGGCGCAGTGCACGGCCACGGTGAGCCAGTAGACCGCGCGGAAAGATGCCTTGCTCGACTTGTGCCGCAGCCACTGCTGTGCCCACCACGCGGCCGGCCAGCCGCCCAGCACGGCGAGCAGATGCAGTCGCTGCTCGCTGGTGCGCCATCCCCCGCTGCGTGCGGCGTCCTTGTCGCTGGCATACACGGCAAAGGTCACCCCGTTGACGGCCACCAGGGCCGCCAGCCATCCCATGGAAATTCGCTGCGTCCAGACGCCCCAGGCCACGAGCGCCAGCCACGCGACCATCCACGAATAGGCCACGCCATGGTTCGCGGAGCGCGCATCGCGCGAAGGGGTGCGCCGCCGGGCCGTTGGCGACGCAGCGGCGCGTGCCTGGGCGCCTTCAGCAGGTCCACGCTGGTGGGTTTGCCGGGGCGGTGCGCGGCCAGGATCAGCCCGGGCTGGCGGGGCCGATGCCGGGGACGGGGGGCGCGGCCCGCGTCGCGCTACCAGTTGAGGACCTCCACCCGCCTGAAACGGCCCGTGGGCGGCCCGCACGGCCATCGCCCGCGGCCCTTTTCCGCCCACGTGGATTTCCTCGTACACCACGGCCAGGCCGGGCCGCGGCTCCGATAGGCCCTGCAGGTCCCGCACATGAAAGAACACATCCACGCCCGTATCGCCGCTGCGCAGAAAGCCGAATCCGCGCGTGGCGTCCCAGCGCAGCACCGTGCCTTGCTTTTGCATCGTTCAGTCCAGCGTGTGCAGGGGGATGTCCTCTCCAGTGGCCAGCGCGTCTAGCGTGGCGCGCGTCTGCCTCTGCAAGAACGCTGCGATCGCGGCATGGGTGCCGGGCGCCCGGGGATCGGCCTCTGGCGGCAACCCTGCCGCCCGGGCCAGGCGCGCGAGGAAATGCGGCTCCAGGGCCGCCACCGCCACCCGCCCGTCGATGCACGAATAGACCCGGTAGCCCGCATGCGCGCCGCCCACATCGCCATCCGGCAGGGTCAGGCCCCAGTCGCGCGGCTGGGCCAGCCACTCGGCGGCGTCCGACAGGGCCACGTCGATGCACGCGCCCTGGCCGGACGCGGCGCGCGCCAACTGCACCTGCAGCACGGCCTCGCTGGCCATGAGGGCGCCGCCCATGTCGGCATACAGCGTGGGCGGCAACGTGGTGCCGGTGACCAGCCCTGCATCGGCGAGGTAGGTGAGATCGTGCCCCGGCTCTTCCGCACGGCTGCCCGGCGCGCCCACGATGCGCACCATCGACAGCCGAGGGTAGCGCGCGTGCAGCGCGTCCCAGCCCAGCCCGAGCTTGGCCAGCGCCGACGGACGAAACGAGGTGATGAGCGCATCGGTGCGCGCCAGCTCCGCCTGCAGCACGGCTTGGCCCGTATCCGTCTTGAGGTGGGCGTGCACCACGCGGACCTGGGCATGCATCGCCGCGTAGGCGGGTGGGCTGTACATCGCCATCGGGTCCGCGCTGGAATGGCCCTCGGGCGGTGGCGGCTCCAGCTTCGTGCATTCGGCGCCCAGGCGCTGGCAGCGCAGCAGGGCGGCGGGGCCGGGCAGGTTCAGCGCCAGGCTCAGGAGCCGGACGCCACGCAGGGGCAGCAGGGAAGGTGCAGTCATGGGTGGAGACAAGGTGAGTGGTAAGCGCGGCGCAGGGTGGAACAATGCATGGCCCGGGCCGGGCCGTGGAACGTGGCGAACCGGCCGGAACTTCGGCCCACCGTGCCGCTCCGTCCCCGCGGTTATACAAAATCCCATTCCATCGCCCCTTTCGCATGCAACGCAGAACGTCCGTGGCCGCCCTGGCCGGCCTCGCCACCCTTCCCGGAGCTTTCCTCATGTCGCCCTTGTCCAGTGCTGCCACGGCCAACGCCCTGGAGCGGCTCAAGCCCTCGCCGCGCATGCCGGTGCTGTTCGTGGGCCACGGCAGTCCGATGAACGCCATCGAGGACAACGCCTGGCGCCGCGCCTGGCAGGCCATGGGCACCGAGCTGCGGGCGCGCGGCACGCCGCCGCAATTGATCCTGTGCATCTCCGCGCACTGGCTCACCCGGGGCGGGTGGCAGCTGACGGGCATGGCCGCTCCGCGCACCATCCACGATTTCGGCGGGTTTCCGCAGGCGCTGTTCGACCACCAATACCCCGCGCCGGGCGCACCCGCGGTCGCCGCGGGCCTGGCGGGCGAGTTGCGGTCGCCGGCCACGGGCCAGCCGCTGGCGGTGGATGCGGGCTATTGGGGCCTGGACCATGGCACCTGGTCGGTGCTCAAACCCATGTACCCGGCGGCGGACATCCCCGTGCTGCAACTCAGCATGGACTACGGCCGCCCGCCGGCCGAGCACTACGCGCTGGGCCGGCAACTGCGCGCCCTGCGCGAGCGCGGCGTGCTCATCGTGGGCAGCGGCAACATCGTGCACAACCTGCGCGTCACCCGGCGGGGCACGGCGCCCACCGAGGCATACGACTGGGCGGTGGAGTTCGACACCGTGGTGCAGAACCAGATCAAGCAGGGCGAGCTGGATGCGCTGCAGCACTTTCAGCGGCTGGGCCCGGTCGCGCAGCAGGCCCATCCCAGCCACGAGCACTACCTGCCGCTCCTGTATGCCGCCGCCGCGGCCGATGCGCGCGAAATGCCGCGCTTCTTCAACACGGGCTACCAGTCGGCCTCGATCTCGATGCGGTCGGTGCTGTGGGGGTAATTGCTATATTATTTATAGCGCTATGCCCCAAAAGATATTGTGCTGGCGGCCTGAAATACCCTTAATAAAAAAACCGCCCGAAGGCGGTTTTTTGGGCGGCCGGGGCAGGGGGTCACACCACCTTGGCGATCGACTGGCAGACGTAGTCGATGTTCTTGCTGTTGAGCGCGGCCACGCACATGCGGCCGGTGTCGGTGCCGTACACGCCGAACTCGCTGCGCAGGCGCACCATCTGGTCCTTGGACAGGCCGGAGTAGCTGAACATGCCGATCTGCTGCGTGATGAACGACATGTCCTGCTTCACGCCGGCAGCCTTCAGGCCATCGACCAGCTTCTGGCGCATGGCCTTGATGCGCACGCGCATCTCGCCCAGTTCCTTTTCCCACAGCGCGCGCAGCTCGGGGTTGCCCAACACGGCCGCCACCACCGCGCCGCCGTGGATGGGCGGGTTGGAGTAGTTGGTGCGGATGGCGATCTTGAGCTGGCTCAGCACGCGGCCGGCTTCTTCCTTGTCGGCGCACAGCACCGACAGGCCGCCCACGCGTTCGCCGTACAGGCTGAAGCTCTTGCTGAACGAGGTGGACACGAAGAAATTCAGGCCGGCGGCGACGAACTTGCCGATCACCGCACCGTCTTCGGCGATGCCGTGGCCGAAGCCCTGGTAGGCCATGTCCAGGAAGGGCGTCAGGCCCTTGGCCTTGACCACCGCGATCACCTGGTCCCACTGCTCGGCCGTGATGTCGTAGCCGGTGGGGTTGTGGCAGCAGGCATGCAGCACGACGATGGTGCCGGCCGCGGCCGCGTTCAGGCTGGCCAGCATGCCGTCGAAGTTGACGCCGCGCTTGGCCGCGTCGTAGTAGGCGTAGGTATCGACCGTGAAGCCGGCGTTGGTGAACAGCGCGCGGTGGTTTTCCCAGCTGGGGTCGGAAATCAGCACCTTCGCATCGGGGCTGACCTTCTTCAGGAAGTCGGCGCCGATCTTGAGGCCGCCCGTGCCGCCGATGGCCTGCACCGTGGCCACGCGGCCGGAGGTGACGGGCTCGCTGTCCGCACCGAACACCAGGGCCTTGACCGCATTGTCATAGGCCACGATGCCGTCGATGGGCAGGTAGCCGCGGGCGGCGGGCTTTTCCATCATGGCCTTTTCGGCTGCCTGGACACATTGCAGCAGGGGCAGCTTGCCGTTGTCGTCGAAATACACACCCACGCCCAGATTGACCTTGTTGGGGTTGGTGTCCGCGTTGTATTGCTCATTCAGACCCAGGATCGGGTCGCGGGGGGCCATTTCGACGGCGGTGAACAGAGACATTGAATAGTCCTTGGAGGTTGGAAAACTGACGTTGCGCCCCAAGCTGCGATAGGCTTTCGGGTCAACCGCCGATTTTAGCGGCCCATGCAAGCGAGTCGCCCCCACACCATGCACCCAGTCATCACCGAACCCGTGACCGGCCAGTTCGTCAGCTTCGCGGACTCGCCGTTCGAGCTGTACCAGCCCTATCCCCCTGCGGGTGACCAGCCCGAGGCCATCGAAAAGCTCGTGGAAGGGGTGAGGGACGGCGAGGTCTTCCAGACCCTGCTGGGGGTGACCGGCTCCGGCAAGACGTTCACCATGGCCAACGTGATCGCGCGGATGGGGCGTCCCGCCATCGTTTTCGCGCCCAACAAGACCCTGGCCGCCCAGCTCTACAGCGAGTTCCGCGAGTTCTTCCCGAAGAACGCCGTGGAATATTTCGTGAGCTATTACGACTATTACCAGCCCGAAGCCTATGTGCCGCAGCGCGATCTCTTCATCGAGAAGGATTCCGCGATCAATGAGCACATCGAGCAGATGCGCCTGTCATGCACCAAGAGCCTGATGGAGCGGCGCGATGTGGTGATCGTGGCCACCGTGTCGGCCATCTACGGCATCGGCGAGCCCGAAAGCTACCACCGCATGGTGATGACGCTGCGCGTGGGCGACAAGCTCAGCCAGCGCGACGTGATCGGGCAGTTGATCCGCATGCAGTACCAGCGCAACGAGCAGGACTTCAGCCGCGGCAAGTTCCGCGTGCGCGGCGACACCATCGACGTGTTTCCGGCCGAGCACTCCGAGCTGGCGATCCGCATCGAGCTGTTCGACGACGAGATCGAGAGCCTGCAGCTGTTCGACCCGCTCACCGGGCGCGTCAAGCAGAAGATTCCGCGCTTCACGGTGTACCCGAGCAGCCACTACGTGACCCCGCGCGACAAGGTGCTGACGGCGGTGGAGACCATCAAGCTCGAACTGGCCGAGCGCCTGGGGCAGTTCGTGTCCGAAGGCAAGCTGGTGGAAGCGCAACGCCTGGAGCAGCGCACCCGGTTCGACCTGGAGATGCTCAGCGAAGTCGGGCACTGCAAGGGCATCGAGAACTACACCCGTCACCTGTCGGGCGCTGCGCCGGGCGATCCGCCCAGCACCCTGACGGACTACCTGCCCAGCGATGCGCTCATGTTCCTGGACGAGAGCCACCAGATGATCGGCCAGCTCAATGCCATGTACAGCGGAGACCGCTCGCGCAAGACCACGCTGGTCGAGTACGGCTTCCGACTGCCGTCCGCGCTGGACAACCGCCCGCTCAAGTTCGAGGAATTCGAGACGCGCATGCGCCAGGTGATCTTCGTGTCCGCCACCCCGGCCGACTACGAAAAGACCCATTCCGGCCAGGTGGTGGACCAGGTGGTGCGTCCCACCGGGCTGATCGATCCCGAGGTCGAAGTGCGCCCCGCCACCCACCAGGTGGACGACGTGCTGCAGGAGATTCGCATCCGCGTGGACAAGGCCGAGCGCGTGCTCATCACCACGCTGACCAAGCGGATGGCCGAGCAGTTGACCGACTACCTGAGCGACAACGGCGTGAAGGTGCGCTACCTGCACTCGGACATCGACACGGTCGAGCGCGTGGAAATCATCCGCGACCTTCGGTTGGGCGCGTTCGACGTGCTGGTGGGGATCAACCTGCTGCGAGAGGGGCTGGACATTCCCGAGGTGTCGCTGGTGGCGATCCTCGACGCCGACAAGGAAGGCTTCCTGCGGGCCGAGCGCAGCCTGATCCAGACCATCGGGCGCGCCGCGCGCAATCTGAACGGCAAGGCCATCCTCTACGCCGATCGGGTGACCGAGTCCATGAAAAAAGCCATCGGCGAAACGGAACGCCGGCGCATCAAGCAGATCGCACACAACGAGGAAAAGGGAATCACCCCCCGCAGCATCGTCAAGCAGGTGAGAGACCTGATCGACGGGGTGTACAGCGAGAAGGCCGGCAAGGATGCCGAGCGGCTGGAGCAGGAATCGATGCGCCGCGCCCAGGTGGAAGACATGTCCGAAAAGGACGTGGCCCGGGAAATCAAGCGGCTGGAAAAGCTCATGCTGGAGCATGCCCGTAACCTCGAGTTCGAACAGGCTGCCCGTGTTCGGGACCAATTGGGCCAGTTGAAATCGCAGGCGTTCGGGGCCTCCGGGGGCGACCAGGTGGCGCTGTAACGGCCAAGTTGGCGACGGTTGGGGAGAAAAGGTGACTGATGGGTTTTGTTACCCGACAAAAACAATAGGGATTTGTGCTATACTTGGGTGAAACACTCAACAAAACAGCCCAACGATGAAGGGCTCCCAAAGTCTCTTCGCTTTCAAGCGAGAGGTGCACGGAGTTAGGGGCGGAGACGGTGCCTCAGGCGGCAATCATGTTGCCTCGGGGCGTTTCTATAACGGACAAGCCTGACGACAAGGAGCTTGCGATGCGTCTCACTACCAAAGGCCGTTTTGCGGTCACTGCCATGATCGATCTGGCCCTGCGCCAGAACAATGGCCCCGTCACTTTGGCGGCAATCAGCCAGCGGCAACAAATTTCGCTCTCCTATCTGGAGCAGCTTTTCGGCAAGTTGCGCCGGCACGAACTGGTCGAATCCACCCGCGGCCCAGGCGGCGGCTACACGCTGGCCCGCAAGGCCGCGGACATCACCGTGGCCGACATCATCGTCTCGGTGGACGAGCCCATTGATGCCACCCAGTGCGGTGGCAAGGAAAATTGCCTGGGCGAAGCCGGCCGTTGCATGACGCATGAGCTGTGGGCGTCGCTCAACCAGCGCATGGTCGAGTTTCTGGACTCGGTCACGCTTCAGAAGCTGGTGGACGACCAACTGGCCAAGGGCGTTCAGATCGAAGACAAGCCCGTCGTGCGCCGTGCTATCTCGACAACGCCGGTCGTGAAGCCGATTCGCGTCAATGCACCCAACTCGGTCTTCGCGTTGGGCAACGTGTTCGCCAAGTCGTGAGTGGATGCCCGGCTTTGGCCGGGCAGTCTCACCGCCAAGTCGTGAGTGGATGCCCGGCTTTGGCCGGGCAGTCTCACACGCCGGATTTTTGATTTCTGACTCTCGCCAGCCAGACCCCTTACTGAGCCAGCCATGGACATGACCCCCCACTTTCCCATCTATCTCGACTACGGTGCCACCACGCCAGTGGACCCGAGGGTCGTGGATGCCATGATTCCGTGGTTGCGCGAGCATTTCGGCAACCCGGCCTCACGGAGCCACGCCTGGGGTTGGGAGGCGGAAGAGGCCGTTGAAAAAGCCCGTGTGGAAGTTGCTCGCCTGATCAATGCGGACCCGCGTGAGATCGTCTGGACGAGCGGAGCCACCGAGTCTAACAACCTGGCCATCAAGGGTGCAGGGCAGTTCTACAAAGGCAAGGGCAAGCACCTGATCACGGTGAAGACCGAGCACAAGGCCGTGCTGGACACCATGCGTGAGATGGAGCGCCAAGGCTTCGAAGTCACCTACCTCGACGTGCAGGAAAACGGCCTGCTCGATTTCGAGGTGCTCAAGGCGGCCATTCGCCCAGACACCATCCTGTTGAGCGTCATGTTCGTGAACAACGAAATCGGGGTGATCCAGGACCTGCCGGCGATCGGTGCCCTGTGCCGTGAAAAGGGCATCATCTTCCACGTGGATGCTGCGCAAGCCACGGGCAAGGTGGACATCGATCTTTCGACGCTGCCTGTCGATCTGATGAGTCTGGCCTCCCACAAGACATACGGCCCCAAGGGCATTGGCGCGCTGTATGTGCGGCGCAAGCCTCGCGTGCGGCTGGAAGCCCAGATGCATGGCGGCGGGCATGAGCGCGGGATGCGTTCCGGCACATTGCCGACCCATCAGATCGTGGGCATGGGCGAGGCTTTCCGCATCGCCCGCGAAGAGATGGCGCAGGACCTGGCAAAAGCCAAGGCACTGCAAAAGCGCCTGCTCGATGGTTTGCACGATATCGAACAGGTGTTTGTGAACGGCGACATGGAGCGCCGTGTGCCGCACAACCTAAACATCAGCTTCAACTACGTCGAAGGCGAGTCGCTGATCATGGGCATCAAGGGCCTGGCCGTGTCGTCGGGCTCTGCCTGCACTTCCGCCAGCCTGGAACCCAGCTACGTGTTGCGCGCTCTGGGCCGCAGCGACGAGCTGGCACACAGCAGCCTGCGCATGACGATCGGTCGCTTCACCACCGAAGAAGAGATCGACTACGCGGTATCCACCATCCGCCACAACGTGGCCAAGCTGCGCGAGTTGAGCCCTTTGTGGGAAATGTACAAGGATGGCGTTGACATCAGCGCCATCCAGTGGGCCGCGCATTGATGGCGCCGGTCAGCAGATTCAAGAGGTAAACATCATGGCTTATTCAGACAAAGTGATCGACCATTACGAGAACCCCCGCAATGTGGGCTCGTTCGACAAGGGCGACGATTCGGTGGGCACCGGCATGGTGGGCGCACCGGCCTGCGGCGACGTGATGAAGCTGCAGATCAAGGTCAACCCTGAAACCGGTGTGATCGAAGATGCCCGCTTCAAGACGTATGGCTGCGGTTCGGCGATTGCATCGTCGTCCCTGGTCACGGAATGGGTGAAAGGCAAGACGCTGGACGAGGCGGCTGCACTCAAGAATGCGGAAATTGCGCAGGAATTGGCCTTGCCTCCGGTCAAGATCCATTGCTCCATCCTGGCGGAAGACGCGATCAAGGCGGCCGTGCAAGACTACAAGGCCAAGCACACCGCTATGGCCGCTGCCTGAACGGGGCAAGGTGACATGGCGATCACATTGACCGAAGCTGCGGCCCGACATGTGAGCCGCTATCTCTCCCGTCGCGGCAAGGGCGTCGGGGTTCGGCTGGGCGTGAAGACGACGGGTTGCTCCGGTTTGGCTTACAAGCTGGAGTATGTGGACGAGCAGAGTCCGGAAGACATGGTGTTCGAAGACCATGGCGTGAAGGTGCTCATCGATCCCAAGAGCTTGGCCTACATCGATGGCACCCAGCTGGATTTCGTGCGCGAGGGGTTGAACGAAGGCTTCAAATTCAACAATCCCAATGAGCGCGACCGGTGTGGCTGCGGAGAGAGCTTCCGGGTTTGACCTTTCTATCCACGCTGGTTGCAATGAACCGCCAACGCGTTCCGTGCTGGCGGTTTTTTTCTTGACATGAACCTTCAATCCGACGACTTCGAACTCTTCGGCGTGCCACGCCAATTCGCGCAGGATCGCCCGGCCCTGGATGCCCGTTGGAAAGAGTTGCAGCGCGAAGCCCATCCTGATCGATTTGCCATGCATGGCCCCTCGGCGCAACGCCTGGCAATGCAATGGTCGGTGCGCATCAACGAGGCATACCAACGCATCAAGGACCCCCTCAAGCGCGCGGCCTATTTGTGCGAACTGGGCGGCGCGTCGATCCGGGCCGAAGACAACACGGCCATGCCCACCGATTTTCTGATGCAGCAGATGGAATGGCGCGAGGCGCTCGACGACGCGGCAGATCCCTCTTCGCTCGATGCGCTGGACCAAGCCGTTCGAGATGCGCGCGCTGCTGCGCTGCAGCGTTGTGAACAGCTTTTGGATGGGCAGCGCGACTACGCCGCCGCCGCGAACGAAGTCAGAGCCCTCATGTTCATTGCGCGATTTGCCGACGATATCGACCGCCGCAGAGACGCACTGGGACAATAGCGTCTGCCTTTATTGATTGATCGATCGAATGCATGCGGCAGCCAGTGCATGCCGCCTCCCACCTAGAAAAAGACCCCATGGCGCTTTTGCAGATTTCAGAACCCGGCCAATCTCCTGACCCGCACCAGCGGCGCATTGCCGTGGGCATCGATTTGGGCACCACCCATTCCCTGGTGGCGGCTGTGCGCAACGGCGTGGCCGAGTGCCTGCCCGACGACCAGGGCCGCGTGTTGCTGCCGTCTGTCGTTCGCTACTTGGCAGAAGGCCGCCGCCAGATCGGCTACGAAGCGATGGCAGCCCAGGCGCAGGACGCGGGCAATACCATTGCGTCGGCCAAGCGGTTCATGGGGCGCAGCCTGCAGGATATTGCCCACCCCGAAAAGCTCCCCTACGACTTTGTCGAAGCGCAGGATGAAGGCGGCGGTGGCATGGTCTCCCTGAAAACCGTGGACGGCGCCAAGTCGGCGGTGGAGGTCAGCGCGGAGATCCTGGCGACGCTGCGTTTCCGTGCCGAAGACAGTTTCGACGACGAGATTTTCGGTGCGGTCATCACCGTCCCGGCTTATTTCGATGATGCGCAGCGCCAAGCCACCAAGGACGCAGCGCGTTTGGCGGGCTTGAATCTGCTGCGGCTCATCAACGAGCCGACCGCCGCCGCCATTGCCTACGGCCTCGACAATGCCAGCGAAGGCGTCTATGCGGTGTATGACCTCGGTGGTGGCACGTTCGATGTGTCGATCCTGCGGCTGACCCAAGGGGTGTTCGAAGTGATTGCCACGGGGGGAGACTCCGCTCTGGGGGGCGACGATTACGATGCGGCGCTGGCCGATTGGGTGCTTCAGCAGCAGGGCTTGGTGGCCGTCACGGCCCAGGAGAAGGCCGCCGTTCGGCTGGCCGCACGCGCGTGCAAAGAGGCGCTCAGCGCTGCCGAGACTGCAGCCTTCGTCGCCGAGGTATCGGGCGCCAGCATCGACGTCCCCGTGCACCGTGCCGATCTGGAAGCGGCCACGGCGGCGCTCACCCAGCGTTCGATTGCGGCGGCGCGCCGCACCCTTCGCGATGCGCAGCTGTCTCCCGAGGAGGTGCAAGGCGTGGTCATGGTGGGTGGCTCCACGCGCATGCCGCAAGTGCAGCGCGCCGTGCAAGCGTTCTTCGGAACGGAGCCGCTGAACAACCTGAATCCGGACGAGGTCGTCGCACTGGGCGCAGCCCTTCAGGCAAACCAGTTGGCAGGCAACAATCCATCGGGCGACATGCTGCTGCTGGACGTGATTCCTTTGTCGCTCGGCATCGAAACCATGGGCGGGCTGGTCGAACGCATCGTGTCTCGCAACGAAACCATTCCCACCGCCAAGGCGCAGGACTTCACCACGTACAAGGACGGCCAGACCGCCCTGGCCATTCATGTGGTGCAAGGCGAACGCGATCTGGTGGCGGATTGCCGGAGCCTGGCGCGGTTCGAGCTGCGTGGCATTCCACCGATGGCCGCAGGCGCGGCCAGAATCCGGGTCACGTTCACCGTCGATGCCGATGGCTTGCTCAACGTGAGCGCGAAAGAGCAGGGCAGTGGCATCGAAGCGCGCGTCGACGTCAAGCCTTCCTACGGCCTGTCGGACGACCACATTGCACGCATGTTGCAGGAAGGCTTTGCAACGGCCGCGCAGGACATGCGGGCCCGGTCGCTGGTCGAGGCGCGGGTGGATGCCGACCGCATGTTGATGGCCACCCGCAGTGCGCTGGATGCCGATGCCGATCTGCTCGAAACCGACGAACGCAAAACCATTGAAGCGCTGATGCTGGCCCTGCAGCAGGCGCGTGAACTGGACGACGCGGCAGCGATCGAGGCGGCGACCCAGGCCTTGGCCCACGGGACCGAGGCATTCGCCGCGCACCGCATGAATCGCGGTATCCAGCAGGCCCTTGGCGGCAAGAACGTGCAAACCCTTTAAACGACGATCCAGCCCCATGCCCGTCATCAAAATACTGCCCCATCCCGAGTACTGCCCCGCGGGCGCCGACATCACCGCGCCTTCCGGTACCTCGATCTGCGAAGCCTTGCTCGACAACGGCATCAAGATCGAACACGCTTGCGACATGAGCTGTGCCTGCACGACCTGCCATGTGATCGTGCGCGCTGGAGGGGCTTCCCTCAACGAGGCCGAAGAGGAAGAAGAGGATCTGCTCGACCGCGCCTGGGGCCTGGAGCCACAGTCGCGCCTGAGTTGCCAGGCGATTCTTGCCCAGAGCGACGTGACGGTGGAGATCCCCAAGTACACCATCAACCACGCCAAGGAGAACCACTGATGTCGCGTCAGATCGTTCTGGACACGGAAACCACCGGCCTGTCGGCCGAAGGCGGCGACCGCATCATCGAACTAGGATGTGTGGAACTGCTGAACCGCAAGCTCACCGGCAACAACCTGCACCTGTATTTCAATCCAGGGCGCGACAGCCATGAAGACGCGCTCAAGGTGCACGGCATCAGCAACGAATTCCTGCGGGACAAGCCGAAGTTTGCGGAGATGGCCGACGACATCCTGCAGTACCTGCAGGGTGCGGAAATCATCATCCACAACGCGGCCTTCGACGTGGGCTTCCTCAACAAGGAACTGGAACTGACGGGCCGCCCGGGCTTCAAGACGTACGTCGAAAGCGTGACCGACACGCTGGTGATGGCCAAGGAGATGTTCCCTGGCAAGCGCAATTCGCTGGATGCCCTGTGCGACCGGCTCGGCGTCGACAATTCCGGCCGCACGCTGCACGGCGCGCTGCTGGATGCGGAACTGCTGGCTGATGTCTACATCAACCTGACGCGCGGGCAGGACCCGTTGCTGATCTCTGACGAAGAAAGCGACACCAAGTCCGGCATTCGTGTGGCGCCGATCGATCTGAGCGCGCTGGTGTTGCAGGTGCTCACCGCCAGCGAGCAGGAATTGTCGTTGCACGAAGAGACGCTGGCCCACATCGATAAAGCCAGTGGTGGAAAAACAATTTGGCGAATTGAGTCTTCGGTCGAAAAAGCTGTGCAATAATCATGGGCTTGTCGCAAGACAACACGGGTGATTAGCTCAGCGGTAGAGCACTGCCTTCACACGGCAGGGGTCACATGTTCGATCCATGTATCACCCACCAGTGTTTTTTTGAATCAGAAGTGCGTTGTGCATGGCTGATTCAATGGGTGATTAGCTCAGCGGTAGAGCACTGCCTTCACACGGCAGGGGTCACATGTTCGATCCATGTATCACCCACCACATCAACCCCTGCAGGCTTTGTCTGCAGGGGTTTTTTGTTGCCTGCTTCGCGATGGATGGGGCCTCGCCGGATGCCCGCCACCAACGCGTTCGGCTCGCTGCGTTCGGCCACAATCGATGGTTTCGATTCCCGAGGCCGCCAGACGATGCTCACCTTTCACAATCCCCTGCACAACGCCCATGCCCCGGTGCATGAGTTCTTTCGCGGCGAACGGGTGCCGTGCTTCGAGAAGCCGGCGCGCCAGGATTATGTCGAGCAGCGTCTGAAAGAGTGTGGCCACGCGCTCTTGGCACCCAATATCGACAGCACTGCCGTGTTGAAGCAAATTCATGCGGAGCGGTATCTGTCGTTCCTGCAGACCGCGTGGCAGCAGTGGCTGGCGCAAGACCCGGCGAATGCCGCTGTGCAGCCGTTTCCCTCCGTGTGGCCGGTTCGCACCTTGCGGTCGGACATCGAACCCGCGAATTTCACAGCGCGCTATGGTCTGTATTCCATGGACAACGGGACTCCGCTGGCCGAAGGCACCTGGGCCGCGGCCAAGGCGGGCGCGGACGCGGCTGCCAGTGCCGCGTCCGCGGTGGCCAGCGGTGCCGCGGGTGCATCGTTTTGCGTGACGCGGCCGCCCGGCCACCATGCGGGGCCGGACTTCATGGGAGGCTACTGTTTCCTCAACAATGCGGCCGTCGCAGCCCAGACGCTGCGCAACTCCGGCATGCCTCGCGTGGCGGTGCTGGATGTGGATTACCACCACGGCAATGGCACCCAAAGCATTTTCTACGAGCGTTCGGACGTGCTGTTCATCAGCATCCATGGCGACCCAATGACTGAATACCCTTTTTATCTGGGCCATGCGGACGAGACCGGCCACGGTGCTGGTGCGGGCTTTAACCTGAATCTGCCGCTGCCCGCTGGCATCGGGTTCGACGCATGGTTTGCCGCGTTGGAAAAGGCCTGCACGGCCATCCTGGCTTACGGGCCGCAGGCGGTGGTGGTCTCCCTGGGCTTGGATACGTTCGAGGGGGATCCCATCTCGCGCTTCTCCTTGGCATCCCAGGACTTTTCTCGAATCGGGCAGCGCCTGGCACAACTGAACCTACCGACCGTGTTCGTGCTGGAAGGCGGCTATGCCGCCGCAGAGCTGGGTCTCAACGCAGTGAACGTGATCGATGGGTTCGAAGCGCAAGGCAGGCAGTCATCATGACCGAGTCGGTGGATTGCGTTGTCGTTGGCGCGGGGGTGGTGGGCCTGGCCGTTGCGCGCGCCCTGGCCCTGCGGGGCCGCGAGGTGCTGGTGCTCGAAGCCGCCAATGCGATTGGCACGGGAACCAGCTCCCGCAACAGCGAAGTGGTGCATGCGGGGATCTACTACCCCCCAGGATCGCTCAAGGCCCGGCTGTGCGTGCAGGGCCGCGACATGCTCTACGCGTATTGCGAGGCAAGGGGCATCGCGCACCGGCGCTGCGGCAAGCTGATCGTTGCCACGTCGGACGAGCAGCGGGCATCGCTGGAAAGCATCCAGCAAAAGGCGCATGCCAATGGCGTCACCGACCTGCAATGGCTGACGCGGGAGCAGGCCCGGGCGTTGGAGCCCGCGCTGGAATGCGTGGCCGCATTGCTGTCGCCCAGCACCGGCATCGTGGACAGCCATGCCTTCATGCTCTCGCTCCAAGGCGATCTGGAGAACCAGGGTGACATCGTGGCACTGAATTCGCCTCTGGCGCATGCAGTACTAGGGGGTGATGCTATCGTTTTGGAAGCGAGCGACGGTACGCGCTTGAGTGCCCGCACGCTGGTGAATGCCGCAGGCCTGCAGGCGCCCGATCTGGCCAAGCGGTTCCATGGCATCGATCCGCGCCATGTGCCAACGGCCCGGTACGCGAAGGGCAGTTACTTCACGTTGACGGGTGCATCGCCGTTTTCCCGCTTGATCTACCCCGTTCCCGAAGCGGCTGGCCTGGGCGTGCACCTGACACTGGACATGGGACACCAAGCCAAGTTCGGTCCCGACGTGGAGTGGGTGGGCTCGGCCGACGACCTGTCGGTCGATCCTGCGCGCGGCGAGGCGTTCTATGCGGAGGTTCGCCGGTACTGGCCCGGCCTGCGGGATGGCGCTCTGGTGCCTGGCTATGCAGGCATTCGGCCCAAGATCCACGGGCCGGGCGAGCCCGCAGCGGACTTTTGCATCCAAGGCCCTGAAACGCATGGCATGGGTGGGCTCATCCAGCTGTTCGGCATCGAGTCGCCAGGCCTTACCAGTGCGCTGGCGTTGGGCGAGCATGTCGCAGATCAAGTCTCCCGCTGACTTTCTCATCCAAGCGGCCATGGCCTACGGCCGTATGTAAAGCGTGTGACTAAGATGGGGCATCCGCCTACAGTCCGGCTGTATGGGGCGGATTACCTTTATTCCATGCTATGAAAGGCTCTTCATGACTTCTGCATCCAACACGCTTTCTTCCGCGCAAAACGAACTGGAAAAGCTGGTCTCTGACTTGCGTGGCCTTTTGTCCAGCAAGGACCTGGACAGCGTTCCGGAAATCAAGCAACTGCGCCAGCGCCTGGACGATGGCATCCACTCGGTGCGTGACTCCGCTGTGCGCGCTGCCCAGGATGCCGCCTACCAAGCCAAGGAAGCCGCCCGCGCCGCTGACCAATACGCCCATGACGAACCTTGGCGTGTGGCCACCGCTGCCCTGGCAGCAGGTGCCTTGGTCGGCTTCTTGCTGGCTCGCCGCTGATCCCCGTTAAAAACAATGACCTGATGGCTCAAGAGAGGCTCGCATGAATTGGTTGGCACTTCTGGGATTGGACGGCTGGGTTGCGCGATGGCGCGCTGCCGTCATCGAAGGGGCCATTGCTGCGGAAGACCGGCTGGATCTGGTGAGGCTCGAATGGGCCGAACAGAAGCGGCGCTTGGGCTTGATGGTCATGCTGGTGGTTGCCGTGGGCGGTCTCACGGTCGTCACCCTGGTGCTCGCGTCACTCGCCGTGCTGGTGCAATTTTGGGATTCACCCCAGCGCACGATGGTGGGCTGGCTGGTGGCGGGCACTTGGCTGGTGCTGTGGGCCGGTGCCTTGATCGGATTGATCTCGGTGGCCAAGCAGGCGGGCAACGCTTTCGTGCTGACGCGGCAAGAACTGGCCCAGGATTGGCGTGATATCAAGGAAAGGCTCTGAACCCATGACTTCCACATCGCAAGATGGATCCGCTTCCTTGAGTGATCGCCAGCAAAAGGTTTTAGAGCGCATCGCCATGCAACGTCAGCGCGTGCGCGCACGGCGCGCCGCCCGGTCGCAGGCCATGCAGGTGCAGGCCGCACAAGACCAACGGCAAGCTGCTGACTCAGACACTTCGATGACCATCCGGCTGCTCGCCTTCGCGCGATCGCATCCTGCCGCCATTGCCGTGGTGGCCGGACTGGCGGTGGTGGCGGGGCCGGCCCGGCTGATTCGGTGGGCGAGTCTGGCCATGCCGCTGATCATGCAAATGCGGCGTTGAGGCCGCGCGTCGCACGCGTCGTAGCCTTGAAAGCGTAAAAAATTAGAAAGGACCCTCTTGGGTCCTTTTTGTATTGGCTTCAGCGCATGGCCTTGATCGCGCGGGCTGCCTGCGGAACCAGCGAAGGGCCTTGATAGATGAGGCCGGTGTATATCTGCACCACATCGGCGCCCGCCTTGATCTTGCTCACGGCGTCGTCCGCACTCAGAATGCCGCCCACGCCGATGATCGGAAATTGCGGCCCCAATGCCTGCCGCAATTGGCGGATTACCCGATTGCTGGCTTCCAGCACCGGCGCGCCGCTGAGCCCGCCGGTTTCCTCGGCATGCTGCATTCCCTTGACGGCATCGCGGGCGATTGTGGTGTTGGTGGCCACGACGCCGTCCATCCCGTGGCGCTGCAGCGTCGCCGCAATCAGCTCAACCTGAGCCGCGTCCAGATCGGGGGCGATCTTGACGAACACCGGTACGCGGCGCGGAGCGCCCTGTGCGTTGGCATGGCGCTGGGCAAGGGCTTCCCGCCGCTCGGCAATGGCGCCGAGCAGCGCGTCCAAGGCTGCATCGCTCTGCAGGGCGCGAAGATTCTGCGTGTTCGGTGAACTGATGTTCACCGTGACATAGTCGGCGTGGGGATAGACGCCGTCCAGGCAGGTTAAGTAGTCCGCAGTGGCGTTCTCGATCGGCGTGGTGGCGTTCTTCCCGATGTTCAATCCCAGCAGCATGGGGTGTTTGCGCGCCTGGGTGCGAAAGCGCGCCTGCTGCACGTTGTGCAGGAAAGCGTCCAGCCCTTCGTTGTTGAATCCCAAGCGGTTGATGAGCGCATTGGCCTGCGGCAGCCGGAACATGCGCGGTTTGGGATTGCCCGGCTGGCCCTTGGGCGTGACGGTGCCGACCTCGACGAAACCGAAGCCCATGGCACCCAGTGCGTCGATGCAGCGGGCGTTCTTGTCCAGGCCCGCGGCCAACCCTACCCGGTTGGGAAAGGTCAGGCCTGCCAGCGTCACGGGGTCGTCCACGGTGTCGTTGCACCAGGCCCATTGCAAGGGCGTGCGTTGGCCGCGCGACAGCATGTCCATGGTCATGTCGTGGGCGGCTTCGGCATCCATGCCGAAAAGAAGAGGGCGGGCGAGGGCGTAGGGGATCAAGGACATGGGGATAATTCGGTGAACTACTCCCGATTTTCCCCCATGACGACACCTTCACCCCTCACCCAAGAAGAACTCAAGGCCCTGGTCGGCCAAGCGGCCCTGCAATACGTCGTGCCCGACGAGATCGTCGGCGTCGGCACCGGCTCCACGGTGAACCATTTCATCACCGCGCTGGCCACCATCAAAGACCGCATCCGGGGCGCCGTGTCCAGCTCCGAAGCCAGCACCCAGCGGCTGAAAGCCTTGGGGATTCCCGTGTTCGATGCGAATGAAGTCGAGTCCCTGGCGGTCTACATCGACGGCGCCGACGAGATCGACGGGCGGGGCCACATGGTCAAGGGTGGCGGCGCTGCGCTCACGCGCGAAAAGATCGTGGCGGCGCTGGCCCGGCAGTTCGTGTGCATTGCCGACGAGTCGAAGCGGGTGGATGCACTGGGCCAGTTTCCGTTGCCCGTGGAAGTGATTCCCATGGCGGCGCAGCAGATCACCCGCCGCTTCGCGGCCCTGGGCGGCCAAGCCACGCTGCGCCAGAAAGACGGCGCGCCTTTGGTGACGGACAACAAGCAGCACATTCTGGATGTGCGTGGCCTGCGCATCACCGATCCACTGGCTTTCGAGTCTGAGGTGAACCAATGGCCGGGCGTCGTGACCGTGGGCGTGTTCGCGCACCAGAAAGCCCATGTGTGCCTGCTGGGCACGGCGCAGGGCGTGCGCACCGTTCAATACTGAACACCCTCAGGGCCGGGCCGCCGCCGGCCTGATGGCCCGGTACCGAATGGCACTGCAGACCGTGTTGCAATCTGCGGGAGTGACGCCGCGCCCGGCCTGCAGTGCCGGATGTTGCGTCAGAACGTGATGCCTGCCGGGTTGCTTGGCGTTCTGCCACCATTGCCGCTTGGTGCGGCGGGGCGCGGTGCTTCCGACGGCGCGGCAGGTGCCGCCGCCGCTGCGGGGGCTGCCGGCTTGGCCGCGACCATCGGCGCCGCGGGGGCGCGGCGATAGTTCGGAGGTAGCTGCGATTGCTTGGGGTAGCCTGCCGCGTCGAGGTACTGCCCCCACTCGCTGTCCGAAAAGCCCACGAGCTGTTGCGAGCCGATGGTACCGAACGGCAGATTGGTCGAGCCGCTGAGGCGCTTGAGCGCATCGGCGTCTTCTTCGGTGTTCACGGTGCGTTCGGTGAACGGCACGCCGCGGTTCACCAGCAGGTTGCGCGCACTCACGCATGGCGTGCAGTCGTTGCCGGTATAGAGCGTGACCGGGAAACGGGTGGCGACCTGCTGCAGTTCATAAGGCAGGGCCGGGCCGCTGGCGCGTCCGCCGCCGACCTGGGCCGGTGGCGTCTTGGCATCGGGTGCGCGGTCCGAGAAGGTCACCTTGCCATCGGGGCCGACGATGCGGTACACCTGCTGTGCCTGGGCGGGCAGGGCGGTCACGGCCAGGAAGGTCGAAGCCAGCGCGAGGGCGAAGAGCGGTTGCTTCATGTCGTAGGACTCCAAAGGGAACAGTCTCGGGTATCGATGGGCTCAGGCGTTTCCGGCCATGCCCTGGTGGCGCAGCAGCGCATCCAGGCTGGGCGCGCGGCCGCGGAACGCCTTGAACGACTCCATGGCCGGACGGCTGCCGCCCGCTTCCAGAATGGCCTGGCGGTAGCGGCGCCCGGTCTCGGCGCTGGGCAGGCCGTCCACGCCGGCCGTCTCTTCGAACGCGGCGTAAGCGTCCGCGCTGAGCACTTCGGCCCATTTGTAGCTGTAGTAGCCTGCGGCATACCCGCCTGCGAAGATGTGGCTGAAGGTGTGGGCGGTGCGGCTGAAGGCTGGCGGTGTCAGCACCGACACCTCGCTGCGGACCTGGGCCAGCAAGGGCATGAAGTCCTGCGACGGGTCGTGCGAGGTGTGCAACAGCATGTCGAACAGCGCGAATTCGATCTGCCGCAGCGTGCCCATGCCGCTCTGGAAATTCTTCGCCGCGATCATCTTGTCGAACAGCGCGCGCGGCAGCGGCTCGCCAGTTTCCACATGGGCGGTCATGTGCTTGAGCACGTCCCACTCCCAGCAGAAGTTTTCCATGAACTGGCTGGGCAACTCGACCGCATCCCATTCGACGCCGCTGATGCCCGAGACATCGCGCTCGTTGATCTGGGTGAGCATGTGGTGCAGGCCGTGGCCGAACTCGTGGAACAGCGTGATGACGTCGTCATGGGTCAGCAGCGGCGGCGCACCGTTCACGCCTTCGGCGAAGTTGCACACCAGGTGAGCCACGGGCGTTTGCAGTTTGCCCGTGTCGGGGCGCAGCCAGCGGGTGCGCACATCGTCCATCCAGGCGCCGCCGCGTTTGCCGTTGCGCGCTGGCTGGTCCAGGTAGAACTGGCCCACGAGCTCCGTGCCGCGCTCGATGCGGTAGAACTCCACGGCCGGGTTCCAGACGGGCGCGCTGTCGCGGCGAATGGCCACTTCGAACAGCGTCTCAACGATCTTGAACAGGCCGGCCAGAGCCTTGGGCGCGGTGAAATACTGTTTGACCTCCTGCTCGCTGAAGGCGTAGCGCGCTTCCTTGAGCTTCTCGGAGATGTAGGGCCAGTCCCAGGCCTGCGGATCGGCAATGCCGAGATCCTTCGCGGCGAACTCGCGCATGTCGGCAATGTCTTTTTCGGCGTAGGGCCGGGCACGGCGGGCCAGGTCGCGCAGGAAGTCGATCACCTCCTGGGGCGAGTCGGCCATCTTGGCGACGACCGACACCTCGCCGAAATTGGCGTAGCCCAGCAGTTGCGCCTCTTCTTTACGCAGTGCGAGGATTTCGCGGATGAGGGCGCTGTTGTCGAAGCGTTTGGCATCGCCTTCGGCCTGGTCCGAGGCGCGGGTGACATAGGCGCGGTACAGCGTTTCGCGCAGGGCGCTGCTGCGGGCGAACTGCATCACCGGCAGATAGCAAGGCATCTTGAGGGTGAGCTTGTAGCCGGCCTTGCCCTCGGCTTGCGCCGCGGCCAGTGCGGCCTGCTTCACGTCGTCGGGCAGCCCGTCGAGCTCGTCTTCCCGGGCGTAGTAGGCGAAGGCGTCGGTGGCGTCGAGCGCGTTTTCGCTGAACTTCTGGCTGAGTTCCGCCTGGCGCTCCTGGATCTGCGCGAAGCGTTCGCGCGCCGCGCCCTGCAGTTCGGCGCCCGACAGCACGAAGTTGCGCACGGCGTTGCGCAAGGCCTGGCGCTGCTCTGTGTTCAGCGTCTGCGGATCGATGGCCTTGTACTTGGCATACAGGCGTTCATCGGCGCCCAGGCGGGTCCAGAACTCGGTGACGCGGGGCAGGGCCTCGTTGTAGGCCGCGCGCAGTTCGGGGGTGTCGGCCACGCTGTTGAGGTGGCTCACCGCGCCCCAGGAGCGGCCCAGCGCTTCCGTCGCGACATCCAGCACCTCGGCGATCGATTCCCATCGCGCCGGAAAGTCGGGCGCCGTGACGGTTTCCAGTGCCGCGCTCGCACGTTGCAGCAGCACATCGACCGCCGGAGCCACGTCGCTGGGCTGGATGCGGTCGAACAGGGGGAGGTCGGAGGGGGCGAGGAGGGGATTGCTCATGCGCGGATAGATGGCGTTGGATGGGTCAGGTTCAAGCCGGCCGTGGCAGCAAAAATGGTCAGGCGGCTGCGCGCTCCGCGGCTTCGAGCGTGTTGACGAGCAGCATGGTGATGGTCATGGGGCCGACGCCGCCGGGCACGGGCGTGATCCAGCCGGCCACCTCGCTCACGCCGGCAAAGTCCACGTCTCCGCAGAGCTTGCCTTCGTCGTTGCGGTTCATGCCCACGTCGATCACTACCGCGCCGGGCTTGACCATGTCGGCCGTGAGCACGTTGCGCTTGCCCACGGCGGCCACGATCACGTCCGCCTGAAGGGTCTGCGCCTTCAAATCTTGCGTGGCGCTGTGGCACACGGTCACGGTGGCGTTCTTTTGCAGCAGCATGAGCGCCATCGGCTTGCCCACGATGTTGCTGCGGCCGATGACCACCGCATGCTTGCCCTGCAGCGAGTAGCCGATGGATTCGAGCATCTTCATGCAGCCATAGGGCGTGCAGGGCCAGAAACCGGGGATGCCAGTCATGAGCGCGCCGGCGCTGGCGATGTGAAAGCCGTCCACGTCCTTGGCGGGCGAGATCGCCTCGATGACCTTCTGCGCGTCGATGTGCGCGGGCAGCGGCAACTGCACCAGGATGCCGTGGATGGCCGGGTCGTTGTTCAGGGCCTCGACGCGGGCGAGCAGCTCGGCCTCGCTCATCGTGGCATCGTACTTTTCCAGCACCGAATGCAGCCCGCTGTCCTCGCAGGCCTTGACCTTGTTGCGCACGTAGACCTGGCTGGCAGGGTTGTCGCCCACCAGCACCACGGCCAGGCCGGGGACGGTGCCGCGCGCTTTCAGGGCAGCGGCGCGCTGGGCCACTTCGGTGCGCAGTTGGCGGGAGAGGGCGTTGCCGTCGATCAGTTGGGCTGTCATTCGTCGAGAAACTCAGGTTGGCAATGAAAACGGCTGCCTGCCGGCGGTTTGATTGTGCTGGCAGCTATCAAATCAGGAGCAATCAGCCTTTGGGCGCGTTCTGGCCGAGGGCGATCTTGAGCAGGTCGGCCACGGTGTTGGCGTTCAGCTTTTCCATGATGTTGGCGCGGTGCGCCTCCACGGTCTTGATGCTGATGCCCAGGTCGTCGGCGATCTGCTTGTTCAGGCGGCCAGCGACGATGCGCTCCAGCACCTGGGCTTCGCGGCCGGTGAGCTTGGACAGCAGGGCGTCGCGGCTGGCGGCCTGCTGGTGGCCGGCGAAGGATTCGCGTGCCCGGTCGAGCATGCGGTCCACCAGGCCCACGAGCTCTTCCTCGTTGAACGGTTTCTGGATGAAATCGAGGGCGCCTTTCTTCATGGTGTTCACGGCCATGGGCACGTCGCCGTGGCCAGTGATGAAGACGACGGGCAGGGGGGACTTGCGTTCGAGGAGCCGGTCCTGCAATTCCAGGCCCGTCATGCCGCCCATGCGGATGTCGACGATGAGGCAGGCGACTTCGCGGGGGTCGTAGCGCGAGAGGAAGGATTCCGCCGAATCAAAGCAGCGCACCCGATAGTCCTTGCCTTCCAGTAACCACTGCAGGGAGTCGCGGACGGCCTCGTCGTCATCCACGACGTAGACGGTGCCTTTTTTCGGAATCAAGCTCATGCAGGGGTCCTTGGATGTGATGCGTTTGCTACAGAATTCGTAGTGGCATCCGCAGGCTGCGCCAGCGGAAGCCAGAAGGAGAACCGGCAGCCGGTGACCTCCGGGCCATTGTAGAGGTTCTCCGCCTGCATCCTCCCCTGGTGGGACTCGACGATGCTGCGGCACAGGTTCAGGCCCATGCCCATGCCTTCCTGCTTGGTGGAGAAGAAGGCCTCGAACAGGTGCTCCAGCACTTCGGGGGCCAGGCCCTTGCCGGTGTCCTGCACCGTGAACTCGATCACCTCGCGGCCTTCGACCTGGCGGGGCACCACGCGCAGCTCCACGCTGCGCCGGGGCGGCGGGCGCTGGGCGTGCTCGATGGACTCGGCGCCGTTCTTCATCAGGTTGACCAGCACCTGCTCGATCAGGATGGTGTCGGCCATCACCTGGGGCAGCCGCGCCGCCACGTAATGGGTCAGGCGCACGTTGTGCCGGCGCAGTTCGATGTCGGCCAGCTCCACCGCCTCGCTCACCATGGTGGGGACGTCCGCCAGGGCCCGGTTGGGCTCGCTGCGCTTCACGAAGGCGCGGATACGCTGGATGATCTGGCCCGCGCGCTGCGCCTGGTGGGCGGTCTTTTGCAGCGCGGACAGCAGCGCCTCTTCGGTGATCTGGCCGCTCTCGATGCGCGAGACCATGCCGCTGCAGTAGTTGCTGATGGCGGTGAGCGGCTGGTTCAGTTCGTGCGCCACGCTGGAGGCCATCTCGCCCATGGTGATGAGCCGGCTGACCGACTGCGCGCGCTCGGCCTGCCGTGCGGCCTGCTCCTCGGCCTGGCGGCGCGGCGTGATGTCGGTGGCGATCACCATCTGCGCCAGGCGCCCGTCCACCCAGTTCAGGTAACGTGATCGCACTTCGAGCCACTTGCCCAGGTCGGGCAAGTAGATCTCGGCGTTTTCCGACCGGGCGCTGGTGAGCGGATCGGTGGGCAGGCCCATCAGCCCGTCCTCGTCGTCCATGCCGCGCTCGCTCGATGTGGTGGTGGGCAGCACGCCCGCCTGCGCCACCAGTTGCAGGTGCCCGCCGGTCTGGGAGCCGAACCACTGGCGGTACAGCTTGTTGGCGAACAGCAGTTCCTCGCTGCCCAGCGGCGCGACCGATACCGAGGCATCGAGCGACTCCAGCACGATGGTGAAGCGCTCGTGCGATGCGGACAGCTGCTCGCGAACGCGGTTGGGCTCGGTGATGTCGGTCATCGACGTCATCCAGCCGGTCTGGTGGCCATGGGCGTCGATCAGGGGCGAGACATACAGGCGCGCGTCGAACAGCGTGCCGCTCTTGCGCTTGACCCGCACCTGGAATCCGCCCAGCGTGACCTTGCCGCTCAGTTCGTCGCGCAGCTTGGCGTGCAGCGCTTCGTGGTCGCTCTCGGGCCAGTAGGTGTAGGGCGGCGACTGGCCCACCAGATCAGCCTCGTTCCAGCCCGTCATCTGGCAGAACGCGGCGTTCACGTAGGTGATGCGCCCTTGCATGTCCAGGGCGCGCATGCCGGTGAGGATGGAGTTCTCCATCGCCCGGCGGAAGTTGGTTTCGGCCACCAGCGCCTGCTGGGCCTGCATGCGCCGGCGCGTGTGGCGCCAGGTGGCGATCAGCAGCCAGGCCGTCATGGCGCTCAGCGTGCCGACCAGCCAGAACAGCCCGCTGCCCACCACGCCGAGCGACGTGCGATAGGCCTGTGCGCGCAGCACCAGGCCGTTGCCCACGGGCGAGACCGGCACCTCGTATTCGTTGGCGCGCGCGGTCCACGGCAGCAGCCCGGAGGCGCTGCGCGGCGTGAGCGCGCTGCCCGCCAGCACTTGGTCGTGCCCATCCAGCATGGTGACGGCGTAGCGCGCCAGCACCTCGGTCGGCGTGCCGTAGCGCAGCAGGCTGTCGATGGAGTATTCCGCCAGCACCACGCCGGTGAACTTGCCCTGCGCGGCCAGCGGCACCTGCAGCTGCAGCAGCGGGGCGGTTTCGCCTTCGGTGCCGTTGGGCTGGGCGTACACGGGCTGCTGCAGGTCCCGGGCGAGGCTGAAGGTATCGGCGGTGTCGCCGTTCTTGAGCACCTCGCCCGCCACGCGCAACTGGCCGCTGGTGACGGTGGGCGCCGCATGGCTGGCGCGGATGCGACGGCGGTCGTCGATCCAGCTGATGGCCTGCAGTTCAGGGTACTGGCTGATGAGGCCTTCGGCACGCGCCACGAAGTCGGCGCGCTCCAGGTCCTGGTTGGAGAGGTCGCGCGCGATGCGCATGATCTGCTCCTGCCGCTCCAGCAGGCGCAGCCGCACGCGCTGCTGCGCGTATTCCACGTCGCGCTTGAGGGCTTCCTGCTCGCGCTCGCCTTCTTCCATGCGCAAATACCAGAACGCCGCCACGATGGCCGCCAGGAACATCAGCACGGCGGCCAGTGGCGCCAGGGCCGCGAAGCGGTCCTGGCGGGTGGGGGAGAGGCTGCGCCACCAGGTGCGCCACCAGCGCACGGGGGCGACCACAGCGGGCCCGGTGGCCGGGGGCGGAGAAGGCGGACGTTCCATGGGCGGAGTGTAGGGGAGCACTGGAGGCCTGCTTCCGGTATGAAAAATGTGCACTTGCAGCAATATTTTGCATTATGAAAATGAAAAGCACAATTTGAAATACCAAAAAAATATGAGACACTCGCCCGAAATTTCCAACGCCAGCACCCATAAAGGAGACAGGCATGTCAGCTCAGACCGACCCCCAGGCCGGAAACCCGGCGTCGTCCACCCCCGACACCGATCAGCAGGAAACCCGTGAGTGGATGGATGCGCTGAGCGCCGTCATCGACAAGGAAGGTGCCGAACGCGCCCACTTCCTGATCGAACAACTGCTCGAACATGCCCGGCAAAGCAGCATCGACCTGCCCTTCTCGGCCAACACCGGCTACGTGAACACCCTGGAGTCGAACCAGGAAGCCCGTTGCCCCGGCAACCTCGAAATCGAAGGCCGCCTGCGCGCCTACATGCGCTGGAACGCCATGGCCATGGTCGTCAAGGCCAACCGCCACCATCCGCCCGAAGGCGGCGACCTGGGCGGCCACATCGGCTCGTTCGCCTCGCTGGCCAACATGTTCGGCGCCGGCTTCAACCACTTCTGGCACGCCGAGAGCGAGAACCACGGCGGCGACCTGCTGTACATCCAGGGCCACGTGTCGCCCGGCATCTACGCCCGCGCTTACCTCGAAGGCCGCCTGTCCGAAGAGCAACTGCTCAACTTCCGCCAGGAAGTGGATGGCAAGGGCCTGTCCAGCTACCCGCACCCCAAGCTGATGCCCGAGTTCTGGCAGTTCCCCACCGTGTCGATGGGCCTGGGCCCGCTGATGGCGATCTACCAGGCGCGTTTTCTCAAGTACCTGCATGCCCGCGGCATCGCCAACACCGAAAACCGCAAGGTCTGGGTGTTCTGCGGCGACGGCGAGATGGACGAGGTCGAATCGCTGGGCGCCATCGGCCTGGCCGCGCGCGAGAACCTGGACAACCTGATCTTCGTCATCAACTGCAACCTGCAGCGCCTGGACGGCCCGGTGCGCGGCAACGGCAAGATCATCCAGGAGCTGGAGAGCGAGTTCCGCGGCTCCGGCTGGAACGTCATCAAGCTGCTGTGGGGCAAGGGCTGGGACGACCTGCTGGCGCGCGACAAGGACGGCGCACTGCGCAAGATCATGATGGAGTGCAACGACGGGGACTACCAGTCGTTCAAGGCCAACGACGGCGCCTACGTGCGCAAGCACTTCTTCGGCCGCGATCCGCGCACGCTGAAGATGGTCGAGCACATGAGCGACGACGAGATCTGGAACCTGCGCCGCGGCGGCCACGATTCGCAGAAGGTCTATGCCGCCTTCCACGCCGCCAACGAGCACAAGGGCCAGCCCACCGTGCTGCTGGTCAAGACCGTCAAGGGCTTCGGCATGGGCAAGATCGGCGAGGGCAAGAACACCGTCCACCAGACCAAGAAGCTCGGCGACGAGGACATCAAGGCCTTCCGTGACCGCTTCAACATTCCGATTCCGGACAGCCAGATCGCCGACCTGCCGTTCTACAAGCCGGCCGACGACACCCCCGAAATGAAGTACCTGCACGAGCGCCGCAAGGCCCTCGGCGGCTACCTGCCCAAGCGCCGCGTGAAGGCCGACGAGAGCTTCACCGTGCCCGCGCTGGAAACGTTCAAGGCCATCCTCGAGCCCACGCCCGAAGGCCGCGAAATCTCCACCACGCAAGCCTACGTGCGCTTTCTCACGCAGCTGCTGCGCGATCAGGCCCTGGGCCCGCGCGTGGTGCCCATCCTGGTGGACGAGGCCCGCACGTTCGGCATGGAAGGCCTGTTCCGCCAGATCGGCATCTACAACCCGCACGGTCAGCAGTACACCCCGGTCGACAAGGACCAGGTCATGTACTACAAGGAAGACAAGGCCGGCCAGATCCTGCAGGAAGGCATCAACGAGGCCGGCGGCATGAGCAGCTGGATCGCGGCCGCCACCTCGTACAGCACCAACAACCGCATCATGGTGCCGTTCTACGTGTACTACTCGATGTTCGGCTTCCAGCGCATCGGCGACCTGGCCTGGGCGGCGGGCGACATGCAGGCGCGCGGCTTCCTGCTGGGCGGCACCTCGGGCCGCACCACACTGAACGGCGAAGGCCTGCAGCACGAAGACGGCCACAGCCACATCCTGGCCGGCACCATCCCCAACTGCGTGAGCTACGACCCGACCTTCGCCCACGAAGTCGCGGTGATCATGCACGACGGCATGAAGCGCATGGTCGAGCGCCAGGAAAACGTCTTCTACTACCTCACGCTGCTGAACGAAAACTACTCGATGCCCGGCCTGCAGCCCGGTACCGAAGAGCAGATCATCAAGGGCATGTACCTGTGCAAGCAGGCGCCGGCCCTCAAGAAGGACGCCCCCACCGTGCAGCTGCTGGGCAGCGGCACCATCCTGCGGGAGTCGTTCTTCGCGCAAGAGCTGCTGGAAAAGGACTGGGGCGTGGCCGCTTCCGTGTGGAGCTGCCCGAGCTTCAACGAGCTGACCCGCGACGGCCAGGACGCCGACCGCTGGAACCTGCTGCACCCCACCGAAACGCCGCGCGTGCCGTTCGTGGAGGAGCAGTTGTCCAAGACCACCGGCCCGGTCATCGCCTCCACCGACTACATGAAGGCCTACGCCGAGCAGATCCGCCCTTTCATCCCCAAGGGCCGTGCCTACAAGGTGCTGGGCACCGACGGGTTCGGACGCAGCGACTTCCGCCGCAAGCTGCGCGAGCACTTCGAGATCAACCGCCACTACATCGTCGTGGCGGCGCTCAAGGGCCTGGCGGACGACGGCGTGGTGCCGGCGGCCAAGGTGGCCGAGGCGATCCAGAAATACGGCATCAACACCGACAAGATCAACCCGCTCTACGCTTGAACACCGATCGGAGACGCACGGTGAACCCCCACGCTCATATTCATTCGCTGCCCCCCAAGGGGGCACATGCCTCCTTTGAGGCGGCTCGGCAGGAGGCATAAACATGGCATTGGTAGATATCCAGGTCCCGGACATCGGGGATTTCGACGAAGTGGGCGTGATCGAGTTGCTGGTCAAGCCCGGCGACACGGTCAAGGCCGAGCAATCACTCATCACGGTGGAATCGGACAAGGCCTCGATGGAAATCCCGTCGAGCCACGCCGGCGTGGTGAAGGAACTCAAGGTCGCCGTGGGCGACAAGGTCAAGCAGGGCTCGGTCATCGTGGTGGTCGAAGCCGCCGATGGGGCCGCTGCCGAGTCCAAGCCGGCTCCCGCGCAGGCCGAGTCCGGGCAGGGCGCTGCCCAATCGGCCGCACCCGCGCCCGCCCCGGCTGCGGCGCCTGCCGCCGCTCCGGCACCCGCTCCCGCAGCGTCGGGCCCGGTGGAAGTGCACGTGCCCGACATCGGCGACTTCAAGGACGTGGCCGTCATCGAACTGCTCGTCAAGGTGGGCGACACGGTCAAGGCCGAGCAGTCGCTGTTCACCGTCGAATCCGACAAGGCGTCGATGGAAATCCCGTCGCCCGCGGCCGGCGTGATCAAGGAACTCAAGGTCAAGATCGGCGACAAGCTCAATGTGGGCGATCTCGTGGCGATCATGGAAGGCGCCGCAGGTGCAGCCCCCGCGGCGGCGGCCCCTGCGCCTTCTGCTGCTGCCCCCGCACCGCAGGCCGAGCCGAAAGCATCGGCCGCCGAAGAGGCTGCGCCCCAGGCCAGCGCCAAGCCGGCTGCAGCGCCCGCGCCGCACGCCCCGGGCGCCGCGCCCGTCGGCTTGCCGCACGCCAGCCCCTCGGTGCGCAAGTTCGCCCGCGAACTCGGCGTGCCGCTGGACGAGGTCAAGGGCTCCGGCCCCAAGGGCCGCATCACGCAGGACGATGTGCAGGCCTTCACCAAGCAGGTGATGAGCGGCGCGGCCCAGACCAAGGCGCAGGCTGCCAAGCCCTCGGCCGGTGGTGGATCGGGCGCCGGACTGGACCTGCTGCCGTGGCCCAAGGTGGACTTCGCCAAGTTCGGCACCGTGGAGCGCAAGGACCTGTCGCGCATCAAGAAGATCAGCGGCGCCAACCTGCACCGCAACTGGGTGATGATTCCCCACGTCACCAACAACGACGAGGCCGACATCACCGAGCTGGAAGCCTTCCGCGTCTCCACCAACAAGGAGAACGAGAAGTCCGGCGTGAAGGTGACCATGCTCGCCTTCGTCATCAAGGCCGTGGTGGCCGCGCTCAAGAAATTCCCCGAGTTCAACACCAGCCTGGACGGCGACACGCTCGTCTACAAGCAGTACTACCACGTCGGCTTCGCGGCGGACACGCCCAACGGCCTCGTGGTGCCGGTGCTGAAAGATGCCGACAAGAAGGGCATCCTCCAGATCAGCCAGGAAATGGGCGAACTGGCCAAGAAGGCCCGCGACGGAAAGCTCGGCGCGGCTGACATGCAGGGCGGCTGCATGTCGATCAGCTCGCTGGGCGGCATCGGCGGCACGCACTTCACACCCATCATCAACGCACCCGAAGTGGCCATCCTCGGCCTCTCCAAGGGCCAGATGAAGCCGGTGTGGGACGGCAAGGCCTTCGTGCCGCGCCTGGTGCTGCCGCTGTCGCTGTCTTACGACCACCGCGTGATCGACGGCGCCAGCGCCGCGCGCTTCAACGCCTACCTCGGCCAAGTGCTGGCGGACTACCGCCGCATCCTGCTGTAAAGGAGCATCCCCTATGGCAGTGATCGACATCAAGGTGCCCGACATCGGCGACTTCGCCGAAGTGGGCGTGATCGAAGTGCTGGTGAAGCCCGGCGACACCATCAAGGCCGAGCAGAGCCTGGTCACCGTGGAGTCCGACAAGGCATCGATGGAAATCCCGTCGAGCCATGCCGGCGTGGTGAAGGAGCTCAAGGTCAAGATCGGCGACAAGGTCGCGGAAGGCTCCGTGCTGCTCACGCTGGAGGCGTCCGACGCCGCCAGCGCGCCGGCCGCGGCGCCTGTACCTGCAGCAGCGCCTGCGGCAGCTTCCGAGCCAAAACAGGCTCCAGCACAATCAACACTAGGGCATGCTGCTACAAAAAGCGTAGCAATCGCTCCGGCGGCCAGCTACGGCGGCACGGTCGACCTGGATTGCGACGTGCTCGTGCTGGGCGGTGGCCCCGGCGGCTACAGCGCCGCGTTCCGTGCGGCCGACCTGGGCCTCAAGGTGATCGTGGTCGAGCGCTACGCCACCCTGGGCGGCGTCTGCCTGAACGTGGGCTGCATCCCGTCGAAGGCGCTACTGCACGTGGCGGCGGTGATCGACGAGGTCAGCCACCTGAAGGCGGCGGGCATCGATTTCGGTGCGCCCAAGGTGGACATCGACACGCTGCGCGGCCACAAGGAAAAGGTCATCGGCAAGCTGACGGGCGGCCTCGCGGCCATGGCCAAGATGCGCAAGGTGACCACCGTGCGCGGCGTGGGCCAGTTCGTGGGCGCGAACCACCTCGAAGTGGAAGAGACCACGGGCGCCGCGGGCCAGGAGAAGACGGGCAGCAAGAAGGTCATCGCCTTCAAGAACGCCGTCATCGCCGCCGGCTCGCAGGCCGTGCACCTGCCGTTCATGCCCAAGGACCCGCGCGTGGTGGACTCCACCGGCGCGCTGGAACTCCAGTCGGTTCCGAAGCGCATGCTCATCCTGGGCGGCGGCATCATCGGCCTGGAAATGGGCACGGTGTACAGCACGCTCGGCGCGCGCCTGGATGTGGTCGAGATGATGGACGGACTGATGCAGGGCGCTGACCGCGACCTCGTCAAGATCTGGCAGAAGATGAACGCCAAGCGCTTCGACAACATCATGCTCAAGACCAAGACGGTGGGCGCCGAAGCCACGCCCGAGGGCATCAAGGTGACGTTCGCCGCCGCGCAAGAGGGCGGCACCGCGCCCGAGCCGCAGGTGTACGACCTGGTGCTGCAGGCCGTGGGCCGCACGCCCAACGGCAAGAAGATCGGTGCCGACAAGGCCGGCGTGGCCGTCACCGACCGCGGCTTCATCGACGTGGACATCCAGATGCGCACCAACGTGCCGCACATCTTCGCCATCGGCGACATCGTGGGCCAGCCCATGCTGGCGCACAAGGCGGTGCACGAGGCGCACGTGGCGGCGGAAGTCATCGCCGGCGAACTGCAGGGCAACAAGGAGCTGGCCGCCGCCGCCTTCAACGCCCGCGTGATCCCGAGCGTGGCCTATACCGACCCCGAAGTGGCCTGGGTTGGCCTGACCGAAGACCAAGCCAAGGCGCAGGGCATCAAGGTCAAGAAGGGCCTGTTCCCCTGGAACGCCTCCGGCCGTGCCATCGCCAACGGCCGCGACGAAGGCGTGACCAAGCTGCTGTTCGACGATTCGCCCGAGGCCCATGGCCACGGCCGCATCCTGGGCGGCGGCATGGTCGGCACACATGCGGGCGACATGATCGGCGAGATCGCCCTGGCGATCGAGATGGGCGCCGACGCGGTGGACATCGGCAAGACGATCCACCCGCACCCCACGCTGGGCGAAAGCATCGGCATGGCGGCCGAGATCGCGCACGGCTCCTGCACGGACGTGCCGCCGCAAAAGAAGTGAGTCCGGCGCCACTGCGGCGCCCGCATTCTGCAAGGCAGCTTCGGCTGCCTTTTTTCATGGGCCGGAAGGTCGCGATTGGCCGGGGGGTAGGCGCCGAGGGGTCACCAGCTGCGGCCTATCATGGGTCGAAGTTCGGGCCCGGCGCCACAATGCACTTGCCGTCACGCGCTGCGATGGACTCGAATCCACCACAGGAGATATTTCCCCATGCGATTGAAATTCTGCGCGCCGGCCGTTCTGCTGGCGCTGTCCAGTGCCGCCATGGCCGCCTGGCCCGAAAAGCCCATCACCCTGGTCGTTCCCTTCCCGCCCGGTCAGGCCACCGACATCTTCGCCCGCGCGCTGGCCGAGAAGCTGGGCACCCGCCTGGGGCAACCGCTGGTGGTGGACAACAAGGCCGGCGCGGGCAGCAACATCGGCACCGAGCAGGTGGTGCGCGCCAAGGCGGACGGCTACACGCTGGTGATGGCCGGAAGCGCGATGGCGGTCAACCAAACGCTGTACCGCAAGGTCAACTTCGATCCGCGCAAGGATCTGCAGGGCATCAGCCTCGTCGCCAAGGTGCCGCTGGTGTTCCTGGCGCACCCCCAGTCCGGCATCAAGACCATGCAGGACCTGGTGGACAAGGCCCGGGCCGAGCCGGGCAAGCTGAGCTATGCCAGCGCGGGCATCGGCGGCACGCAGCACCTGAGCGGGGAAATGGTCAAGGCGCGTGCGAGGATCGAGATCGAACACATTCCCTACAAGGGCAGCGGGCCGGCGCAGGCCGACTTCATCGGCGGGCAGGTGCCCTTGATGGTGGATTCGGTGACGGCGGGCCTGGCCAACATCCAGGCGGGCAAGGCCGTTGCGCTGGGTGTCACCTCTGCCACGCGCTCCAGCCAGTTGCCGAACGTGCCGACGATCGCCGAGACCGGCCTGCCGGAGTTCAAGGGCTTCGAAGCCGTGGGCTGGCTGGGCCTGATGGCACCCAAGGGCACGCCGCGTGCCATCGTGGACCGCCTGAACCACGAGGTGGTAGACATCCTTTCCAGCGCCGAGATGCAGAAGTTCATGCGCGACCGCGGCTCCGAGCCGTCGCCCAGCTCGCCCGAGGCCATGGACCAGTTCGTCGCCCGCGAAATCGTGGAGTGGGGCAAGGCCGTGAAGCAATCCGGCGCGTCGGTGGACTGATCCGGCCGAACCAGGCATCTGCCAGGCAGCGCAGCCGCGCAGGATCCGGGAGGACTGCGCGGTTTTTTCATGGGCGCGCCTTTTTGATGCGGGATGCGGCAGCATCGATGCCTGGGGTTCGTTCGACCCCCCTCTACTTCGCATGGCAAACGGGGTCGAATATTCGTCCTTTCATAATCAAAAAAACTCCGGCCCAATATCAATGAATATCGACTCCAATCTGTCGACAGCCCAATATGCGCTTCGCAGAATCAAAGAAGAAATCTATAAAAAAGACAACTTCAAATCCTCCAACAAAACCAGCTTGAGAAAAAGCGACGCGCTGGAAAATGCCCGCATGCAGGCGGCCGCCGACGAGATCGATGCCATTCGCGCGCCAAGGAATGTCTTCAATCTGAAGCGAGCCTTGTGGGAGGGCCGTGGACACAACTGTGGCGAGTTGGCCAGTGCAGCGAAATACATCGCGGCCGAAAGAGGGATGGCGGCGTGTGTTGCGCGCACCGACGCGCACGGTTTCGCCGTGATCGGCGACCTTCCGGACCCGGCCGGACTGCCTGCCCGGATGGAGCAGTGGCCCGAACATCTCGCGGTGTGCGATCCCTGGGTGAATGTCGCTTGCCAGGCCACCGCATACCCCGAAAAATTCATGGAAAAAATGCAGAAGTGGGAGCGGGATGAAAAGATTATTGAAAATCCGCATTCCCAGACCGAGGAGGATGGCTGGATCCGTCCGATCGATCCTGCGTGGACCCAAGCCGTGCTCAACGGGCCCCGGCCCGAGTCGGGTGATTGAATGAAGCCACCCTGGCGCGCCAACAAGGTGGTATGGCGCAGATTGCTATTTAATTGATAGCAAATTAAGCTGAAAGAACAAGCGCTGGCGGGCGTTCGGGGGCGGCTTTTTTGCCACAATCGCACCATGCAACCCTTGCTCGACGCCATCGCCACGATGGCCTTTCCCACGGACGCCCAGCGCATCTTCCACGGACGCGGCGGCCGGTTTCCCGGCTGCGAACATTGGGCGCTGGACGCCTACCCGCCGGTCTTCGTGCTCACCAGTTTTCTGCCCGTGGCCGAAGAAGACCTCGCCACCATCGGCGCCGCATTGCAAAGCCGGTGGGCGCAGATTGCGCCGGGCGAGCCGCTGAACTGGGTGTTCCAGTGCCGCCACGAGCAACTGCGCGTGCAGGGCCGCGCAGAAACCCGTCTGATGGCAGGCGCCGTGCCGGACCCGCATGTGGTCACGGAGCAGGGCGCGCGCTTTCGCGTGCATGTGCTCAAGGGGCAGAACCACGGCCTGTTCCTGGACATGGCGGAAGGCCGGCGCTGGGTTCGGCAATACGTCGCAGCGCACCAGGCCCGCGAACCGCGCGGTGCCAAGGTGCTGAACCTGTTCGCCTACACCTGCGCGTTTTCGGTGGTGGCACTGCAGGCGGGCGCCCGGCAGGTGGTGAACGTGGACATGAGCCACGGCGCCATCGCCATCGGACAGCAGAACCACCAGCTCAATGGACTGACCACGGGCGCAGGCTTTCTGGCACATGACATCTTCAGCACCTGGGGCAAGATCACGCGCGGCGGCCCCTACGGCCTGGTGATCGTGGACCCGCCCAGCTACCAGAAGGGCAGCTTCGTCGCCACCAAGGACTACGCGCGGCTCATGCGGCGGTTGCCGGACCTGCTGGCACCGGGCGGGCACGCGTTGCTGTGCCTGAATGCACCGGAGCTGGGGTTGGATTTCCTGCAAGGGCAGATGCAGGCGCTGGCGCCGGACTTGGCGTTGGTGGAGCGGTTGGCCAACCCCGCGGTGTTCGCGGACGTGCAGGCGGAGCGGGCCCTGAAAGTGCTGGTGTACAAAGCGCCGGATTGAAGCCCGGTAGAGGGCCCATGCCTCTGCGCGGGAGGCCCGCAGCGCGCTTCGTGGGTGGGCCGCTTCAGCCGCCGCTCTGGATGTAGCGCGTGAGGCCCGCCGCCAACGCGGCGAAGGTGGCAGCGCAGCGCGGGCTCTCGCGCAGGTCTTCATGCATGGCGATCCAGGTGTCCAGTGCGGGCGAAAACTTCGGCTGGAGCACGCGCACCAGCGACTTGTCCCGGGCCGCCAACCCGACTTGGCAAGCGCCGATGCCGAAGCCTGCCCGGATCGCTGCCAGTTGCGCCAGATCGCTGTCTGCCCGAAACGCGAGCCCGGGGCGAGCGAACACCGGGAATTGCGCCTGCATCTTGCGCAGAAAAGGCGTCTCGTGGTCGAACCCGATCATCGCGTGGCCGGCCAGGTCGTCCATCGACTTCGGCACCCCGTGGGCCGCCAGGTAGCGCTTGTGCGCATACAGCCCCAGTTCCACAGCTCCGATGCGCCTGGCCACCAGGGCCTCCTGCGTGGGCTGGAACATGCGCACGGCAATGTCGGCCTCCCGGTGCAGGAGGTCGTCCGCCGCATTCGACAGCACCAGCTCGATGGTCAGTTGCGGGTGCGCGCTGCGCAGGGCCGACAGGATCGGGGGCAGCACCTCGACCCCGACGATCTCGCTGGCCGTGAGGCGCACCGTGCCGCGCACGCCGGATCCATGGCTGCTGGCCACGCGGCGCAGCGCCGCCGCGGTGGACGCCAGGCCGGCCGCATAGGGTTGCAGTTCCAACGCGGCTTCGGTGGGCTTGAACCCATCGAACGAGCGCGTGAACAGCTTCAACGCCAGGGCGTTTTCCAGGCTGTCGACATGGCGGCCGACGGTGGGCTGCGTCAAGCCCATCGCCCGGGCGGCCGCTGACAGCGAACCGGTTTCCATCACCTGCAGGAAGGTCCGGTACCACTCCCAACTCGGTTCGGGATCGGCCATGGTATGCATTGATGAATAGTGGGGATGCGATTTTAGGCAATTTTCTTTGACCCACTCCGCTCGCAAACTGCAGGCTCGCACCGCTGAAGCACCGGCGGTCCACGATTCCGCAGGACATCACCATGCCCCCCATCGCACTCTTCGGCGCCGCAGGCGCCATTGGACAAAGCATCGCCGCTGCGCTTCGCGCCAAAGGCCAGCCCTATCGCGTCGTCGGCCGGACCCGATCCAGCCTGAGCCAGGCTTTCGGCGCCGATCCGCTGGCCGACATCGTGACCTGGAATCCCGACGACCCGGCTTCGGTGCAAGCGGCCGCGTCGGGCGTGGAGACGCTGGTCTACATGGTGGGTGTGAACTACTGGCAGTTCGGGCTGCACCCGGACGTGATGCGCAAGACGCTGGCGGGCGCCATCGCGGCCGGCGTCCGGAACATCGTTCTCATCGGCACGGTGTATCCGTATGGCCGCCCGCGGACACAGCCGGTGCGCGAAGACCACCCCCGGGCGCCGCACACGTTCAAGGGCCGCATGCGCAAGGCACAGGAAGACCTGGTGATGCAAGCCCATGCCGAAGGCCATATCCGCGCGACGGTGCTGCGCCTGCCGGATTTCTATGGCCCCGGCGTGCAGGCCAGCCTGCTGCATGGGGCCGCGCAGGCTGCCATTCAGGGCGGCACCGCCGACATGGTGGGGCCCATCGACCGCCCGCATGAGTTCGTCTACGTGCCGGATGTGGGCCCGGTGGTCGTCCAGCTGGCGAACACCCCCGCTGCATTCGGCAAGATCTGGAACCTCGGCGGAGCCGGCGTGACCACGCAGCGTGAGATGGTGTCCGAAATGGAGCGCCAGACCGGCAGGGCGCTCAAGCGCAGGGTGGTGGGCAAGACCATGCTGCGCCTGATCGGCCTGTTCAACCCTTTCATGCGCGAGATGGTGGAGATGCACTACCTGCTCACCGACCCGGTGCTCATGGACGACTCGGCCCTGCGGCAACTGCTGGGGCCGATCCACAAGACGCCTTATGCGCAGGGCATCCGGCAAACGCTGGCGGTCGCGGCAGAGCGCGGGGGTTGATGCCTGCCTCTTTCATGCATGGCGTCCAAGCGGTTCAGACGATGGCCGGGCCCTTGGGGTACAGCACATCCGACCGCAGCACGTACTTGGTGCCTTCCACCAGCGCGCTGCCTTCGTGCCAGGTGTCGTGGATGAACACGAGGGCCGTGCCTTGCCTGGGTTGCACCTGGAAGGTCTTGAAGTCGGTGGCGCCTCCCTCGAATCCCTCGTTCAGGTGCACGAGGAACGTGAGCGCGCTGGTCAGGCCGCCTTCATGCCATGGGCCGTCCTTGTGCATCTTGAACCGCTGGCCGGGCGCGTATTTGTAGAAGCGCAGATCCTTGGGCAGGCCCGCCGCACGGGCACCCTCGATCTTCGGCAGTTCCACCTGCGACAGCCTGTGCCACAGCAGCGCCACCCAGTCCGGGCTTTCCACCATCGTGCGCTGGTTGTTGCGCACCTGGGGCAGAGGTCGGGGCCCACCGTGGGTGCGTACCTCCGCCGCGGTGAAACCCGTGTCTTCAGCCAGCTGGATGAGTTGACCGCACTCGGCGGGCGTCAAAAACTGGGGGATGGTGAAAACGCGAGGACTCAGTGTCACCCGATGCATGGTTCGATCTCCGCCAAAAAAACGTCCGAAGCGCAGCCAAAGGCCAGCGCGCAGGCTGCGTGTTTCGATGGTCTCACAGTGTGTGGAGATGCTGGCTTTGGGGGCTACGGCACATGCCCATCCGCACTGGCCCCGCTGCTGGCTTGCAGCCGGCCACGGGCTGCGCTGAGACGCTGAAGCGTCTGGGGGTTGTTCTCGGCCTGCGCCTGGTCCATGCCCGCTTCGACGACGGTCTGCGCGCGCTCCGCCAGGCCGCGCCACGCACCCGGCTCCAGCAGAGCATGGGCCGCCTGAAGCCAATCGCAAGGGGGCAAGTAGGCTGCCGACAGCTTGCGCACGGCGTTGAGCGCAAACGGCGGGCACAGGATGGCCTGCACCGCCACCGAGCGCGCGGTGTGCTGTGGCGTATGGCCGCGCCGCCCCTGCTGCAGGGCCAGCAGCGCGATCCAGAGCGCGAACCCGTAGATCAGCGCGAGGCAGCCCAGTTGCGCGGCCTCGCTCGGCCGAAGGAACAGCACCGCAGGCAGCAGCACGAACAGGGTGGCTCCGAGTCCACACAGCGGCCACGCGAAGCCGGCGAAACCCATGGCGTGCTGGCGCAGGCCCTCGATCGCCCGCGCATCGCCCGGCAGGTGGACACGTTCCACGTCCCACCTCAGCGTGTAGACGGGCTGGTGCGGCAGCAGCAAAGCAGGCCAGGCCAGGTAGGCCCAGCGGACCTCGAAACCCTGCGTCGCCAGCAGTCCGTGCCAACCCCGCCGGCCCCGGCGCAGCAGGCCGGCATCTGCGGCCAGCGGCACGCAGGCGTCATACCCATAGAAGGCGCAGATGGCAAGCATCACCTGCGCTTCGGGGCCGAGCAGCGTGAACACGGGGTGTCAGAGGTTGGGGGAGAGGGGCCGTAGCGGGCGCGGTGCTCAGGCTTCCTTCTTGCCGCGGCCGTACAGCTTGCCGATGGCACCGAAGACCGCGGCCACGCCGACGAGCAGGAACTTCCAGAACGCGGCGATGAAACCGCCGATGACCGTCCACAGGCCCTTCTTGGACGCCACAGCCGCTGCGCCGCCCAGCACCAGCGCACCCAGGCCGATCTTGGCGAGCTTGTCGCCGTTCTTGAATTCGGCATAGGTCTGGCCGCTGTTGTAGTTGAATCCGGTGAGCACCTGCTTGAACTGCTCGGTGTCCTTCGCGAGGTTTTCGGGATCGGACACGAGGATGGCACTCATCACGCCGGTGCGGCCCAGAATGCGCGAGGTGTAGTTGATCGCCTGGTGGCCGCTTTCATCGCGCAGGCGCAGGCCCCATTCCAGTCGCTTGCTCTGCGCGTCGTAATGCGGCTCGACCTGCCAGCCCTCGGTGTACAGGGCCTCCATGCCCAGCTTCTTGCGCTGCTGGTTGCCCTCCGCATCCGCGGCCTTGATGGACGACAGCAGTTCGGGGGCGTTGATCTTCTCGTCGTCCCTGATGTAGCCGGTGTCGTCGAACGAGAACACCGCGAACCAGTCCAGCGACTGCGGGGCGATCAGGTAATGGTTCGGCGTGGGCGGATTGCCATACAGCTGCAGCAGTTTGGCCGTGTCCTTGTCGTCCAAAAAGGCGTATCCCTTCGGGATCTTGATGGTGGCGTTGCTGCCGATTTCGCCCTGGCCCTGGTCGATCCAGTGCAGTGCCTTGACTTGCTCCGCTAGTTTTTCCTGGCGCTGCTGCGATTCCGGCGCCTGGGCCCAAAGGGCCATGGACATGCTGACGCCCAAGATGGCCGTAGCCAACGACTTGATCATTTCTTACCCTGTTATGAATTGGTTTTTGGTGTGTGCGCACGGGTCTTCCGCCCAGCCCCAGGCTGGAGCGGACACCTCTGCCGCCCGGCGCCAGGGCAAATGTACCCGGTGCGCCGCACCACAAAACCGCTCGGCCTAGGGTAGGAAGATGCCCATGAGCCGTTCGACATTCAAGGGTTTCGTCAGGGCATGACTGAAATCCGGACCGCCCTGGTGCTGCGCCACTTCAGCAACGCTGCCCGACAGGGCGATCAGCACGGGCGCCTTGCCGCCGAGCTTCGCCCGGATCTCACGGGCCACCTGGATGCCGCTCATTCGGGGAAGCATGAGGTCAAGAATGACTACATCGAAATGTCCACTGAGCGCCTGCTCCAGCCCGGACAGGCCGTCGTAAGCTGCCTGCACAGACAAATCGGGATTTCGGATCATCAGCAGTTCGCAGAGCATGTCTGCGGAGTCGCGGTGATCATCGACAACCAGGATGCGTTTGGGCTTCATATTTTCCTGGTAACGGCACACGTTACTTTTCTTCAAGGCCAATCGGAGTATCGCCATGCGCCTTGCGCAGTTCATTCGCCAAGCTCGGGAAGAGATCCTCGCCGAGTCGTTTGCCTATGCAACCCAGATTCCCGCGCTGCAGGGCTCCGCCGCCAGCGTTTTGCGCAACCATCTGCCACTGGTGCTGAACACCATAGCACTGGATCTGGAGCAGCCGCAAAGCCGGGAGCAGTCCATCGACAAATCCCTGGGGCACGCGGCGCCTCCCGCCGAAGAATCGGCTGCGCAGTCCCACGGCACGCTGCGCGCCCGCATTGGGCTGGACATCGAGCAACTGGTGGCCGAATACCGCGTGATCCGCTCCTGCGTGCTGCGGCTGTGGACGGAGGCATGCGAGCCCAATGAGTTCGTCATCCAAGACACGGTGCGTTTCAACGAGGCCATCGACCAGGCGGTCGCAGAATCAGTGGCTTTCCATGCCGCAGAAATTGCGAAATGGCGGCATATTTTTCTGGGGGTGCTGGGCCATGACCTGCGCGGCCCGCTGAACGCCATGATGCTCACCGCAGAGTTGCTGGAGCGGGTCGAGAGCAAGAGCAATGGGCAGGCGATGTACCTGGTCGGCGCGCTGCTGCGCAATGGCCGCCGCCTGAATGCGCTGCTCGACTCGCTGCTCGAATACAACAAGGCCACGCTGGGCGTCGGCATGCAGTTGAATCGCGAGGCGGTCGATCTGGGCGCGGAATGCCAGGAAGAGTTCGAGATGCTGCAGCAGGCCTTTCCCAAACGGCAGATCCAGCTGCAGATCACGGGCGATACGCGCGGCGCCTTCGACAGGTCGCGCGTGCGGCAGGCCGTCTCTAACCTGGTGTCGAACGCAGCGCAGCACAGCCCGGAGGGCAGCGCGGTGGCCGTGATCGTCGTAGGCCAGGAGACGGCGGTGGAGATCACCACGGAGAACGTTGCCGATCCGATTCCACAGGACGTGCTGAACACCTTGTTCGATCCCTTGCGGCGCAACGCCAGCGAGGCCGGCGCCTCGTCCGGACACTTGGGCCTGGGCCTGTTCATCGTGCGGGAGATCGCCAGGGCCCACCAGGGCGAGGTAACGGCCACGACGGCGGATGGCGTGATCCGGTTCAGGATGGTGCTGCCCAAATCCCCAAGGACGGCTTGAGGGGCAGGCGCTGTCGGCAAGCCCGGCCGGAAGGGCTCGCCGCACCGTTCAGCTGTAACGTCTTGCCGAATTCGCCAATCCGGGCCGGCGCGAGCAGCCTCTGTCAAACATAGCGCCGCTCCAGGGTATCCCATGCGGGCTTGCCCATCAGGCGCTGGCGCTCTGCAAAAGAGGCCACCAAGGCCGGGTCTTCGCCGAGGCGCTTCGTCTCGCGCAGCACGGTGAGCGCCTTCTGCATGCCGGCCACCGCGCCCTGCAGCGCTGCATTGGCATACAGCACGATCCCGTAGCCCAACTGGCCCAGTTCCTCTGCCCCGACGATGGGCGTGCGCCCGCCGATCACCATGTTCATGAGCTGGGGCGTGGCCAGGCGCCCGGGCAGCGCGCGAATGTCCTCGGCCGTGGTGACGGCCTCGACGAACAGAAGATCGGCCCCGGCTTGCGCGAAGCGCTCGGCACGCTCGATGGCTGCCTCCAGGCCCAGCGTCGCGGCCGCGTCGGTGCGCGCCATGATGAGCAGGTCGGGATCGGTGCGCGCATCCACCGCCGCCTTGATCTTGCCGACGGCCTCTTCGCAGGCGATCACCTCCTTGCCGGCAAAGTGCCCGCAGCGCTAGGGTGCAACCTGGTCTTCGAGCTGGATGCAATCGGCGCCGGCCCGCTCCAGCACGCGCACGGTGTGCCGCACGTTGAGCGCGTTGCCGAAGCCCGTGTCGGCATCGACGATCAGGGGCAGGGCGACCGCGTCGCGGATGCGCGCCGTGTGGTCGGCGATCTCGTGCAGGCCCATGAAGCCCTGGTCCGGCAGGCCGAACCACATGTTGGTCACACCGGCACCGGTGACGTAGAGCGCTTCGAAGCCCAGGTCTTCGACGACCCGGGCCGACAGCGCATTGAAGGCGCCCGGCACCAGCACGCCGCGGCGGGCCTCCACCAGTGCGCGCAGATGTTTGCGTGGGTTGTGGGCCATGGCGTCAGATCACGTAGAGGTCGATGTATTCGTGCACCGGCAGCGCCTCCAGCGTCTGCGCATCGAGCGAGACCGCCAGGATCGCGTCCTGCTGCTTCGGGGGGAAGCTGCGCGCGAGGTTGCGGCGGAATTTGGCCTCCAGCAGTGGAATGCCTTCGGCGCGCCGGCGCCGGTGGCCGATGGGGTATTCGACCGCCACTTCGGGCAGGGCGCTGCCGTCGTTGAACACCACGGTCAGCGCATTGGCGATGCTGCGCTTTTCCGGGTCGTGGTAGTCGGCGGTGTAGCGGGGGGCCTCCACGCAATGGATCCTGGCGCGCAGCGCGTCGATGCGCGGATCGGCCGCCACGCCGGCTTCGTAGTCGGCTGCGGTGAGCCGGCCGAAAATCAGCGGCACCGCCACCATGTACTGGATGCAGTGGTCGCGGTCCGCCTCGTTGTTCAGCGGGCCCTGCTTGTCGATGATGCGGATGCAGGCCGCGTGCGTGCGGATGGTGATGCGCTGCACGTCGTCCACGGTCTTGCCTATGCCGCGCAGTTGCTGGTGCAGAGCCATGGCCGCTTCGACCGCGGTCTGGCTGTGGAACTCGGCCGGAAAGCTGATCTTGAACAGCACGTTCTCCGCCACATAACTGCCGTAGGGGCGCTGGAAGCGGAACGGCTGGCCCTTGAAGGACACGTCGTAGAAGCCCCAGGTTTTCGCGGTCAGTGCCGAGGGGCAGCCCATCTCCCCGGTCTGCGCGATCAGCGCCAGGCGCACGGCACGGCTGGTGGCGTCACCCGCCGCCCAGCTCTTTCGGCTGCCTGCGTTGGGCGCGTGGCGGTAGGTGCGCAGGCTTTGTCCATCGACCCAGGCCAGCGACACGGCGGCCAGCGTCTCATCGCGCGACAGGCCCAGCAATTGGGAGACGACCGCGGTCGATGCCACCTTGACCAGAACCACATGGTCGAGCCCGACCTGGTTGAAAGCGTTTTCCAGCGCGATCACGCCCTGGATCTCGTGGGCCTTGACGATGGCGGTGAGCACGTCGCGCATCACCAGCGGTGGCTTGCCCGCCGCCACGGCGGTGCGGCTGAGCCAGTCGGCCACGGCCAGGATGCCGCCCAGGTTGTCCGACGGATGGCCCCATTCGGCGGCCAGCCAGGTGTCATTGAAGTCGAGCCAGCGGATCAGCGCACCGATGTTGAACGCCGCCTGCACCGGGTCGAGCTGGAACGCGGTGCCCGGAACCTTGGCGCCGTGGGGTACCGACGTGCCCTTGACGATGGGACCAATGAGCTTGCGCGCCGCGGGGTATTCCAGCGCCTCCAACCCGCAGCCCAGGGTGTCGATGAGGATGTGGCGGGCGGTGGTGAGCGCGAGTTCCGAGGTCACCTCGTAGCGAAGCGCGTAGTCGACGATATCGACGATGACCTGGTCGTATTCGGGGCGGATGTTGCTGATGGGCGCGGACATGGGGGCAGGGGTGTCGAGTGGTGTTGAACAAAGAAGGATGGAATGCGCCGATGCGGCTTCAGGTGCGGTCGGCCAAGGCGACGAAGGCCTGGTCTTCCGGCCCCGTGTAGTTCGCGCTGGGCCGGATGATCTTGTTGTCGATGCGCTGCTCGATCACGTGCGCGGCCCAGCCGCTGGTGCGGGCGATGACGAACAGGGGCGTGAACATGGCCGTGGGCACGCCCATCATGTGGTAGCTCACGGCGCTGAACCAGTCCAGGTTGGGGAACATGTTCTTGGCCTCGCGCATCACGGCCTCCAGCCGTTCGGCGATGTCGAACATGCGGGTCGATCCCGCCTCCTGCGACAGGGTTTTGGCCACGCCCTTGATGACCGCGTTGCGCGGATCGCTCACGGTGTAGACCGGGTGCCCGAAACCGATCACCACCTCCTTGGCCTCGACGCGGCGGCGGATGTCGGCCTCGGCCTCGTCGGGGTTGTCGTAGCGCTTCTGGATCTCGAAGGCCACCTCGTTGGCGCCGCCGTGCTTGGGGCCGCGCAGCGCGCCGATGGCGCCCGAGATCGACGAATACAGGTCGCTGCCGGTGCCGGCGATGACGCGCGCGGTGAAGGTGGAGGCATTGAACTCGTGCTCGGCATACAGGTTGAGCGAGGTGTGCATGGCGCGCTCCCAGCTCGCCGGCGGCTTTCGGCCATGCAGCAGGTGCAGGAAGTGCGCGCCGATGGAGTCGTCATCGGTTTCGACGTCGATGCGCCGGCCCTGGGTGGACCAGTGGTACCAGTACAGCAGCATCGAGCCGAGCGATGCCAGCAGCCGGTCGGCGATGTCGCGCGCGCCGGCCGTGGGGTGCTCGTCCTTTTCGGGCAGGGTACAGCCGAGCGCCGACACGCCGGTGCGCATCACGTCCATCGGGTGGGCATGCGCGGGGATCTGCTCCAGCGCCGACTTGACGCTGGCCGGCACCCCGCGCATCGCCCGGAGCCGGGCCTTGTAGGCGCGCAGCTCCGCGGTGGTCGGCAGTTTTCCGTGCACCAGCAGGTGGGCGATTTCCTCGAACTCGCAGACCTCGGCGATGTCGAGGATGTCGTAGCCGCGGTAGTGCAGGTCGTTGCCGGTGCGCCCGACGGAGCACAGCGCCGTGTTGCCGGCCGTGACGCCGGACAGCGCCACGGATTTCTTGACGCGGGCGCCCGGGGGCGCGGTGGGGGTCGCGAGGGTCATGCGATTTCCTTTGCAAAGGGGAGGGGATCGTTGGGCAATGCGGCATCGGAGCGGGGGATGGGTGCGGGGCGTCCGGCGGCGTCCACCGCCACCATTTCGAACACGCCCCGAAGCACCTCCTGCTGCGGCCCACCCAGGGCCTGCGCCAGGCCGGTCACGCAGACGGTCATCGAACTGCGGCCCACCCGGCTCACGCGGGCCTGCAGCGTGAGCACATGGCCCACCGGCACGGGCGACACGAAGTCGATGCCGGTCACGCCGGCCATCACCGCATCCTGCTGGGCGACGCTGCGTCCCACGAGGAACGCCGCTTTGGCCATGGATTGCAGGGCATGGCCTGCGAACAACGTGCCGCGGTGGTTCGCCTGGCTGGGAAAGACGATGTCCTGGAACGCGAAGAGGGGGCCGCTGGGGGTTGTCATGCTTCGCAATCTACGCACAATGAAGGCATTGATAAAGCACTGAAAAGGCGAAGCTTTGCGAATGAAAAACAGCCGATTTGCAAATTCTGCAAATTTTTCTTCTGGGTGGCGGGCGACACGATGAAGAAAACCTTCATGGGGGTGCGCCTGCGCAAGCTGCGCGCCGAGCGTGGCCTGTCGCAGATCGCCATGGCGCAGGCGCTGGGCCTGTCGCCCAGCTACCTGAACCAGCTGGAGCAGAATCAGCGGCCGCTCACCGTGGCCGTGTTGCTCAAGGTCAGCCGCACGCTCGGGGTGGACGTGCAGCAGTTCTCCGAAGACGAAGAGGCGCGCATGGTGGCGGGCCTGCAGGAGGCGCTGGCGGACAACCCCGGGGGCGAGTCGGTCGCGCTGCCGGAGCTTCGGGAGATCGCCTCGCAGATGCCGGCCGTGGGCCGCGCGCTGCTGGCGCTGCACCGGCGCCACCTCGAAGCGACGCAGCGGCTGGAGGCACTCGCCGTGCGCCTGGGCGACGGCCGGGGAGAAGGGCCGGACACCGGCCATGCCCCCCTTGCACCCGCGCAGCCCATGGCCTTCGAGCGCGTGCGTGACTTCTTCCTTTCGCACCAGAACTACCTGGACTCCATCGACCGCGCCGCCGAGCAGTTGGCCGCCGAAGCGCAGGCCGAGGGCGGTCTGCTGTCCGACTGGCTGGCGCGGCGCCTGCAACAGCAGCACGGCGTGCGCACCGTGCCCTCGCAGGACGACATGGGCACGCACCTGCGCAGCTACGACCCGGGCAGCAAGGTGCTGCGGCTGTCCCCGTCGCTCGACCCCGGCCAGCTCGCGTTCCAGTTGGGCACGCAGTGGGCGCTGCTGGCGCATTCAACGCTGCTCGATGCGCTGGTGGACCTGCCGGAATTCCGGCACGACCCGCAGGCGCGCGCACTCGCGCGCATCGGCCTGGCCAACTACTTCGCAGGGGCCTTGCTGCTGCCCTACGCCGTGTTTCTGCAGGCCGCCGAAACCACGCGCTACGACATTGACCGCCTGGCGCGGCGCTTCGGGGTGGGCTTCGAAACCATCTGCCACCGGCTCAGCACGCTGCAGCGGCCCGGTGCGCCGGGCGTGCCGTTCTTCTTCATCCGCGTGGACCGGGCCGGCAACATCTCCAAGCGCCAGTCCGCCACCCATTTCCATTTCTCCAAGACGGGTGGCACCTGTCCGCTGTGGAACGTGTACGAGGCGTTTTCGCAGCCCGGCAAGATCCTGCCGCAACTGGCGCGCATGCCGGACGGGCGTAGCTACCTCTGGATCGCCCGGACGGTCTCCACGGGCCAAGGCGGCTTCGGCGCTCCGAGCAAGACCTTCGCGGTGGCCCTGGGTTGCGACATCCGCCATGCGCCCCGGCTGGTCTATTCGCGCGGCATGGACCTGGACGATCCCGAGATCGCCACGCCCATCGGAATGGGCTGCAAGGTGTGCGAACGCATCGGCTGTCCGCAACGGGCCTTTCCATTCTTGGGCCGGCCGCTGGATGTGAGCGAGAACGAAAGCCGCTTCACCCCGTACCCGGCCGGGGACACGGCGGGCCGTGGGTAGCCGCGCACCATGGCACGGGCCGATGAGCGCATCGGCGAACATGGCGCATGCAGTTCGAAGTGAATCTCATTCACTGCATCTCCTATACTGCGGCCTTCACTTGCCTTTTGCGCCATCGATCCTGCGTTCGCGGGGTCTGGCCATGTCGATGGGCATGGCCCATTCCCTGGTTCAGATTTCCGTGTTCGCGCGCTATTACCGAGAGTTGCTGAGGTTTCTGCAGGGGTCCGTCCAGGATCGCGAGATGGCGGCCGACCTGGCGCAGGAAAGCTATGCGCGGGTGCTGGCCGTGCAGCGGTCGGGCGAGCCCATCGCGGAGCCCCGGGCGTTTCTGTACCGCACGGCGCGCAACCTCGTCATCGACCAGCACCGCCGCGACGCGGTGCGCGGCCAGCATGCCCCGCTGGACGGCGACGATGGCTTCGAGCAGGCCGCTCAGGCCTTGGCCGGCCCACGGGCCTGCGAGCCCGAGGTGGCGGCCATGTCCTCCCAGACCGTGAACGCTTTGCTGGCTGCCATCGGCGAACTGCCGCTGCGCTGCCGCGAGGCGTTCATCCTGCACAAGTTCGATGGCCTTGCCCAGGCGGACATCGCGCGCCGCATGGGCATCTCGGTGACGATGGTGGAGCGCCACATCCAGCGGGGCATGCAGGCCTGCCGCGACTGTCAGGACCGGCTGGGGGGCACGCCCCGCACATCGGCACAGCCCACACCAACAGAAAGCCCGCGATGACGCGCTCCCCATTCCTGGGTCCGCAAGGTTGGGATGGCACCGCGCCGTGCGTCTACTGCCAGGTACCCTTTTGAAATGTCCATGACCGATCCCCACCGCGCGGCCCCCTCGTCCAGCGACCTCGATACCGAGGCGCTGGCGTGGTTCGCCCGCCTGGACCGGGAACGGGGCGTAGAGCAAAACGCCGAATTCCAGGCCTGGCTGGCCGGGCACCCCAGCCGGCAGGCGGCATTCGCCCGCTGGCAGGCCGACTGGCAACGGCTGGACCAACTGCCTGCGGCCGGCGTGGCGCAACTGCGTCGGCAACTGGCGGCCGAGCAGGCCCAGGCGGACCGCAAGCCCGCGCCGGCGCCCACCGGGCGCAGGGCGTGGCTGCAGGGTTGGTCGGCCCTGGTGCCGCAGGCCGCCGTGGCGGCGGTGGTGGTGCTGATGGCCGGGGGCGGCAGCTACCTGGCTTGGGACCATTGGCAGCAGCAGCCGGTTTTCGTGCAGAACTTCTCGACGGAACGCGGCCAGCAGCTGGACGTGCAGCTTCCCGACGGCAGCCGCCTGCGGCTCGATACCGCCACGCGGGTGGAGGTGGCGCTGTACCGCCAGCGGCGCGAGGTGCGCCTGCCCGAGGGGCAAGCCGTGTTCCAGGTGCAGGGCGATGCGGCCCGGCCGTTCGAGGTCCTCGCCGGCGCCGTGAAGGTGACGGTGGTGGGCACGCGGTTTTCCGTGCGCCACACCGCCAGCGTGCCCGGCGACAACGGCGTGCGCGTGGCCGTGGAGGAGGGACGGGTGCGCGTGGCGGCGGTCGGCGGCGCCGTGAGCCCACCCGGGCAGCCTGGTACGGCCGCGATGGTGCTCACCGCCGGGCAGCAGGTGGCGGCCGATGCCGAGGGCCGCATGGCGCCGGTCGGCCCGGTGGCGACGGCCGGCGTCGCCCCCTGGCGCGACGGGCGCATCACCTTCGACGATGTGCCGCTGGCGCAGGCTCTGGCGGAGTTCGAGCGCTACGGGCCGACGGGCCTCGTGGTGCGCGATGCGGCCGTGGGCGAACTGCGCATGACCGGCACCTTCGACCCGCGCCGCCTGGACAACTTCCGGCAGGCGCTGCCCAAGGTGCTGCCGGTGCGCCTGCAGGGCGAGGCGCCGCACACCGAAATCGTCGCGGCGCACTAAGCCGGTCTTTTACCAGGCGTGCGCACGTGCGGCCCGACCCCAAGGGCACAAGCCACTGAATCGCCTTTCGAAAAAAAGCGCAAAACCCAGGTTGGGGTTTTGCCAAGCCATGCGTCTACCTGAGAAGGCTTCTTATTCCCAACCTTCCGGAGATCGTTCGCATGTCCCGTTTTCGTTTCCATCCTGCCCCGTTGGCCGTGGCGGCCGCCCTGGCGCTGGGCGCCTTGCCCACCCATGCCCAGCCGGGGGCCGGTGCGCAGGCTGCGGCATCCGTGCCGGTGGACATCCGCATCGCGGCCCAGCCTCTGGCCCAGGCCCTGGATGCACTGGCGCGGCAGGCGCGCCTGGAGTTGATGGTGCAGCCCGCGCTGGTGGAGGGCAAGGTGGCGCCGGCCGTGCAAGGGCGCCTCACCGCCCGCGAGGCCCTCAACCGCCTGCTGGCGGGCAGCGGGCTGTTCGCGGAGATCGAAGGCACCTCGGTGGTCGTGCGCCGCGTGCCGCAAGGCGCGGGCACGGCCACGCTCGCGCCCGTGACGGTATCGGCCCAGGCCGAGCGCCCGGTGGCGACCGAGCACACGGGCTCGTACACCACGCGCGCCGTCACGGTGGGCAAGGGGGCCCAGGCGCTCAAGGACATTCCCCAGTCGATCAGCGTCGTCACGCGCCAGCTGATGGACGAGCAGAACATCACCTCGGTCTACGACGCGCTCGCCAGCACCACCGGCATCACGCTGGCGCAAAGCCCGCAGGGCGGCAAATACATCTATTCGCGCGGCTACGACCTGACCACGGTGCAGTACGACGGGGTGCCACTCAACCGCGGCATGTACGGGCGGGCGAGCAACTATTCGTCCAGCATGGCGATCATCGACCGGGCCGAGGTCCTGCGCGGCGCTGCCGGCCTGCTGCAGGGCGAAGGCAGCCCCGGCGGGGCGGTCAACCTGGTGCGCAAGCGTCCTCTCGGCACCAACGCCACCACGGTGGAGGCCCGCGTGGGCTCGTGGGACCGCTACGGCGCGCAGCTGGACACCAGCCGCGTCCTGAACGAAGAGGGCACGCTGCGCGGCCGCGCGCTGATCGACTACGAAGACCACCACTCGTTCATGGACTACGTGAACCGCCGCAGCCCGACCGTGTACGGCACGCTGGAATACGACGTCTCGGCCGCCACGCGCATCAACTTCGGGGCCAGCTCCGAAGAAACGCGGGGCCGTCCCTCCATGAACGGCCTGCCGCGCTACGCCACCGGCGGCGACCTGAACCTGCCCCGCTCGACCTACCTGGGTGCCACCTGGAACCGGCAGGAGTCGTCCAACCGCGGGCTGTACTTCGATGCGGCGCACCAGTTCAACGACGACTGGAAGCTGCAGTTCACGGCGATGCACCTCAAGGAAGAGCACGACCTGAAGTACGCCGGGGTCAACCGGGCGGTCAACCCGGCGCTGATGCAGAGCGCCAACATCGTGGCCCGGTCCATCGCCGACATCGAGACCTCGGGCATCGACGCGAACCTGACCGGAAAATTCGACGCCTTCGGCCGGCGGCACGAACTGGTGAGCGGGGTCAACTACACGCACACCACGAACGACACCGTCTACGGCTTTCGGACCAACTACAACATCTTCGGCCTGAACAGCTACCACCCCGACTTCCGCGAGCCCACGGACGCCGAGATCTACACCGGCACCCGCGAGGCGCGGCAGGGCAAGGCCCGGCAACTGGGCTTCTACAACGCGGTGCGCCTGCAGCTGACCGACCCGCTCAAGCTGGTGGTCGGCGCGCGCGTCAGCTGGTTCCGCACCGACTGGGACACCGTCACCACCGGGGCGGCGCCGTCCACCTCGGCCACCCACAGCCGCGAGAACGCCAAGGTCAACCCCTATGCCGGGCTGATCTACGCGCTCAACCCGCAATGGTCCGCCTACGTGAGCTATGCCGACATCTTCAAGCCGCAGTCCGAGCTGAACGAGGCGGGCCAGTTGCTCAAGCCCATGGTGGGCGCCAATTACGAAGCGGGCCTCAAAGGCGAGCTGATGGACGGCAAGGCGAATGCCTCGTTCGCCCTGTTCCGCGTGGACCAGAAGAACCGCGCGCAGGAAGACTTCAGCACCAGCCCCACCTGCCGCAGCGACTACTACTGCTACACCGACACGGGCGAGGTGCGCAGCCAGGGCCTGGATGCCGAGGTGAGCGGCGAGGTCGCGCGCCACTGGAACCTGTTCGCCGGCTACACCTTCAACCAGACCAAGTACCTCAAGGACGTGAGCAGCCAGGGCCTGTCCTTCAACAGCTACACGCCCAAGCACCTGTTTCGCCTGTGGAGCACCTACCAGCTGCCGGGCGAGCTGAACGCCATCACCCTCGGGGGCGGCGTCAATGCGCAAAGCGGCAGCTACCGCCAGATCGGCGCAGTGCGCGCCACCAACGGCGGGCGGGCGGTGTGGAATGCGCTGGTCAAGTACCAGATCAGCCGCCACTGGACCGCGGCGCTGAACGTGAACAACGTCTTCGACAAGCGCTACTACAGCTCGGTCACCGCGCTGGTCAACGGCAGCTACTACGGCGACCCCCGCAACGTGATGCTGACCCTGCGCGGCGCCTTCTGACCGTGCGCAGTCGATCGCGCAGCGAATGGCCAGGGATGCGGCCCGCATGAAAGGCAACGGCAACTTCCGCCAGTCCATGTCGTGGCTGCACACCTGGTGCGGCCTTGTCTGCGGATGGCTGCTGTGCGCCATCTTCCTCACGGGCACGCTCAGCGTGTTCCGGGAGCCGATCACCCGCTGGATGGAGGCCCGGCCCGTGCTGGCGGACGCCGCGGCCGGCACACAGGAGGCCGTGCCGCACGCGCTGGCCCAGGCCGTGCGGCACCTGGCCGCGCAGGCACCCGGCGCGCGCTTTTGGCGCATCGAGCTGCCCCAGGCCCCGGGCGATGCCCTGCTGCTGGCGTGGCGCAATGGCCGCGCCAACCAGATGGCCGCGCTGCACCCGGTGACCGGCGCCGTGCTGCCCTTGCCCTGGGGGCGGGCGACCGAAGGCGGGCGCCACTTCATGTCATTTCACTACATGCTGCAATGGAACGCGCTCGGCTTCTGGGTGGTCGGCTGGGTGTCGATGGCCATGCTGGTGGCGCTGGTGTCCGGCGTGGTCGTGCACCGGCGCATCTTTCAGGATTTCTTCACGTTCCGGCCGGGCAAGGGCCAGCGCTCGTGGATGGACGCCCACAACGCCACCGCCGTGCTGACGCTGCCCTTCCTGTTCATGATCGTCTACACCGGGCTGGCGATCTTCTACACCTCGTACATGCCCTGGCCCCTGCAGGCGGCCTACGGCAGCGGCGAGACGGCCTATGCCCGGTTCCAGGCCGAGTTGCACCACGGCGAGGGCGAAGCGCTGCGCCGCCCCCGCACGGGCCGGCCCGCGGCCTTGCACGATCTGGCACCGCTGCTGCAAAGGGCCCGCGACCTGACGGGCCAGCCACCGCGCATGGTGGTGATCGAGGCACCGGGCGATGCGAATGCCACGGTGCGCGTGCTCGGCCCCCGCGAAGCCGAGCTGGGCGCAGGCCAGCGCCGCGCCTTGCTGAACCCGGTGGCCACCGCGGTGTTCGACGGCGTGAGCGGCACCGTGCTGCAGGTGCGCCGGCCGGACCCCGACGTCGCCTTCGCTTCGGAGCAGGTGCACGCCGTGATGGAGTCGCTGCACTTCGCCCGCTTCGGTGGCTGGCCGATGAAGTGGCTGTACTTCGCCAGCGGTCTGCTCGGCACCGTGATGGTGGCCACCGGCACCGTGCTGTTCAGCGTGAAGCGGCGCCGCGCCTGCGGCAACGAGTTCGGCCGTGCCACGGCTGGCGTCTACCGCGCCGTCGAGACCCTGAACGTCGCGGCCGTGGCAGGCATCGGGGTGGCCTGCATCGGCTACCTCCATGCCAACCGCCTGCTGCCCGCCGAACTGCCCGGCCGCGCGCTGTGGGAGATCCGGGCCTTCCTGGCGGTCTGGCTGGCCACGCTGCTGCACGCCGCGCTGCGCCCGCCGCGCCGGGCCTGGATGGAGCAACTGGGCGCGGCGGCGGCGCTGTGCGTGGCGCTGCCCGCGCTGAACGCCTGGACCACCGGCCAGCACCTGGGCCGCTACGCCCTGGCGGGCGATGGGCAGCGCGCCGGCGTGGAGCTCGCCGCGCTGGCCTTCGGCGCGGCGCTGGCGTGGGCCGCGTACCGCACCGGGCAAGGCTGGCACGGCGCGCGCAAGGCGATGCCGGGCGCCCCCCGGCGCCCTGCGCCGCGCGGCGGGGTGCAGGGATGAGCCGCCCCCTTCGGCCAGCAACGCGTTCGACCGGCCGGCTCGGCGTTGCCAGCCGGGTGCTGGCCGCGTGCGCGGGGGGGTACGCCGTGGCGTCCCTGCTCGCCGCCGTGCTGGCGCTGGCCGCGCCGCGCCTGTGGGGAGGGAGCCGAGCGGATGGCGTGCTGCTGGCGACGTTGCTCAGCTTCGCGGTGTACGCGGCCATCGCGCTGTGGGTGTTCTGTGCCCGCAGCGCGGCGCGGGCCTGGCTGGGCCTGGGCGTGGCGGCAGCGCCCTGCGTTGGCCTGCTGTGGTGGTGGCGGTGACCCCGTGGGCCGCTAGCATCGCTGCCCATGCAACGTCGAAGAATCCTCGCGGCACTCGCTGCCGCCTTTTTGTGCCTCGCGGTTTTGCTCGGTGCGGGCGAAGTCCTGAGCCAGCCGCACCACCGGCCCGTGGGCGCGGCTCCGGGCGATCTGCCCGCGAGCCCGGTGCGGTTCGATACCGTCACGGGCCAGTCCCTTGCGGGCTGGCTGGTCCGTGGCGATGCCGGGGCCGGGGCGGTGCTGCTTTTGCATGGCATCGGCGCGGACCGGCGGCAGATGCTGGGCCGGGCCCGGTTTCTCCATCGCCTTGGCTATTCGGTGCTGCTCATCGATCTGCCCGCCCATGGCGAGAGCGCCGGGGACCGGGTGACTTTCGGCTGGAACGAATCGCAAGGCGTGGCGGCGGCCCTGGACTACCTGTCCGACGCGTTGCCCGACGAGAAGATCGGTGTGATCGGCGCATCGCTCGGGGCGGCGTCGCTCGTGCTGTCCCTCCCTGACGTGTCCCTGGAGGCCGTCGTGCTGGAGTCGATGTTCCCCACGATCGAAGACGCGGTCTCCGACCGCCTGGCGATGTACCTGGGGCCTGCGGGCCGGTGGCTCACGCCGCTGCTGCTGTGGCAGCTTCCCGTGCGGCTGGGCGTTTCCGCGGATCAGCTGCGGCCCATCGCCGACCTGCCGTCGCTGCACGTGCCGCTGCTGATCGCGGCCGGATCGGAAGACCGCCACACCCCCCTGGCGGAAACCCGGCGCATCTACGCGGCGGCCGACGACCCGAAGGCGTTGTGGGTGGTCGATGGTGCGGCGCATGTCGATCTGCATGCGTTCGATCCGCCGGCCTACGAGGCGCGGATTTCGGCGTTCCTCGCGAAACACCTGCGCGATAGCGACTGAGGCGGATCTCGCGTGCCGGGCGGACGAGCAAGCAAGGGGGGCGCCGCGTCCGTGTCCCTCAGCGCCTGCTGGTGGTCGGCGTGGCGGGTCCTTCATTGTCGGCCGGGTCACCACCGGGCGTGTGGGTCGCCATTCCCATCCCGCCCCCGCTCCCTCCGGCCCCCATATCACCGTCGGTGCCGCCTCCACTGCTTCGCGCACCGCCATCGGCATTGGCGCGCCGGGTGCCCGCGCCACCGCTTCCACCGGGCCGCAGCGGCCCCTGCACGGGAATCGGCACATGCTCCGCAATCGGCTCCAGGTCCAGCGCCGCCCGAATGAACTGCCGCAGCGACACCACCAGCTGAGCCGTTTCGATGCTGCGGCCGGCCACCATGTCCTGCGCGGCCTGGGCGGCAAGCTGCACCTGCTCTTCGGTGCCCAGCAGGATCACGTCGGACAGCGCGGCCTCGACCGCATCGCGCACGCGGCGTTGGCGCTCGGTGCTGGTCAGCGGTGCCAGCGCCCCTTCTCCGGTGGCCGGATCGCCTTCCGCAGGAGCCAGCGATGACGTTGGGCTGCCAGCCGGCCGGCGCAGGTCGCGCATGTGCGTCGGGCTCACCTGCAACTGCCCGGTGAACGAGCCGCCCAAGGTCTTGTAGGCGGCGATCAGGGTCTTGAGCCGCTCGTTGATCTGCCGGTTTTCGCGTTGCTGACGGCGCTGGACGGTCTGCATGAACACGAGCCGGATGCCCACCATGAGCAGCGAGGCCAGCAGCAGCCCCAACGCGGTGGTGAGCAGGGTGTGCCAGGAACTGAAGTCGAGCATGTTGCGCATGGCGGACGCGGGGCGCTGGTGCCGCCGCGAAAGGGGAGTGGAGGGCAGGCCATGATAGGCACCGGCACCAGGCGCTGCGCCAGTGGCGGGGCTGCACCGCTGGGCCCTCGCAGGGCGTGGCTCAAGCGGGCGCCGCCGCGTCTAGCACGTCGACGACCCGCTTCCAGTCCGCCGCATCGACTGGTGTGATGGACAGGCGGCTGCCTTTTTGCAGCACCTGCAGGCCGGCCAGTTCCGGCCGGGCGCGCAATTCGGCCAAGGACAGCAGGCGGGTCTTGCGCAGCGCCTGCACATCCAGCAGCAGCCACCGCGGTTGGTCCGGGCTGGATTTGGGGTCGTGGTAGGGCGATTCGGGATCGAACTGCGTCGGGTCCGGGCGGGTGGCGGAGGCCACGCGCGCCAGGCCGGCAATGCCCGGCTCTGGACAACTGGAGTGATAGAACAGCACGCCGTCGCCCACCTGCATGCCGTCGCGCATGAAGTTGCGCGCCTGGTAGTTGCGCACGCCGGTCCAGGGCACGGTGGCATCCGGGGCGGCCAGGGCATCGTCGATGGAGCATTCCTGCGGCTCGGATTTCATGAGCCAGTAGCGGGGTTCGGGGGGCGGGGTCGTCGTCATGGCGCCATTCTGGCGGGATGCGGCGCAAGGATCGAGCCCTTCCTGCCGCCAGAGGGTTTTTGCTATTTATTTAATAGCAATGAGGGCATGATTCACTAGGGCATGGGGCCAAAAACACCCTTATTCGCGAATTCACCGCATGCGCGCCGGTCCCGTGCCACCCCACCGGATCGCATCGTGCGCCGGGATGGCCAGCGGGTTGTCCTGGGGTTCCGACAAGGGGGCGAGCAGGGCGTTCAGGTCCGCCTCGCAGAACTTGGCCGCACCCGCGGCGTCGTGCCCAAGCACCCCCTGCGCCAGCGCCTGCTTGCGGGCCTGCAGTTCCAGCATGCGTTCCTCGATGCTGCCTTCCACCACGATCTTGTAGACGAACACCGGCTGGTCCTGCCCGATGCGGTGGGCACGGGCGGTGGCCTGCTCCTCCACGGCGGGGTTCCACCAGGGGTCCAGGTGGATCACCGTGTCGGCGGCGCTCAGGTTCAGGCCCACGCCGCCGGCCTTGAGGCTGGCCAGCAGGACGGGCGGCGCGCCTGTATCGCCGCGGTCCTGGAAGCGCCGCACCACGGCGCCGCGCGCGCGGGGCGGGGTGTCTCCGGTCAGCGCGAGGAAGGGCAGGGCGAGCGCCTCCAGCGTTTCGGCCACCAGGGCGAGCATCTCGGTGAACTGCGAAAACACCAGCACGCGGCGCCCTTGCGCGACCAGGGCGGGCAGCGCGTCGGCCAGCCATTCGAGCTTGGCGCGTTCCATGGTGGCGGGCTGCGCCCGGGCGGCCTCGCTGCCCTTGACCAGGCGCGGATCGCAGCACACCTGCCGCAGCTTGAGCAGCGCATCCAGCAGGGTGATCTGCGCGCCGTCGAAGCTCTGGCGCTGCAGCACGCGGCGCACTTGCTTGTCGGCGGCGGCACGCACCGCCTCGTACAGCTCGCGTTGGCGGCCCTGCAGCGGCAGCCGCAGCACGACGTCGGTGCGCGGCGGCAGTTCGGTGGCCACGTCCTGCTTGCGGCGGCGCAGGATGAACGGGCGCACGCGCCGGGCCAGCACCTCGGCCCGCAGGGTTTCGCCGTTCTCCTCGATGGGCTTGCGCCAGCGCTGGGAGAAGCTGCGCGCATCGCCCAGAAAGCCGGGCATGAGGAAGTCGAACTGCGCCCACAGCTCGCCCAGGTGGTTCTCCAGCGGCGTGCCGGTCAGGCAAAGCAGATGCGGAGCGTTCAGGCGCCGCAGGGCGCGGGCGCTGCGGCTGCCGGCGTTCTTGACCATCTGCGCCTCGTCCAGGATCAGCAGGTGCCACGGCTGCGCGGCCAGCGCGTCGATGTCGCGCCACACCAGCGGGTAGGTTGTCAGCACCAGGTCGTGCTGGCCGATGCGGGCAAAGCGCTCGCGCCGGTCCGCGCCGTGCAGGCTGAGCACGCGCAGGCCCGGTGCCATGCGCTGCGCCTCCGCCTGCCAGTTGAAGACGAGCGAGGTGGGCAGCACCACCAGCGCAGGGTGCGCCAGCCGGCCCGCTTCCTTTTCGGTGAGGACATGGGCCAGCGCCTGCGCCGTTTTCCCCAGGCCCATGTCGTCGGCCAGGATGCCGCCCAGCCCTTGGGCGCGCAGGTATTGCAGCCATGCGAGCCCGTCGAGCTGGTACGGCCGCAACGGCACCTGCAGCCCGGCCGGCGCGGCCACGGGCGCGGGCGTGCCGATGGCCTTCAGCCGCCGCGCCAGGTGGGCCAGGCCGGCATCGCCCTGCAGCTGCCAACCGTTGTCCCAGCCGCTGACCGTGCCCACGCGGTGCGCTTGCACCAGGCCGGCGCGCAGGGCCTCGATGCGCCGCATCTCCCAGGGGCCCAGGCGCAGCGGGTCGCCGTCCTGGCGCTGCCGGCCGGCGTTGCGCAGCGGATCGGTGAGGAGGTCCACCATCGCGCCGACGATGGCCTTGAGCGGCGCCGCCGGCGCATCGATTCGCCGCCCGCCGGGCGCGCGGAGCGAGACGGTGGCGTGGTCGTCGATGGCGGCCATCTGTGCGGCGTTCAGCCAGCGCGGCTCGCGCCGGAGCAGATCGGCCAGCAGGGGCGCCAAGTCCAGCGTCTCTCCGTCCACCTCGATGCCCAGGCTCAGCAGCCAGGCCCCTTCGCGTTCGGGCAGATGCAGCTTTTGCACCGGGCGTTCGCGCGGGCCGAGCGGGCCGGCGAGGTCCTTGCCCAGCAGCTCGCCGGTGTCGGGGTCCAGGCGCAGCGTCCAGCGCTGCACGGGAACGCTCTCGTGCGCGAAGCCGGGCAGCACCGACACTGCCCAGCCGTGGGCCTGCAGGCGCGGCACCTGCTCGGCCCAGAAGTCGCCGAAGGCCGCCTCCTGCGGCAGCGTCCAGACAGGGCCCAGCACGGGAGCACCCGCACGGTCGCGCCACTGCAAGGCCGTTTCGGGCACCGGCAGCAGGCCCAGGGCGCGCACGAGGTCGATGGCGTCCGCCTCGGCCGCCCCATCGCGCTGCAAGCGCAGCACGGGGCCGCCGGTGTCGTACAGCTCCTGCACGGCCGGCGGGCGGCTGTTGAGCACCGAGGTGGGGGCGGGCGTTTCCCAGGCGGCGCCATCCGGTGTGCGGTAGGTCCAGTCGATGCGGGCCAGCGTGACCTGGTCGCCGCGCGGGCCGATCAGCCCATGGGGCCGCAGGCCCAGCAGGCCGTCGCCACGGCCCAGCGTCTGCAGCGTGATGCGCGGCTGGAATCGGCCCGGCGTGGCGAGGGTGCCGTCCGCCGGGCCCGGCGGGGCGGACGGGGCGGCGGCGCGGGGCGCATCGCCGCGCATGCGCGCCATGACCTGCGCGGCCTCGGCATCGGACAGGGTGGGCAGCCGCGCCAGCGTGGCGGCATCGGCCCGGCGCTGCAGCGCGGAGACCCAGGCGCCGATGGCGTGCTCCCGCGCATCCGAGGCAACGGAAGGGCGCTTGGCGCGAGGGGAGTCAGCGGAGGGGCGCGGCGACATGGGCGGCCATTGTGCCGGCGAGCGGCCGCGTTCGCATGCGGGGGCCGCCGGGTGGCGGATTCAGCGCTTCGAATCGGCTCCTGGCGCCGGCAGGGTGAGTTGGGCCGCCTTGGCGACTTCCACGCAATCGCGCAGGTGCTGCTCGCCGAGCAGGCGCAGCGTGGTGTAGCCCAGCACGGCCGCCACGGCCTGGCCGGCCAGCGGCACATATTTGGCCGCCTGCTTGGCCGTGAGGCGCATGCCCACGGCCTGGGTGGCCCGGATCACCAGCTCGCGGGTGACGAACTTGCCGATCAAGGCCGACCCGACGAGGCCGACCGCTTTCTGCACCTGCTCGCGCTTGTGGGGCGTGAGCCGGTCGATCTGCTCTGGCGTCAGGCCGAACTCCGCATTGATCTGAGGCACCAGTCGGGACAGCAAGGCCGCGTCCACCGCCCAATCCAGGCCCGGAATGGGCACGGTGCCCGCGGCGGCGGCCATCAGCGCGCGCCGGTGCAGCAGGCGCCGGCTGCGTTGCACGGCCGCCAGCAGATCGGGGTCATTGCCGGCCAGGGCCGAGGCGCTGGGAACACGTTTCGCCACGGGGCGGCCGCCTTTCAGCTCTTGCTCTTGAAGAAGCCGTACACCACCAGCAGCAGCATCGCGCCCAGGATGGAGGCGATCCAGCCGGCCGGCTCGCCCTCCTGGTACCAGCCCATGGCGAGCCCGATGTAGGTGGCCAGGAACGACCCGGCTACGCCGAGCAGCGCCGTCATGATCCAGCCGAGCTTGTCATCCCCCGGCTTGAGAGCGCGGGCGAGCAGGCCCACCACGAGACCGACGACAAGAACACCGAGGACGGAGAACATGGGCAGGCACTTTCTGGTTGAGATAGGGCGAATCTACCCGGCGGCCCGCAAGGCGCCATGTCGGACGAGGCGCACTGTGCCGCCGGCCCGGAATGGGGGTTTTCAGGAAGAACCGGATGAGGGCGGTGCGCACCAAGACAGTGCATTCTCGGCAAGCCGGTGCGGCAGAGCCTGAGACGCCGGCTGTGGGAGCCGGCCGACAAGCCGACGCGCGTGAATCCCGCGTTCGGCGAATTCCCGGCTGGATAAGGTCATGGCTCTCCCACAAGAAAAGAAAGGAAAGCCATGCCCATCCGATCCCCTCGCACTGTCTTGTCCGCCACCGTGCTGGCGCTGGCCGCGGCCACCGGGGGTGCCATGCTGCCCTCGACAGCCCTTGCCCAGAGCGATCAGGCATCGCTGGAGCGCGGTGCACGGCCGGACACCACGCCCGCGCAACGCTATCAGACCGCGATCCGCGAGGCGGGCGGTGGTTTGAAGGTGGCTTTGGAAGAATGCCGTGCGGGTGAAGCCGGCGCACGCAAGTCGTGCGAGTCGCAGGCCCGGGCCCGTTACCAGGCCGATATGGCTGCCGCCAAGGAAATGCTGCGCAATCCCGATGCCCGTCCGGTGAATGTGGTGGGCGAACCCATTCGCAGCACGGAAACCACGACGGTCATCAAGCCCTGACGGCCTCAGGCGAAGTCACCCCATGCGCACGCGGCGCACCCTGCCGAAAAACTCAGTTGGCCGAGCCGTCCTTGCCAGTGTCGTCGGTGCTCACCCGGCGGGCGCCGTTGAAGCGGCGCTGCCAGTAGGACGCGCCCATGTCTTCCACGCGGACTTCCGCGCCGCTGCGGGGCGAGTGGATGAACTTGCCGTCACCCACGTACATGCCGACATGGCTGAAGGCGCGGCGCATGGTGTTGAAAAAGACGAGGTCGCCCGGTTGAAGGTCTTTTTTCTCGATCTTCTCGGTGGCGGCCGCTTGCTGGTCGGCGCGGCGCGGGAGCACGAGGCCAGCCGCCTTGCCGTAGATCGTGCGGATGAAGCCGCTGCAATCAAAACCGGTTTCGACGTCGTTGCCCCCCCGGCGGTAGGGAACTCCGAGGAATCCCATGGCCGTGGCGACGACTTCTCCGGCCTTATCCTGCACGTTGTGCCGGGCTTCCTGCAGCTGCGAGAGCATGGTCTTCTCGCGGACAAGACGGTCCAGATCATCAGAGGGCGCATTGTTGGGGGCGGCGTGGGCGCTGGCGCAGGCCAGCAACAATAGGCAAATCCATCGAGACATGGGGCGCGAGGGTAACACGCGTCTCCGGGCATCTTTTGGCAAAAAATGTCGCAAAGGTTCAGGCTTCATGGCTTTTGACTATGGATCAGCGGGCGTGGCATGCTTTGTCACCGGCGATCCAAGCAAATTGGGGGCCTGCCCCATAGGCACAGTGCATAACGGCGTTACATTCATCCACCAATTCCGTCGCATGAAATTTGATAAATATGTGCGTTTGAATCGTTTTCTGCGCGTTGCGCTGACATCCTGCACAGCCGCCATGGCGCTCGCGCATGGAACGGCGGGGGCCCAGACTGCCACCCCGGTCGCCCCCCAGGCGGCCAAAAACCAGGCCAATGCCGTGACGGTGGCGCAGGACCTGTCCAATCCCTGGGCCGTGGCGTTCCTGCCGGGCGGGCGGTTCCTGGTGACGGAGCGTGTGGGCCGCCTGCGGGTGGTGGAGGCCAATGGCCGCATCAACCCGCCCATACCCGGCCTGCCGCCTGTCGTGTTCGGCGGGCAGGGCGGCCTGCTCGATGTGGTCACCGACGCGGACTTCGAGCGCAACCGACGCATCTTTTTTTGCTACTCCGAGCCCGCGGCGCAGGGCGAGGCCGGCAACAGCACCGCCATGGCGAGCGCAGTGCTGGCCTCTGGCGAAACCGCCTTGAGCGACGTGCGCGTGATCTTCAGCCAACGGCCCAAGGTGCAGAGCTCGCTGCACTTCGGCTGCCGCATCGCGCAGGCCCGGGACGGATCGATCTTTCTGGCCGTGGGCGAGCGCTCCACCCGCAAGGAAGACGCCCAGAAGCTCGACAGCCACCTGGGCAAGATCATCCATGTGCAGCCCGATGGTTCGCCGGGCCCGGGCAACCCGACCGGGGCCGGCGCGCTGCCAGAAATCTGGAGCTGGGGCCACCGCAACCCGCAGGGCGCGACCATCGCCCCGGACGGGCGGCTGTGGGTCCACGAGCACGGCCCGCAGGGGGGCGATGAAATCAACGTGCCCCAGGCCGGCCGCAATTACGGCTGGCCGGTCGTCACCTACGGCGAGAACTATGGCGGCGGCAAGATCGGGGAAGGGCTGACGCACAAGGCGGGCATGGAGCCACCGCTGCACTACTGGGTGCCGTCCATCGCGCCGTCGGGCATGGCCTTTCTGACCAGCGACCGCTATGGCGCCGACTGGCGGGGCAGCCTGTTCATCGGCTCGCTCAAGTTCAGCCGGCTGCATCGGCTGGAGCTGGCGAACGGCAAGGTGGTGCGCGACGAATACCTGCTCGGCGGCCTGGCCGAACGCATCCGCGACGTTCGCCAGGGTCCGGACGGCTGGCTGTATCTGCTGACCGATGGCCCCCAGGGCCGGCTGCTGCGCCTGACGCGCTGACCGATCAGCGGATCGGGCACCCCTTGAGCCGGTCCGCCCCCGTCGTGCTGTCCCAAGGAACCTGTGCCAAGGAACCTGTGCCAAGCACGGCTGCGACAATCCCCGCATCTTTCACCTTTTGCCCAGCGCACCCCGCCCATGCTGCTCGACGCCTCCGAATCCCAACTCGTCCTGGTCGATTACCAGGAACGCCTGATGCCCGCCATCTTCGAAGGCCCGGCCGTGCTGGCCAACGCGCTGCGTCTGGCCCGGGCGGCCCAGTTGATGGAGGTGCCGGTCTGGGGCACTGAGCAAAACCCATCACGCCTGGGGCCCAACGACCCGGCGCTGCGTGCGCTGTGCCGCAAGACCCTGGCCAAGATGCATTTCAGCGCCGCCGAGGAAGGCCTGGGCGAATGGCTGCGCCCCGAACCCAAGCCGCCTGCCGGCAACGCCCGCAGCCTGCCCAAGCACCTGCAGAAACCCCAGCCCACGGCCGAAGAGCCCGGCGCCATCGTCATTGCCGGCTGCGAGGCCCATGTGTGCCTGCTGCAGACCGCGCTGGACCTGCTGGAGGACGAATTCGACGTGTGCGTGGTGACCGACGCCTGCGGCTCGCGCACCGAGCGCAACCGCGACGCCGCCTTCGATCGCCTGGCCGGCGCGGGCGCCGAACTGGTCACGACCGAGATGGTCATCTTCGAATGGGCCCGCACGGCGGAGCACCCGGCCTTCAAGGATTTGCTGGCGCTGGTGAAGTGAGCCTGGGGCAGGGGTGCGTGCCGGAGAGCCCGCCCCTGTGCCATCCCTGGGCAGCGCCCGGTGACCGGGATGGCAGGATCTGATCGCGCCGTTGGCGGCCGCCCCTGCGGTGCGGCTGCCACGGTTTGGAGTTTTACCCTCACAAGGAGTTTTCACCCCATGCACTGGAAGTCCGCCTTCGCTTTGCTCGCCCTGTCTGGTGCGACCCTGCCCGCATTTGCGCAATCCGACCGGCAGGTGGCCGACGACATGGTGACCCGCTCGGCCAATGTCTGCCCCGGCCACAGCACCGAGCGCACCACGCCCACGGTCAAGGCCGTGCCCGTCGGCGCATTGCGGGTCATGCGGAACCGTGGCCTGGTGATGTGCCCGGACCGTCGCCTCGATGCCGACGCACCGGCCGTGTTCTACGGCAGGGTCGGTGTGTTCGCATGGAACCCGGAAGTGGCGGCTGCTTCGGCCGTGATCGTCCAGCAGATCGGCGCCATGACGCGCAAGGACGAGTACCCGGTGGAGACGCTGGTCTGGGATGCCAAGGGCGCCCCCCTGAAACAACGCACCGTGCCGGCCTTCGAACCCAGGCCCGGCGCGGCGGTGCTGTACAAGATCCGTTGAGGCGAGTGTGACCGCTGTGGCGGCCGGGTCCTGTGCCTCGGCGTGAATTGATCTGCCGCAATGCAGATTGACGAGCCAGCCGCTACAACCGCCTTGGGCCGGCTTGGCGGAAACGGGGCCGAAGGGGCCGGCCTCCACCCTCACATCCCCGAACGGGAGTTCTCATGTTCGACCACATCGGTATCCGCGCCAGCGACAGCGAGGCCAGTGCGTCCTTCTTCTTGCGCGCCCTGGCGCCCCTGGGGATCGCCGTCGCCATGAAGGGGCCGCACGGGGCGGGCCTTGGCAAGAACGGCAAACCCTCGCTCTGGATCTACGATGCGGAGGACCGGCCGAGCCCGCTGCACTTGGCGTTCACGGCGGAAAGCCGGCGCCAGGTCGACGCGTTCCATCGTGCGGCCATCGAAGCCGGGGGCCGGGACAATGGCCCTCCCGGACTGCGCCTGAACTACCACCCGCACTATTACGCCGCTTTCGTCATCGCGCCGGATGGCCACAACGTGGAAGCGGTGTGCCATCTGCCGCAGGATTGAAGGCGCAGGCCAACACCACGGCCGAAGGAGCCAACGATGAAGGTTGAAGGAAGTTGCTACTGCGGCGCCATCGAATACGAAGCGCAGGTACAGCCCGGCACCACGACGGTCTGCCACTGCGCGGACTGCCAAGCCCAATCCGGCTCCGCCTTCCGGGCAAACATCGCCGCGCCGGCAGACGGTTTCCGGCTGATCAAGGGGCAGCCCCGCACCTACACCAAGACGGCCGCCAGCGGCAACCAGCGCCTGCTTGCGTTTTGCGAAGTCTGCGGGAGTTCGCTGTATGCCTGTGCGCTCGAGAATCCGCAGTCCTACTCGTTGCGGATCGGCACTTTGAAGCAACGGCAGGAACTGGGCACCCCGCAGCGCCAGATTTGGACACGGCGTCGTCACGATTGGGTGGGCCTGCCAGACAGTGTGGAGTCGTTCGACGGGCAGCCATGAAAGTTGGCGGTGATGGCTAGCGCCAGGTGGCGCCGCTGCGAAAGGCGCTGGGATTGACCCCTGTGGCCTGCCGCACCAAACGCCGAAGTGCGGTCGCGTCGCCGTATCCCACCTCCCCTGCAACTTGCTCGACCGACATGCGGCTGTTCTCGATCAACAGGCGTGCCCGGTTCAAGCGAACCGCCTGAATCAATGCCAACGGGCCCTGCCCAGTCGCCGCGTGGACATGTCGCGACAGGGTGCGATGGGACATGGCGAAAGCATCCGCCAGTTCCCCGATGGTGGGTGGGTTGGGCAACGCAGATTCGATGAATTGAGTCAGCCGCCCGATCAACTCGTTTCCGTTGGCAAGCATGGACGGCACCACGAATCGCGATTGGGCTTGTCGGCCGTCGATCAACAGCACCTTGCCCACGGCGTCCGCCAAGCCAGGGGAGCAGCGCGCCCGAAGCAGGTGGAGCATGAGATCGGAGTGAGCGAATGCAGCGCCTGCGGTGGTCACGAGGCCGTCGCTGACCACCATGCGATCCGCGTCCACCTCGCAGTCGGGCTGAAGCCTGCGAAGCTCCGACGCCAGCCACCATGAAGTCGTGGCGCGCCGTCCCTGCAAAAGGCCAGCCGTCTGCAAAAGGAAAACGCCGGAACACGAAGCTGCAACGGGGCCGCCGCCTTCGACATGCCTTCTCAAGCTCGAAGCGGCCTTGACGCAAGCCTGATTGGAGAAGCGGCTCACCATATCCAAGGGGCTCTCCACGCCAAGCCCCGGCACGATCCAGGTCGAGGCGTCTGCAGATGCGCGCATGGGCATCCGCACCGTTTCGATCACCAGCCCGCCACTGAGCGGCACGGGCCCACCATCTGGCGACACCACGCGCCATCGTGGTTGCGGCAGCTTCAGCCGCGGCGCCAATGCCGCAGTCGCCTGGAGCATGTTCTGAGTGACTGCGACGCTGGTAGCGTAGGCGCCCGGCACTACAAGAATGGTGAAATCCTGCATGGCTGATTTCGCTGGAAAGATGTCTGAATAGACACTCGCAGTTTAGCGGTCGAAAGGATGGAATGGCGGCCTATTCCACTCATTGCGATCTGCCATGCCCAACATACTCGTCCACCTTCCCAAGGGCTCCTACCCAGGGGAGGCCCGCGCTGCACTCGTGCGCGGAATCAACGCTGCCGCAGCACGGGCCGAACAGATTCCAGATCACCCGCACAGGCGCATGCTCTGCTGGGTCCTGATCGACGAAATCGACCCTGGTTCGTGGACCTGCGGCGGCGCCGACTTGACGTCGCAGTTGCTGCCCTGCGTGGCCATAGTCCATGTGCCTGCGGGCGTACTCGATGACGCTTCCCGCGCACTCTATGTGCGCGAACTACACGATGCGTTCAAACATGCGTTGCCACCGGAAGACACACGCCCGCTCGCGAGTTCGGTGGTTCTGCATGAAGTCGCCGATGGCGCTTGGGGCGCCAATGGCGCGGTCTGGACATTGCCGCAGTTCGCAAAGGCTGCCGGGTTCATCCATCTCCAAGGCTTGGTGAATGGCCTCTGACGGGCGTGTCGGCGGAAGTCGGCCCTGAGACATCTCCGCGAGAGGATTCTTGGAGCGGCATGCCGGCGCGCCTTCCGTTCCAATTCGTGTGGCCGGACTATCGGGTCTTGATGACGAAGAGCGCCAGCGCCATCAGGCCGACACCTGCCAGTTGGGTCGGGCTCAGCATCCGGCCGTAGACCACCCAGTCCAGCAACACTGCCGTCAATGGATAGACATACTGCAACACGGCGACCCTGCCCAGAGTCAGGCAGGCCATTCCCGTGAACAAAATGGCATAGGCCAGACCGGTATGCAGCACGCCCAGCCCGGCCAGCCAGGCCCATGCGGCGGCGTCCGAGGGCCAACCATGCGCCCATGGGACCCACAGCAGCACCAGCATCCCCACCGCGCACTGCCACCACGCCAGTGCGAACGGGGTGACGACCTTCTCTGTCTTGGCGATGATCGTCACGCCGGCGTAGCTGAGCGATCCTCCCAGGCACATCAGCAGGCCCGTCAGATAGTCGGACCCGGACGCGCCGGCCACGGAGCCACCGCCCCACAGGCCGGTGGTCAAGACCAGACCGCCCAATGCCACGGCGGTTGCGGCTTTCTGCGCCGCAGTGACATGCTCGCGCAGCACCAGCGCACCGAACACCATGATCCACACCGGTTGAATGTGGAAGACCACCGTCGCGACGGCAATCGACGTGCGCGGTATGGCGGCAAAGAACAGCGCCCAGTTCACGACCATCAGGCAGCCCGTCGCGCAGACGATCCATCCGCTGCGACCGCGCAGGCGAAGCTCTCTCGTTCGGCCGGTTGCCATGCCCCATGCCAGCAACGCCAACGCTCCGAATGCGCAGCGAAACAGCACGGTCACCAAAGGGTGTTGATTCGCCTCTTCGACGAACACGCCGACGGTGCCCAGCAGCACACCCCCGGCGATCATCAGCCATTGGCCCTGCGCTTCCCGCTTGGCGCAAGCGCCGACCTCAATGGGGCGCGATGGTTGCAACGTGGCGGAAGGCTTGTGGTCCATGCCCCGATGCTCATGCCGCGGCGGATTGCCGTAAAGCAAATAGTTCGATAGCCTGATATTCGACAATCGAATTCAACAAGCATCGAAAGCATTCAATGACTTATCCCGATCTGCAAATCGACTGGCTGCGCGCCTTTGTGGCGGTGGTGGATGCGGGATCGCTCTCGGCGGCAGCACCCCTGGTTCACCGCTCCCAGGCGGCCGTGAGCATGCAAATCAAGAAACTGGAGGCCGCCTTGGAACGGCCGGTGCTGCTGCGCGGGCCTCGCCATCTGCAACTGACGCCGGCGGGCGCCGAGCTGCTGGGCTATGCGCGCCGCATGCTGGCCCTTCAGACGGAGGCGCAGACGGCGCTTTTCGGGCCGGACTTGTCCGGGCGCGTGCGGCTCGGCGTTCCCGATGACTATGCATCGACCTACCTGACGCCGGTGTTGCGTAGCTTCGCGGGCCGCTACCTGGGAGTGGAGATCGAGCTGACCTGCGAGCAATCCACTGCGCTCATCCCCAAGGTGGTACGGGGTGAGTTGGACCTGGCGCTCGTGTCCCGCGACAAGCCGCAACGGGGCCGGCTTCTCTTTCAGGAGCCCTTGGTCTGGGCTGGCGCTCCACAGCATGAGGTGTGGCGCAAGACCCCGCTGCCCATTGCCGTCTACGAGGAAGGCAGCATGGCCAGAACCGCGGCGCTGTCCAGCCTCGCGGCCCATCGCCGGGCCCACCGCGTCGTGTACCACAGTTCGAGCCTGGCGGGACAACTGGCTGCGGTGGAAAGCGGCCTTGCCGTCGCGGTCTTTACCCGCTGCAGCGTGCCTGCCCATCTCCAGGTATTGCAGAACCTGCCCGAGGGATTCGAGCTGCCCCCCTTGATTTCCATGGAGGTGGCCGCGCTGCGCAGCAAGGCATCCAGGCACTCGGCGGCAGTGGACGCCATGCAAGAGCAGCTACTGAAAACGCTGGCCAGGCCCTAGGCCCGGCGCCTCGATGGCGTGTGGTTTCGGCAAGGGTGTCGTCATCAGGTCGGCATCGGCACCATGCGCCCCGAGCCGTGGAGAACCGTCACCGCGAGGAGGCCGACATTCCCTTGCCATGCGCTCCATCGCCGGCCGAGCGATTCGTGCGCCGATTGAAACGGCCCCCGCGATCCCTCATCGAAGCCGCGGCATGCCAGCCCCCGAGGGCGAACCAAGCGCCCCGCGCGCCACGCCCGCGCTGCCCATCGCATTGAGCCGGAACCGCGCCACCGTCGCCGCCAGGCGGCTGGCCTGGTCGTTCAGGCTTTCCGCGGCGGCTGCGGATTCCTCCACCAGGGCCGCGTTCTGCTGGGTCATCTGGTCGAGCTGGTTGACGGCGGTGTTCACCTGGCGGATGCCGTCCGACTGCTCGGAGGTAGCGGCGGTGATCTCTCCGATGATGTCGCTCACGCGCTGCACGCTGTTCACGATCTCTTCCATGGTCGTGCCAGCGTCCTGCACCAGGCGGGAGCCGGCCGCCACCTTCTCGACCGAGTTGCCGATGAGGGCCTTGATCTCCTTGGCCGCGTCGGCCGAGCGGCCGGCCAGGCTGCGCACCTCGCTGGCCACCACCGCGAAGCCGCGGCCCTGCTCGCCGGCCCGTGCGGCCTCGACGGCGGCATTCAGCGCCAGGATGTTGGTCTGGAAGGCGATGCCGTCGATCACGCCGATGATGTCGCTGATCTTGCGCGAGCTCTGGTTGATCTCGTCCATGGTGGACACCACCTGGGTCACCACCTGCCCGCCGCGCGCGGCCACTTCGGCAGCCGAGCTGGCGAGCTTGTTGGCAGTGGCGGCGGAGTCGGCCGACTGGCGGACGGTGGCGGTCAGCTCTTCCATGGAACTGGCGGTTTCCTGCAGGTTGCTCGCGGTCTGTTCGGTGCGCTGGCTCAGATCGGCGTTGCCGGTGGCGATCTCGCGCGTTGCGGTGGCGATGGAGTCGGCGACATTGCGCACCTCCATCAGAGAGCCTTCGAGCGCACCGCGCATGGAGGCCAGGGCGCGCAGCAGCATGCCGGTTTCGTCGGTGGCGTGGCGGCCGTGGTCCTGGCCGGTGAGGTCCATGGCCGCGATCTGCTCGGCCACCTGGCGCGCTTCGGCCAGCGGCCGCGTGATGCTGACCGTCAGGCGCCAGGCCAGCAACGCCGCCAGCAGCAGCGAGCCCACGCACAAGGCCGTCAGCAAGCCGGTAGCGGCCTGGCTGGCCGCGCGGATGCGTTCGCCCGCCGCGTCCAGCTCGCTGCGCTGCAGGTCGGCCATCCTGGCCATGGTCTTTTGCAGGTTGACGGACGCTGGCTCGTAGCGTTCGGAGAACGCCCGGGCCGTGGCCTCGGCATTGCCTTCCTTCTTGAGGCGCGACACCTCGTCGCGGGTGGAAAGGTACGCCTTGCGGTTCTCTCCGATCTGCGCGAACAGTGCCCTCTCGGCGTCGCTGTCCAGCATCTTTTCGATCTGCTGCTGCAGCGCCGATGACTGCTTGCTCGACTCGGCCGCGGTGGCGGCGAAGAAGTCCGCCAGCGAGGGATCGCTGCTCTTGGCGATGGCGGCCACGCGCTGCGCGCCGTTGGTGATGTTGCGATACCAGTCGCTGGCGGCCCGCTCCTTCGCCAGCGACGTGTTGAGCATGGTGTTCATCTCTTGCGTGACGGCCCGGAGCTGGACGATGCCGTACAGGCAACTGACCAGGAACAGCACCAGGATGGTGCCGAGCACGAGTGCCAGGCGGCGGCCGATGGTGAAACGGGTGGGTGTCATGAAGGTGCCTTCCAGGACGCTGAGCCAGAGGAAATGGGAAATGGGGCCTCGGGTGACTGGGGTGGATGCCCTTGCCCGATGTTTCAAAGTGTAGGTGGGCCATGCGCCAAGGTGGGGAGGGCAAACGAGAGCATGGCGCCTCGCATGGCGGAATTCGCTCCATTGCGACAGTGGGCGGGGCGCGTGGTGGTCAGGGGGGCGGCCACAGCGACGTCAGGGCGGCGTCGGGATCCGTGGGCAGAATGGCGCGGTCCTGGCAAAAGAACGATCCCAAGGAGACAAGCCATGCCCCGTTACGCCGACTTCCACCGCCGGTCCCTCGACGACCGCGACGCCTTCTGGGCCGAGCAGGCCCGCCTGATCGACTGGCACACCCCGCCGCAGCAAATCTGCGACGACAGCGATCCGCCGTTCGCGCGGTGGTTCGTGGGGGGCACCACCAACCTGTGCCACAACGCGGTGGACCGCCACCTGGCCCACCGGGCCGGCCAGCCGGCGCTGATCGCCGTCTCCACCGAGACGAACACCGAGCGCACCTATTCCTTTGCCGAACTGCATGCCGAGGTGCAGCGCATGGCGGCCGCGCTGCGGTCGCTGGGCGTGGGGCAGGGCGACCGCGTGCTGATCTACATGCCGATGGTGGCCGAGGCGGTGTTTGCCATGCTGGCCTGCGTGCGCATCGGCGCGCTGCACTCCGTGGTGTTCGGCGGTTTCGCGGCCGCGTCGCTCGCCACGCGCATCGACGATGCCGAGCCCGTGGCCATCGTGAGCGCCGACGCGGGATCGCGTGGCGGCAAGGTGGTGCCCTACAAGCCGCTGCTGGACGAGGCCATCGCCCAGTCGCGCCACCAGCCCGCCGCCGTGCTGCTGATCGACCGCGGCCTGGCGCCCATGGCCCGCCAGGCCGGCCGCGACCACGACTGGGCGGCGCTGCGCGAGCAGCACCTGCATGCCGAGGTGCCCTGCGAATGGGTGGACGCCACGCACCCCAGCTACACGCTGTACACCAGCGGCACCACCGGCCGGCCGAAGGGCGTGCAGCGCGACACGGGCGGCTATGCGGTGGCGCTGGCGGCCAGCATGCGGCACATCTTCGGCGTGGGCGCTGCAGAGGGCGGGGCAGCGGCCGAAGGCGCCGCTGCGAACCCGGGCGTGTTCTTCGCCACCAGCGACATCGGCTGGGTGGTGGGCCACAGCTACATCGTCTATGGCCCGCTGATCGCCGGCATGGCCACGCTGGTGTACGAAGGCCTGCCCACCCGGCCCGATGCGGGGGTGTGGTGGGGCCTGGTGGAAAAGTACCGCGTCACGCACATGTTCTCGGCGCCGACGGCAGTGCGGGTGCTCAAGAAGCAGGACCCGGCCTTTCTGCGCCGGCACGACGTGTCCAGCCTGCAGGGCCTGTGGCTGGCGGGCGAGCCGCTGGACGCGCCCACGGCCGATTGGATCGCCCAGGCGCTGGGCGTGCCCGTGATCGACAACTACTGGCAGACCGAAACCGGCTGGCCCATCCTCACCCTGGCCCGCGGCGTGGAGCCGCAGGCGGCGCGCCTGGGCAGCCCGGGCCGGGCGATGTACGGCTACGACGTGAAGCTGATCGACGAGGCCACGGGCGAGGAGCTCACCGGGCCCGACCAGAAGGGCGTGCTGGCCATCGAAGGGCCGCTGCCCCCGGGCTGCCTGCAGACCGTGTGGCGCGACGACGAGCGCTTCGTGCAGACCTATTGGAAAAGCCTGCCCGGCCCCATGCGCTACAGCACCTTCGACTGGGGCATCCGCGACGCCGATGGCTACTACTTCATCCTGGGGCGCACCGACGACGTGATCAACGTGGCCGGCCACCGCCTGGGCACGCGCGAGATCGAGGAGAGCATCGCCGGCCACCCGCAGATCGCCGAGGTGGCGGTGGTGGGCGTGGCCGATGCGCTCAAGGGCCAGGTAGCCATGGCGTTCGCCGTGGTGCGCGATGCGGCGGTGCTTACCGATGAGGCGGCGCGCCTGCGGCTGGAGGGCGAGGTGATGCAGCAGGTGGCCCAGCGCCTGGGCGCCGTGGCGCGGCCGGCGCGGGTGCACTTCGTGGCGGCACTGCCCAAGACGCGCAGCGGCAAGCTGCTGCGCCGCGCCCTGCAGGCCGTGGCCGAGCGGCGCGACCCGGGCGACCTGACCACGATGGAAGACCCGGCGGCGCTGCAGCAGGTGAAGGAACTGGTGGGCTGACAGCCCGCACGCCGATGGCCGCTCAGGCGGCCAGGCCCCGATGATCGCGGTTTGCTACTGTTTTTGTAGCGCTATGCCCTAGTATTGATTGTGCTGGAGGCCGTTTTGACTCCAATGCGTTGCCGCTGACGTGTGTTGGCGCCGGTGCGCGCCCGCCGCTACAGGCCCCGCGGTTGCCAGCCCTCGGGCGCATGCCATTGCGCCAGCCACTGCGGCAGGTCATCCGCAGGCATGGGCCGGGCGATGCAGTAGCCCTGTGCCAGCGCGCATCCCATCTGCTGCAGCATCTGCCCTTGCTCCACGGTTTCCACGCCCTCGGCGACGATGGAGTAGCCGAACGACCGCGCCAGGCCGATCACGCCCTGCACGATGGCCAAGTCGCCCGAGTCGGTCATCATCCCGTGCACGAAGCTCTGGTCGAGCTTGAGCGTGTCCATGGGCAAGCGGCGCAGGTAGGTGAGCGACGAATACCCCGTGCCGAAGTCGTCCAGCGACACCGTCACCCCCAGGTCGCGCAACTGCTGCAGCTGCAGCGCGACGTGGCCGATGTCGTAGAGCGCCGCGCTTTCGGTGATCTCCATGTCCAGCAGGCTCGCGGGCACGTCGGGCCGCTGCGCCAGGCGCCCGGCCAGCCAGTCGGCAAAGCCTTCGCGCTGCAGGTGCTGGGCCGAGATGTTGACGCTCACCGGCAGCCGCAGGCCGGCGCGCAGCAGGGCGGCGATGCAGTCCAGCGCCGTGTCCACCACCCATTCGCCGAAGACCGTCTCCAGGTCGGTGCCGTCCATCAGGTGCAGGAAGGCGCCGGGCGACAGGGTGCCGCGTTGCGGGTGATGCCAGCGCGCCAGCGCCTCGGCGCCCACCACCGTGCCCTGGCGCATGTCCACCTTGGGCTGCAGGAAGAGGGCGAATTCGCCCGCCGCGATGGCATCGCGCACCTTCTCGCCCTGTTCGCGGTGGCTCTTCAGCGCGCGCTCCTGCGCGGCGTCGAAGGCGTGGAAGCGGTTGCGCCCGGACTGCTTGGCCGCGTACATGGCCTGGTCGGCATGGCGCAGCAGGGCATCGGCGTCCGCGTCGTCGTCGGGATAGATGGTGTAGCCCACGCTGGCCGTCACCGTCACCGCCACCCGCTCGGTGCCCAGCGTGTAGGGCGCGGCCACGCTTTCCATCACCCGGCGCAGCAGGCGCTCGCCGTCGGCGCGGGTCGCGAGGTCGGGCAGCAGGATGACGAATTCGTCGCCGCCCAGCCGCGCCACGCAGTCCACGGGGCGCAGCGCCCGCGTGAGTCGGCCGGCCACGATCACCAGCAGGCGGTCGCCCGCGTCGTGGCCGAGCCGGTCGTTCACGGGCTTGAAGCCGTCCAGGTCGAGGTAGGCCACGCCCAGCAGCCGGCCCCGCTCGCGCGCCCGCGCCATGACCTGCTGCAGCCGCGTGGCCAGCAGCACCCGGTTGGGCAGGCCGGTGAGCGCATCGAAATGGGCGAGCTTTTGCAGCAGCTCTTCCTGCACGCGCTGGCTGCTCACATCGATGCCCACGCCCAGCATGCGCTGCGGGCGGCCGGCCTCGTCGTAGTCCACGATCTTGCCCAGGTTGCGCACCCAGCGGCCGGGCCCCTGGGGCAGGGCGATCTGCCAGGTGGCGTCGAACGGCGTGGCGGGATGGGCGGTGTGGCGCGCCAGTTCGGTGGTCACCGCCTCGATGTCGTCGGGTGCCATGCCCGCCGTCCAGTGCACGGGCGGGGGGTCTCCGGCGGCAGGCGGCAGGCCCTGAAGGTCGCGCCAGCGGCGGTCGCCGGTGAGCGTGCCGGTCTGCAGGTTCCAGTCCCACAGGCCGATGGAGGCGGCCGAAATGGTGAGCGACAGCAGCGCCTCGCGTTCGCGCACCTGGTCTTCCATGCGCTTGCGCTCGGTGATGTCGTGCCCCGAGAACAGCCAGGCCTGCACGCCGTCGATCTCGGTGGCGTGCATGGACTGCAGCACCGTGCGCAAGCCGTCGTGGCGCGTGCGCATCGTGATTTCCAGGCCGTTGACGGCGGTGCGGTCCTGAACGGATTCCACCAGCGCCGCACGCACCTGCGGGGTAATGATGCCCAGCTCGACGGCGGTGCGGCCGATGGCCTCGTCCCGGGGAATGCCCAGCAGGGCCTCCCAGGCGGGGTTGACGTCGATGTAGGCGCCGTCCTCGCGGCGCGACAGGCCCATGGGGTAGGGCATGAGTCGGAACACGCGGGCGAAGCGGTCCTCCGACTGGCTCAGCCGCTCGCTGGCGCGCCGGGATTCGTCGATGTCCTGGATCACGCCCCGCACGCGGGTGACGTGTCCGTTTTCCAGCACCGGCTCGGCGCTGGCGGTCACCCAGATGTGCCGGCCGTCGTCAGCCCGCTGGATCTGCACCTGCATGCTCCATTCGGCCTGATCCACGACGCATTGCCGAAAGCGCTCGCGCAGTGCCTCGCGGAACTGCGGCACCACGAACCGCTCCAGGTAGTCGGTGCGCGGCAGCGGCGCGTCGGGCGGCAGGCCGTGGATGGCGTACGAGACATCGGACCAGTACACCAGCCCATCCCCGACGATGTGCTCCCACGCGCCCATGCGGGCCATGCGGCCGGCCTGCTGCAGCAGGCGGTTGGCGTCCATCAACTGAGCGCGGCTGCGCTCCTCGGCCGTCATGTCGTGGAACACGAAGACGATGCATTCCTGGCCCGAAACCGTCACGGGCCGCACCGACATCAGCCCGGGAATGGGGCGGTTGCCCCGCTGCGCCACCATCGGCATGCGGTCCACGTAACCGTCGCGGCGGTGCAGCGCCACCATCTGCGCGCGCTGCTCGGGATGGGCCCAGATGTCGAGCTCGATCGAGGTGCGGCCCACGGCCTGTTCGCGGGTGTAGCCCAGCAGCTCGGTGAAGGCCTCGTTCACGTCCAGGTAGCAACCGTCGGACAGGCGCGTCACCCCGGCGGGGTCGGGCAGCATCTGGTAGATGGTGGTGTACTTGACCTCCGACAGCCGCAGCGCCTCCTGCATCTCGTGCAGCGAGGTCACATCGAGGTCCATGCCCACCAGTCGCAACGGCCGGCCGTGTACGTCGCGCTCGGCCACCTGGCCCCGGGCGATCACCCAGCGCCAGCGGCCATGGATGTCCTGCATGCGGAATTCGGCATTGAAGCTGTCTTCGTGCCCCTCCATGGTGCGCTGCAGATAGGTGGCCAGGCGGGCGGCGTCGTCCGGGTGGCGGCGCTCGTTCCAGCGCTGCCAGTCGCTCGCGTCCCGGGCCGCTGTGCCAGCGCCACGGCGGGCGTCGCGGTCTTCCAGCCCGAAGGCCTGGTAGAAGCTGCCGCGGTAGGAAAACCGGCGCTGAGGCACATCCCACTCCCAGCGGCCGCCCCCGGTGGCATCCAGGGCCATGAGTAGTTCCTGCTCCTGCTGGCGCAGCGTCTGCAGGGCCCGGGCCCGGCTGCACAGCAGCTGCGTGCCACCGCCCAGGATCAAAAAGCCCATGCCATACCGCCAGGGCAGTTGCTGCAGCCAGGGCATCAGGTCGCCCTCCGGCAGGACGCCCGCCAGTCCTTCGCGCCAGAACAGCATGCACGGCGGCAGGCAGGCGGCGACGGCGACGATCACCACCCACAGGTTCAGGCCCGTGGCCTGCCGCACCCCGCGCCACAGCAGGCCGATGGCGAAAACCGAGCCGATCGCGCCCAGCCCGGCAGGCAGCGGCCCGGCCGACAGGCCCCAGAAGCCGGCGGCCGTCACCCCAGCCGCCAGCGCCCCGGCCAGCGGGCCGAACATCACCGTGCACACGGCCGTCACCGTGGGGTGGGGCAACTCGGCATACAGGGGGTCGAACGCCCGGGTGAACACCATGATCAGCACCGAGGCCAGCCCCCCGGCCAGCCCGGCCTGCACCCTAGTGCGCCGCGACGGCTGCAGCAGTTCGGCGCCGGGCAACAGCGCCAGCACCGCGATCAGCATAAGGTGCAGTCCGCCGAGGAAGAAGATTTCATAGCCCATCGTGCGGCGCCGAAGGGAGAACACCTTGGCGGCCCATGGCACGGACCCGAACAGGACAATCCATGCAGAAGTGGGGCGCGAGGGGCATGGGCCGAGTTTAGAACGGGTTCATGACCATGGCAGAGCAGCGCCCGCACGAAAGTTGGCGGCCGGGCGCCTCTCTCGGGTTTCTCCGGAAGGCGGACGGGTCGGGCCGCCGTGCCCGGATCAGGCCGCGAGGCCGTGCAGGTCCGTCGCCCGGTCCAGCGCCCAGAGGTTACCGAGCAGGCGCCGTGCGCGCTCCGCGCCGACGACCGGCGCTGCCAGTTCCAGGAATTTGCCCTCCAGCTCTTCGTCCGACAGCGGCAGTTCGGGGTCGCCCTTGCGGTCCGGCTGCAGCCACACCAGGCGGCGGCCGTCGTGGGTTTCGATGTCCACGCGGGCGGACCGCCGGCCCGGAAAGGCGGCGTCGATTTCGGGATCGACCACCGCGCCGATGCGGCCCACCATGGCCCGCAGCGCCGGGTCGGCCAGCCGCTCGGGCGTGTAGGCGGCCAGGCGCACGCTGCCATGTACCAGGGCGGTGGCCACGACGAAGCGCAGGCTGAACCGGGCCTCGTTTTCGGTTTGCGGGTTTTCGTAGCAGGCGATGTCCAGCGCCGGGCCATAGGTGGCGACCTGCACGTGGCGGATGTCGGCCGGCTGCAGCCCGTGCGCGGCGCGCAGCGCCAGTGCGCCGTCGATGGCCGCAAACGTGTGCCCGCAGCCGATGTGGTTCTTGAACGTCAGGCGCGTGATGTGGAAGTCGCGCCCCAGGGTGTCGCCGGCGTGCGACCAGTCCGGGCCGTCGCTCATGGCGCGGCCCAGGCCCGCCTCGCCATCCAGCACGTCCAGCGAGCCGGTCACGCCCTGGCGCGCCAACTGCGCGGCCAGCAGGCCGGCCTCGGCCGCGCGGCCGGCGTGCAGCGGCTTGGACATCGAGTCCATCCGGAAGGCCTGCTGCAGGCCTGAGGCGAAGGTGGCCGCCGTGGCCAGCGCATGGGCGAAGGGGGCAGCGTCCAACTGCAGCACCCCGCCGGCCGCCGCCGCGGCGCCGAAGGCGCCCACGGTCCCGGTGTTGTGCCAGAAGCGGTAGTGCGGCCGGCCCATGACCACGCCGATGCGGGTGGAGACTTCATAGCCCAGCACCAGGGCGCGCAGGAACGCCAGCCCGCTGGCGCCGGCCTGCTGGCCGGCCGCGAGGGCCGCAGCGATGGTGGCCGCGCCGGGGTGGTACATGGCCTCGCGAAAACTGTCGTCCACCTCGGCCGCGTGCGCTGCCGCGCCGTTGTACAGCGCCGCCGCCCGGGCCGTGGCGGCGCGGCCGTTGCCCAGGCGGGCGGGACCGCGGTCCAGGTCGTCGGCCAGCACCTGTTCCAGCTGGGCCAGCGGCGCAGTCGCCAGGCCCGGAAACAGCGAGGCATGCCAGTCGATGACGGCGCGCTTGGCGTGGTGGATCACCGGATCGGGCAGGGCGGTGTGGTGGAACGCGCGGGCGTATTGCCCGAAGACTTCGGTGGCATGCATGGTGGGCGGATGTCCTTTGCTTTCAAAACCCGGGGACGAAGCGAAGGCGTCGGCCGTGGAGGTGCTCGCACTCACGCCAGCACCAGCACGCCGTCCGCGGCGCACACGCCCTGGCCCCGGGGCAGGACGAACACCGGGTTGATCTCCGCCTCGACCACGCGGTCGCCCAGCTGCGCGGCCATGGCCGAGAAGGCCACCACCGCGTCCACCAGGGCCTGCACATCGGCGCAGGGCCGGCCCCGGAAGCCGTCCAGCAGCGGCCAGGTCTTGAGCTCCTGCGCCATGGACAGCGCCTCGGCCCGGCTCAGCGCGCCGAGCCTGCCGCCCTCGCAGGGCAGCAGGCGCAGGGCGGTGTCCTGGAACAGTTCGGCCGTCACGCCCCCCATGCCCAGCAGCACGGCGGTGCCCAGCGCATCGCGGTGCAGGCCGAGGATCAGCTCGGTGCCGCCCCCGACCATCTGCTGGACCAGAAACCGGTCCGGACGCTCGCCGGCCCGGGCCTCGACCTCATCGGCCATCCGGTCCAGCCGCGCGCCGATGGTCTGCGGCAGCAGGCCCACGGCCACACCGCCCACGTCGCTCTTGTGCGTGATTCGCGAGGACAGGATCTTGAGCACCACCGGACCGCCCAGTTCGAGCGCGGCGGCTTCGGCCTCGGCCGCCGTGCCCACCATGCGCTCCGCCGCGCAGGGCACGCCGAAGCGGCCGAACACCGCCTTCGCCTGCGCTTCGTCCAGCGGCCCGCTGGGCAACGGCTCCAGCGCCACCGCGGCCGGGCCCGTGGCCAGGGCGGCGGCCCCGGGCTCCCCCGGCACCTCGAAGCGGCTCGCACGCAGCATGCCGGCCAGCGCAGCGGTGCAGCTTTCGGCGGCGGCGAAGGCCGGCACGCCGCGCTGAGTCAGCAGCGCCCCGATCTCCGGTGCGTGCGGGCTGACGTAGGCCAGCACCGGCTTGTCGGAATCCGGCAGGCAAGCCTGGATCGCGCCGGCCAGCAGCTCCGGCATCGCCAGGCTGGAGGAGCCGACGATGATGACCAGCGCGTCGTAGCGCGGGCTGGCCAGCAGCGCCGTGATGGCGCCCCGCAGCAGGTCGGGCCGCAGCCCGGCGAGCGTGACGTCGATGGGGTTGCGGTCCAGCACCGCCTCGCTGCCGGTCTGCAGGGCCCGCAGCGCCTGGGCCGTGGCCGCATCGGGCGGGGGGGTCTCGAAGCCGGCCACGCCCAGGTCGTCGGACACCAGCGTGCCCGCGCCCCCGGTCGAGGTGAGGATGGCCACGCGGTTGCCGCGCAGGCGCCGCCCGGTGCACAGCGCGGCCGGCACGTCCAGCAGGTCGGCGAAGCGCTCCGCGCGGATCACGCCCACCTGCTTGAACAGCGCGTCGTACATGCGGTCGGCACCGGCCAGGGCGCCGGTGTGCGACACGGCGGCCTGCGCCCCGGCCTCGGAGCGCCCCACCTTGAAGGCCACCACCGGCTTGCCGGCGCGCGCGGCCTTGAGGCAGGCCGCCCGGAACCGGGCCGGGTGGCGCACCGCCTCGACATACAGCGCGATCACCTGGGTGGCCGGGTCGTCGGCCAGGTGGTCGATGAAATCGGCCAGCTCCAGATCCACCTCGTTGCTGGTGGAGATGAGCTTGGACAGGCCGATGCCCCGCGCCGCCGCGCGCGACAGCAGCGAGCCCAGGATGCCGCCGCTTTGCGACACCACGCCGATGCCGCCCACCGGAAACGCATCCATCTCCAGCGCGCCGGAGGGCGATAGCACGATGCCGTCGGTCAGGTTGACCAGCCCGATGGTGTTGGGCCCCAGGATGCGCATGCGGCCGGCCGCCTCCATGAGTTGCGCCTGGCGGTGCGCGCCTTCCTCGCCGGTTTCGGTGTAGCCGCTGGCCAGCACGATGGCCGCCGCGCAGCCGCGCGCCGACAGCTCCCGGACCGTCTGGTGAGCGCGCTCGGCGCCCAGCAGCACCACGGCCACGTCCGGCACCTCGGGCAGCGAGGCCACGTCGGGATAGCAGGGCAGGTCGCCGATGCGATCCACCTTAGGATTGACCGGCAGGATGCGGCCCGAGAACCCGTGCTTTTGCAGATAGGCCACCGGACGGCCCGTGGTCTTTTGCGGGTCGGCCGAGGCGCCGATGACGGCGACGCTGCGCGGCGACAGCAGCTTGGCGATGGCTTCGTTCATGGCATCACTCCGTGGCGGCCGAACGGGCCAGGAACGCCTCCACAGCGGCGCGGTGCTCGCTGCTCGTATAGCAGATACCTTGCGCCTGGCTGCCCTGCGCGAACACGTCGTGCGAGGTCCGCTCGAAGCTCTGGTTGAGGATCGTCTTGGTGAGCGCGATCGCGGTGGGCGACGCGCTGCCCAGCTCCCTGGCCCACGCCTGCGCGTCGGCCAGCAGCGAGGCGGCCGTGGTACGGCGGTCCACGATGCCCAGGGCCAGGGCCTCGTCGGCGTCCACTTTGCGCCCGGTGAAGATGAGCTGCTTGGCCTGCGAGAGGCCGACCCGGCGCGGCAGGAAGTACATGCCGCCCCCGTCCGGCACGATGCCGCGCAGCACGTAGCTCCAGGTGAAGCTGGCCCACTCGCTGGCCAGGATGAAGTCGCAGGCGAGCGCCGTGTCGGCGCCCAGGCCCGAGGCCGCGCCGTTGACGGCGGCGATCACCGGCTTGGGCATGGTGTGCAGCAGTGCCTGCGTGTGGTGCACGCGCTGCTGGCGCTGCCAGCCGTTGAAGCCGACCTCGCCCGCCGGTGCGTTCATGCGCCGCTGCATGCCGGCGATGTCTCCGCCCGCGCAGAAGCCCTTGCCCGCGCCCGTGAGGACGAGGGCGCGGATGCTGCGGTCCGAAGCCACCTTTTCGAGCGCGTCGATGAACTCCGTGCGCATGTCGTCGCTCATGGCGTTGCGCTTGTCGGGGCGGTTGAGCGTGATGGTGGCCACCGCGTCGGTGGTGTGCAGTTCGATCAGGGTGTAGCGCATGGCTTGTTCTCTCTACAGGGGAATCGGGGTCGGTGCCGGCAGGGGGCGGGCAGGGCGTTCAGTCGGGCTTGATGCTGTTTTCCTGGATGATCCGGGCCCAGCGCTGCTCCTCGGCCTGCACGTAGGTGTCCAGCTCCGCCGGGGGGCCGGCGTTGATCACCAGGCCTTCGTGTTCGAGCTTGCGAACGAAGTCGGGCGAGCGGGCCGCCTTCTGCGCCGCCGCGTTGAGCCGCTCGACCACCGGTGCGGGCGTGCCGGCCGGCACGTACAGGCCGTACCAGCTCTCCACCCGATAGCCCGGCACCGTGGCCGCGACGGTCGGAACGCCCTTGAAGGCGTCGGAGGGCTGCGCGGTCGTCACGCCCAGGGCGCGCAGCTTGCCGGTGTCCACGAAGGTGGACACCGCCGCGGCGGTGGCGAACATCATGTCCACCTGCCCGCCCAGCAGGTCGGTCAGCGCCGGGCCCGCGCCACGGTAGGGGATGTGCGTGAGCGAGACCTTGGCGAGGTTGCCGAACATTTCGCCGGCCAGGTGCGCGGAGGTGCCCGCACCCTGCGATGCGTAAGTGAGCTTGCCCGGATGGGCCTTGGCGGCGGCCACCACCTCGGCCACGGTCTTGTACGGGCTCTCGGGCCGCACCACCAGCACGTTGGGCCCGCGCCCGATCAGGATGACCGGCTGGAACGCCTTGTTGCTGCCGTAGGGCAGCTTGGGCTGCAGCGCCGGATTGATGGCATGCGCGAAGGACGCCACCACGGCCACGTAGCCGTCCGGCGGGCTCTTGGCCACGTTGTCCGTGCCGATCATGGTGCCTGCGCCGGGCTTGTTTTCGATGATGACCGGCTGGCCCAGGTCCTTGGACATTTCCGCGCCCAGCGTGCGCGCGATCAGGTCGGTGCCGCCGCCCGGGGCGAAGGGCACGACGAGCTTGAGGGGTTTGTCCGGAAACCCGGCCCAGGCCGGGGCGAGCGGGCAGGCCAGTGCGAGAAAGAGGGAAATCGCTCTCGCGCAACGGCGAGCGAAGGGGGTGGGCATTGCGTTGTCTCCTGTTGTGGTCTGGTCGCGTCCGGCATCCCATCGGTGTGCCATGCCGGGCTGCCCAAAGCTTAGGCAGTTCCCCCCGTCTTGTGACCCCCGCTGTTCCAACCAGTGAAACTGGACGAGGGTGCCGGCACGCCGGACAATCGGCGCTCGCCCAGGCCGGGCGCCAGGAAAACCCCTCTCATGACCCGTTCCGCCATCCTCCCGGACCTGCCCGGGCAGTCGCCCTCCAACCGCTCGCTGGAGCGGGGCATCGAGATCCTTCGCGCCTTCCGCCCGGGCTCGGAACTGCTCGGCAACGGGGATCTGGTGGAGCGCACCGGCCTGTCCAAGGCCACGGTGAGCCGGCTGACGCAGACACTGGTGGGCGCGGGCATGCTGCAGTGGGACCCGGCGCGGCGCGCCTACCGGCTGGCGCCCGCGGTGCTGAGCCTGGCGCATTCGATGCGCACCGGCTCGCGGGTGCTCTCGGCCGCCGCGCCACTGATGCGGGCCCTGGCCGAATCGCGGCGCATCAACGTCGGCCTGGCCGCGCCAGACCGCGACGAGATGGTGTACCTCGAATCCATCCGGTACAACCGGCGGATCGTGCTGCGGCATGTCGTGTCCGGCCAGCGCGTGCCCATGGAGCTCACGTCGCTGGGCCGCGCCTACCTGGCCGTGGCGCCGGCCCCCCAGCGCAAGGCGCTGCTGGAGGTGTTCAAGGCGCGCCGGCGGGGCCAGTGGAAAGCGATCGAGCGGGAGATCGACGACGCCCGGGCCAGCGTCCATGCACGGAACTTCTGCGCCGCGGCGTGGCAGCCCGAGGTCGTGGCGCTGGCCACGCCGCTGGCCACCGCCGATGCCATCTATGTGCTCAACTGCAGCGTCTCGACCGGCGACCCACTGGAGGCGGTGGTGGGCGAGCTGCACGCGCCCCTGCTGGCCCTGCGCGCCGACATCGTCCGGGCGCTGCAGGCGCAGGCCGCGCAGGAGGCATGAGCCGGGGCCCTGGCGCCCTGGCGGCCTTTTTTGTGGTTCGTCAGCCCGCGCCGGTGCGGCGCCGCGGCCCGATCAGCCCGGTGGACAGCATCGTGCCGCACACGATCACCAGCCCGCAGCCCACCATCCACGGCGTGACGGCCTCGTGCAGGAACACCGCGCCGTAGAACACCGCGAACACCGGCGCCAGGAAGGTCACCGCCAGCGCCCGGCTGGGCCCGGCATGGGCGATCAGGCGAAAGTACAGGATGTAGGCGATGCCGGTGCACAGCACGGCCAGCGCCACCACCGCGGCCCAGGCGCGCAGGCCGGGCGTCTGCGCGGGCCAGAACCAGATCGCCGGCAGCGCCAGGCCCAGGGCGGCGCCCAGCTGGCTGCCCGTGGCCGTGGCCAGGGGCGGAATGCCCGTGAGGTAGCGGCGCGCGAAGCTCGCGGCCACCGCATAGCACGACGAGGCCAGCAGGCAGGCCCCGAGCGCCCAGCCGGCGTGCCCCGTCTTCAGGCCCACGCCCGCCGGCGCCCGCCAGGCCAGCAGCGCCACGCCGATGAACCCCAGCGCCAGCCCCAGCCAGCGCAGCCGCGTGATGCGGTCGCCCAGCCAGACCCAGGCCACCAGCGCACCGAAGAGCGGCACCGTCGCGTTCAGGATGGACGTGAGCCCGGTCGCCAGGTGCATCACCGCCCAGGCGAACAGCGCGAACGGAATGGCGGAGTTGATCAGCCCGGCCAGCATGATCGGCCGCCAGTGCCGGCGCAGCGCCGGCCACTGGCCCTGGCGCAGCAGGATCGGCCACAGGAAGAGCGTGGCCAGGCCCACGCGCAGGCCGGCGGCGGGCAGCGCGCCGAACTCCGCCGCACCCAGCCGCATGAACAGGAACGAGGCGCCCCACAGCGCCGACAGCACGATGAACTCGCCCAGCCACGCCTTGGGCGCTGCGCCCACGGCACCCGGCGCGCCGGCCGCCCGCGCGCTCATGCCGTGGCCCCTGCGGCGGCAGGTGCTTCGCCGGCAAAGAGCGGCAGCGTGCCGGGGCCATGCCCTCCACTGGCGGCAGACACTGCGCCTTCGCGCTGCAGCAGCCAGGCCTTGCGCGGCAATCCACCGGCATAGCCCGTCAGGCTGCCCGCCGAGCCCACCACGCGGTGGCACGGCACGATCACGCTCACCGGGTTGCGGCCCACCGCCGCGCCCACGGCGCGCACGGCCAGCGGCCGCTCCAGCAGGCGGCTCAGGGCACCGTAGCTGGTGGTGGCGCCGCAGGGAATGCCCAGCAGCGCCTGCCACACGGCCTGCTGGAACGGCGTGCCGCCCGACAGGTCCAGCGGCAGGTCGAAGCGGGTGCGCCGGCCGTCCAGGTATTCGTGGAACTGGGCCTTGGCGCGCCGCAGCAGCGGGTGGGCGTCGTCCACGGGCCAGGCGCCGGGGCCGTCGAGCAACGCTTCTGGCTGGTGGCGCTGCCCGTCGAACCACAGGCCCGACAGGCCCAGCGGCGAGGCGGACAGGCGCACGTCGCCCAGCGGGGTGGGCGTGCGGCTTTGCACGGTGAGGGGATGGAACTGCATGATCGAATCCAAGGTAAAAAGTGTCTCCAGCACAATGAATGCGCCGGCATATTGCTATGTTTTTGATAGTGATTGCGGGGTGGGCGCCCCAGATGCCGCAGGCGTGCTCCCCAGCGTCCACGCCCGGATCACCGCATAGCTGCGCCACGGCCGCCACGCTTGCGACGCGGCCGTGGCCGCCTGGGCGGCGCGCGGCGCGCCCTGCACGCCCAGCGCCTTGTGCAGCGCCACGTCGCCCGCCGGAAACGCATCGGGCCAGCGCAGCGCCCGCATGGCGATGTACTGCGCCGTCCAGTCGCCGATGCCCGGCAGCCCGCACAGCGCCGCCGTGGTCGCCGCCACGTCGGCCGCGCCGTGCAGCGCCAGGCGCCCGCTGTCCACCGCCTGCGCCAGCGCCACGATGGCGGCCTGCCGCTGGCGCACGATGCCCAGTTGGCCCAGCGCATCGCCCGCCGCGCCGGCCAGCACCGCCGGCGAAGGGAACAGCCGCGTCAGCGCCGGCCAGGGCGTGTCGATGGGCTCGCCGAAGCGCTCCATCAGCCGCTGCGCCAGCGTGCGGGCCGCAGCCACGGTGATCTGCTGGCCCAGCACGGCGCGCACCGCCAGCTCGAACCCGTCGAATGCGCCGGGCACGCGCAGCCCGTCGCCCTCGGGAAAGGCACCGTGCAGCACGGCGTTGATGGCCTGCGGGTCGGCGTCCAGGTCGAGCAGAGCGCGCGCCCGCGCGATCACCATCGGCAGCACCGGGTGCAGGTTGTCGCTGGTCTGCAGCAGCACCTGGGGGCGGTCGGGGTCGAACCGGGCGCTCAGCCAGCCGGAATGCACCTGCCCGCCCGCCACCAGCCGCACCGTGCGGCGCAGGGCCTGCTCGCCCTCGGTGGACACAGACTCCACCGCATGGATCTGCCGCTTGGCGAAAAACGCCAGCAGGGCCGGCACGTCCAGCGGCGGCCGGTAGGCCAGGCGCACCGTGCTGCTGGCGCCACCCGCCGCCGTGCCCGCGCCGGTCTTGCGCAACTGCGTGGGATTGAGCCCGTAGTGCCCGGCAAACGCCGCATTGAAGCGCCGCACGCTGCCGAAGCCGCTGGCCAGCGCCACCTGCGTGACGGGCAGGTCGGTGTCGGTCAGCAACTGCTTGGCGGCCAGCAGGCGGCGCGTCTGCAGGTATTGCAGGGGCGACACGCCCAAAGCCGTCTCGAAGATGCGGCGCAGGTGCCGGTCGCTCACGCCCAGCCGGGCCGCCAGGCGCTGCAGGGGAGACGGGCCGGTGGCGGCGGCCTCCCACGCGCCTTCGCCCTCCAGCAAGCGCAGCGCCTCGCGCACCAGGATGTCGGGCGCATCCTGTACCGACCAGGCCAGCGCGCGCGGCGCCAGCTCGGGCCGGCAGCGCAGGCAGGGCCGAAAACCCGCGCTCTCGGCCTGGGCGGCCAGTGCGAAGAAGCGGCAGTTCTCGCGCCGCGGCGTGCGCACCGCGCACACCGGCCGGCAGTAGATGCCGGTGGAGGTCACGCCGGTGAAGAACCGGCCGTCGAAGCGCGCATCCCGCGCCGCCATCGCCCGGTAGCGGGCATCGTCGGCATCGGTGGCCAGGGGAGGGCGGGAGGCAGTCATTGGAGGGCCATCATAGGCCGGCGACGTGGCAGCGCTGGCCGTTTCCGGACATGTGCCTGACGCGCCGGGGACGCGTCCGGCGCGGCCGAAGATGCGGCGCCGGCCTACGCGCCGCAGCCCCGGCGGCGCCCGACCCCGCGCCTACAATGCCGCGACCCCGTCCAACGAGAAGGGGCGCCGCAGCGCACCATGCGCCCGCCGCGCCCCGCGATTTCTCCCGAACCGCGAAGGAACCCCCTGTGCAGCCCACGCCCGCCATCTTCAAGGCCTACGACATCCGCGGCATCGTGCCGAGCACCCTGAACGACGAAGTGGCCCGGGGCCTGGGGCGCGCCTTTGGCACCGCCGCGCGGGCCGAGGGGCAGACGGTGGTGGCCGTGGGGCGCGACGGCCGCCTGTCCGGCCCCTCGCTGGCCGCCGCGCTGATCGCCGGGCTGGTGGACGCCGGCATCGAGGTCATCGACATCGGCCCCGCCACCACCCCCATGCTCTACTTTGCCGCCCACACCCTGTGCCACAGCGGCATCCAGGTCACCGGCAGCCACAACCCCAAGGACTACAACGGCTTCAAGATGGTGCTGGCCGGCCGCGCCATCTACGGCGAAGAGATCCAGGCCCTGCGCCGCACCATGGAAGAAGAAAGCTGGACGCTGGCCCAAGGCGGCAGCGTGCGCCAGGCCGACGTGCTGCCCGCCTACGTGCAGCGCATCACCTCCGACGTCAAGCTCGCCCGCCCCATGAAGATCGTGGTGGACAGCGGCAACGGCATTGCTGGCGCCTCGGCCCCCGGCATCTTCCGCGCGCTGGGCTGCGAGGTGATCGAGCTGTTTTCCGAGGTGGACGGCAACTTTCCCAACCACCATCCCGACCCCAGCAAGCCCGAGAACCTGCGCGACCTGATCGCCACGCTGCAGTCGAGCGACGCCGAACTGGGCCTGGCCTTCGACGGCGACGGCGACCGCCTGGGCATCGTCACCAAGGACGGCCAGAACATCTTTCCCGACCGCCAGATGATGCTGTTCGCCCGCGACGTGCTCTCGCGCGTGCCCGGCGGCCACATCCTGTTCGACGTGAAGTGCACCCAGCGCTTGGCACCCGCCATCACCGAGGCGGGCGGCAAGCCGGTCATGTACAAGACCGGCCACTCGCTCATCAAGGCGCGCATGAAGGAACTCGACTCGCCCCTGGGCGGCGAGATGAGCGGGCACATCTTCTTCAAGGAACGCTGGTTCGGCTTCGACGACGGCACCTACGCCGGCTGCCGCCTGCTCGAAATCCTGAGCCGCGAAAGCGACCCCGGCGCCGTGCTCAACGGCCTGCCCACCAGCCATTCCACGCCCGAGCTGAACGTATCGTGCGCCGAAGGCGAGCCACACCGCCTGACCGCCGAGCTGCAAGCCCTGGCCGCCGAAACCTTCGCCGCCCCGGCCACGATCAACACCATCGACGGCCTGCGCGTGGACTGGCCGGACGGCTTCGGCCTCATCCGCGCCAGCAACACCACGCCCGTGCTGGTGCTGCGCTTCGAAGGCCACACGCCCGAGGCGCTGGCGCGCATCGAAGCGGCCATGCTCGCGCTGCTGCACCGGGTCAAGCCCGACGCGCACGTGGGTGCCGCGGCCCACTGATCGTTCGCCACCAGCCGCCTGCCATCCACCGCCCGCTTCACGGACCATCCGCCCCTTGAATCCCCCCGTGTTCCCACCGCTGTACACCGTGGCAGCGGCGCAGTCGATCTCCCTCCCCGGCGATGTGCCGGCCAACGTGCAGGCGCACCTGGCGATGGTGCAGGCCGCCGCCCAGGAAGGCGTGCAACTGCTCGTCTTTCCCGAGCTGTCGCTCACGGGCTATGAGCCCGACCTGGCGGCCCGCCACGTGCTTGGCGCGGACGACGACGTGCTGGCGCCGCTGCGCGAAGCCGCCCGCACCCATGGCATGGCCGTGGTGGTCGGCGCGCCCGTGGCCCCCGCCGTGCCGGGCGGCCTGCCGGCCATCGGCGCCTGGGTGTTCGAGCCCGATGGCCGCGCCGCCCTGTACCGCAAGCGCCACCTTCACCCCGGCGAAAACACCTTCGCCAGCCCGGGCACCGAGGATTTCCACGTGCGCCCGCTGGCCGGCCAACCCACCGCGCTGGCCGTGTGCGCCGACACCACGCACCCCGAACACGCCCGCGCCGCACGCGGGGGCGGCGCGACGCTGTATGCCTGCGGCTCGGTGATCTCCGAAGGCGCCCATGCGCGCGAGACCGCGCAGCTGCAGGGCTACGCCGCCGAGTGGGGCATGGCCGTGCTGCTGGCCAACCACGGCGGGCCCACCGGCGGCTACGCCTGCGCGGGCCGCAGCGCCTTCTGGGCGCCGGGCGGCGCTTGCGTGGTGGCCGCCCCGGGCACCGGCACCTGCCTGGTCATCGCAGTGCGCGATGGCAACGGCGACGGGTGGCGGGGCCGCGTGCGCCCCACAGAACCCGACCGGCCCGGCGCCGCGGGCGTGGCAGGGCAGTGACCCCCGCCCGCGCCCTGTACTCGGCCATCACCTGGCTGGCCCAGCCGCTGCTGCGCGCCAAGCTGCGCCGCCGCGCCGCCACCGAGCCCGGCTACGGCGTGGCCGTCGAAGAACGCTTCGGCCATTACCCGCAGGCGATGGACAGCCTGGCCCCCATCAGCACCACCGGCCTGGGCAACCCCTTCGTCTGGGTGCATGCCGTCTCGCTGGGCGAGACCCGGGCCGCCGCCATCCTGCTGGCCGAGCTGCGCCAGTTGCTGCCCGGCATGCGGCTGCTGCTCACCCATGGCACCGCCACCGGCCGCGCCGAAGGCGAAAAGCTGCTGCAGCCCGGCGACGTGCAGGTCTGGCAGCCGTGGGACACGCCCGGTGCGGTGCGGCGCTTTCTGCAGCAGTTCCGCCCCGAGATCGGCATCCTCATGGAAACCGAGATCTGGCCCAACCTGCTGGCCGGCTGCCGCCAGCGCGGCATTCCCGTGGTGCTGGCCAACTCCCGCCTCAACGCAAAATCGCTCGTCGGCGCACGCCGCCTGTCATGGCTGTCCCGCCCCGCCTACGCGGGCCTGGCCGCCGCCTGGGCCCAGACCGAGGCCGACGCCGAGCGTCTGCGCGCGGCCGGCGCCCGCGTGCAGGGCGTGTTCGGCAACCTCAAGTTCGACGTGGTGCCCGACGCCGCCCAACTGGCGCAAGGCCGCCAATGGCGCGACGCCACCGGCCGCCGCGTGGTCTTGCTGGCCAGCAGCCGCGAGGGCGAAGAAGCGATGTGGCTGGAGGCCTTGCAGTCAAAACAGCCTCCAGCACAAATAACACTAGGGCATGCTGCTATCAATTCAGGAGCGTCCGGCGCAGGGGCATCGGCAGCAGTCCTGCCCGTGCAGTGGCTGGTGGTGCCACGCCACCCCCAGCGCTTCGCCCAGGTGCGGGAGCTGATCGAGGCCGCCGGCCTGACCGTGTCGCCCCGCAGCACCTGGGGCGCCGCACCCGGCACCGCCGACGTGTGGCTGGGCGACTCACTGGGCGAGATGGCGCTGTACTACGGCCTCTCGCACGCGGCCCTGCTGGGCGGCAGCTACGCGCCGCTGGGCGGGCAGAACCTGATCGAAGCGGCGGCCTGCGGCTGCCCGGTGGTGACGGGGCCGCACACGTTCAATTTTGCCGAGGCGGCGCGGCTGGCGTGCGAAGCGGGGGCCGCGCTGCGGGTGGGGGACATGGCCGAGGGGGTCGCCGTGGCGCAGGCGCTGGTGGGAGATGGGCCGAGGCTGGAGGAGGCGCAGGGCAGCGCGGTGTCGTTTACCAGCGCGCACCGGGGGGCGGCGTTGGCGACGGCGCTGGCTGTGGCGCAGATGTTGCGGGTGCAGGTGGGGGGATCGGGGGACTTCAGGCCATCAAGTCCGTCGGGCGCCGTGGATCCCTAATGAAAAACCAACCCACGCAACGGTTAACGAGCGGCTCCGCAGCGGTAATTGCCATACCGTCTTGATGGCAGGTCACCAGGGTCAACTTTCAATCAGTTCACGAGGAAAGCAGTGATTGCGACCGTCAGGTCAGTACGCGAATGGTGGATGGGAGTTGCGATAGCCCTCATCATGACCTCCTTCATATTGGGGGGGGACGGAAATTTATGAGCTTTACAAGCTACATGTCCTGTCCAGTCAAGGTGCGGTTCGCGCTACTGGAAAATTGGAATTGACTGCAAAGAGTTTGAAGCTTCGTAGCGCGGGCATTATTATTTTGGATTGCCCGAGATATCGGTGCGGATACACAGGCATGGAGGCCGATGCAGGAAAAGAAGTGACAGCTTATTTAACGGATGGACGCATATTGGCCGTCCAGATTGATGGCACGCACCGAGACACCTTGGCACTGGTCAATGGCCAAAAGAAGAACAGAATCATGTGGTATGTCATTCAGCTCTTCTTCGGCATTTCAATTTTTATTCTTACCTACAAGGGTCGCTCAAGAGGAGTTGGGCGTTCTTTCTGAGTAGCGAAACATATTCCGAAGGCCATGAGCACACTGTCTCATAGGACAGGATCCGGTCATAAGCAAGCATGGAAACGCGTCTAGCACCAAGTATTTTCGAAAATCTTGACGAAGAGGTTCGCGGCATATATTCAGCCGAATTTAACCGGAGGTGCTTATTCGGCAACCCCTGACGTGATGGCCGGGGCATCTAAGGCAAATTCAGCGGGCCTTAAAAAAGGCCAGGACACCAATTTATTTCAATTGAATATTATTCACTACAAAGCCCAGAATGCTTTGTGAGTAAGAAATGATTATAGGGTCGCCCGGATTCAATTTTTCCCAATCTCGCTTTGGGATGCAAGTGCTTATCTTTGATGGCATGGATCTCCCAAAAATGCTCGCTTTAAAATGGCATCCTCGTCCTGAGCTCTTCCAGCGCTCCATCACATATGCATCCGCATAACCTGTGGGTTGCGTCATTTGCGCGTACAGTACCGGAATACCAAGACAAACCAAAAAGTATCCCAAGAAGGCGAAAAGCGGCATGATGAACAGCAAAAGAATTGCCAAGCGCTTTAAAATCCCACTCCGAACAAACCGACTCACAGGATTTTTATCTCTAAGCACAATTAGCGCTGTTAATGTGGCCATCAGGAAAGCGGCAGCAATTGCCCATGGCTTTAGCTGGGGTTACGGAATGACATTTCCGTGCCCCATTCCATTGATTGTTACGCACATGATTAAAAGATAAAACAGCGCGATCGCCTTGCCTCGAAGAGTGTCGCCGTGTCTGAAAAGAATGCCCATTTGATGCAATAAATAATTTACTTGCTAAGTCGAGAATTGCAGGCAAATGCGTGCCCTCAACGAAAACATAGTTATGGCAAATCAGCGACTAAGGCGGCGGGCTTTCAAATGGCCTGAAAAATCTTCGCCACTTCTCTGCTCGCGGGCCTTCGAACGATCAAGTGGCGCAGGGAAGTCGCACCAAGCCCTAACAGCAATATGCCTAAAATTATCCAGGCCCATCCCATACAGTAATTCTTTCAATGTCGATTTCTGACAGGGGAAAAAATTTAGCAAAATCGTGAGTTACGGTGAACCAGCGACTAATTAGCGCTTGTCTCATCGCTGGCGCTACCGGACAAATGAACGTTGCACAGATACAGGCCCAGCAAAAGGCAGGGCAGGAAAAGAAAAATGAAAGGCAAGAAGGCCGCTGTACATACCATTCCAGCCAATCCACCACCCATCGGCCAGAGCAGGGATGTTCGCTCTTCCCTCAGCCAGGCGAGGTTCATCACGATCAGTGCCAACCAAGCGAAGGCAGCTGCAATTCCAAGGTAGAACCCCGTTCCCCTGACTGCCGAAGCGGGATCGGCGATCACGGCAACCATCGAAGAGCTCACGATCATCGTTAGCGACATCAACACGCCAACGCTGGAAAAGAGCCAGCACACAAGACTTATTGCCACTCTGCGACCGTTCTTGGCTCGTTCCATTTTCGTTTCAAGTTTCTGCTGTGAGGACTGACCACAATCAGCGTTCGCCAAGTCTTGGCACCCGCAGTTCACGCACTGTCCATTGTCTTTGGATGCGTCACCCACCAGACCGCACCCATCCAGAACAGGAAGTAGGTCACGCCCGCCAACGCGATGGAAGCGCCTGAAGGCCAATCCAGCTTTGCAGCGAAAGCCAAAGGAACGACCAGGATGGCGGCCAACAGCGTGCCTTTGTTCTGGGGATCCAAACCACCCGATGTCACCCAAAGCGCCACGAAGGTCGAGGCGCACGCCAAGGCGAGCGCAATGGCTATCCTTACCCAGAACGGGGCGGTGATTGGTTTGCAACGGACGACACCCATTTGCCACATCCAGATTCAAGATTCAAAGGAAGCCCAACTGTGGCACACGAACGGCGGCTTGTGGCCGGATGGCTGCCTGCCGTGACCCGCTGCTTCCAGCGTTGCCCGGACGACTTGCTGCGCGCTGATTCATTCCTCCACTGGTGCTCGGGGATTTTCAGGTTGTCCGAAATACTGTTTTTAAGTACAGTCTTTCAAGTTCTCACCCATCCTTCCTGGAGTGCTGACGACCTGGGCGGCGCATGAAGCCAACTCGTAGTGAGACACCCCACCGTACCTCGGCCAACCCAGGCCATGCACGGGCCGAAACACGTTTTCCACTCCACCGCGAAGCCAACTATCCCGCCCCTTGGCTCCGCATCCATCGCCCGCCGCCTCACACCTGCCAAGGGGTACGCACGCTGGCCATGCAACCCTTTCAGGAGGCAAAGCAATGCGAGTCAAATTCATGGGATTCCGGTTTGTCCTTAAACCGCAGGGCCCCCTGTCGCTGGAGACCTTCGCGCAGGCCCTTTCCGCCCGGGGCTACGACCCCAGCGCGCCCGCGGATGGGCAGCGCCTGTTCTTCCTGAACGATTCGGCGGACCCCGACTACCACGTGGGTGTGGTCATCACCGTCAAGGACCACAAGACCTATTGCGAACTGGTCCGGGCGCCCACCAACATCCTGGTGCGCGTGGCGCAGGTGCGGCGCGATGCCAGCCTGATGGACTTCAACTTCTTCGTGCTGCACAAGCGCACGGGGGCGGGCATGTACCAGTACTACCACCACTCCTGCAGCGTGAGCACCTTCTGCCACCTGGCCGGCACCCATTTCAACCAGTACAAGGAGCAGGCGATCGCCGAGAAAATCGCGGCGGCTGGTGGCCGTGAGTTGACCGAGGCGCGGCGCGTCAAAATCCGGCGCGAGCACAATGCCCGCTTCTCCTGGGAAGTGCTGGTGCGGCAAGAGGCGCTGCAGTCCATGATCGAAGAACTGGAGAAGGTGAAGAGTTTCGAATACGTGGTCGCCACGCCCGAGGTGCCGCAGGCGCAGTTCAAGGCCCATACGGCCTACATCAAGAACCGCTCCAGCAAGATCACCTTCGTGGCGGGCACGCCCGGCAGAATGCTGGCGGCGGCCATCCAGGCGTGCGTGAGGGCGGAGCGCCCCCAGCGCGGCCGCATCGAAGGGGTGGATGCCCATGGCGTCGAGAAAGTGATTTCCATCTTGGACAACCCGGAAAATTTCGGCGAATACGACTACGACCAGCTGTCCTCCCGGCTCGACCAGCTGGACGTGACGCGCTTTTCCACCGCCTGGGTGGTCGAGGAGCTGCTGCGGCAGTGCCGCGAGCACCGCCACATTTTCGAGATGCCGATGCGATGAGGCGGTATGTGCTCCAGGCGTTGCTGTTCTCGGCCGCCGTGGTGGCCGGTGTGGTCTATGGGGTGCCCGACGCCGATGGGGCCATGCAGTTCTATGGCGAGAAGATCCGGGCCAGCCTGTTCACGGGCCTGCTCACCACGGGCAGCTTCCTGCTGTCGCTCAAGATCTTCATCGTGGTCAAGTTCAAGGAGACGGTGTTCGACACGCCGGGCTACCGCGAGCTGTTCGCTCAGCTCAAAAAGATCGACCCGCGCATCCGGCGCTATGCGCAGGTGCGCAATGTGAGCAACCTGATTTTTGCGTCCATCGTCTCGGCGCTCATCGGGGCCGCGGCGCAGGTCACGCTGGGCCTGTTGGACGTTTTTGCCTGCTTTCTGGCCTGCGTGGCGATCGCCGCGTTCGCCGGGGCCATGCTCTTCCAGACGCTGTGGCTGGTGCACGCGATCATCTCGGACTGGCTGGACCGCACCGAGGACCTGTAACGGCTATCTGACGGCTGCCAGAAGCCACAGCGCGTGCCTGGCGGCGCATATCGCCCGGCGCCGGGGTGCCCACGGTGCCCGCGATGCCGCAAAATGCCAGCCACTGGCGCCCATTCATCCGTCCTGGCCGACCGATGCGATGGATTGCCTGCCTGTCTGCTTGCCCGCTGCCTGCCTGCCATGATCGAAAAACACTACCTCACCCCGCTCTTCGCCCCCAGCTCCATCGTGGTGCTGGCCGGCCGGGCCGATGCGCCCGAGTCGCTCACGCCGTGCGCCCGCGCGCTGCACACCGCGCTGCGGGCGCAGCGCTTCACCGGCACGCTGCAGTTCCTGGACATCCACACCAGCGGCACGCTGGCCGATCTGGCGCAGACACGCGCGGACCTGGCCCTGATCGCGTTGCCGCCCGAGGATGTGGTGGCCGCGCTGGAGGTGGCGGGGCGCATCGGCTGCCGCGCCGCGCTGGTGATGTCGCACGGCATGGACGCGGACCAGGCAGCGCGGCTCAAGCACATCGCCCGGCGCGAGGGCATGCACCTGCTGGGCCCCAACTCGCTGGGCCTGCAGCGCCCGCACCTGCAGCTCAACGCCAGCGCGGCCGGACCGCTGGCGCGGGAGGGGTCGCTGGCGCTGGTGTGCCAGTCGGGGGCGCTCACCGCGTCCATCCTGGACTGGGGCACCAAGAACGCCGTGGGCTTTTCCACGGTGGTGTCGCTGGGGCCGAACACCGATGTGGACATCGCCCAGGTGCTGGACTTTCTGGCCAACGACGCGCGCACGCAGAGCATCGTGGTGTACATGGAAGGCATCTCCAGCGCGCGCCGCTTCATGAGTGCGCTGCGCTCGGCGGCCAACGCCAAGCCGGTGGTGGTGCTCAAGGCCGGGCGCAAGCCGGCGGGCAACGAGGCGGCGCACACGCACAGCGGCGCCATCGTGGGCAGCGACGACGTGTTCGACGCGGCCCTGCGCCGCGCGGGCGCGGTGCGGGTGCGGTCGTTCGTGGAGCTGTTCTCCGCCGCCAAGTGCCTGGCCTCGCGCTACCGACCGGTGGGCCGGCGGCTGGCCATCGTCACCAATGGCGGCGGGCCGGGCGTGCTGGCGGCCGACTGGGTGAACGAGATCCTGCTGCAGCTGGGACGCCTGTCGCCGGCCTCGGCCGAGGCGCTGGCCCCGCAGCTGCCGCCGCTGGCGTCCCTGGCCGATCTGATCGACGTGTCGGAAGAGGCGGGGCCTGAGCATTTTCGGCGCGCGGTCGAGGCGGCCGAGAAGGACCGCCAGATCGACGGCGTGCTCGCCATCTATTCGCCCAAGCCGGGCACCGATGCTGCCGCGGTCGCCACCGCGCTGGCCGAGACCAAGCGCCTGATGGGCAAGCCGCTGCTGGCGTGCTGGATGGGCGATGCCTCGGTGGGCCCGGCGCGCGAGGTGCTGCGCGCGGCCGCCATTCCCAGCTTCCGCACGCCCGAGGCGGCCGTGGGGGCCTTCGGCAATATTGCTTCGTTCTACCAGAACCAGCAGTTGCTGCAGCAGACGCCGCCGCCGCTCACCTCGCTGGCCAAGCCCGACATCGAGGGCGCGCGGCTGATGATCGAGAGCGTGCTGGCCGAGCGCCGGCATGTGCTGACCGAGATGGAGTCCAAGACGCTGCTGGCCGCGTTCAACGTGCCCGTCACCAAGACGCTGCTGGCGCGCAGCGCGCACGAGGCGATGATGATCGCCACGCAGCTGGGCTTTCCGGTGGCGCTCAAGATCGATTCGCCCGACGTGAGCCACAAATCCGACGTGGGCGGCGTGGCGCTCGACATCCACACCGGGGCGGCGGCGCGCGATGCCTATACCGACATGGTGCAGCGCGTGGCCCGCCTGCAGCCGGGCGCGCGCATCCAGGGCGTGACGGTGCAGAAGATGGCGCGCGCCCGGCGCGGGCGCGAGATCTGCATCGGCCTGGTGACGGACGACCCGTTCGGCCCGGTGATCACCTTCGGCGCGGGCGGCACGATGATCGAGCTGATCGACGACCGCGCCATGGAGCTGCCGCCGCTCAACCAGTTCCTGGCGCGCCGGCTCATCGAACGCTCGCGCGTGGCCGAAACGCTGGGCGAGTGGCGCGGCGCCAGCGCGGCCAACCGCGAGGCGCTGGAGCAGGTGCTGCTGCGCGTGTCCGAAATGGTGTGCGCGCTGCCGCAATTGCGCGAGATGGACATCAACCCGTTGATCGTGGACGAGCAGGGCGCCGTCGCCGTGGACGCCCGCATCGTGGTCGGCCACGCCGCGCAGTCCATGGGCGGGCGCAGCGAGCATTACAGCCACCTGTCCATCCTGCCCTACCCGGCGCGCTACGAGCAGGTGTGGCCCCTGCGCGGCGGTGGCGAATACCTGGTGCGCCCCGTGCGCCCCGACGACGCGCAGATGCTGCAGAAGCTGGTCAAGGAGCTGTCGCCCGAGAGCCGGTACTTTCGCTTCATCTCGCAGATCGCCGAGCTGCCGGCCTCGATGCTGGCGCGCTTCACGCTCATCGACTACGACCGCGAGATGGCGCTGGTGGCGGTGTACCGCGAACGCAGTGCAGGCGAGGACGGCGAGATCATCGGCACCGAGCGCATCGTGGGCGTGTCGCGCTACGTGACCAACCCCGACCAGTCCAGCTGCGAGTTCGCGCTGGTGGTGGCCGACGACTTCAACGGCCGCGGCCTGGGATCGCGCCTGATGCTCAGCATCATGGACGTGGCCCGCGACCGCGGCCTGTCGGAGGTCGACGGGCTGGTGCTGGCCAACAACCCCAGCATGCTCAAGCTGATGCGGCGCCTGGGCTTCGAGGTGAAGGCGTACCCGGACGATCCGGATTTCAAGCTGGTGACGCACCAGCTTTGAGGCGGGCGCGCGCCTCTCTCAAGGCAGCATGCGCTTGAGCACGTCGTCGCGCCGGACGTGGTGGTGAAACAGCGCCGCGGCGACATGCAGCACCACCACGATCCAGGCGACCCATTGGCCCAGGAAATGGTGCACCGCGTCAACCGGTGGCTCGAATGCGTCCCAGCCCACGCCCAAGGCACGGCTCAGCCACTCGAACATGGCCGTCTCGCGAAAACTGGGCACGCTGAAAAGGCCGAAGTCGGTGGGTGCGTCGGTGCCGATGTAGCCGGTGAGCGGCATGGCGATCAGCAACCCGTAAAGGCCCCAGTGCGCCCATTGGGCCAACCGGTGTTCCAGCGGCGAGCCGGGCGGGTGATCGGGCTGCACGGTCGACAGCCGCCACAGCAGGCGCGGCAACACCAGCGTGCCGACCAGCAAGCCCAGGGCCCAGTGAACGTTCAGCACAGGCCAGGATTCGGGCAGGGTGTCATCCATGAACCAAATCACGTAATAGACCACTGCGTAGGCGGCGATGAAGGCCGCGGCGCTTGTCCAGTGAAAGAACTTGGCGATCGCGCCAAATCGGGTGGGCGTGTTTTTCCATGGCATGGGCAGGTTTCCTGTGTGGGGCCGCGAGGGCATTGAAGCGATGGCGCCGGTGGCGATGCCCACCGAAGCGCCGCAGGGGCGAACAAGTCGAATTCGTCGGGATGATCGGCGGCGTGAATGGGAAATGCATCGGGGCGCCTGGTATTTCCGGGGCGGGGCGTGCAGGCCGGTCCGGGTGTCAAACGGGCCACTGCAATGCAAAGGCCGATCCGCCCAGGCGAGAGGGCGCCCAGCTTGCCTGCCCCTCATGGGCCTGGGCGATGGCCTGCACCACGGCCAGTCCGAGGCCGCTGCCGGAAGATGGGCCGCGCGATGCCTCTCCGCGCTGGAAGGCATCGAACAGGCGGGCTGCGTCGTCGGCATTCAGGCCGGGGCCGCTGTCTTCCACGCACAGATGGCACATCTCGCCCTCCACCCAGTGGCGGATGCGCATGGCCCCGGGCGTGGCATGGCGCAGCGCATTCTCCAGCAAGGCCAACAGCGCCTGGCGGATTCGCACCGGGTCGCACAGCACCTCCTGGGGGTTCAGATCCAGGGTCAGCGCGAAGCCGGCCGCGCGCAACTGCGGCTCGAAGGCCTGTGCCACCGCGCCGACCTCGGCCGCCAGATCGGCCAGCTCCAGGTGCAGTTCCAGGTGGCCGCTGTCCTTGAGGCCGAGCAGGCGCAGGTCTTCGATCAGCCGGCCCAGGCCCTCGACGTTTTTCAGCAGGCCCTGGAACTGCGTCGGCGTGGGCTCGAACACCCCCTCCGTCATGCCTTGCAGGCGGCCGCGAAGGATCGTCACCGGGGTACGCAGTTCATGGGCGATGGCGGCATTCCAGAAGGCCCGCTGCTGCGCCATGTGCTGCAGCCTTTCCGCCATGCTGTTGAAATCCCGCACCAGTTGCGCCGTTTCGCCCAGCGAGTCGTCGTCGGTGGTCGCCCGGGCCGACAGGTCGCCTTCGGCAATCCGGCGCAGGCTCTCGGCCACCGAGTTCAGCGGCACCACGATTCGGCGCGAGAGCTTGACCGCTGTGACCACCGCCAGCACCAGGGCGACGAGCACGGTGCAGAGCATCCACATCGCTTCGATGGGCGAGGGCGTGAGGTCATCCGAAATGCTGGAAGGCGAGAACGCCATCAACAGGGCGAAGAGCGCATAGGAGCCCAGCAGGAACAGCAGGGCGATGCCGATCGCCATCACTGCCAGGGAGACGACCAGCTGGCGGCGCAGGCCGTATGCCGCGGTCATGCCGCGATCCCCAGCCGATAGCCGACGCCCCGCACGCTTGCCGGCACGCCTTCCAGCGAGATCAGCTCCAGCTTCTTTCGCAGTTTGCTGATGTGGCTGTCCACCGTGCGCTCCAGCGCATCGCTTTCCGGCAGGCAGGCCGCGAGCAGTTCCGCGCGGCTGAACACCCGCTTGGGTGCACGCGCCATGTGCGCCAGCAGATTGAATTCGGTCAGCGTCAGGTCCAGGGACTGCCGCTGGCCGTCCACCAGCACGCTGGCCTCCAGGGTCTCCGGATCGATCTGGAACGTGCCCACCCGCAGGATCTTCTGGGCCCGGCGTCCGTCCTGGTGGGCCGTGCGGCGCAGCACGGCCTGCACACGCGCCACCACCTCCGCCGGGTTGAACGGCTTGACGACGTAATCGTCCGCTCCCAGGCGCAGGCCCATGAGCTTGTCGATGTCCTGGTCCAGGGCGGTGAGCATGATCACGGGCGTGTCGCCCCGGTGTCGCAGCTCCGACAGGATCTGCCAGCCGCTCACCCGCGGCATCTGCACGTCCAGCAGCACCAGATCCGGCTTGAGCGACAGGTGCAGATCCAGCGCGCTGCGGCCGTTCATGGCATGCACGACGCGCAAGCCGCTGCGGCGCAGGTAAGCGCACAGGATCTCGGCGATTTCCGTTTCGTCTTCCGCCACCAGGACGAGTGCGCCTGCGCTCGTGGGATCGGTGGGTGACGGGTGGGTGTCGGTCATGGCCCGGATTGTGCCGGCTTCGCCCGCTGTTTTTTCTCTCCATTTTGGTTCCATGTTTCGTCCAGAAAAAACGGACGCGGCTTGTCCAGAATCGCGTCCCTGCTGGCGCTGCCGCGTCTGCCATGAATGCAAGTGAAGGACCGAAAGATGACGATGCGAGGATGGGGCGCCCTGGGACTGGGTTGTGCGCTGGCCGCCGGGTTGGTGGCGTGCAAGCCGGCCGAGAAGAGGGCGGCGGCAGAGCCCGTGCAGGTCACGGTGCTGGCCTTGAAGCCCGAGGCGGTCACCGTGCGCGACGCGCTTGCCGGCCGCGTGGCGGCTGTCCGCTCGGCGGAGATCCGTGCGCAGGTGGGTGGCATCGTCCAGCGCCGGCTCTTCGAGCAGGGCGCGGACATCGCGGCCGGACAGCCGCTCTTTCAGATCAATCCGGCCCCGTTCCAGGCCGATGCCGACATGGCCGCGGCCGCCTTGCAGCGCACCCAGGCCGCATGGCGTCGTGCGCAAGCCCAAACGGCCCGGCTGGAGCCGCTGATGCGCGAGGGCGCGGTCAGCCGCCAGGATTACGACGACGCCGCCTCGCAGCGCGACCAGGCCGCCGCAGAGGTCGCCCAGGCCGAGGCAGTGCTGGCGCGCCGTCGCCTGGACCTGCGGTTCGCCCGGATCGATGCGCCCATTGCAGGCCGCATAGACCAGGCGCTCGTCACCGAAGGCGCGCTGGTGGGGACGGGCGATGCCACGCCCATGGCCCGCATCCAGCAGATCGACAGGGTCTATGTGGATGTGCGCCAGCCGGCGTCGGCACTGGAGGCACTGCGGGCCGGTGGCGCGCGCCTGCCCGTCCGCATCCTGCGGGCCGACGGGCAGCCCCATGCCCTGCACGGCCGGATCCTGTTTTCCGCCCTCCAGGTGGACCCGGGCACGGGCGACGTGCTGCTGCGCATCCAGGTGGAAAACCCCGAGCGCCAGTTGCTGCCGGGCATGTTCGTGCGCGCCGAAGTCGTGAAAAGCCAGTACGCCGATGCCTTGCTGGTGCCCCAGCAGGCCGTGCAGCGCGTGGAGGGCAGGGCGCAGGTATGGCGAGTGCAAGAAGGCGATGTCGCCCAGCCTGCCGAGGTGCAGCTAGGAGAGGCCATCGGTCCGGACTACCGCGTCCGAAGCGGGCTGGAGCCTGGCCAGCGCGTGGTGGTCGAGGGCATCGAGCGACTCACCGCCGGTGCGCAGGTCGCACCGAAGCCTTGGCAGCCGTCGGCATCGGCATCGGCCTTGCGTGCCGGCGCGCATTGAGCGGGCAGGGAGTCACAGATGCCCCAATTTTTCATTCGGCGACCGGTGTTCGCCTGGGTGGTGGCCGCGTTCATCGTCCTGCTGGGCCTGATCGCGCTGCCGCAACTGCCGATCGCCCGCTACCCCTCGGTGGCGCCGCCCGCGGTCACCGTGTATGCCACGTACCCTGGTGCGACACCGCAGGCCATGAACGACTCGGTCGTCAGCCTGATCGAGCGTGAGCTTTCCAGCGTCAAGAACCTGCTGTATTTCGAGTCGTCGGTGGACACCTCGGGCTCGGCGCAGATCTCGGCCACCTTCAAGCCGGGCACGAACCCGGAGCTGGCGCAGGTCGATGTGCAGAACCGGCTCAAGGCGATCGAGTCGCGCCTGCCCCAGACGGTGCGCCAGAACGGCGTGACCGTCGAATCGGCCACGTCCAGCTTTCTGCTGATCGTGAGCCTCGTGTCCGAGGACGGCCGCCATGGCGAGCTGGCGCTGAGCGACTATCTCGCGCGCAACGGCGTGGAGGAGCTACGCCGCATCGAAGGCGTGGGCCGGGTCCAGCTTTTCGGGGCGGAGCAGGCCATGCGCATCTGGGTGGATCCGGACAAGCTCATTTCATATGGGCTGTCGATGAACGACCTGTCCACCGCGCTGTCCCAGCAGAACGCACAGATCGCACCCGGCCGCGTGGGCGATTCACCCAGCCTTCCCGGCCAGCGCGTGACCATTCCGCTGACGGTGCAGGGGCAGTTGTCCACGCCCGAGCAGTTCGCCGCCGTGGTGCTGCGTTCGAACCGCGACGGCTCCAGGGTGGTCCTGGGCGATGTGGCGCGTGTCGAGCTGGGGGCGCAGTCGTACGGCTTCGCCACCCGCGACGATGGCAGGGCGTCGGCCGGGGCCGCGGTGCAGCTTTCGCCGGGCGCCAACGCCGTGCGCACTGCCGAAGCCGTGCACCAACGCCTGGCGGAGCTGGGCCGTGCGCTGCCGGCCGGCATGCGCTACACGACGCCCTTCGACACGGCGCCCTTCGTGAAGATCTCGATCGAGAAAGTGCTGCACACGCTGCTGGAGGCGATGGCGCTGGTGTTCATCGTGATGTTCGTGTTCCTGCAGGACGTCCGCTACACGCTCATTCCGGCCATCGTGGCACCCATCGCCTTGCTGGGCACCTTCGCGGTCATGCAGGTGGCAGGCTTTTCCATCAACGTGCTGACGATGTTCGGCATGGTGCTGGCCATCGGCATCATCGTGGACGACGCGATCGTGGTGGTGGAGAACGTGGAGCGGCTGATGGCGGCTGAGGGCCTCGGCCCCCGGGAGGCCACCGCCAAGGCCATGCGCGAGATCACGGGCGCCGTGGTGGGCATCACCCTGGTGCTGACGGCCGTGTTCATTCCCATGGCGTTCGCCAGCGGGTCCGTGGGCGCCATCTACCAGCAGTTCGCGCTGTCGATGGCAACTTCCATCCTCATCTCCGCATTCCTTGCGCTGAGCCTGACGCCTGCCCTGTGCGCCACGCTGCTCAAGCCTGTGCAGGCCGGTCACCACGAAAAGCGCGGCTTCTTCGGCGGCTTCAACCGGCGTTTCGCCCGCCTGACCGATGCCTACGGCAGGCAGGTCGGCGGTCTGCTGCGCCGGCCGGCCCGCGTGATGGTGGGCTTCCTGGCCATCGTGGCCCTGCTGGGCTGGGCGTTCGTGCGGCTGCCTTCGGCCTTCCTGCCAGAGGAGGACCAGGGGTACTTCATGACCTCCTTCCAGCTGCCGGCCGACGCCACCATGGAGCGCACGCTGGACGTGGTCAAGGACTACGAGGCGCATGTCGCCGCGCGGCCCGGCATTGCCACCAACCAGACGGTGATCGGCTTCGGCTTCTCCGGCTCGGGGCCCAATTCGGCACTGGCGTTCACCATGCTCAAGGACTGGCCCCAGCGGGACGGAGCCACCGCGCAGGACGAGGTCTCGCGCGCCCAGCAGGCCATGGCCCACACCAGGGAGGGCACGGTGATGAGCCTGATGCCGCCGGCCATCGACGAGCTGGGCACGTCGTCCGGCTTCACGGTGCGGCTGCTGGACCGCTCCCACCAGGGGCACGCAGCCCTCAAGGCGGCCGAGGCGCGGCTCATCGCGCTGGCCTCCGAAAGCCCGCTGCTGGCCAGCGTGTATGCCGACGGCTTGCCCCCGGGTGCGAGCGTGCGCCTGGACATCGACCGCCAGAAGGCCGCGGCGCTGGGCGTGCCGTTTTCCGCGATCAGCGACACCCTCTCGGCGGCCTTGGGCTCGCTGTATGTGAACGACTTTCCCAACCGGGGACGCATGCAGCAGGTCATCGTGCAGGCCGATGCCAAGGCGCGCATGCAGATCGGCGACGTGTTGAAACTGCCCGTGCCCAGCGCCGGCGGTGGCATGGCACGGCTGGACGAGGTGGTAACGCCGGTGTGGACCGAAACGCCGCTGCAACTGGCCCGCTACCAGGGCTACCCTGCCGCGCGCCTGTCGGGCAGCGCCGCGCCGGGCGTCTCCAGCGGCGCCGCGATGGCGGAAATGGAGCGCCTGGCCCGGCAGCTGCCGCCCGGATTCGCCATCGCCTGGACCGGGCAATCCCTGCAGGAGCGCCAGTCGGCTGCGCAAGCGCCGCTGCTGATGGCGCTGTCGATGCTGGTGGTGTTCCTGGTGCTGGCCGCGCTGTACGAAAGCTGGTCGATTCCTGCAGCCGTGATGCTGGTGGTGCCGCTGGGCCTGATCGGTGCTGTAGCGGCCGTGCTGCTGCGCGGGCTGCCCAACGACGTGTTCTTCAAGGTAGGGCTGATCACGGTGATCGGGCTGTCGGCGAAGAATGCCATCCTGATCGTCGAGTTCGCCAAGCAGTTGCGCGAGCAGGGCCACGGGCTGGTCGATGCGGCCGTGACGGCGGCGCGGCTGCGGCTGCGGCCCATCCTGATGACCTCGCTGGCGTTCGCGCTGGGCGTCGTTCCGCTGATGCTGGCGACCGGCGCCAGCCAGGAAACCCAGCACGCCATCGGCACCGGGGTGTTCGGCGGCATCGTCACCGCCACGGTGCTGGCCGTGCTGTTCGTGCCGGTCTTCTTCGTGCTGGTCGTGGGCTTGCAGGAACGCTGGCAGCGCCGGCGGCCCGCGTTGCCCGCTCCGCCGCAGGCCGATACCGAAGGGCGGGCCTGACCGCCCGCCAAACACGCCTGGCGCTTCGGCCGGCCCTTGGGCGCCTGAGGCGCAATGGCACATGGAGGGATAGATTCGGCCATCTGCGCATGGCTTCGCACCAGCGCACCTGACAGTTCGCCGGCTGGGATTTAGTGGTGCCCTCTGCCGCATCCAACTTCCAGCACGCGCCCAGCATGATCACCCCACCCTCAACGGGAAGCGCCCCCAAGGGCGTAGAGGACACCCGGAGATCCGACAACCAGACGCCACAGCCGCCAACGAACCGCAGTCTTCCTGCCCCCGAGGCCGGGCACGCGTCGCTCCTGCTGGAGCGAAGACGGCTGAAGCTGGGCGAGCGGGCCGGGGAGGGGTTGCGGTTCAATGCGCAGCTTCCCGCGCTCGGCGACCGCATGGCCGGGGGGTTCAGCCCCCGCTCGTTGCCGGGGAGCGGCAGCCCGTTGTCGACGCCCCGGTCCAGCCCGGGCGATAAGGCGTTTCCCAGCCCGCCCTCGATCCTTGCCTCCCTGCTGGACCCGCCCACGCCGGTTTCCCGCCATCGGACTTCGGATCCATGGAACGCGCTCAGCGCCCTGGGAAAGGAGCGAAGGTTGCAGAGCATAAAGCGTTCGACCAGCCCGGGCGTGGTGCTCAGCCCGCGCCTGGTGCGCAAGCTCAGCCAGCAGTGCAGCGCGCCGGACCTGGTGGACCGTCTGGCCGCGCTGAAACCGGGCGCGGCGGACATCAGCAACGGGTTCACCGTCGTCGCGCTGGAGCCTTCCAGCGACGACACATCTCGGCCCGCGCATGGCTTGCGGCGCTTGGGCACAGGCGCCGCAGGCACCGCCTACGCGGTGCGACTGTCCGAGAACTTCTGGCGCGATGGCAGGGACTGCGGACGCGACTTCGTGTTCAAGGCCATGCTGTGCACCGATCCTGCCAACCCGACCTCGCGCAAGCTGTACGACACGCTGGAGGAGGGCGCTGACCCGGCCGATGCCATAGAGCAGGAGAAGGCCAAGATCCACAAGGAATACCAGGTGGCGGCGGCGCTCGGAGACACCGCCCAGGTCATGCGGGTCTACGGCCTGGTCCAGATCGGCAGCCTGTTCGGGATCCTGGCGGAGAAGATCGAAGGCCCCAAGGTCAGCCAGGTGATCGACCGGTCCCGCCAGGCGCTCAATCGGGGGGACATCGAGCCGCTGGAGTACCTGGCCCTGGCCTGGGAGATGGTGGCCGACGTGCTCATCGGCGCCTCGCGTTTCGCCGACGAGGGGGTGGTGCACCAGGACATTTCGCACAACAACGTGCTCTACGACGAACGCCAGAAGATGTTCCGGCTGATCGACATGGGCCTGGGGGGCGAGAAGGGGGAGCCCCTGCGCATGGGTACCTGGGGATACGTCGAAATGCGTGCCTCTGCCAGCCACCACAAGCGCGACGTCTACAGCGTGGCCCAGTTGCTCGTGCATTTCCTGAAACCGCCGGACTACCCCATGGGCCTGGTCGGCATCAGCAGGGCGTCTTCGGTGGAGACCTTTCCGTTCATGGACGCGTTGAAGGCGCTGCCGTCGGACAGCAAGGCCGATGTCGTCCGCCTTCTCAACCGCATGATCGCGCAGGACCCTGACGAGCGCGCCAGCGCCCAGGAATTGCTTCAGGACCCGTTCTTTGGCGAGATGCCGCCCCGCGACGGCATCCACGCGATCTACGAGCGGCTGAGCGGCCCGCCTTAGCCGCTGCTTAGCCGCGGCTCTCCTTCCGACCGCCGCGCCCGGGCGGAGAAGGCCTCAGCGCACCGTCAGCGCATCAATGGCCAGCAGATCGTCCTGCGACAGCGTGCCTGCCGCCTGGCGCAGCTTGAGCGTGCCCAGCAGCACGTTGTAGCGGGCCTGGGCGAGGTCGCGCTTGGTCTGGTAGAGCTGGCTTTGGGAGTTGAGCACGTCGATGTTGATGCGCACGCCCACCTGGTAGCCCAGCTGGTTGGCCTCCAGCGCGCTCTGGCTGGAGGCTTCGGCCGCCTCCAGGGCGCGTACCTGGCCCTGGCCGGACTGCACGCCGTAGAACGCGGCGCGCGTGGCCTGCGCCACGGTGCGGCGGGCGTTGTCCAGGTCGGCCAGCGCCTTGTCTTCGAGCGACAGGGTTTCCTTCACGCGGTTCTGCACCGAAAAGCCCGCGAACAGCGGCAAGGTGAGCTGCACGCCCACGGTGGTGTTGTTGGTGCGGGAGTTGACGTTGGGAATGGTCGGCGTGCCCTTGGGGTTGCGCGAGACGCTGTAGCCGGCCTGCAGGTCCACGGTGGGCAGGTGGCCGGTTTCGGCCTTCTTCGTCTCCAGGCGGGCCACGTCGAGCGCGATGGCGGCCTGGCGCACCTGCGGCTGCAGTTCTTCGGCCGAGCGCACCCAGGTGCCCACGTCGGCCGGGGCGACCTCGGGCAGTTGCACGGGCAGGGCCAGCGGCTGCGGCGCCACGCCGGGGCGCCCCACCACCTGGTCGAGCGCCAGTTGCTTCACGCGCAGGTCGTTGTCAGCGGCGATCTCCTGGGCGACGACCAGATCGAAGCGCGCCTGCGCCTCGCGCGAATCGGTCACGGTGGAGGTGCCCACCTCGAAGTTGCGCTTGGCCGATGCCAGTTGCTCGGCCACGGCGGTTTTCTGGGCCTGCACGAAGGTGAGGGTGTCGCGCGCGGCCAGCACGTCGAAATACGCCTGGCTGACCCGCACGATGAGGTCCTGCGCCACGCCTTCGAGCTGGGCCTGCGCGATGTCGATGCCGCGCTGGCCCTGCTCGAAGGTGATGCGGTTGGCCGGGCGGAACAACGGCTGCGAGGCGGTGAGGCCCACGCTCTGGCTGGGGGCGCTCAGGTCCACCGGCGGGCGGTTGACTTCGGTCTTGGCGTAGTTGGCCCCGGCGGAGAGGCCGGCGCTGGGCAGCAACCCGGCCCGGGCCTGCTCGGCGCGGCTGCCGGCGGCGTCATACTGCGCCTTGGCGGCCTGGAAGGGCGCGTCATAGCCGCGCGCCATCTCCACCAGTTGCGACAGGCTCTGGGCCTGCGCGCCGAAACTGGCGAGCGCAGCGGCCACGGCCAGGGACAAGGGAATGCACCGAAGCAAGGTCGTCATGAACGTCTTTCAGGAAAAGGAAGGCGTGGCGCCCCACGCTGCCGGGCTCGATGCCGCGGCCACGGGGATCGATCAGTACCGGGGGACCGCCGCGTCGCGCTCGTGCGACCAGGCATCGATGCCGCCGCTGATGTTGGCCACGTGGTCGAAGCCCTGCTGGTCGAGGTAGTTCGCCACGCGCAGGCTGCGCACGCCGTGGTGGCACAGGCAGGCGGTGGGGCGGTCGCGGTCCAGTTCGGCCAGGCGCGAGGGCAAATCGCCCATCGGGATGGCGGCCACATCGAACCCGTCCTCGGCGGCGACGCTCGCGGTCTGCAGCTCCCACGGCTCGCGCACGTCCAGCACCAGCGGGCGGGCACCGACGGGGGTGGCTGCGAGCCACTCGGTGAGCTGGGCGGGGCGGACGTGGTCGATCATGCGGATTCCTGAGAAAGACGAAAGGGGATCAGAAAGTGAAGCGCGATGGCTCGGGGAAGTGCAGCAGGCGCGGGGCGATGGTGTCCCACGGCTGCGTGGTCTCGAAACGGTCGCCGGTGCGGCGGATGAACGTGGCGCGCATCATCGGCTCCTGGCCCACGACGGCGGCGAGCCGGCCGCCTTCGCTCAGTTGCGACAGCAGGGCCTGCGGCACGTCGCTCACCGAGCCGCTGAGCACGATCACGTCGAAGGGTCCTTGCTCCGCCGCACCCTGGGCACCGTCGGCCTGTCGCACCTCGGCGTTCAGGACGCCGGCGCTGCGCAGGTTCTCGCGGGCGAATTCGACCAGATCGGGCTCGATCTCCAGCGCCAGGACCTGCGCGGCGCGGTGGGCCAGCAGGGCCGCCATGTAGCCGGAACCGGCGCCGATCTCCAGCACCCGGTCGGTCGGCTTGACCTGCAGGTCCTGCAGCAGGCGGGCTTCCACGCGTGGCGCCAGCATGCACTGGCCCAGGCGCTGGGCCAGTTCGTTGGAGGCGTTGAGGGGAATCTCCATGTCCATGAACGCCATGCTGCGGTAGGCGGGCGGCACGAATTCCTCGCGGCGCACCACGGACAGCAGGTCCAGCACGTCGGTGTCCAGCACGTTCCAAGGGCGGATCTGCTGCTCGATCATGTTGTAGCGGGCCTGCAGGATGGGATCGCTGATGTTGGCGGACGTGTTCAGGGGCATGTTCATGGGGTTACTCCGGGCGGGATCGTGGATCGGGTCAACCCTCGATTTTAGGGGCCGCAGGCGGCGCGGCCACCGGCACGCAAAGCCCGCACAGGAGGTTGTCCACCTGCGCGGCGATGAAGCGCTCGGGTGTGAGCCGCTCCAGGTCGGGCATGCAGGCCGTGGAGTGCTTCCACATCGTCATGAAGATGAGCGGCGCCAGCACGACGTGGATGCTGCAATCCATGTCGGGCACGCGGAACTCGCCCCGGTCCACGCCGCGCTGCAGGATGCGGCCGATGAGCCGCTGGCCGGGCTCGACCACTTCGTTGCGGTAGAACGCCACGATGTCGGGAAAGTTGTTGGATTCGCCGAGCATCAGCTTGGTGATGCCGGAGGCGGGCGTGGCGCCGATGCGTTCCCACCACAGCTGGTAGGCGTAGCGCAGCAGCTCGGCGGTGCTGTGGGGGTACTGGTCGATCTCCAGGTCCCATTCGGGAAAATGGCGGCCGATATTCTGGCGCACCACCTCCTTGAAAAGGTCTTCCTTGCTCGGAAAGTAGAGGAACAGCGTGCCCTTGGACACCCCGGCGCGGGCCGCGACCTCGTCCACCTTGGTGGCGGCGTAGCCCTTCTCGACGAAGAGCTCCAGCGCGGCGTCCAGCAGTTCGCCCGGCCGTGCCTCCTTGCGGCGCTCGCGCTTGGAGGCCTCGGTGGACGGCGGGGGGGCGGGGGAGGGGGAGGGGGACGAATTCATAATTAATGACTGACTGGTTAGTAATGTAGCAATCCCGCAGAGCAGCGTCAACGCGGTGGGACTTCCATAATGGCCCGATCGCCACTCCTACCCTGTAAGACCATCCCATGACACTGCAAACCATCACCCTGGGCGGCGGCTGCTTCTGGTGCACCGAAGCCGTGTTCGACCGCGTTCGCGGCGTGACCGACGTGGAGAGCGGCTACGCCAACGGCCGCGAACCCAACCCCACGTACGAGGACGTCTGCACCGGCACCACCGGCCATGCCGAGGTGGTGCGGCTGACCTTCGACCCCGCCGTGATCGCGCTGCGCGACCTGTTGGAGATCTTCTTCGCCACGCACGACCCCACCACGCTGAACCGCCAGGGCAACGACGTGGGCACGCAGTACCGCAGCGGCATCTACACCGAGACCCCCGAGCACCAAAGCGAAGCCGAGGCGATGGTGCGGCAGATGTCGCAGGACAAGCTCTTCGGCGCCCCGATAGTGACCGAGGTGGTGCCGCTCAAGGGCTACTGGCCGGCCGAGGACTACCATCAGGACTACTTTCTGAACCACCCCGGCCAGGGCTACTGCGCCTTCGTGGTGGGGCCCAAGGTGGAGAAATTCCGCAAGACGTTCACCCGGTTCCTGAAGCCGGACTGAGCCGGCGGCGCCCCGGTGGCCTGCGGTCGCGGGCCATTGATTCAACCAATAGTTACGTAATTCATCAGCAAAATCCTTCGATTTTTGCCTAGACTTGCGCCCTGTCAAAACAAGGGCTCAGGCGGAGGTCGAACCGTGTCGGCAGGTGCAGAGAATGAACCCCGGTGGCTGGACTATTGGCGGGAGAACATGGAGGCGCTCGGGATTCCCGTGCCGGCCACCGCGTTCCCGAATTACGCGTTGATCGTGGGCACCATCAAGACCCTGGTGGACGCCGCCCGTGTGCACGGGCCGCGGGTGACGGTGGGCGAGCTGGTCGTCGCCGGCACACTGCCCGAGCGCCTGGCCATGCTGGGGGCATTGGGCGTGGCCTACTTCGCCGGGGCGGCGGTGGGCAGCGCGGCCGTGGCCACCGGGCGGGTGATCTCGGGCGGCACCGGGCTGTCGGACGTGCTGTTCTACGCGTCGCGCCACGGCTTTCTCAACCCGCAGGTGGGCACGGTGCTGCAGACCCACCCGCAGATCTACCAGCGCCGGCATGCGGGGCGCATGACCCTGGCGCTGTCCCCCCAGAGCCTGTCGCGGGCGAGGTGATCCCCATGGCCCCATCTTCTTCTTTCAAGGACGGCGCGTACCTGCTGGTGACGGCATTGGCGTGCGCGGGTGCGTCCTGGCTGGCCTTCGCATTTTTCGGGGAGGCGGTGTTCTACGGACTCTTCGGCCTCTCCTGGCTGGCCCTCAGCCTGGACAACGTGCGGCTGCGGCGCCAGCTCCGGAAACTGCAGGACGGGCAGGCGCCGTAGCGGCGGGGTGGGGCCAGCGGGCCACCTGCCAGACGGCCGAACGGGAAGGGCGGTCCGGTCAAAGCTGCCATAATGCAACCCGTTTGCGTTACCAAGCCATCCCCGGCGCCTTTTGCGCGCGCCGCCGGCCGCCCGCCATGCCCCATTCTCCCCACTCCGATCCCTCCGCGCCCCGCGCCCTGCCGCCCGGCCTGCGTTCCACCCGCGCCACGCGCGCCCTGCTGGCGCTGATGTCCTCGCAGCCCTCCGTCGCGGTGTCCGGCGCGGAGGTGGAATCCGCCCTGGCGCGCCGGGGCGTGGTGGTCAACCGCGTCACGGTCTACCGGCTGCTGGACCGGCTGGCCAGCGCCGGGCTGATGCGCCGGCACATCGATGCCCAGCGCGTGGCCCGCTACACCCTGGTGAGCCACAAGAGCGAGCCGGCCGCGCCGCATTTCGAGTGCAACGACTGCCACCGGCAGTTTCCCGTCACCGAAGGGGCGGCCCCGCTGCAGGCGGCCGCGCGCCAGATGCTGAAGGCCCTGGCCTCGGCCGGCCACGACCGCCTGGCGCTGGACGTCGCCGTGCGCGGCCGGTGCGCGGTGTGCGCGCAAACCGCGCACCCCGGGGACGGCGAGTGATCCGCACGCAGGCGCTGGCCTTCGCCCACGCCGGCACCGCACCGCTGCGGTTTCCCGATGTGGACCTGCCGCAGGGCGGCTGCCTGCTGCTGCAGGGCCGCTCCGGCTCGGGCAAATCGACCTGGCTGGCCCTGGTGGCCGGGCTGCGCCGCGCCAGCGCCGGCACGGTGGAGGTGGCGGGCCAGGCGCTGGACCGCCTGGGTGGCGCGGCGCGCGATGCCTGGCGGGCGCGCCACATCGGCTTCGTGCCGCAGACCCTGCACCTGAGCGCCGCGCTCACCGTGGCCGAGAACCTCGCGCTGCCGTACTTCGCCGCCGGGCTGCCGCGCGATGCCGCCGCCATCCACACTGCGCTCGACCGCCTGGGTGTGGCCCCCCTGGCGGGCCGACGGCCGCATCAACTGTCGGGCGGGCAGGCGCAGCGTGTGGCCCTGGCGCGGGCCGTGCTGCTGTCGCCCCGGGTGCTGCTGGCCGACGAGCCCACCGCCAGCCTGGACGACGAGGCCGCCGCCGATGCGCTGGCGCTGCTCACGGCCTGCGCCGAGGCGTGCGGCGCCAGCCTGGTGGTCGCCACGCACGACCGGCGCGCGGCGCAGGCCCTGGCGGACCGGCCGGGCGCCCAGCGCCTGGATCTGAATGAAATCGGCCTGCAGGGCAATCAATCCTAGGGCATATCGCTATGAAAAATATAGCAAACGTCCTGGGCCTTTCGTGGCGATACCTGTGGTCGCGCCCGCTGCCGGCCGCGCTCAACCTGCTGCTGCTCGCGCTCGGCCTCGCCGCGGTCACGCTGGTGCTGCTGGTCAGCCGCCAGATCGACCAGGCGTTCGAGCGCGACGTGCAGGGCATCGACCTGGTGGTGGGGGCCAAGGGCAGCCCGCTGCAGCTGATCCTAGCGGGCGTGTTCCACATCGACGTGCCGCCCGGCAACATCGCCCTGGCCGACTTCGAGGCGCTGGCCCGCCAGCCGCTGGTGGCCGAGGCCATTCCGCTGAGCCTGGGCGACAGCTTCTCCGGCTACCGCATCGTGGGCACCACGCCCCAGTACCCCGCGCACTACGGCGCCGCGCTGTCCCAGGGCCGCCTGTGGCAGCAGCCCATGGAGGCCGTGCTGGGCGCAACGGTGGCGCGCGCCATGGCCAGCGCCGCGCAGGATGCCGCGCCGGGGCAGGGCGACGCGCTGCTGGGCCGGCGGTTCGTGGGCAGCCATGGCCTGGCCGGCGGCGGGCACGCGCACGGCGACCACCCCTACACCGTGGCGGGCGTGCTCGCGCCCTGCGGCTGCGTGCTGGACCGGCTGGTGCTCACCGCCACCGAATCCGTGTGGAAGGTGCACGAAAGCGCGCAGGCCGACGACCCCGACGATCTGGAGGCGCTGCGCCAGGAGCGCGAGGTGACGCTGGCGCTGGTGCGCTACCGCAGCCCGCTCGCGGCCGTGACCCTGCCGCGCTACATCAATGCCAACACCCCCATGCAGGCCGCCGCGCCCGCCGTCGAGGTGACGCGCCTGCTGCGCCTGCTGGGCGTGGGCGCCGACGTGCTGCAGGCCTTCGGCGCGGTGCTGCTGGGCGTGGCGGCGTTGAGCGTCTTCATCGCGCTGTGGAACGCCGTGCGCGAGCGCCGCGCCGACCTGGCCATGCTGCGCATGCTGGGCGCCTCGCCCGCGCGCGTGGGCGGCCTGCTGCTGGCCGAGGCGCTGTGGCTGGCGCTGATTGCCTCGGCCCTGGGCCTGGCCGCCGGCCATGCGCTGGCGGCGGTGGTGGGCTGGATGCTGCAGGCGCAGAACGCCATGCCCGTCACCGGCGCGCTGTGGCTGCCCGAGGAATGGGCGGTGCCCGGCCTCGCGGTGGCCGTGGCGGCGGTGGCGGCGCTGCTGCCGGCCGTGCAGGCGTACCGGGTGGACGTGGCCGACCTGCTGGCGCGGCCCTGACCTGGAATGCCGCGATGCCTGGACGGCCCCGAACCCTTCCCCCTGTCTTTGTCACTCACCTCCCTGAAAGGACTTTTTCCATGACCGCCACCTCCCGACTCCGCGCCCTGGCGCTCGCGCCGCTCTTTCTGCTGGCCGCCGTTGCCGCCCAGGCGCAGCAGCATTCCGACGCCGATACCAAGGCCGACATCCAGCGCCACCGCGCCATGGCCGCCGCGCACGAGGCCGCCGCCAAGTGCCTGGAATCCGGCAAGGGCCACGACACCTGCGAGAAGGAACTGCAGGCGGCGTGCAAGGGCCTGGCCATCGGCAAGTTCTGCGGCATGAAGCACCAGCATTGATCCGTCCCCGGGCCTACCCCGGCCGGGCGCCTGCGACAATCGCACAGGCCGGGCAGGGCGCCCGGCCGCCGTTCGCCGCCTTTTTGAGGACCCCCGCATGAAAGCCATCCCCCTCGCATTCGCCTGCCTGCTGGCCTGCGGCGTGGCCGGCGCGCAGGCGCCGGACGGTGCCGGCGCGGCGCTGTCGTCCCCGCTGGGCGGCGGTGGGCTGCCCCCGGGCAACGGCGCGGGCTACCACAGCCCGCAAAGCCCGATCAAGCCGCTGCCCACGCGCAGCGACGTGGTCCCCTGGTCCACGCTGACCAACTTGCAGAAGAAAACCCTCAAGACCCGCATCGAGCCGGTCTTCAACCCCGAGCAGAAGGCGCTGAACCAAACCGTGCAGCGCGTGCAGGGCTTCATGGTGCCCATGACGGCCAAGCCGCAGCAGCGGCACTTTTTGCTCACCTCGGTGCCGCTCACCTGCGCCTTCTGCATTCCCGGCGGGCCGGAGAGCATGGTCGAGGTGAAGGCCTCGTCCCCCGTCACGTATTCGCTCGAACCCGTGGTGGTCGAGGGCCGCTTCGAGACGCTGCGCAACGACGAGTACGGCCTGTTCTACCGCATGGTCGACGCCAGGCCCGTCCAGTGATGCGAGTGTTTCGCTGACACAGCGCCCAAACTCGCCGCCCCCACGTTCCCCATGACACCCGCGCGCCCGCAGCCACTGCCGCACCGCCGACGCATCGCCGTCTGGTGGATCGCGTTCGCGCTGCTGCTGGCGCCATTGCTCGGCCGCATGCACCAGGTGGTGCACGGCGTGGCGCCGGGCCTCGCCTCGGCCTCCGTCTCCTGGCCGGCGGGCGTGGCGCACCATGCCACGGCGCCCGATGCGCGGCCAGGGCAGGGCGGCGACGCACTCCACGCGTTGTTCGCCGGCCACCACGGCGCCGACTGCCAGCTGCTGGACCAGCTGCTGCTCAGCGGCGCGCTGCTGGCGGCCCTGGTGCTGCCGACGGTGCACGGCGCCGCGCAGGCACCGCTGCCGGAACACGCCTCGCACACCGGCACGCGCCAGCGGTCGGCCTTTCTCGCCCGCGCGCCCCCCGCGCGGGGCTGACCGCGCCGTCTCCGCACCGCCCCGGCCACCGCTGGCCACCCCCGACATCAGTGCGGCGATGCTCCTTTTTTGATAGCTAAATGCCCTAGTCAAATTTGCGCTGGTGGCACTTTTTGCCTGATTGACTGCCTGCTCCACGCACAGGCCGTTCCGCCCGCCCAGGCCTGCCCGGGCCGCAGGAGAACGGCGCCGTGCGCGCGCAGGCCGCCGCCCCTTTTCGTGAAGCCTGAATCCATGAACTCCCCCCACCGCACCGCGCAGCCTGCTGCGCCCCTCACCGCACGCCCAGCGCACGCTCCCGCTGCGCGGCGCGCCACGCTGCGCCCCCTGGCCTGGGCCGCGCTGCTGGCGCTGGGCGGTCCCGGCCTGCTGCCGGCCGTGCACGCCCAGGCGGCCAACGCGGCCGAACCCGCAGCGTCCGCCAGTGCCTCCGCACCCACGCCAACCACGCCCACGGCGCCGGCCGCGCGCCTGCCCGAGGTGACCGTCACCGGCAACCCGCTGGGCGCCGCCACCGTGGTCGCGCCAGCCGCGCAGCTGTCGGGCGATGCGCTCACCCTGCGCACCCAGTCCACCCTGGGCGAGACGCTGGACGGCCTGCCGGGCGTGAGCAGCACCTATTTCGGCCCCAATGCCAGCCGCCCCATCATCCGCGGGCTGGACGGCGACCGCATCCGCATCCTGCAAAACAGCGGCGCCACGCTGGACGCCTCGGCCCTGAGCTTCGACCATGCCGTGCCCACCGAGGCGCTGGTGACCGAGCGCATCGAAGTGCTGCGCGGCCCGGCGGCGCTGCTGTACGGCGGCAGCGCCGTGGGCGGCGTGGTCAACGTGATCGACAACCGCATTCCCCGCGAGCCCATCAACGGCGTGGCCGGCAAGGCCGAGGCGGCGGCCGCCACGGGCAACGGCGAGCGCTCGGGCGGCGCGATGGTGGAGGGCGGCAACGACCGCTATGCGCTGCACGTGGACGTGTTCGACCGCGACACCGACGACGTGCGCGCCCCGGCCGACCTGGCCTGCGAAAAGCCCGGCTCGCCGGGCCTGGCGCGCCGCATCTGCAACTCCGCCAGCCACACGCGCGGCGGCGCGGTGGGCGGCACGGTGTTCTTCGACCGCGGCTACCTGGGCGCCTCGGCCAGCACCTACCGCAACGACTACGGCACCGTGGCCGAGGACGACGTGACCATCGGCATGCGCTCCAACCGCTACGCGCTGGACGGCGAGTGGCGCATCGACGCGGGCCCGCTGCAGAGCATCAAGATGCAGGCCAGCCACACCGACTACGTGCACACCGAATTCGAGGGCGGCGAGGCCGGCACCACCTTCCGCAACCGGGGCAACGACCTGCGGCTGGAGGCCAAGCACGCGCCGCTGGGCGCACTGCAGGGCGTGATCGGGCTGCAGGCCGAATCGTCGCGCTTCTCGGCGGTGGGCGAAGAGGCCTTCGCGCCCTACAGCCGCAGCCGGTCCACCGCGCTGTTCGCGCACGAGGAACTGGCCACCGGCTGGGGCAAGCTGACCTTCGGCGCCCGCACCGAGCAGGTGAGCGTCGAATCGTTCGGCAGCGCCGACACCGACCGCTTTGACACCGGCAAGCACACCTTCCACCCCCACAGCGCGGCGGTGGGCGCGCTCGTGAACCTGGCGCCCGACTGGCAGTTGACCTCCAACCTGTCGTACACCCAGCGCGCCCCCAAGGACTACGAGCTGTTCGCCAACGGCCCGCACATCGCCACCGGCGCCTGGGAGACGGGCGACAGCCGCCTGGGCCTGGAGAAGGCGACCAGCATCGACGTAGGCGCCGCCTGGAAGAGCGGGCCTCAGCGATTCGCCGTCACCGCGTTCTACAGCCGGTTCTCCAACTACATCGGCTTGACGCCCACGGGCGCCAGCCTGACGGAAGACGGAGAGCGCGTGCCCGCCGGCACGGACGGTGCGCTGCCCGAGTACCGCTACCAGGGCGTGCGCGCCAAGTTTTACGGCCTGGAAGCGAGCGGCAGCGTGCGCCTGGTGGGCGAGAGCGGGCTGGCCGGCGCCACGCTGTTCGGCGACACGGCATCGACGCTCGACCTGCAGTTGCGCGGCGACCTCGTGCGCGCCACCAACGAGGACACGGGCGAGCCGCTGCCGCGCATCGCGCCGCTGCGCCTCGGAAGCACGTTGGCCTGGGCCAGCGGCCCGTGGCGCGCCGGCGTGGGCTTTGACCACCTGGCCGCCCAGGACCGCGTGCCCAGCGACGGCACCCGCACCACCGGCGCGTACACGCTGTGGAACGCCTCGGTGGGCTACCACCAGCAGGTGCAGTTCGGCGCCACGCGCAGCAACCTGCTGTGGTATGCGCGCCTCGACAACATCACCGACAAGCTGGCCTACAGCGCCACGTCGATCCTGACCACCACGGCGTTCCCGAAGTCGCCGCTGCCGGGGCGCAGCCTGAAGGTGGGCGTGAAGGCGACGTTCTGAGCGGGCGCCGGGGGCGGGCGGCTCGGCGCCGTTGGCCCCCGGCGATTGGGGGCAGGGCAGATTGCTATTTATTTAATAGCAGCATGCCCTAGATTTGATTGCGCTGGAGCCCATTTCGATGGGAATTTCTCCGGTGGCAGACGCCAGGCATGGAGCGTGTCGCCCGGCACCGTCTTGCAAACGGGGTGGATGCGTTCAGGCGTTCCGGCGGCTGCAGGAGGCCGTCGGCGTGGCGCTGCCCGAGCGCGGTGCCCGTCTCTCAGCGCAGGGTCTGCTTGCCGGGCACCTGCGGGTAGGCCAACTCGGCCACCGGCTCGCCGCGCAGCAGGTGCGATTCGACGATGCGGTCGATGCCCGCCTCGTCCACGCCGCCGTACCACGTGCCCTCCGGGAACACCTGCACCACCGGCGCGAGGTTGCAGGGCCCCAGGCAGCTGGTGCGGGCGCTCATCATGCCGTCGCCGGTGTTGCGCAAGTCCAGGCGCTTTTGCTCGTTGCGCAGATGGCCCCAGACCAGCGCGGCGCCCGCGTGGTTGCAGGGGCCGCCCTGGCAGACGAGCACTCGGCGCTTTTGCGGTGGAATCACCGAACCGGCCGAAGGGGCCGCGGCGGGCGCGTCGATGGGGACTGCGGTGGATTGCAGCAGGCCGTGCACCAGCGCATCGACGGCCAGGGTGTCGCCGGGTGGCATGCACAGCGTCACGCTGGGCCGTCGCGGCGCCTGCGCATCGCGCATCCAGCGCTGCACCGCGCCGGTGATCCAGGTGCGAAAGCCCGGCTCCATCGGCAGGAGCAGCGGGACGATGGCGATTTCGTCCACAACGTCCCCAGCTGCCAGGGCGTCCAGCGTTTCGCGCAGGCTCGGGCTGCCCTGTTCGCTGAAGGCAGGCACCACCGCCGCGAAGCGGTCCGCCATCGCGGCCTGGGCGCGCTGGGCGAGTTCTTCCATCTCGCGAACGGCCGCGCCGGTGATGGAGGCCTTGGCCAGAAGGATGGCCGCGCGCCGTGGGGGAGGGCGGATCGGGTCGCTGGGGTTCATGGGAAAGGGCTTTCGTCGGGGGTCGGGTCCATCGGGATCACATAGGGCAGCCCGCCATCGGTGCCGATGCGCGCACCGACGCCGAACAGCGCCTGCACGTTGGCGGGCGTGAGCACCTGCGCGGGCGCGCCGGCATCGAGCACGCGGCCGCCTCGCAGCATCAGCAGCCGGTCGCAAAAGCGCGCGGCCAGGGCCAGGTCGTGGATGGCGATGACGGCCCCAGCGCCGCGCTGGCGCGACAGCTCGCGCACGGTCTGCAGCGTGGCGAGCTGGTGGCGCAGGTCCAGGTCGCTGGTGGGCTCGTCCAGCAGCAGCAGGCGGCCTTGCTGGGCCCAGGCGCGGGCCATCAGCACGCGCTGGCGCTCGCCGCCGCTGAGGTCGCTGAAGTGGCGCAGGGCCAGCGCCTCCAGTGCCAGGCGCTCGATCGCGGCCAGGCAGATGGCCTCGTCCTGCTGCGGCGAGCTGCGGCCCCGGTGCGGCAGCCGGCCCAGCCGCACCATGTCCAGCACCCGCAGCGACATGCCGGGGCCGGTGTGCTGGGGCACGTAGGCGACGGCACGGGCGATCTCCTGGCGCGTACAGCCGGCCAGCGCACGGCCCTCGAACTGCAGGTCGCCGCCGCTCAGCGGCCGCAGGCCGGCCAGGCACTTGAGCAGCGAACTCTTGCCCGACCCGTTGGGGCCGACCAGGCCCAGCACTTCGCCCGGCTGCAGCACCAGGTCGATGCCCTGCAGCACCTCGGGCGACGCGCGCCCGCCGTAGCGGCTGCGCAGGCCCTCGGCGCGCACCAGGGCAGGCGGCGCTGTGGCCGATGCGCCGCTCATGCCGACATCTCGTTGCGCCGCGTGAGCAGCAGGTGCAGGAACAGCGGCACGCCCAGGAAGGCGACGACGATGCCGACCGGCACCACCACCGGCGCGAAGAGCAGGCGGCCTGCCATGTCGGCCAGCAGCACCAGCAACGCGCCCACCACGGCCGCGAAGGGCAGCAGCGCGCGGTGGTCGCCGCCGATCAGCAGGCGCGCGATGTGCGGCGCCACCAGCCCGACGAAGCCGATCACGCCGGTGAAACTGACGATGGCCGCGCTGCACAGCACGGCGGCCAGCGTGATCGCGATGCGGGCCCGGGCGACGGGCACCCCCAGCGAGGCGGCCACATCGTCCCCGCCGGCGCTGAAGGCGTTGAGCGCGCCCGCATGGGCCAGCAGGACCGGCGCGCACAACAGGCAGATGCCGCCGGCCACCCCCACCTCGTTCCAGGAGCGGCCGTTGAGCGACCCGAAGGTCCAGTGCACGATGGCGGCGAGCTGCTGCTCGCTGGCGAAGAACTGGAGCGCCGCGGTGAGCGCGCCGAAGAGGTAGGTGAAGGCCACGCCGGCCAGCACCAGCACCATGGCATGCACGCCGCGCAGCGAGGCCAGGCCCAGCACCCCGGCCGCGCACACCATGGCCGAGGCGAAGGCCAGCGCCACCGTCCACCAGGGGCCGGTGGCGGGCAGGGTGTTCCAGCCCAGCAGGATGGCGATGGACGCACCGAACGCCGCGGCCGGCGAGATGCCCAGCGTGTACGGGCTGACCAGCGGGTTGCGGGTGATGCCCTGCATGGCCACGCCGGCCATGGACAGCCCGGCCCCGCAGACCAGCGCCATGGCGGTGCGCGGCAGGCGCAGTTGCAGCAGCACGTTGCGCTGCGGTCCGTCGTGGGCCCAGGCCTCCAGGCCGGGCAGCAGCGACAGGAGCTGGCGCAGCACTGTGCCGACCGGCTGGGACTGCACGCCCAGGCTGAGCGAGGCCAGCACGGCCAGGCCCAGGGCGAACACCGCCAGGGCCGCGATGCGCCAGCGGCTGGCCCGCAGGCGGCCCACGGCCTGCCGCAGCGCCGCGATGGCGGGGGAGGTGGGGAAGGACGCGGGGGAGGCCGGTCCGGCATCGGTCGGGTTCATTCTCCGCCCTTCATGCGGTCCATCGACCAGGCGTAGCCGCGCTGCGCCGGCACGCCCTGGAAGGTCTGCAGCCAGGTGCCCATGACCGCCTCCGGGTCGATGCCGGCCATGCGCCCGGGGTGCAGCCACTGCGCGATCTGCAGGGCACCGGTGATCTTGGAACAGCCCGATGCGAGGTAGTAGCTCAGGTGGTGGATCTGCCGGTGGCGCACGGCCGGCGTACCCTCCCAGCCCGGCCGCGCGGCCAGTTGGCCGAGCACGTCGGCCGAGAAGGCCCGCGGGTGCGGCAGGTACTGGCCGGGCTGCAGCTTGACGACGACCTCGGGCCGGCGGGCCGGCACCTCTTCGGGGTCCACCTCGAAGTTCTGCACGTTGCCGCGCGGCGACACGCCGCCGGGCAGCCGGATGTCGCCAAACACGTTGGTGCCGCCGCCGGCCTCGATCATGTCGTGCCAGCCCGAGCCCTGCAGCACGGTCTTGTAGGGGCCGACCTCCTCGAAATACACGCGCCGGGGCGTGGCCCCCTGCAGGCGGTCCCGCAGCGTGTCGCGCCAGTGGCGGTAGAAGGCGTTGAGCCGTGCGGCCCCCTCGGTCCGGTGGAACAGCCGGCCCAGCAGCGCGACGTTCCACTCGTGCTTGAGCAGATCCCAGCCGGTGACCACGATGACTGGAATGCCGAAGGGCTTGAGCACCCGCTCGGCTTGCTTCCAGTCGCTGTTGCGCGGCATGAAGACGGCATCGGCCTGCATGCCGACGATGGCCTCGTAGTGGACGCTGGACTGTCCGCTGCCGGCGAGCATGCCGGGGGTCACGCCCGGCCAGTAGTCCGGGTGCTTGCTGCCGTCGAAGTCCACGCCGACCACGGCCGGCATGGCCCCGATGGCGCGGATGAACTCCGTCGTGTAGCGGTTGAACACGACCACGCGCCGCAGGGGCAGCGAAACGGACACGCTGCGGCCCAGGTCGTCGGTGATGGCCGTGGCCTCCCTGGCCTGGGCCGGCGCGCGGCCCGGCAGCCAGGCCGCGCCGGCGATGCCCGCCGCACCGGCCGCACCCCAGGCCCGCAGCAGGGCCCGCCGGCTGCCCGGGCCCTGCGGGACGGAGGCATCGGAACGCATCTCAGAACGCATGGGTGCCGGTCAGCCAGACGGTGCGGGGCCGGCCGAGAATCCACTGCACTTCCGAGCCCTGTGTGGCATAGCGCTTGTCGAAGAGGTTTTCCACCCGCAGGTCCAGCGTCATCCCCGGCATGGCCCGCCAGTTCACGCCGGCCTGGACCACGGTGTACGAGGGCAGCGAGGCGGTGTTGGTGTTGTTCACGAAGCGCTGGCCGACGTACTGCAGTGCCGTGCGCGCGGTCCACCGGGGGGCGAAGTCCCAGAAGGCGCTCAGGTTGGCGCTGCGCTTGGGCACGGTCATCGGCACCTTGCCCGCCAGTTGCTGCGTGCCGCTGCCGACCTGGGCCTGGAAGTCGTCGAACTTCGGATCGAGCACCGTGCCGTTGACCTCCACCCGCCAGGCGCCCAGCCGGACGGATGCCGAGGCCTCGATGCCGCGCGAGGACTGCTGGCCCACCTGTTCCTGCAGGGTGGGGTTGGCCAGGTTGGCGGTCAGCAGGTCCTTCTTGACGAGGTGGTAGGCCGCCAGCGTCCAGTCGAAGCGGCCGCCCCAGAGGCTTTGCTTGAGGCCGAATTCGATCTGCCGGCCCTGGGACAGGCCGAAGCCCTGCTGGTTGGCGCCGATGCTCGCCAGCGAGGTGACCGGGTCCTGCGCCGTGGCGATCTGGCCGTACAGCGCCACCTCCGGCACCGGGTTGAAGACCACGCCCAGGCTGCCGCTGGTGCCGCTGACCTTGCCGCGGGTGGTGTTGCGCAGCTGGCGGTCTTCGCGTTCGGTGCGGTAGCTGTCGCTGCGCAGGCCGGCCACCACGGACCAGCGCTGGCTCAGCGTCAGGTGGTTTTCGAAGAAGACGCCGACGCGGTCGAGGTCCAGGTAGTACATGGGGATCGACTCGCCCCGCCACGCATCGCGGTAGAGGCCCGGCACCGGGTGCAGCGCATCGACGGTGGAGGTGCCGCCCCGGACGTTGTCGAAACGGTTGTAGAAGCTGCGCTCGAGCTGGAAGCCGGCGAGGAACGCGTTCTTCATGCCGGCGATCCGGCCCTGGAACCTGGCGTAGGTATTGACGCCTTCCTGCGTCTGCCGAGAGTAGGAAATGTCCCGGTAGCTGCTGCGGCGCACCGATGCGGTGGCGGGCAGGTAGGTGAACACGGTGGCGTCGCGGTAACGGCGGTTGTGGGTCAGCCGGTAGAGCGTGTTGTGCACCGTGACATCGGCCGAGGGCTTCCACTCGGTGTCCAGCGTGGTCCACTGGTCCTGGAAAAACAGGTCACTGTCGGCGATGTTGTAGTTCAGCGTCTCGGTGCCCGGCACGGGCGCGCCATTGAACACCGGGGTGCCGAGGTAGTGCATGGGCTTTTGGCGGCCGTAGTCGGCGGCCAGGATGAAGTTCAGCTGGGGCGACAGGTCGTAGCGCAGCGAGGCCGACGCGGCCAGGGTGTCGGACGCTCCGCGGTCCACCCAGTTGTCCGCGCTGCGGTGGCTCAGGTCCACCCGGTAGGACAGGCCATTGCCCATCGGGCCGGTGCTGCTGAACGCTTCGTGCCGCGCGTTGTCGGAGCCCACGCCCAGGCCGATCTCGTGCGAGGCCTGCGCCGGGTCGGGCCGCTTGCTCACCACGTTGACCGCGCCGCCGATGGCACCGGCGCCGTAGAGCACCGACGCCGGGCCGTACAGGGCCTCGATGCGCTCGACGTTCCAAGGATCGAAGGGGAAGCTCACCACGCCGCCGGCGTTGGAGAGTTCCAGGCCGTTGTAGAGCTGCTTGACGGAGTTGACACCGGTGAAGCCGCGGGCGCTGAGCACATTGCCACCGTTGCCCGGGCTGTTGGCCGAACTCATGCCGGGCGCGAGCGTCTTGGCGTCGATGACCGACGTGGTGCCCAGGGCGCGGATCAGCTCGCCCGGCACGATGGCCACGCTGGCGGGCGTCTCGAAGGGCGTGAGTTCCAGCCGGCTGCCGGCGGTGGAGGGCAGCACCAGCGGTGTGGCGACGCCGCGGTCTTCGGTGACGGTGACCGGGGACAGGGTGGCGGGGGCCGCGCTGCCCTCGGTCTGGGCATGGGCGCAAAGGCCGGGATAGGCGGCCGCGAGGGCGAACGGGAGCGCAGCGGCGCGCGCACGAAGGACGGGCTTCATGGGAAGGGAGGGGCGATCAAAAAAGCAACCCTGGCCGGCATCCCCGCCGGCGTCTGGGCGATACGAATGCGCCGCCCGTTCATTCATGTATGCAGGCAGGCAGCGCACTCACCTCGTTGGCCGGTATCCGGGCTGACGGCGCTGCATTCCTCGCCTTCCCAGCGCTTGTTCAAGGCGTCCAGTGGCTGTGTGGAGGGATGCTGAAGGCACCTCGGCGGGGGATGGCCGGTGTGCATTCGTCCGTTTGACCGTTGCGGGGGCAGCGCAGGCGGGACGGGTCGGCAGGCCGGCGCTGCGCATCAGCGGCCGGTTGCCGGGGTGTCCTCCTGCTTCCCGTTGAACTGCGGCATGTGAACCACGCCGCGAGCACCAACGGCGCGATTGTAGAGGGGGGTGTCTGGCGGAATCCGGAAAGTCCGCAATGCGTTCCCGACGGGCCCCAAGGCGGGGCGGGGCACGGATAATCGACGGCTCTGCCCGCAGGATCGCCCCGTGAACTCCCCCGTCTTCGCCTCCATGATCCCGGTGATCCTGTTCATCGCCATCGGCTTTCTCGCGGGGCGGCTGGGCTGGGTGCGGGCCTCGGCGGTCAAGGACCTGTCCAACCTGGTGTTCCTGGTGCTCACGCCCGCGCTGCTGTTTCGCACCATGGGCACGTCGCGCGTGCAGGACTTGAACTTCGAGCCGGTGGGCCTGTACTTTCTCGCGGCCGGGCTGGTGTTCGTGGTATCGCTGGCGGTCATGGGGTTTTCCACCCGCTCGGCCGCCTTCGGCTTGGCCAGCATGTTCAGCAACACCATCATGATCGGCGTGCCGCTGGTCGGGCTTGTCTACGGCCAGGAAGGGCTGGTGACGCTGTTCACGCTGATCTCGCTGCACGCGCTGATCCTGCTCACGGCGGCCACGGTGGTGTTCGAGCTGGCGCAGGCGCATGAAAGCCAGCGCGACGGCCGCAGCGCGCCGCGCCCCATGCTGCACACGGTGCTGCAGGCCGTGCGCAACGGCATCCTGCACCCGGTGCCGCTGCCCATCCTGGCCGGGTTGCTGTTCGCGCAGACCGGCCTGCACCTGCCCGAGGTGGTGGACAAGCCGCTGCAACTGCTGGGCATGGCGCTCGGCCCCATGGCCTTGCTGCTGGTGGGCGTGACGCTGGCGTTCAGCAAGGTGGGCCACCATGCGCGCGACGCGCTGCGCATTTCGCTGGTCAAGAACCTGGCGCACCCGTTGCTGCTGCTGGCGCTGGCCTGGGCCTTCGGCCTGGGCGGCACCTCGACGGCGGTGATGTTCCTGGCCGCATCGCTGCCGGTGGGGGCCAACGTGTTCCTGTTCACGCAGCGCTACGACACGATGCAGGACGAGGTGACGGCCAGCATCGCCGTGTCCACGGCGCTGGCGCTGGTGACGGTGCCGCTCATGCTGGTGGTCGCGCAGCGGTTCTTCCACTGAGGCCTGGCGCCCGGTCGGCCGGGCCGAAGCGCCGGCGCACGGCGCGGGCGGTCAGGGCGCGAGGCGCTCGCGCACCCACTGGCCGCCATCGGCCCGGTAGCGCAGCCGGTCGTGCAGGCGGCTCTTGCGGCCCTGCCAGAACTCCCATTGCTCGGGCTTGAGGCGGTAGCCGCCCCAGTGCGGGGGGCGTGGCGGGCTGAGCAAGAACTGCGCGCCGTACCTGGCCGCGTTGGCCACCAGCACACCGCGCCCTGAAATCACCTGGCTTTGCGGGCTGGCCCAGGCGCCGATGCGCGAGTCCAGCGGGCGGCTCTTGAAATAGTCGTCGCTCTCGGCGTCGTCCACCTTTTCCACGGTGCCTTCGATGCGCACCACGCGTTCCAGTTCGACCCAATGGAACTGCAGCGCCGCGAACGGGTTGCCCGCCAGTTGCCGGCCCTTGCGGCTGTCGTAGTTGGTGAACCAGACGATGCCGCGCTCGTCGTAGCCCTTGACCAGCACGATGCGCGTGCTGGGCCGAAGATCGGGCCCCACGGTGGCGAGGGTCATGGCGTTGGGCTCGGGCACCTGGGCGGCCAGGGCCTGCTGCAGCCACTGGTCGAACTGGGCCAGCGGGTCGGCCAGGGAGGCATCTTCGCTGAGTTCCGCGCGCTCGTAGCTCTTGCGCAGGTCGGCGATGGAGGAGGAAAGGGGGCTGCTGCTCATCGGGCGATTGTGCCCCGGCGCGCGCCGCGGGTCAGCGCTTTTGGCCGGGCGCCAGCGCCAGCAGCTTGCCCAGCGCCCGGTCGTGGATGCCCAGGCGTCGCAGTTCGTCGTAGGTGGCCTGGGCGTAGTCGCGGGTGGTGCCGTAGATGCCGGTGGCCTGCTCGAAGATGCGGCGGTATTCGTCGTCCGGCAGCACGCCGGCGTGGCTCGGGCTGCGGCGCGACAGCGTGAAGGCGAGGGCGCGCACCGTGCCCTGGGGCGTCTGGCACGGCAGCCAGCGCGGGTCGTACACCGCCAGCGCCATCTCGCGCTGCCAGAGGTTGACCATGGTTTGGCGGGCGTGCTCGCGGTCCACGCGGAACACCATGCCGCGGCAGCTGCCGCCCGAGAGCATGCCGAACACCAGGCCGGGCCGCTCGGGTGTGCCGCGGTTGATGCGGCTCCACATCTTGAGCGCGCGGTGCCAGCCGTGCACGCGGGCCGGGCGCTGCTCGGCGAAGTCGAAATCGGGCCGCCAGATCAGCGAGCCGTAGCCGAAGATCCACAGATCGTCCTGGCCGCCCCATTCATCCAGGGTGCGCTGGAGCAGGGGGGCGGGGTCGCGCAAGGGGGCGGGCAGCGGCGTCATGACTCTACAATCGCGGGTTGTCTTCAGCCCCCATTATTTACTTTACGGAGTTCTTCCCATGGCCTTCAGCAGTTCCGATGACGACAGCCAGCAACGTTTTGCCCTCGGGTTCCTGTTCGCGCTGATTGCCCTGGTGGTGTCCTCGGTGGTGGGCGTGACGGTGTACAAGCAGCGCAGCCTGGCGCGCGCCCCGGTGGTCGAGCCCGCCGCCGTGGTGGTCGCACCCGCCGGCACGCTGGTGGTGGCCGAGGACGAAGTGGCCCGCGTGGTGGTGGATGGCGGCGTGGTCCGCTTCTACTTCGCCACGGGCCGTGCCGACCTGGCACCCGGTGCCGCACCGGCCCTGGCCGACGTGTCGCGTGCCGTGGCCGAAGGCCGCTCGGTGGTGGTCTCCGGTTACCACGATGCCACGGGCGACGCCGCCGCCAACGCGCAACTGGCCAAGGACCGTGCCTTTGCCGTGCGCGACGCGCTCAAGACGGCCGGCGTGCCCGAAGACAAGATCGACCTGCGCAAGCCCGCCGTCACGCAGGCCGGCGGCAGCAACGCCGAAGCCCGCCGCGTCGAAGTCACGCTGGCACCGCTTTGATCCGGGCTTGAGGGGGTGGCCGCCGGCCGCGTCCTCCGATCCCTCGACAGCAAGCCCGGTCCGCCGGGCTTTTTCTTTGGGCGCTCCAATCTCAGCGGAAGGGGCCTCAATGCAGCCACTGCACGATCTGCTGCGGGGTGAGGTTGCTGCCGCACAGCACGGTCGCCAGCTTCTGCGAGCGCAGCGCGGGGTGTTCCATGATGGCGGCCACGCCGACGATGCCGGCGGGCTCCACCATCAAGCCGGCCGTCTGGAACACCAGTTGCATCGCGCGCCGGATGGCCGCATCGCTGACCAGCAGCACGTCGTCCACCAGGTCTTGCATGTCGTCCAGCGCCTGGGGAACGGGCCGCCGGACCGCGATGCCATCGGCGATGGTCTGCGTGGCGGGCCGCTCGATCAGCCGGCGCGCCTTCCAGGAGGCGGCCATGGCATCCGCGCCTTCCGCACAAACGCCGATCACCCGCGTGGCCGGCGCATGGGCTTTCGTCCACAGGCCCATGCCGTTGAGCAAGGCGCCATTGCCCAGCGGCACCAGCTGGGCATCGAAGGCATCGCGCGCCAGCAGTTCGCGGGCGATGGTGCCGGCGCCTTCGCTGATTTGGGTCTCCAGCCCATCCTCGACCAGCAACGCGCCGGAGGACGCGCAAAAGCGCCGGGCCTCTTCCTTGGCGGTGTCGAAGTCGTCGCTGTGCAGGCGCACCTCCGCGCCCATCGCGCGCATCCGCTCGACCTTGAAGGCATTGGCCGTGGTGGCGGTGTAGACCACCAGCGGCCAGCCGCGGGCGCGGCACACATAGGCCATGGCCTGCCCCCAGTTGCCGGCCGTGGCGCAGACCAGGGGCCGGCCGGCCAGCGCCGCCGCGTTGTCCTTGAGGAAGAAGTCGGCGCCGCGCCCCTTGAACGAGCGCAGCGGGTTCAGCGTTTCGACCTTGAGCGTCAGGGCAGCGCCCAGTGCCTGGCTGAGCGGCTCGCATTCGTACTGCGGGCTGTGGAGAAACACGGGGTCGATGAGGGAGGCCGCGCGCTCGATGTTGCGCAGCGACAGGCGATGGGGGGTGTCGATAATGGTCATGCCCGAAGTATGCGAACCGGTGCGGTGGGCTGGGCCGCGATTGCGCCCCCGCCAACGCCGCCTCGCCGCATTGTGGGCGCCTTCCACGCGGCCTTCGTGCAACCCTCCGACGCCCCATGCCCCTCGACGCCTTCGACCGCCAGATCCTCGACCTCTACCAGCGGGACACCCGCGTGCCCAGCGAGCAGATCGGCGCGCGCGTCGGCCTGTCCGCAGCAGCAGTGCAACGGCGGTTGAAGCGCCTGCGCGAGGCGGGCGTCATCCGTGCCGAGACCGCCCAGCTCGATTGCACCCAGCTGGGCCTGGGCATCACGGCCATCGTACAGGTCGACCTGATCGACGAGTCGGCACGCGCCACGCGGGCCTTCCGCGAGACCGTGGGGCAGCGCGGCGAGGTGCAGCAGTGCTACGGCGTGGCCGGCAGCGTCGACTATGTGCTCATCGTCATCGTGCCCGACCTGGCGGCCTACGAGGCCTTCTGCAAGGCGTGCCTGCTGCACGACCCCAACGTGCGCAGCTTCACCACGCAGATCGTTCTGGATGCGCACCAGCGCGGCGCACCGCTGGCCATTCCCGCGCTGGACCGGTGATCAGGTGCTGCCGCGCACGACGAGTTCGTAGCCCAGCTCGACGCAGCCCGGCCCGGTGGGCGCGCCACGCATCAGCCCGAGCAGCATCGCCGCGCCGGCGCGCCCGACCTCGGCGCGCGGCGTGCGCACGGTGGTGAGCGGCGGCACCATCTGGTCGCTGCCCTCCAGGTCGTTGAACCCGGCCACCGCGATCCGCCCGGGCACCGCCACCCCCAGCCGGTTGGCCGCCAGCAGCCCGCCCTGGGCGATGTCGTCATTGCAAAAGAAGATGGCATCCACGCCGGGAACGCGGCGCACCACCTCTTCGAACAGCCGCGCACCCAGTGCGACCGACGAGCGCTCCGGGCTGAGCACCTCCAGCGCCGGGTCGTACAGGCCCGCCTGGCGCAGGCAGCGGCGGTAGCCCTCGGCGCGCTGCAGCGTGCGCGGGTCCAGCTGGGCAGCGCAGAAGGCGATGCGGCGGCGGCCCCGGTCCAGCAGGTGGCGGGTGATGGCCGCGCCCGCATCGGTCTGCGAAAAGCCCACGCAGGCGACGTCCGGCGCCGTGCTGGTCTCCATCAGGTGCACGCAGGGCACGCCGCTGCGGGCGATGAGCTGGCGGGCGGTTTCGCTGCGGTCGAACCCGGTGACCAGCAGGCCGGCGGGCCGGTGGGGCAGGTAGGTGCGCAGCAGCAGCTCTTCTTCGGTGGTGTCGTAGTGGGTCACGCCGATGAGCGGGTGAAAGCCCTCGGGGAACAGCGTGCGGTGCACCGCCTCCAGCAGATCGACGAAGAGCGTGTTGGACAGCATGGGCACCAGCACCAGCACCTGGGTGCTACGCTGGGAGGCGAGGGCGCGCGCCGCCGGGTCGGGCACGTAGCCCAGGCGGTCGGCCGAGGCGCGCACGCGCTCGGCCAGTTGCGCGTCCACGCTGCGTTCGCCGCGCAGCACGCGCGAGACGGTGATCGGGCTCACGGCGGCATCGCGCGCCACGTCGTCAAGCGTGATGCGGCCGCTGGAACGGCGGGGGCGGCGGGTGGCGTCGGTCAAGGGTTAATCCGGAGCAGTCTGGGTGGCATTGTTTCCTAAGATAGCGCTATCTTTCACAGGGTAAACAAGCATGCGGCGACCGATGCCGCTTTAGCGTGCAGCAAACCCGGCCCAGCCACCCGCGGTGCGGCTCCATGCCCCACCGCATTTCTTCGAATTCAATGGATAGCGCTATCTCAATGTTTCGCCCGCAGGCCATCGTCGTGATGGGCGTGTCGGGCTGCGGCAAATCCAGCGTCGGCGAGTCCTGCGCGCAGGCCCTGGGCTGGACGCTGCACGAAGGCGACGCCTACCATGCACCCGAGAGCATCGCCAAGATGCGCGCCGGCACGCCGCTGACCGATGCCGACCGCGCCGGCTGGCTCGGCCGCCTGGCCCGGTTGCTGGATTCCAGCGAAGGCGGGCAGGGCGTGGTGCTGACCTGCTCCGCGCTGCGCCGCAAATACCGCGACCGCCTGCGCGAAGCGCACCCGGCGCTCGGCTTCGTCTTCCTGAAGCTGGGCTATGACGAAGCGCTGGTGCGCGTGCAGTCGCGGCCCGGCCACTTCTTTTCGCCCGCCCTGGTGGCCGACCAGTTCGCCACGCTGGAATCGCCCGAGGGCGAACCTGGTGTGCTGACGCTCGATGCCACGCAGCCCATCGCCACGCTGGTGCAGGACGCAGTGGCCTGGGTGCGCGGCCCCGAGGCTTTCACCCCCGAGAAAACAGGCCGCGACACAGCGGCAGGAGACAACGCATGAGCAGTCCGCAGCCGCCGACGAGGGATCTGGCCGCCCCGTCCGCCCCGTCTTCTTCCCCGCACGCGCCACCCCGCCGCAAGCCGGCGCTGCAGCGGCTGGCCGAGCTGTTCATGGTGCTGGCGCTCGCCGGCATGGTGGTGGCGGTGTTCGTCAACGTGGTGCTGCGCTATGTGTTCCACACCAGCATCGTGTCGTACGAAGAGGTCTCGCGCCTGCTGTTCGTGTGGCTGGTGGCGGTGGGCTCCATCGTCGCGGCCTTCGAAGGCAAGCACCTGGGCTTCGACATGCTCACCTCGCGCGTGAAGGGCGGGGCGCGCAAGGGCCTGTTCTGGCTGAGCCAGTTGCTCGTGGCGGTGTGCATGGTGCTGCTGCTGAAGGGCTCCTGGGAGCAGGTGGTGGCCGGCATGAGCAGCTACAGCACGGTGCTCGGCTACCCGCTGGCGCTGGCCGCAGCCGCCACGCTGGTGCTGGCGGCCGGCCTGCTGGTGGCCCTGGTGTTCGACCTGCTGCGCGGCGAGCCGCCCACGCCGGCCGACCCGGCGGGTGACATCGAATAAGGGGCCGGACATGATCGTGACCGCGATTTTTCTGCTGGTGCTCATCGGCGGCATGGTGATCGGCATGCCGATCGCCCACGCGCTGGTGCTGACGGGCGTGGCCCTGATGTGGCATCTGGACTTCTTCGACTCGCAGCTGCTCGCGCAGAACCTGCAGGCCGGCTTCGACAACTTTCCGCTGCTGGCGGTGCCCTTCTTCATCCTGGCGGGCGAGCTGATGAATGCGGGCGGGCTGTCGCGCCGCATCATCGACCTGGCGCGCGCCTTCGTGGGGCACATCCGCGGGGGACTGGGCTTCGTGGCCATCGGCGCCGCGGTGCTGCTGGCCTCGATGAGCGGCTCGGCCATCGCCGACACCGCGGCCCTGGCCACCATCCTGCTGCCGATGATGCGCCAGCAGAACTACCCGCCCAGCTACAGCGCGGGCCTGCTGGCATCGGGCGGCATCATCGCGCCGATCATTCCGCCGTCGATGCCGTTCGTGATCTACGGGGTGACGACCAACACCTCCATCAGCAAGCTGTTCCTGGCGGGGGTGTTTCCGGGCCTGATGATGGGAATCTTCCTGGTTCTGGCCTGGTGGTGGATCGCCCGCAAGCACCAGCTGCCGTCCATGGAGCGCGTGGAATGGGGTGCGCGCATGAAGGCGCTGGTCCACAGCTTCTGGGCCATGATGATGCCGGTCATCATCCTGGGCGGGCTCAAGGGCGGCATCTTCACGCCGACCGAAGCCGCCGTGGTGGCCGCGGTCTACGCCCTGTTCGTGTCGATGTTCGTGTACCGCGAACTCACCTGGGCCCAGTTGTACGAGGTGTTCCTGGCGGCGGGCAAGACCACCGCCGTGGTGATGTTCCTGTGCGGCGCAGCCACCGTGACGGCCTACATGATCACCCTGGCCGACCTGCCCGCCATGCTGGCGGACAGCTTCTCCGGCGTGATGGGAAATCCCATCGTGTTCATGGCGCTGATGATGCTGTTCCTGCTCGTCGTGGGCACGGCCATGGACCTGACGCCCACCATCCTGATCTTCGGGCCGGTGTGCCTGCCGCTGGCGGTGAAGGCCGGCATCGATCCGGTGTACTTCGGCTTCATGTTCATCTATGTGGGATCGCTCGGCCTCATCACGCCGCCGGTCGGCACGGTGCAGAACGTGGTGGCGGGGGTGGGCGGTCTGCGCATGGAGACCGTCATCAAGGGCACCACGCCGTTCCTGCTGATGTACGTGGTGCTGCTGGTGCTGTTCGTGCTGTTCCCGGTGCTGATCACCGGCCCGCTGCGCTGGCTGCACTGAGCCGCCGCCGGCCCCGATTTCCGATGGTTTCGTTTTCCCCCCTTTCTTCAGCGCTTTCAATACAAGGAGACAAGCATGCGCATCCGTTTCGCTCTCGCCGGCCTGGTGGCCGCACTGGTGGCCGCCGGGGCCGCCCAGGCACAGGACTTCAAGCCGCGCCTCGTGCGCTTCGGCTATGGCTTGGTCGACGATTCCAACCAGGGCCGCGCGGCGCGCCTGTTCGCGCAGGAGGTCGAGAAGGCCTCCGGCGGGAAGATGAAGGTGCGCACCATCGGCAACGCCGCCCTGGGCTCCGACACCCAGATGCAGCAGGCGCTGATCGGCGGCGCGCAGGAGATGATGGTGGGCTCCACCGCGACGCTGGTGGGCATCGTGCCCGAGATGGCGGTGTGGGACACGCCGTTCCTCTTCAACAACGTGAAGGAGGCCGACACGGTGCTCGACGGCCCGGTCGGCGAAAAGGTCAAGGCCAAGCTGGAGCCCAAGGGCATGGTCGGGCTGGTCTACTGGGAGAACGGCTTTCGCAACCTCACCAACAGCAAGCGCCCCGTCAACAAGCTGGAAGACCTGGGCGACATCAAGCTGCGCGTGATGCAGAACAACGTGTTCCTGGACAGCTTCAAGGCCCTGGGTGCCAACGCCGTGCCGCTGCCGTTCTCGGAACTGTTCACCGCACTGGAAACGCGTGCGGTCGATGGCCAGGAGAACCCGTTCAACACGGTGGTGTCCAGCAAGTTCTACGAAGTGCAGAAGTACCTCACGGTAACAAACCACGTGTACAGCCCGTGGATCGTCACCGTGAGCAAGAAGTGGTGGGACACCCTCTCCGCCGCCGAAAAGAAGGTGCTGCAGGACGCCGCCGTCAAGAGCCGCGACTTCGAACGCAAGGACACGCGCGAAGAAGCCGCCAAGGCCCTGGCCGACCTCAAGACCAAGGGCATGCAGGTCAACGAGCTGCCCGGCTCGGAAGCCAACCGCATGCGCGAGAAGCTCGCCAGCGTGAACACCGGCATCGCCAAATCGGTCGGCCAGGAAACCTGGGACGCGGTGAACGCGGCCGTCAAGCAGGCGCGCGGCGCGCAGTAACCCGGCACGCATGGGTTCGCCCCGCGGCCACGGGCCGGGGTGGGCCGACACATGCCCTTTGCCTACAGACGGAGCGGCCTGCGGGTTTACCATGGGCGCTCCGCCAGCCCGTTGCCAACACCCGCCAGCATGCCCATCCACGACATCGTTGAAGCCGTTACCCGGCGCATCCGCGAGCGCAGCGCGCCCACCCGCGCCGCCTACCTTGCCCAGCTCGAAGCCCATGCCCACCGCGACCGCGGCGCCGACCGACTGGGTTGCGCCAACGTGGCGCATGCCTTCGCCGGCATGCCCGGCAACGACAAGCTGCGCGTGGTGGCCCAGAAGGCACCCAACGTCGGCATCGTCAATGCCTACAACGACATGCTCTCGGCCCACGCGCCGCTGAAGCACTACCCCGATCTGATCAAGGACGAAGTCCGAAAGCACGGCGCTACCGCGCAGGTCGCCGGCGGGGTGCCCGCCATGTGCGACGGCGTCACGCAGGGCACGCCCGGCATGGAGCTGAGCCTGTTCAGCCGCGACGTGATCGCCATGGCCACGGCGGTGTCCCTGAGCCATGACGTGTTCGACGCTGCGCTCATGCTGGGCGTGTGCGACAAGATCGTGCCCGGCCTGCTCATCGGCGCGCTGCAGTTCGGCCACCTGCCCACCGTCTTCGTGCCGGCCGGGCCCATGACCTCCGGCCTGTCGAACAACGCCAAGGCCAAGGTGCGCGAGCAGGCCGCGCAAGGCCTGGTGGGCCGCGCCGAACTGCTGGCCGCCGAATCCGCCGCCTACCACAGCGAAGGCACCTGCACGTTCTACGGCACCGCCAACAGCAACCAGATGCTGCTGGAAGCCATGGGCCTGCACGTGCCCGGCACCGCCTTCATCAACCCCGGCCAGGTGCTGCGGCAGGAGTTGACCCGCGAGGCCGCACGCACCGTGCTCGGTCTCGCGTGCCCGCCCATCGGCAAGGTCATCGACGAGCGCGCCATCGTCAACGCCATGTGTGCCTTGCTCGCCACGGGCGGCTCCACCAACCACCTCATCCACTGGGTGGCCGTGGCGCGTGCGGCCGGCATCGTCATCGACTGGGACGACTTCGCCGCGCTGTCGCACGCCGTGCCGCTGCTGGCCCGCGTGTACCCCAACGGCAGCGCCGACGTGAACCAGTTCCAGACCGCGGGCGGCCCGGGCTACGTGCTGCGCGAACTGCTCGATGCCGGCCTGATGCACGAAGACGTGCTCACCGTGCGGCCCGGCGGCATCCGCGAATACACCCGGCTGCCCCATGGCGACGCCGAAGGGCGCCTGGGCTGGACCGACATCGGCGCCAGCGGCGACGACGGCGTGCTGCGCCCGGCCACCGCGCCGTTCAGCGCCACCGGCGGCCTCAAGCTGCTGCAGGGCAACCTGGGGCGCAGCGTGATCAAGGTCTCTGCCGTGCCGGAAGACCGCCACGTGGTCGAGGCGCCCGCCGCCGTGTTCGGCTCGCAGGCCGAACTGCAGGCCGCCTTCCAGGCCGGGCAGTTGGACCGCGACGTGATCTGCGTGGTGCGTTGGCAAGGGCCGCAGGCCAACGGCATGCCCGAGCTGCACAAGCTGACCCCACCCCTGGCCGTGCTGCAAGGCAAGGGCTACCGCGTGGCGCTGGTGACCGATGGCCGCATGAGCGGCGCATCGGGCAAGGTGCCCGCCGCCATCCACGTCTCGCCCGAAGCCAACGCCGGCGGCGCGCTGGCGCGGGTGCAGGACGGCGACGTCATCCGGCTGGACGCCGTGGAAGGCACGCTCGACGTGCTGGTCGATGCCGCCACCTGGCAGGCCCGCACGCCCGCCGTGCTGCCGCCCGCACAGGCCGAAGACAACGCCCACGGCTGGGGCCGTGAACTGTTTGCCGGATTCCGGCGCAACGCGCTCAGCGCAGAAGAGGGAGCCTGCTCGTGGCTGTGAACGACGACGACACCAACCAACAGAACCACGGCAACGCGGCCTTCACCGCCGTGCAGGTCATGCGCGACGCGCCGGTCATTCCGGTCATCGTGCTGAACGATGTGGCCCACGCCGTGCCCATGGCCCGCGCCCTGGTGGCTGGCGGCATCCGCATGCTGGAGGTGACGCTGCGCACCCCGCAGGCCCTGGCCTGCATGGAAGCCATCGCCCGCGACGTGCCCGAAGCGGTGGTCGGCGCCGGCACCGTGCGCAGCGCGGCCGACGCCCAGGCCGCCGCCCGCGCCGGGGCCCGCTTCGCGGTGAGCCCGGGCTTCACCCCCGCGGTCGGCCGCGCCTGCCGCGACCTGGGGCTGCCGCTGCTGCCCGGCGTGGCAACGGGCAGCGAGATCATGATGGCGCAGGAAGAAGGCTTCCACGCGCTGAAGTTCTTCCCCGCCGTTCAGGCCGGTGGCCTGTCCATGCTCAAGGCGTGGCAGGGGCCGTTCGGCGATGTGGTCTTCTGCCCCACGGGCGGGATCCAGCCGGGCAATGCGGCGGAGTTTCTGGCGCTGGGGAATGTGGCCTGCGTGGGCGGGTCGTGGCTGGTGCCAGGGGATGCGCTGGCGCAAGGGGATTGGGCGAGGGTGACCGAGTTGGCGCGGGGGGCCGTGGCGCTGCGCGCGAAGGTTTGAGTCGAAGGGGCTGCTGGCGCTGATGGGTGAGTGCTGGCCGCTGTGCCAAACAGTCGGTGGTTTGCGGTTGTTTTTGATCGCCTTGGCACCCCCTTATCTGGCAAACAATTGCTACTACCACTACAGCGACCGGCCGGGAGCTAGCAATTGCCACGGCTTCTGACTAACTGGTTTAGGCTGGGTGCAGCGGGTTAGGCTAGGCCGCGCGACTGATGGCAGTCGCCGCCACCGGACATTGGCCGACGTGCACGTCGAGTGACGACGGCGTGAGCTTGGGAAGCCGCGTCACGAGTTGTGGTTGCGTCCTCTGCGAGCATATGACGCGAACCGCGCCCGTAACGCCGCCAAGCGATCGACGCTGGCAATGTCAATGGGTTGGTTCCTCGTCAGACTGTTGATGACTCGCAGCGTCGCGATCAGAGATGTGGAGCGGGCGACGGGAGTCCAATGCTCGTTACCAATTCGAAAAACTGGAGTAACGACCGCTGTATAACGTCCGTTGCGATGCAGAGAAACCTATCCCGCTTCTTGCCCCCTCGCGAGCACGTACGTTCATCCAAGCGCTGAACAGGTTAAGCAATCAAACGCCTAGATTGATTGCTTCCATTGCTACTTGCCGTAATAGTCAGTGCGCAGTTGATTCACTGCACCTGCTATCTTTTCGGAACTATTCGCAACCGCTGCGTCAATAAGCCTTTTCGCCTTCACACTAAAATTCAGCCTAGACAGATTAAACTCTTGAACAAGGCGCATAAGTCGGGCCTTCGGTTTTTCGTAGGAGAGCTTATCAAGCATCCTTGCATCGCTCGGAAGGCACTCATTGAAATAATACTCCCAACGATCTCCGGTGAACCCATTCAAAACAGCCGAGGCATCTGACTGTGCGGCATTGCAGATTCCGTAAGGATTTCCCAAATACACACACAACACCGCTGTCGCGCAAACGGGGAATGCGGGGATAGGAATCGTCGTGCCAAGCGCTCTTAGTTCTTTAACCGGGCCTGGTTCATTATAGAAATTGTTAAGGCCCTCGTGAGCCTCAATTAGCTTTTCAGCCGCCTTAAGGAACGTATGCGAGCGCACGTTCTCAGGGACAAAATCAAAGCCCTGCACCTTCAACAACGCACTTTTCAGTCCTGCTGAAGCTACCTGAGCGCCGGAGCTATATGCAGACGAGTACGAAGTTCCGATGCGCCACTTCTCATTCTCGTGCAGAGTCGGCCATATTAGTGGCAGCACAACATTCAGATTAGCCAGGGCATTCTCCAACTGCGCGCCCTTGCTTGAATGCGCCAAATTCAACAAAATCTCTAACGTGATCTTCCTAAAGAAATAGGGCGAAATCAGAAGATTTTGTATGTCATTCGAATCCGACTTGAATACCTGCCTTTCTAGGGACGACCTAAATTCTGCAAATTGAGTTGATACCTCAACCTTCTGTTTCCCGAGAATATTCTTGACACAGGCTTTTAGCGCTTGAATCGCCTCGGCAGGCTCCATTGCATCCTCAGGGTCGGCATCGTTGCCTTCCATGTCCACGAAATGCGATATCTGTTCGAACGAGTGACGCAGTCGCATGGCCTCAGTAGAGGAAACTACGCCAAATTCTTGTGCGAGCATGATCGCTTCAGAATGTGAAATTGCTGCTGTAGGGTTCGTGCTCTCGTCAAAGTCACCTTTGCCGAGGATTTCCCCCAAGAAGCGCATCCCCACTTTGGCAAGGTCTCGTTTAAGAGCTGCCATCGCCTTTGTCCAGACGAAATTCATGGTCATCTCGTAGCTTCCCGAGTTAAAGCCACTGACAATCTGATTTCTGTCCTTTTGACTAAGCTGCGAGGCGTATTCAATTATTGCCGAAGGGGTCGTAGCCGTAGCCGGCAAGGCCAGCGTGTCTTTGGCGGACCAGAGTGCCACTGATTTATTCGACATTGTTACCCCCATCAAATCTTGTCCAGCCATCCTGCGATTGCATAAAAACGCAGGCCAATTGCTTTCCAACCTTCGAAGCAAGAGCTTCAAAAGCGCGCGTGCGCGCACCGCCGATTACGACCTTTCCGGCCACCTTATTTGGCGACGCAATGAAGCAATTGTATGCAATCAACCGCGCGGAACTGTCAAATACAGTAATCCCATCAGAGGAGATCATGCCCTTGATTAGTGCTGCGTTTGCGTTCAACACATGCTCCGCCTCGGCGTCACCGTTTCGTAGTTTTCGAACTGCATCACTCACGTCAATTGGTTGTTGCAATACAACTCCATCAGCCAAGAAAGAGGGCACTTTGGAGCTTTTGAGCGCAACAACAATCGCGCCATGGCATGCATTGAGTGCCAGCCTGACCGTCTTTTCCAAATAGGTCGTCGTAGACTCTCTAATATCTTCGCTGACCTTAGAGCAGATTTGGGAAACCAAGTCCTTCGCATTTGCATGAGGCAGTGGCGATGTGGCGGGGCGATCACTGAGGAGCATGCTATAGACGTCCCCTCTATGGTTGCGAATCTCAATACATCCTGATGCCGTTCTTAGCAATCGAACAAGGTTTATTGTTTTTCGAGGTTCGGTGAATAATGTTTGCTCTACGGGAATGCTTAGGGGGCCAAGCGAACCGCGAAAGACGCCGAACATATAATCATCCAGACCTCTTGCTACATAAATGCACCACCCGCCGATCGCCAAAGGGGAGCATTTCTTGACGGCTTCAGCAATCGCTTTCGATGGTTCCTTCTGTCTTCCTATTTGCAATACCTCTTTGACTGGCAAAAGCTTCAGTGTTTCATCAAGAGAATCACAAAGAAATATCTCCGGTATAAGGACAACACCCTCTTCACGTAGGTCTGCTAGCGTGACTACGAGAGACGTCAAAACTTGGGGCGAAGCGAAATTCTGCATCTCGCATCGCTCGGCGAAATCGACCAGATTGCCTTGAAGGTATTCGCGTAGTGACTTGGTGACTATGGGCATTGGAAGTTCGGCCTAAGAAACTTTGCACAATCTTGCCTAGTATCGCAGTTTGGCCCGCTTCACATCTTTATCGCGACGCTGCGCGTCATCAATAGTCTGACGAGGAGTCAATCCATCGACGTTGCCAACGTGACAGGCGCGGATCGCGTCATGTGCTCACAGGACGCAACTACAGCTCGTGACGCGGCTTCCCAAGCTCACGCTTTGGGGCTCGGTCCGCCCCACTGCCATCGTTCGCGCTTTTTCAGGTCAAGGTGGCGTAGTGGCCGCAGTTGAACCCCAAACCGTGAATTGGGCGCACATCGGCGTGCGACCGTAACCGATGCACAGCCGACACCCACACGTCAAAGCTGAAAAGCGGTAGTGGGCTTAACCCCTCGTATTGCTCGAGACCGCTCCCCCGCGTGAATTCCACCTCAACGCACGCACAAATGCTCCGCCAAGTGGCCCAACAAACTATCCACCTTCGGCAGCAGCCGTTTGCTGCGCGGCCAGACGATGTGCAGCGGTAACCCCTCCAGATCGTATTCCGGCAGGATCGGCACCAGCTGCCCCGCACGCAGCGCATCCCCCGCCAGCCAGGTCGCCAGTTGCGCGACACCCAGGCCCGCCACCACGGAGTCGAGTTGCGCCTCCCCATCGCCCACGACGATGCGGCTGTCCACCGCGCGCCGCTCGGTCGGGCCGGCTCCCTGGGAAATGAGCCAGGGGCTGGCCGTTCCGTCCGCGCGGCCGTAGGTGATCGCGTCGTGCGAGGACAGCAGGTCTTCCAGCGTGGCGGGCACGCCCTTGCGCTGCAGATAGGCGGGTGAGGCGCAGAAGATCAGGCGCTCCTTGCCGAGGAACCGGTGCCCCAGGTTGGCGGGCCAGGTGTCGGCGCCGCCGATGCGCACGGCGACGTCGATGCCGTCATCCACCACGTCCACGAAGCGGTCGGTGAACGAGACGTGCAATTGCACCGCGGGGTGATCCGCCGCAAAGGCCATGAGCCAGGCCATAACCTGGCGGCGACCGAAGGTGGCGGGCACGTCCACGCGCAGGCGGCCGGATGGCTCGGCGGTGTCGGATGCCAGCACGCGTTCGGCCGATTCGATGTCTTCCAGCACGCGCAGGCAGACCCGGTGGAAGGCGGTGCCGGCGTCGGTCAACTGCAGCTGGCGGGTGGTGCGCTCGAACAGCCGGGTGCTCAGCCGCGCTTCCAGCCGTGCGATGGATTTTCCGACGGCGGAACCGGTGAGGTTCAGCCGGTCTGCCGCGGCCGCGAAGCTGCCGGCGGCGGCGACGGCGACAAACACGTCAATGCCTTTGAGGCGTTCCGAGCTGTTCACGATGGCGGGGCACTCCGAGGGTCGATTGCAGAATTTTTCTCCATTGAATCAGGAAAAAGCATCCAACAGAAGAAACCCTGGATTGAATAAGCTGGTGGATCAGCCAGAAGAAGGCTTTGCCCATTCCCATTCCTATGCCCACGCTCGCCACAGAACCCCTCACCACCGAACCCACCGGCACGAAAGCCGGGGCATCGTCCATCGTCGTCCTGGCGGTGGCCGCGTTCGTGATTGTCACCACCGAATTCCTGATGGTGGGGTTGCTGCCGGCATTGGCCCGGGACCTGGGCGTGTCCGTTTCCACGGCCGGCCAGTTGGTGACGCTCTTTGCCGTGGTGGTGATGCTGTGCGGGCCGGCGCTGACGGCGTGGCTGGGCCACATCGAGCGCAAGCGCCTGTTCGTGGCGGTGCTGGTGCTTTTTGCCGTGTCGAATGCTGTCGCGGCGATGGCGCCCAATCTCTGGGTTTTGGCGATCGCGCGCATCGTGCCGGCCCTGGCCTTGCCCGTGTTCTGGGGCACGGCCAGCGAGACCGCCGCGCAACTGGCCGGGCCGCAGCGGGCGGGGAGGGCGGTGTCGACGGTCTACCTGGGCATCTCGGGCGCCATGCTGTTCGGCATTCCGCTGGGCACCCTGGCCGGCGATGCGGTGGGGTGGCGCGCTGCCTTCTGGATCCTGGCGGCCCTGTCGCTGTCTGTGGCCGCGCTCCTTCAGGTGGGCATGCCCCGCATGAAAGCCGGCCAGCGCGTGGGCTTGGCGGCGCAGGCACGCCTGCTGCGCCATCCGGCGTTCATTGCCAATGCGGTGCTGTCCGTGGTGGTGTTCACCGCGATGTTCACCGGCTATACCTATCTGGCCGAGCTGCTGGAGCAGGTGGCGCAGGTGCCGTCATCGCAGGTGGGCTGGTGGCTGATGGGCTTTGGCGCGGTGGGTTTGATCGGCAACTGGCTGGGCGGCCTGTGGGTGGATCGCAGGCCCCTGGCGACGACGGCCGCGTTCAGCGCGATGCTGGCGGTGGGCATGGTGGCGGTCGTGTGGTTGGCGCGGCAGCCTATTGGGTTGGTCGCCGCGCTGGCGGTCTGGGGCGTGGCCAACACGGCGCTCTATCCGATCTGCCAGCTGCGGGTGATGAAGTCGGCGCCGGATGCGCAGGCGCTGGCCGGGACGGTCAACGTGTCGGCGGCCAATGGCGGGATTGCGCTGGGCGCCATGCTGGGGGGCGCCAGCATTTCGCTCTGGGGTGTGGGCAGCGTGGCGCTGGCTGGCGCGGTGGTGGCCGTGGCGGCCGTGGCGGCATGCCCGTGGGTGGCACGGTTGGCCCGCAAGGGACAGGCTTAGCCGTTGGAGCCAAAGCCAGGCCTGCCCGCGCGGACGGGCGGGCAGGGGCCGATGGGCCAAGAAAGCGGATCAAGCCGCCCGCCCGCTCGGTCGTTTTTCGATTCAGGTCAAATCGGTGCCCAGCGCATGTTTCACTAAGGCATTTCGCTATCAAAAATATAGCGATTGACCCGCCATCAGCGCAAGCCGTTTCCCGCGCCCACGTCGTTCTTGCGTTCGATCAGTTCGATCTTGTAGCCATCGGGGTCGGTGACGAATGCGATCACCGTCGTGCCGCCCTTGACCGGGCCCGCCTCGCGCGTGACGTTGCCGCCGGCGGCCTTGATCTTTTCGCAGGCCGCATAGGCGTCCGGCACACCCAGGGCGATGTGGCCGTAGGCCGTGCCCAGGTCGTAGCTTTCGGTGCCCCAGTTGTAGGTCAGCTCGATCTCGGCCTGGCCGGGGTTGCCGCCGTCGAAGCCCAGAAAGGCCAGCGAGTATTTGTACTCGGGGTTCTCGGACTGGCGCAGCAGTTGCATGCCCAGGACCTTGGTATAGAAATCAATCGAGCGCTGGAGGTTGCCAACGCGCAGCATCGTGTGGAGGAATCTCATGCCCGCGATTGTGCCGGCAACTCGAAGACCAGGCACGTCGTCGTGGCGTGGGCATAGAGGGTGCCGTCCGGGCCCAGCAGCCGGGCGTCGGCAGTGGCCAGCTGGCGGCCGCAGTGGATCACGCGGCCTTCGGCGCGAACGCGCGGCACCTTGGGTGTGAGGGCCTTGACGATGTTCACGCTCAACTCGGCGGTCGTGTAGCCGCGCCCTGGCGGCATGCGCGTGTGCACCGCACAGCCCAGGGCCGAGTCGAGCAGGGTGGCGAACCAGCCGCCATGCACGGTACCCATGGGGTTGAGGTGCGCCGCGCCCGGCGTGCCCTGGAAGACGGCCGAACCATCGCCCGCCTCGATGAGCAGAAAGTCCAGCGTCTGCGCGATGGGCGGGTAGGGCAGGTGGCCCGCCAGCATGGACTGCATGACCTCCAGCCCGCTCTTGCCGGCCACCTGCGCGGGGGTTGCAACGCCAGCACCCGGCCCGGCGTGCAGGCGCTCCATCACCGCCTGTTCCTGCGCCAGCCACTGCGCCAGGGCTTCATCCTTCGACATGGCATCTCCTTCGATTGCATCTGCAATTGTTGTAGATACAATCATATGCCATGAACGCACACCAGAAGCCACGAGGCTGTACGAACCTCAAGCTGCGCCAGGTCACCCGCCTGGTCACGCAGCACTACGACACCGAGGTCGGCAAGACCGGGCTGAAGACCACGCAGTATTCGCTGCTCTCGCACATCCAGAGCCTGGGCCCCGTTCGGCTGGGCGATCTGGCGCGCGCCATGCGCATGGATGCGTCCACGCTCACCCGCAACCTCCGGCCGCTGCAGGAGGCCGGTTGGGTGGAGGCCATGGCCGGCGAAGATGCGCGCAGCCGCAGCGTGCAGCTCACCGACGGCGGCCACGCCAAGCGCCTGGAGGCCCAGCGCCATTGGCGCGTGGCCCAGGAGGCGCTGAACGAGCGGCTCGGCATGGCGCACGTGGCCGCGCTGCACGACCTGCTGGACGAAACGGTGCGCCTGCTGGATGCCGGCGCGGCCGCTGGCCTGCAGCCCTGATCGGTTTCGCCCGCACGGCCTTCCCCGCTTCTTCTCCCCACATCTTCTTCACCCAAAGGCCCACCCATGCTGTCCCGATCCGCCGCCCGCTGGCTGCAGCGCCATGGCATCCACTACGGCTGGCTGGTGGCCGGCATCACTTTCCTGACCATGCTGACGATGTCAGCCGCGCTGGGCCTGCCGGGCGCCATGCTGCAGCCGCTGTCCAGGGAGTTCGGCTGGACGACGGACCAGATTTCGACGGCGCTGGCACTGCGCTTTGCGCTGTTCGGCTTGATGGGGCCGTTCGCCGCCGTACTGATGGAGCGTTGGGGCCTGCGGGCGGTGATGTGCGTGGGCCTTGCCCTGGTCGGCACCGGCATGGCACTGGTCACGCTGGCCAGCCAGTTGTGGCAGTTGTTCGTTCTCTGGAGCCTGCTGCTGGGCCTGGGCACCGGCCTCACGGCGCTGGTCCTCGGCGCCGTGGTGGCCAACCGCTGGTTCCTCGCACGGCGCGGCCTGGTCGTCGGGCTGCTGACGGCCAGCGCCGCCACGGGGCAACTGGCTTTCCTGCCCTTCGCGGCCTGGATGATCGAGCACTGGGGTTGGCGCTCCGCCATCGCGCCGATCTTCATCGCCTGCGCGGTGGTGGGCGTTCTGGCGCTCGCCTTCGTGCGCAACCGCCCCTCGGACCTGGGTCTGGCCCCCTATGCCGAACCGGCGCCGGCAGCAGCGGCAACGCCACCGCCGCCCGCCATGGCGATGAACTTCGCCACGCCGTTCAGGGCGCTGGCCGAAGCATCGCGCAGCGGCACGTTCTGGATACTGTTCGCCACCTTCTTCATCTGCGGCTTGTCCACCAACGGGCTCCTGCAGACCCACTTCATTTCGCTGTGCGCCGACAACGGCATGGGCGCCGTGCCCGCCGCATCGGTGCTGGCGATGATGGGTGCCTTCGATTTCGTCGGCACGGTTTTATCGGGCTTGCTTTCCGATCGGTACGACAACCGCAAGCTGCTGTTCTGGTACTACGGCCTGCGTGGCCTGTCGCTGTTCTGGCTGCCGCATTCCGAATTCACCTTCTACGGGCTGGGCCTGTTCGCCATGTTCTACGGCCTGGACTGGATTGCCACGGTGCCTCCCACCGTCAAGCTGGCCGGCGCCACCTTCGGCCCGCAAAAGGTCGGACTCGTCTTCGGATGGGTCTTTGCAGCCCACCAGATCGGCGCCGCCGTGGCGGCCTGGGGCGCCGGCCTCACGCGCACGCTGCTGCTCACCTACTCGCCGGCCCTGTATGCAGCGGGCGCCGCGTGCCTGGTGGCGGCAGGGCTGGTGCTGCTGATCCAGCGGCCCCATCGCGCGGCACAGCCCGGGGCACGGCCGGCCTGAGTGCCGCGATGCCCAGGCCGCTGGCGGCGCGCATGCCGCCGCGGCTCAGCGCAGTGCAACGCCGGCAGTCCTGATGGCCTGCGCGTAGCGCGGCTGTTCGGCCTGCAAGCTGGCGGCGAGGTCGCCTGGGGAGCCACCGGCCACCTTGAAGCCTTGTGCCTCCAGTTGGGCCCGGACTTCCGGCGCCCGCAGCACCGTCTGGATATCGCGGTTGATCTTGGCCACGATGGCCGGCGGCGTGCCGGCCGGCACGAAGTACCCCTGCCAGCTTTCCACCGAGAACCCCGGGGGGCCGCCCGCTTCTGCCACGGTCGGCACCTCGGGCAATGCGGGGGACCGGTAGCTGGTCGTCACGGCCAATGCGCGCAGCTTGCCCGCGCGCACGTGGTCGGTCACCGCGGCCAGCATGATGAGCGTGGCGTTGGTGTGCCCCGCCAGCACGTCCAGCGTCGCCGGGCCGCCGCCCGGGTAGGGAATGTAGTTGACCTTGGCGCCCGTCTCCTGCGAGAGGATCTCGTGCGCCACATGGGCGATGCCGCCATTGCCCGGCAGCCCCAGGCTGATGCTGTCGGGCTGCGCCCTGGCTCGGGCCAGGTACTCGGCAAGGCTGTGGATTCCCGTGGCGGGGTTCACCACCAGGATCTGCGGATTCACCACGGCCTTGATGACCGGCACGAAACTCCTTTGCGTGTCGTAAGGCAGATCGTGGAACAGCAGCGCGTTGAGCGTGAGGCCCTCGCCCTGCTGCAGCAGCGTGTATCCATCGGGTGCCGCCTTGGCCACCCGCCCCGCACCGATGGTGCCGCTGGCTCCCGCCACGTTCTCCACGATCACGCTCTGCCCCCAAAGGGTGCCCAGCTTGTCGGCCAGGGTGCGGGTGAGTTTGTCGGCGCTGCCGCCGGGTGCCACGGGCACGACGATGCGCACGGGCTTGGCGGGAAACCCGGCCGCCGCGTCCGGCGCGGCATGCGATCGGGCGGAATAGAGAAAGATGGCGGCAGGGATGGCGGCCAGCGCGAGCGCTGCGGTGGCGGCGCTGAAAAGCGTTCGTCGGTGTCTGGACATGGCGATGCAATGGCGGGAGGAAAGCTGGGAATGCCCCGAGCCTAGGCATCGCGCCCCGCAGCCCCAACGAAGGTTTCTGGATATCGATAGAGGGTTTGCGTGCCCGGCGCGCCCCAGCCCGATGCATGCATATGGATAGCCGGATTCGTTCGTTGGCGCGCAGGCTGCCGGTGCGTACGGTGTGCCCTGTCTTTCCCGGAGATCACCCATGACCCAGACCCACGTTTCCCTCGATTTCAGCGGCAGCGACGTTGCAAGCCGCCGTGCTGCCGCAGTGAGTGGCTTCATCGCCACGGCACGCCGCCTGGTGCCCGACCCCGGCAATGCCACGCCGGACCAATTGCGCGCAGTGGCCGCAGCGCTGGAACACCTCGGACTGCAGCGCGACCTGTTTCCATCGGCCCACTTCCCGGTGTCGCCCGACAACCCCGCGCAGGTTTACCGGCTGAGCGAAGAGCTGGGCGGCCGGTATGCGCTGTATGTGTCTGCCGGCTTGCCCGGCAAGGCCCAGCCTCCGCACGACCACACCACCTGGGCCCTGATCGCGGGCGTGTCGGGCAACGAGCGCAATGCGTTCTATCGGCGGGATGCCACGGCCGACGCCGCGCGCGATGCCCTCACCCTGGAGCGCACGGTGGACGTGGTGCCGGGCGTGTCGGTGGTGCTGTCGCCCACCGACGTGCACACCATCGAACTCGTGGGCGACGAACCTGGCCTGCACCTGCACTTCTACGGCCGAGCGCTGGACCGCATGCCCGAGCGTGTGGTGTTCGAGAGCCACGCGGGCGGCACCTATCGAACCTTCGGTCCACCCAAATCCATCCGACACCCCACGGTCACGCCGCAGGACCTGAAAGCCGCTCTGTCGGACGGCGACGAGATCGCCGTGCTCGACGTGCGGGAAACCGGGGTGTTCTCCCACCGCCATCTCCTGTTTGCCGCATCGGCGCCCCTGTGGCGGCTGGAGTTGCTCATCGACCGGCTCGTGCCGCGCCCAAGCACGCGCATCGTGCTGGTGGATGGCGACGAAACCTTGTCGCACGAGGCCGCCGCCAAGCTCGTGCGCCTGGGATGGCGCAACGTTTCCGTCCTGGCCGGAGGCACCGACGGCTGGGCCGCAGCGGGCTTCGAGATTTTCAGCGGCACCAACGTGCCCAGCAAGGCGTTCGGTGAAGTCATCGAGCATGAAAAGCAGACGCCGTGGATCAGCTCCGACGACCTGCAGGCACGCGTGGAGCGTGGCGACAACATCGTGGTGGTGGACAGCCGCACGCCGGAGGAGTTCGCGGCCTTCAGCCTGCCGTTCGCGCGCAGTCTGCCAGGTGCCGAACTGGTGTACCGCATCGGCGAGATCGCGCCCGATCCTGAAACCTTCGTGGTGGTGAACTGCGCCGGCCGCACGCGCAGCATCGTTGGCGCGCAGACGCTGATCGATGCGGGCATTCCCAATCGCGTGGCCTCGCTGCGCAATGGCACCATGGATTGGCTGTTGACGGGCCGCACGCTGGCGCACGGGCGTGGCGCCGATTTTCCCGAACCCGCTCCCGCCACGCTGGCCGCCGCGCGAGAGCGCGCCGCCGCCGTGGCGCAGCGGGCCGGCGTGCAGCGCATCGGCGAAGCCGAACTGTCGCGCTTCGAGGCCGAGGCGCAAGAGCGCACGCTCTACCGCTTCGATGTACGCACCCGCGAGGAGTACGAGGGCGGACATCTCGAAGGCTGGCGCTGGGCGCCAGGGGGACAACTGGTGCAGGCCACGGACGAGTACGCCGCCACGCGACGCGCCCGCATCGTGCTGGCCGACTGGGACGGTGTGCGCGCCCTGACCACCGGCGCCTGGCTGGCCCAACTGGGTGGCTACGAGGTGTCCGTGTTCACGCCGCCCGCGTTACCGACCCTGGCAACGGGCAGCGAGCCGGTGCGGGTGCTGTCGTCTCATGCTGCGGTCGCCCTGGTGTCGCCACAGCAAGCGGATGCGCTGGCACGCGCCGGCAATGCCGTGTTGTTCGACGTGGACCGCCGAGCGGCGTTCGAACGGCAGCACATCGAAGGCGCACGGTTTGCGGTGCCCGACCGCCTCGCCGCCTTCGTGGTGGATCTGCCGCAGGCGAGCACCGTGGTGCTCACCTCACCCGACGGTGTATTGGCCCGCACCGTCGCCGCCGAACTGGCGGCACGCACCGGGCGTGATGTGCGCGCCCTGGCGGGAGGCACGCGCGCCTGGGCGGCCGCGGGCCTGGGCGTGGCGCAGGGCGACGCCGGCGTGCTGACCGGGGACGACGACCACTGGTACAGCCCCTACGCACACAGCGACCTCCAACGGCGTGACGACGGCTTCAACGCGTATCTGGAATGGGAACTCGGCTTGGTGGCCCAACTGGAGCGCGAAGGCGCAACCGGCATCCGCCTGCTGCCAGCGGACACCACTGCTTGAGCCGGCCCGCCCGCCCGCGCGGCAAGGGCGGGGTCGGATGCGCTCGCCGTGTCGGCATTAGACCCTTGGCTCCGCCGGCCGTGCGGCGTGGCAAGGGCGGAGGAGCAAGCCGGCTGCCGGCTCTCATCGCATCATCGATCCGTCGACGAAGCCCGCCAGGGCCAGGGGCGCCAGATCACGCGGCGGCCAGGCGATCGCGCGCGGCCACACGGGCGAAAGCCTGGTCCAGGTCCGCGATCAGGTCTGCCGGATCTTCCAGCCCGATGTGCAAGCGCACCACGGGCTGCGTGCCCGTCCAAACGCTGTGCTCCCTCAGCCGCTCGGGCGACGCCACCAAGGCCAGGCTCTCATAGCCGCCCCAGGATGCGCCGATGCCGAAGTGGTGCAGTGCATCCACGAACGTATCGGCCGCGCGTGCCTCCACGCCATCCTCGAAAGCGACCGACACCAGGCCGCTGGCCCCGCTGAAGTCGCGCTTCCAGAGCGCATGGCCGGGGTGGGAAGGCAATGCGGGGTAGAAGACGCGGCTCACCTGGGGGTGTGTCTCCAGCCATTGCGCCACCTGCGTGGCATGGCGCTGGTGCTGTGCCAGGCGCACGGGCAAGGTGCGCACGCCGCGCAGCGCCAGGTAGGCATCGTCCGCACCGATGGTGAGGCCCAGCGCTTCATAGGCCGTGGAGATCTTCTCTGTCCACTCGGGAGAGTCGGTGACGACAACCCCCTGCATGACGTCGGAATGCCCCGCGATGTACTTGGTGGCGGCCTGGATGGAGAGGTTGGCACCGAGTTTCAAGGGCTGGTAGAACCAGCCGCCGCTCCAGGTGTTGTCGGTGGCTATGGGAATGCCATGCTGCCGTGCCACGGCCGACAGGGCGGGCAGGTCCAGCACTTCGTAGAGCAGGGAACTGGGCGACTCCACATAGACGAGCCTGGTTTCCCGCCGGATCTTGGCGGCCCAGTCGTTTTTTGAAGGTGAGAAATACTCCAGGGTGATACCCAGGCGCTGCAGCAGCGTGGCATCGACGCGCCGCACGGGCGAGTACACGCTGTCTGACACCAGCGCATGGTCGCCCGGGGACAGCAGGGCCACCAGTACCAAGGTGATTGCAGCCAGGCCCGATGGCGCGAGGAACGCCCGGTGCCCGCCTTCCAGCGCGGTCACGGCGTCTTCCAGCGCGCGGTGGGTGTCCATCCCGTGCCGGCCGTACGAGGCCAGGCGCTCGCCGGCCGCACGGCGACGGTGGTGGTCGGCATGGGCAGCGGCGTTCTCGAAGCGCACGGTACTGGTACGCACCACGGGCACGTTCACCGGCCCGGACCCGCCGCGCAGCGGCGGGGCGCCTGCATGCAGAAGTCGGGTGGCGGCACCCAGCTCGCGGATGTCCTTCGCGCCGCTCATAGGACGGCCTCGCTCGGGCAGAAATAAGCGGCGTTGTAGTTCTTCACCTCGCCGGTTTCCGGGTCGATGGCGACGCGGCCCGTGAGCGTCTCCAGCGGCCGGCCGTAGAGGTGGAAATGCAGGGTCGGCTCGGTACCCACCACGGCAATGCTGTGGATGTCGTCGGGCAGGAAGGCAATGGAGGCGCCGGGCTGCACCGTGAATTCGCCAGCGAGGTGGATTTGCGCGCGCGCGGGGTCGCTGCGGTCGTCGGTGCGTTCGTACAGGCGGTTCACTTCCTGGCCCTGCACGGCCACGATCACCGCCCAGGTCGTGTGGTCATGGGGCGCGGTGGTCTTCCCGGGATTGATGGAGTTCAGGTACAGCGCCAGGCCGGCATCGCCATCCTCCGGGTTGAGGCGGTAGCGCGTGGAGGCGCCCACGCCATGGGTGTCGGCAGGTGGAGGAAAGTCGGCGCGGCTGAACAACGCCTTGTGGGAAGCCAGCGCTTCCAGCCGGGCGGTGATGGCGGCCAGCGTGGCACGGTCGGGCGTACCCTGCGCCGTGAGATGGCGCACGTCGGCCAGCGTGGCATCGACGGCCTGCCGGCGTTGCGCCGCGATCGGGGTGGGATTGGATGTGCTCATGGTCGTTTCCGTGGGGTGAGCCGCTGGTTCAGAGGGCGAACCGCAGCTGGTTGAATGGCAGGGTGAGAGTGGGGGGCGCCGGGCGTGCACGCACTCCTTCGCCCAGGGCGCGCTGGAGGAACTCGCGCGTGCGATCGCTGCGCGGGTCGCCGAAGATCCGTGCGGCAGGTCCGTGCTCCACGATGCGGCCGGCTTCGGTGAAATAGACCTGGTCACTCACTTCTTCGGCGAAGCGCATTTCGTGGGTGACCAGCACGCAGGTCATGCCCTCACGCACCAGATCGCGGATCACGGTCAGCACCTCGCCCACGGTTTCGGGGTCGAGTGCGGAAGTCACCTCGTCGAACAGGATCAGCTCCGGCCGCATCGCCAATGCCCGCGCGATGGCCACCCGCTGCTGCTGGCCGCCGGACAGCTCGCCGGGATACGCGGTCTCCTTGTGCGCCAGGCGCACCTTCTGCAGCAGGCCGCGGGCTTCCTGCACCGCGGTGGCGCGGTCGCGGCCGACCACGCGGGTGGGGGCAATCACCAGGTTCTCCAGCACCGTGAGATGGGGAAACAGGTTGTATTGCTGGAACACGAAGCCCACTCGCTTGCGCAGGGCGATCAGTTCGGCCTCGGTCCTGAGCGTGTCCACATGGGTGTCGCCCACCACGATCTCGCCGCGCTGGGGCCGGAGCAGGCCGGTGATGCAGCGCAGGATGGTGGACTTGCCCGAACCCGATGGACCGATGATGGACACGGCCTCTCCGCGGCGCACCTGCACGTCGATGCCCTTGAGCACCTCGTTGTCACCAAAGGACAGGTGCACGTCCTTCAGGCGCACCAGCGGTGCTGCCTGGGGCGCGGCAGCGGGGAGGGTGGAGAGAAAAGCGTCAGTGGCGTTCATGGCGTCGTTCCAGGGCGCGGGTGGCGCGGGCGATGGGGTAGCAATAGGCGAAGAACAGGACCAGCAACGTGAAGTAAACGAGGATGGTGAAGTCCGTTCGAGCCACGGTATTGCTGGCGATCTGCGCGGTGTCCACGACGTCGTGCACACCCACCAGCGATGCCAGCGAGGTACTCATGGTGATGCTTGCGTACAGGTTCATCCATGGCGGCAACATGCGGCGCGCGCATTGCGGCAGCACCACCCAGCGGAAGATCTGGCTGCGGCGCATGGCCAGGGACTGCGCGGCTTCCCATTGCGCGCTGGGGATGGACTGGATGGCGCCCCGAAAGATCTCCGCCACGTTGGCACTCGTCGGCAAGGCCAGTCCCAGCACCACCTTGATGCTGTCGGGAAACGGAAACGTCCAAGAAACCAGATGCACTTCGAAGGGGAAAACGTAGGTCGTGAAATAGATGAGCACCAGGATGGGTGCGTTGCGGAACGCCTGCACGTAGCAGCGCATGACGACGCGGATGCCATGCCGCGGCGAGAGCGACAGTGCTCCCACCACCAGGCCCACGCCCGTGCCGATGGCCACGGCCAGCACGCTGATCTCGATGTTGACCGACAGGCCGCGCAGCAGCGCGGGCATCCAACGCCACAGGTGGGCGAAGGCCGGCGGCGCCGTGCCCGAGGCATTCCACGCAAGAACCACCGCCAGGGCGGCCAGCGTGGCGATCAGCCAAGGGTTGCGCACCGTCCTCAGCAGGGCGGTGGGTCTGGACGGCGCCGAGGTGGCGCGGGGCAGGATTGCTTCATTGGCCATAGCCGGGCATCCTCCAATGACGTTCCAACCAACGGCCGGCCAGGCTCACGAGCCAGGTGAGCAGGCCGAACCAGAGCAGGATCAACAGCAGCAACTCCAGAACGTTGTCGCGCTGCGACCAGATCATGATCGACTCGTAGGTGACATCGCCTACCGCGATGGCGGAGGCCACCGCCGTCATCTTCACCAAGTCCACGAGGTTGTTCACCAGTGAGGGCAGGGCGAAGCGCACGGCCAGCGGCAACTGGACACGCGCCAACAGTTGCCGCCGCGAGAAGCCCAGCGACCGCGCGGCCTCCAAGGTGGTGGAAGGCACGGCCTCGATACCGGCGCGCAGGGCCTCGGCGTGGAAAACGCCCTTGTGCAGCGACACCACCACGACCACCCACACGAAAGGCGTGAGTGGGTTGTTGCCCGCACCCCAGTCGCGCAACTGCTGCGTGATGAGCATGTTGAGCACCAGGAAAGCGCAATAGAGCTGCACCAGGGTGGGCGTGTTGCGCGTCACCTCGATGAATGCGCGCGCCGGTCTGGCCAGCCATGCCTGCCCCGATGCCATGACCGCCGCTAGCACCACGCCGGCCACCAAGCTGCCGGGAATGGTCAACAGGGCCAGTTGCACCGTCACGCCCATGCCGCGAAGGAAGGCCTGGCGTTCGCTGGCGTCCAGCACGAACGCGTAGTTCAATCCGACGCCTTTGAGCGCCTCCACGCCCTGCACGAGCAGGCTGCCGTCGCTCATTGCACGGCCTCGGTTGGCGACGCGGGCTTGCCAGCGGTCTCGGCGGCGCGCAGGGCGGCGACGGCCCGGGCGATACGTGCCGTGGCATCCCTCAACACCGCATCGCTGGCCGCCGTGGATATGCGGAAGTAGGGCGCCAATCCATAGGACGGACCGTCCACCGCCGCCACGCCTTCGGATTCGAGCAGCCACTCCGTCAGGTCCGTGTCGGAGCGGATCACTTGCCCGTCGGGCCGCACGCTCCCCAAGAGGCCACCGCAATGGACGAAGGCGAAGAAGGAGCCGCCAGGGAGCAGCAGCGACAGGCCTGGCACGGCGTTGATGGCCTGCGTGACGAACCGCGCACGCCGCGCATAGGCTGCGCGCGCTTGAACCACGAAGGATTGGTCCGGAGACTCCAGCGCCGCCGTGACGGCCGCCTGGGCCACCGAGTTTGGGCCTGAAGAAGCTTGCGACTGGATGACCGCCATGGCCTGTACGAGGGCTGCGGGGCCTACACCCCATCCGATGCGCCAGCCGGTCATCGCGTACGTCTTGGAGGCACCGTTGACCAGCAGCGTGCGTTCCTTCAGATCGGGTGCGACCTGCAGCCAATGCGCTGGAGGCTGGGGCGTGAACCAGATGTGTTCGTATAGTTCGTCGAGCAGCACCAGCACGTTCGGATGGCGGCGCAGCACCTCGGCCAGGGCCCCGAGTTCTGCGGCGTCGTACAGCGCGCCCGAAGGGTTTCCCGGCGTGTTCAGTACCAGCCAACGCGTTCGCGGCGTGATGGCGGCCTCCAGCGCCCGCGCCGTGAGCTTGAAGCCGACGCCTATATCGCAGGGCACGATAACCGGCTGCCCATCGTTGACCCGCACCATGTCAGGGAACGAAGGCCAGTACGGCGCGGGAACGATGACCTCGTCACCGGCATCGAGCGTTGCAGCGAAGGCGTTGTAGATCACCTGTTTGCCACCGTTGCTCACGATGATGTGGCTGGCGGGGTAACCCAGCGCGTTCTCGCTGGCGTACTTGGCGCTGATGGCGTTGCGCAGAGCAGCCGTGCCCTGGGTGGGCGTGTACTTGGTTTCGCCTCGTGCCAGGGCGGCGACTGCCGCTTGCTTGATGAACTCGGGTGTATCGAAGTCGGGTTCGCCGGTGGTGAGCGAAACCACATCGCGGCCCTGAGCCGCCAGCGCTGCTGCACGTGCGCTGGCGGCAGCGTTGGGCGACAGCTTGACCCGCTGGACACGTTGGGAAAGGCGCAGGTTGTTGGTCATGGAGCAGGGCTTTCTTCGGGCTGGCCCGGCGCGGCGCACGCCAGCACCTTGCCGGGGTTGAGCAGGCCGAGCGGATCGAAAGCGGTCTTGAGGCGGTGCATCAGCTCCAGCTCCACGCTGCTCTTGTAGCGGGGTAACACGTCGCGCTTGGTCTGGCCGATTCCGTGTTCAGCGCTGATGGAACCCCCATGGGCATGCACGCTGTCGTGCACCACCTCATGAATGGCGCTTTCTTCGGCAAAAAGCGCTGCTGGCGTGCCGTTCAGCGGATGCGAAATGTTGTAGTGCAGGTTGCCATCGCCCAGGTGGCCGAAGGCCACCGGACGCACGCCAGGGAAAATCGACTGCAATGCAGCGGCCGTGGTCGCCAGAAATTCGGGGATGCGAGAGATCGGCACCGACACGTCATGCTTGATGTTGCCGCCATCGCGTTTCTGTGCCTTGCCCAGTGCCTCGTCGCGCAGGCGCCAAAGGGCTTCGCTCTGCGGCAGGCTTTCGGCAATGGCCGCGTCGCTGACCAGTCCGTCCTCGAAAGCCTGGCCCACGACGGCCTCGAAGCGTTCGCGCGCGTGCCGTTCGCTCTCGCTGTCCGACAACTCGACCAGTGCGAACCAGGGGGCTTCGAGCGCGAGGGGAATGGGCTGCTCCGGCACGTGGTGGGCGATCAGGCCCAGGGCGGTTTCCGACATGAGTTCGAATGCCGTCAGGCCGGCACCGAAGCCGGCACGTGCCACACTCAGGAACGCCACTGCATCTCGAATGCAGCCGAACGCCAGCAGCGCCGTGTGCCGGGCTTTCGGCAGCGGATACAACTTGAGCGTTGCCGCGGTGATGATGCCCAGCGTGCCCTCGCTGCCCACGTAGAGATCGCGAAGCGCATAGCCGGTGTTGTCCTTGCGCAGGCCGCGCAGGCCGTTCCAGATTTCGCCCTCGGCCGTGACGACCTCCAGGCCCAGCACCAGTTCGCGCATATTGCCGTATCGAAGCACCTGCGTACCACCGGCGTTGGTGGAAAGATTGCCGCCGATGGTGCAACTGCCCTCCGAGCCAAGGCTCAATGGGAAGAGCCGTCCAGCTTCCCGCGCGGCCTCCTGCACCGCTGCCAATACGGCCCCGGCCTCCACGGTCAGCGTATCGTTGTCGCGGTCGATGGCGCGGATGCGGTTCAGCCGCGTGAGCGACAGCACCACGGCACTGCCGCTGCCGTCCGGCGTGGCGGCTCCCATCAACCCGGTGTTGCCCCCCTGGGGCACGATGGGCGCGCGATACTTGCGGCAAAGGCGCACCACCCGCGCCACCTGCATCGTGTCGGCCGGTCGCACTACGGCCAGCGCGCGGCCCGTCAGGCGGCGGTGCTGGTCGGTCAGGTACCCGGTGGCATCGGTATCGGTGAGCACGTGCGCAGGTTCCAGCGCATCGCGCAGCTCGTTCAAAAAATCACGCATGTGCAGCCCTCCGTGTCGGTGCCGTCTGCAGCAGGTCGGAGGTGCCCGCACGCGCGGCAATGTCGCGGATCTGCTCCACCAACGTGGCTGGCAATGGAATGCCGTTGCGCTGTCGATCGGCTTGTTCGGCCGCTTCCGGATCGCCAGGAACCAGCACCGGAAGGGCAGGGTCGGCAGGGCGCGTGGCGTGCAGCACGTCCAGGATGGCGTCCAGGTCGTTCTGAAACGCGCCGGGCTCACCGAAGAAGCGGGGATCGATGGCGATGAAACTGTGGCCGACATTGGCTGGATCACCCACACCGTGGTCACGCCGATGCAGCGGCGCAAACGCACCGCCGTTGAGCGTGCCACCGAGTACCTGGGCCATGAGCGAAAGGCCATATCCCTTGTGGCTGCCTCCTTCGCTGCTGCCGCCCAGCGGCGTAAGGCCGCCATCGGGCAGATCGAACACCTGGGCGCGTGCGGCCTGGGGCGCCGTCACGGGCATGCCTTGCCCATCCACCACCCAGCCGGATGGCAAGGGCTGGCCGCGCATGGCCTTCACCTTGACCCGATTGGCCGCGGCCGTGGTGGTGGCGATGTCCAGTACGAATGCCTGGTTTCGCGAGTTTTCAGGCACGGGTGCGGCAAAGGCGATGGGATTGGTGCCCAGCACGGGTTCGGCGGCGCGGGTAGGTACCAACAAAATGCCCTGGGCCGAACTGGTGACGAGACCGATCAGGCCTTGGCGCTGCGCGATGCGCGCATACACGCCCGCAGCACCGAAGTGGTGGGAGTTGCGCACGCCCACCAATGCGATGCCGATGGCACGGGCCTTGTCGACAGCCCATTGCATCGCTTGCGCCGATACGGCATGGCCCAGGCAAGCGCCGCCGTCCAGTAGGGCGGTGGCGGGCCCATCACGGAGTACACGCGGCTTGGCTGCCAGCTTCAGCCTGCCATGGGCGCGCATGGCGTCATATTGCGGGAGCATGGAAACACCGTGGGATTCCACGCCCCAAAGATCGGTCTCCACCATCAAGGAGGCCGTAATGTGGGCCACATCTTCCGGCATGCCCCACGCCTGCAGAATGGCGGCTGTCTGCGTGCGCAGGCTGTCGGCGGTGAAGCGAGATTCCACGGGGCTCATGCCGGTAGCTTCTTGAACTTTTCGTGCAGCTGACGGAGCAGGAGCGTGGGAGTCATGCCGTTCTTCTTGTCCACCAGTTTGCCGCCCTGCCTGATCCCGTCCAGAGTGGCGTCGGCCGACGCCGGGAGCGCGATCAAGAGGCAAAGATCGACCCGCGCGGCCGTTGTGCAACGCAAGGCCGAGACAGCCGTATTCATGGCTTCTTTGACTCCGTGCCGCTGGCAGCGTGGGTGTCGGCATAGACCGCGAAGTCATAGGGTGCACGGTCGAACTGCCCCTTCAATGCACGCTGGTGGCGCTCGGCGATCCAGGCATCCGGCACACCGTTTTCCCGTGCCACCTTCAGCAGAAAGCCGGAGCGGTGCCAGTCCTTTATCGCCTTGTCCACCAGGGCTTGGGTGTCGGCCTCGCCACGGCGCGTCCAGACCACGGTGGGGGAGGGGATCAACTGGTCCTGCGAGCCCACCAATGCAAAGTCTTTCCACTCGCCGCCATTGGGGCCATTCAGTGTCTCGTACAGCGCGGGCTGGATATGGACCGACGCGGCGCACGTACCGCCTTTGAGCGCCAGCAGCGACTCTGGAATGCCCCGCAATCCCTTGACCACGGCGCCGTGGATGTCTGCCAAAGGCTTGGCATAGTTGCTGCCCTGTGAAACGCAGGCCACTTTGCCGCGAACGTCCTCCCACTTCGTGATGCCACTGGCCTTGGCCACCAAGGCTGCACCGCCGATGAGGTCATAAGGCGTCGGGGCAAACGACAGGATTTCGCTGCGCTCCTGTGTCCACTGGATGTTCGCAATCAGCAGGTCCACCTTGCCGCTCTGCAGGAACTGCACCCGCGTGGAAGCGGTGACCGGTACGGTTTCCACGGCCACGCCAAGGCGCCTGGCGATGTCGGTGGCAAGCTCTGTCTGGTAGCCGCCGGTCTTGCCGGTCGCGGGGTCCAGCCTGCCGAACGGCGGGCTGGCGCCATCGATGCCGACCGACAGTTTGCCTCGCTGTTTGATCTTGTCCAATGTGGCATCGGCATGCACGGCGGGAGCGCAAAAGGCCATCGCCAAGGCCAGGGCGGGGAGGGTGAATAACCGGGACATATGAGAATTCATCAGTAAAAGCAAGGCCAGCCCCATGCGCAGGAGCGGCAAGGTGAATGGAAATGGGCTCGCGGAGCGCGCTCAGTGCGCTGCGGCCTTGAACCTTGCCTGCAGCTCTGGCAAAAGCGGGTTCGGCGGCTCGATGCCAACGCGCTTTTCCGTGGCGATCAGCCAGCCGGTTCGGTGCCAGTCCTGCACCACCTTGTCCACCGCAGCAATGGTGTCGGCCTCGCCCTTTCGTGCCCATACCACCGACGGTGCAGGCAGGACTTCCGATGCGATCGGCGCGGCGTACTGCGACCACTCGGGGTTGTTGCGCAAGAGCGGGTGGATCAGCGTGCTGTCATGCACGGCTGCGACGCAGTTTCCGCCCTTGAGTGCGAGCAGAGAATCGGAGGCACTCTTGAAGCCCTGCACCTGCGCGCCGTAATCATTGGCCAATGGTTTTGCGAAGCTGCTGCCTTGCGAAACGCATACCGGCTTGCCGCGAAGGTCCTCCCATCGGGCGATGCCGCTGTCCTTTCGAACGGCAGCGGTGCCGCCCGCGCGGTAGAACGGAGTGGGCGCATAACCCAGAATGTCAGCGCGGTCGGGATTCAACTCCATCGATGCGATCAGCAGATCGACCTTGCCGGCCTGCAGGAACTGCACACGTGTCGCGGTCTGCACCTGCACCAGGTCGGCTTCCACCCCCAGGCCCTTGGCCAGCGCGCGGGCCAGCTCAGGGTTCCAGCCCACGAGTTGTTGGTTGCCGGGGTCGATGGAGCCGAACGGGCCGCCATTGACCAGGACGCCGATGGAAACCTTTCCCCGTTGCTTGATCTTGTCGAGCGTGGCGTCGGCATGTGCCCATCCCGAGAAAGAGACGAGAAGGGCACCTGCCATGGCAGTGCGTTGAAGGGCAGAACGTTGGATGCGCATGAGAAGCTCGGAAAAATCGGACAAAACTGCAAGAGACCTGCATCTTTTGCCTGGCTTGCGATCCGCGGCAACCAATGTTTCTGAGAATCGATATGCGTATTGCGTGGGCGTCAGGTCGCAACCGAACCGGGCAGGCGAAACACGGCCAACTCATCCGGCTGGCACTGCGCAATGAGACCGGTTTCCCATGCCAGATAGCGGCGCGCAGCCTCAAGGTTGCCATCGTGCCGGTCGTGGACAAAAAACAGGTAGTCGATGGCAGAGGCATCGTCGGGCACTTCAGGCGTGCTTTCCACCGGCATTCCCGCCCCGACCCAATCGGAATTCAGCGCCCAGGACACGGATTCGGCTTCGGCTCCGACCAACTCGCTCAGCTCTTCGAGCGCCAGCTCGGCTGCGGCGGCATCTGGCGCAAGTACCAGAACTGCCTGGCGATGGCGCGCTGCTGCACGCACATCGGCACGCAGACGCGGTCGCACCGACCAGATCGCGCCAAGGGCATGTTCGCGGCGGTAAGCGAGCGAAGGCTGTATGTCCACCAGCACAGGCGCATTCCTGTCCACCCATGCCTGCAGGTCCACGGGTGCGATTGCGGTGCGGGATGGGACGGTGGCCACCGTCCCATCCCGCACCGGCAGATACAAAGGTGCGTGGATGCCGCCTTGAACCGTCGCCGTCTCGTATCCCAGCCTCCAGAGCCAGACAGCGATCACAGGCGCACGCACGGCCTCATCGTCCAGCAGCAGCACGCGGCTGCGGCGCACGCCGATCGTCTGGTCCGTTGCTTGAAGCAACTGGCCGCCTGGCGCATGGCGCGCGCCGTCCAGCGTGCCGGCATTGAATTCTTCGCTGCTGCGCACATCGAGCACGAACGTGGTCCGCAAAGGGTCGTCTATCCAGGCCTGCGCTTGCGCGGCGCTCAACTGTGGCACGCCAGCCTCGGCTGCCAGCCGTGCGGCATTGGCTTGGTCTTTCGGCAGGACATGGACCGGCGCCGCATCTTGCCGGTTGCTGCCATGTTCGAGCGCGAGGCCTTGCAGCGCCCAACCCTGGGTGCCGTTCTCCAGCGCGAGCACGGGGTTGGGAACGCCCAGACTGCGCAGGATCTGCGCGCCGACGATGCTGCGCGTCCGCCCGGCACAGTGGATGACGATGGGCGTGTTCGGACTGGATACCAGTGTGCTCCAGCGCAGCGCCAATTCGCCGTTGGGGACGGAGATTGCACCTGGAATGGTCATTTTTCCGTGCTCCGTGAACGTACGGCCATCCAGTAGAGCAAGTGGGCCGCCCACCTTCAGCATGCGGCTCAGTTCGTGGGCCGATACGTGGGGTGTGCCGTACGCATGTTCGACCAGTTCACCGAACGTCTTGGACGGAAGATTCACCCCCTTGAACAGCACGTACCCTGCGGCTTCCCAGGCTGGCGCGCCACCACGAAGCACGTGCACTTGGTCGTAACCCCAGCTGGCCAAGCGAGCGGCGGCCCGCTCGGCAACGCCGTCTCCACCATCGACAAGCACTGTGCGCGTGCCCAGTCGTGGGACCAGCAGAGGGATTTCACGCTCCAGCCGGCTGTAGGGTGCCGGCACGGCGAAGAACGGATGTCCTTCACCGAACTGCCCGGCCTCGCGAACATCGATCAACGCGATCTCGGTTTCGTCGTTGAGCCAGTCGCGAAGGGTTGGGGCGCAAATGTGGGAGATGTGAAGCGATGCAGGCATTGAGAAGTAAATCGTTGAGAAAGCCAGTCCGGAGCGTCACCTTAAGCGAGAGAGTGCAGATGAGGCAGCATCGATCGATCAATCAAAAGCTTCGCCTATCAGAATGTGGGTTCGCGTTTCGCGGCCAACTCTTGTCCAAGAGGCCAACACTGGGGGATTTATCAGGGAAATGATATGGATTGGTGGAATCTGGACTCTTTCAAACTGCAGTACCAAGCGTTGCAAGACCGTCAGGATAGGCTGTCCAGCAGTCCGCATCGTGAGACAGCATCGCCCGTGCGCGCGACTGCGGAATGCTCTGATGTGCTGCAAGGGCTGGCAAAAATGCGGCTGAATGAGCGCCCAACTTACGGCGACAGCGCCCAGCTCGCGCCGAGGCGCGATGACGTGTTCCACGACATGCGCGCGCACAACGTTCACGTTCGTCGCGCCGATTCGCCTGCCCCGCAGTGGATAACTGAGCATCAAACTGTTCCAGAAAGCGCCACCCTTCATGATCAACGCCAGGCTCCAGACGATCGTCCATCGACTTCGGCCGGGAGGCGTGGAGTACTCGCCCAGGTAGGAGGCGCGATCCGGCGTGCGACCGGGTCGGGCTCAAGAGCCCCTTATCCAGCCGACAAGGAAATGATCGAACTGTTTGTTTCCGGCGCTGAGATCGGCGGGAGCAATTTCCGGAGCGCGCGCACATACGCCGCCCTGTTGATACGTTTCAGCGCTTGGCTCAGGCAACACGGCAAGTCCGGCTTGCGGGACCGTCTGTTCGACGAGGAACTGACACGCGAGGTCTTGCAGTTCCAGCAGAAAATCAAGCATACGGATGTGGCAGCCGCACTGGAGCACCTTCGCGCGGCGGAATCCAATAGACATGGAGTGGTGCGGATCCCGGGGTACCACGTGATTCCTGACACCGATGAATGGCTCATCAGTAAGGCATTTCCGGACACCCACAGGTACAGAAGCGAGTTGCGCGCCTTCAGCGAATGGCTCCATGAAGAAGGTAGGGAGGGGTTGTGCGATGCGGACAGACTGCATTCCGAAACCTTGATGAACGAGGCCCAGGCTTACGCAAGCACTCACATGGAAAGCCCCAATTTGGTTGCGGCGCTGAAGCAGCTGCGGATCTTTGACCTCACCGGAATGACGGCCATCCGCGATAAGCGCGACAACCGTGGGATCCCCGAGGCCGATCGCCTGCTCAGCGAGGAATTCAAAAATGCTTTGTTGGCGGCCGGCGGCGGAAGAACATACGCGAACGGGCAAACCTACGCCGATAGCGTGTCCGCCCGCGTGCGCCAATTCAGTGCTTGGCTGCAAGAAAAGGGAAAGGGATCCCTGGCGTCACGTCTGCATGACCCAGCGGTGGATGTTGATTTGGATCTCTGGACCCACGGCAAAAATCCGGCTTATGGCAGGACGATGAGGAGCATGCTGAAGCAAGTGCGTGCAACGTTTCCTCCCAACGCGCCGTTGCCGTTCCTTGGAGCGGGAACTGAACCGTCGGATTCCTCGTACTCCTCCATGTTTCCAGCCACTCCTCCCGGTGGCTGGCCGGAGGCTTCCCAAGGCAGTTGGAATCCTGATACGCCGGCGGCATCTTCGTACTCATCCATGTTCCCGCCCACCCCTCCCGGTGGCTGGCCGGAGGCTCCTCAAAGCAGTTGGAATCCCGATACGCCGGGGGCGTCTTCGTACTCGTCCATGTTCCCGCCCACCCCTTCTGGTGGTTGGCCGCAGGCGTCACAGGGCGACTGGAATCCCGATACACCCGTGGGGGAAGTCACCGGTCCTACATGGTCAGTGCAGTCCGAGGCGTCGAGTTCTACGTTTGGGGATCTCGAGTCGTTGGGCTCCTGGCCACGCAATCACGGCCGGGAATTCGACTGGGGCACACCGCAGCAAGAAGTGACGGGGCCTCGCCGCAATGCCGATGTAGCGCACACGGCAATTCCGACCTTTGGTGAGGATGAAACCGGGCGGAACTGGTCACACGGCGCCCAGATTGCACCCGAATGGCTGTTGAACCGTGGTGTTTACGATCAGCAGATCGTTCGCATCCGCGACTTGGAGTATCGGGTTGTCGCCATGCCGGGCATCAGCAACGCGTGGGGCCAGCCGCAGCTTTTTCTTTACCCGCACCTTCGAGGCGGCTGAGCGATTTGCGCTGCTTTCCGAAGAAGTTCAAAGAGGGGCAGATGGTTGGCGAAATGCTGGGCCCAGTCAAGATTGCAACTGCACTGAATTCTGTTAAGGCTGCAGTAGCTTTATGCTGGGCATGGGTCGGCGGCGCCGGCCCATGATTCCGAAAGGCGCCGCGATCTACCAGACCGTAAGGCAGCTTGGCAGCAGCTGAAGGCCGATGGCGAAGCCCGTATTAATTGTTCGCTAGCATTTGGCTTAGCGCGCTCCAGAACTTGTCGGGTGCAACCGGCTTGTGCAGCAGGGCGATGTCGCTGCTCACAGCCTCCCGCAAGCGATCCGGGGCGGTATCGCCCGTCACCAATAGTGCTGGTACCGGGCGTGCATAGTGGATACGTAGTTGACGAATCACTTCGGGCCCTGTTTGGCGGTCCCCCAAGCGATAGTCACAGACGATAGCATCGGGCACCCAGTCGCCCAGCGCCATTGCCCCTTGCAGGCTTTCTGCCATGCGGTCGATACACCCATAGCTCTGCAGCAGAGTGTGCATAGCCATTCGCACTGCCTCGTCGTCGTCGATAACCAGGATTCGACGTCCCGCTAACACGGCACCATGTTTGGGCTGGGGCCAGTCCGGTGCCGATACACCTGCATCGGAGGGCGCCAAGGGGATGCTGATCCGGAAAACACTTCCCCGTCCGGGCTTGGAGTGCAGCGTGAGAGGATGATCAAGTGAGCGGGAAAGTCCGTCGGCAATCGCCAACCCTAAACCTAGTCCTTTGCGGCGGTCCCGTTCCGGGTTACCTAATTGGTGGAACTCCTGAAAGATTTCGCGCTGTTGCTCTGGCGCGATGCCAATTCCGGTGTCGAATACTTCAATCAAAAGACGGCTCCCACGACGCCGGCAACCAATCAGCACCCCCCCTCTCTCTGTGTATCGGACAGCATTGCTGATGAGGTTGCGTAGAATCATTTCCAGCAGTGCCATGTCAGTCGTAACAACGGATCCACTTTCACGCGAGCGATAGATCAGTCCCTTTGCATCAGCCAGCGGTGCAAGTTCCTGCTCCAGCTTGTAGAGCATGGGCTGGATACGACAGGCCGACAAATGAGGTTGTATGACGCCCGCCTCAATGCGCGAAAAGTCGAGCAGCGTGTCAAGCATTTCCCTGGACGCGGCGCTAGCGGCCTTAGCGTGGTCGACGACTGATCGTTGCGAAACTCCGGCGGGGCCACAAGAGAGTGCCTCTAAAAACAGGCCCAAGGCATGCACAGGCTGGCGCAGATCGTGGCTGGCCGCAGCAAGGAATCGGGACTTGGCCTGGTTCGCCTGCTCGGCACGCTCTTTCGCTTCGTCAGCTGCTCGCTTTTCCACCTCCAGCCGCTTGATGAGATCCAGGTTTTCGAACCTCAAGCAGATGGAATCGCTCAGGCCTCGACCTATCAGCCCAGCTTGTCCGTACTGACCCGCCACGTATAGCAGACAGCAGACCCCCATTGCCTGATACATCAACCCGTCCATCGCCAAAAACCGTCCTCCAACCACGAACAGCATCGGCACGATCAGCGCAACATACAGCAGCCTGATAGGTGAGAGCAGGGAGACAGCGTTGCTGCTGATGGCAGCCATCACACCTAGCAGCATGGCGGTGGATGCAGGCGACGAGGCTTCGTCTACCACGATCCATCCCAATAACCCCCAAATCATCCCCTCAATCCCCTTGCCAGCCGCCAATCTCCCCGTAATGCCGCGCATCGCGTTGGAGTCGAGGCCCTGCTGCAGGGCCCGCCGACAATACATAACCAGAACGAGGCGGGCCAGGAGCGCTGCGAAATACCAAGTAGTCAACCAGAAGTTGTCCACCCGAGCCGTCGCGACGAGGATCCTCTCACCCGTTGTCGCGGACACAGAAGTGACTGATTGGCCGCTGGTGAGGTTGAACACAACGACCAGCAAGGTAGCGAGCAAAAAGCCGATGGGCAAGGACTGTGCTACGCCACCTAGAACCAGCTTCAGCCGCTCGGCATATATCTGGTTGCCATGCTTCACAGTATCAGTCCCTTTCGGCGCGCAACAAAGACTGCTTCAGCCCGGCTCGAGACAGCTAGCACTCCCAAAGTAGCTTGCACGTGTCCACGAACGGTGTGCTCGGACAAATGCAAACGCCGCCCAATCATCTTGTTGGAAAGTCCCTCACCAAGCAGGTTCAGCACCTCCTGCTGCCGGGGGGTCAACGCCAGCTGATAGGCGACCTGGCCACGCGGCGACATCATGACCGAGTCGTTAGAGGTCGAGAAGTGTGGCAACAAGTCCTTCACGCTGAGCAGTAGCCGTTCGGGTTGTGCTGTTTTCGAAATAAAGCCTACCGCACCACGCTCGCGTGCCTGCTCTATCCGGTCAGGCATGTCGTAGGCCGACACCATAACGACGCGCGTAGGAGGCCATTTTTGTCGTAGCAAGCTGATGCCTTCCAGCCCGTTCATTCCATGCAATTGCACATCCAGGAGAATCAGTGCTGGCGAAATCTGCTGCAGGCCAAGCGCTTGCTCCAGGGAGGCCGCTTCGAGGATCTGCACCTGAGGTATTCCATTCGCCAGCACCATGGCAATGCCAGCGCGAAACAGGCTGTGGTCGTCAATGAGAAGAATGGCCGTCATGGGCTGCAATGTAGCCAAGTCGACGGATGCATACCAGGCAAGATCAACCAGAGTTGACCGAACGGTGCGCCAACCAGTCCAAATGGACTATGGGCAAGCGTCCGACAAAAATTTACATTCAGCCGGTTCGACGACGAAGCCACTTCTTGCACCTGTCGCATGACGCTAGCCGGATGCTGTTGCCCGGATGCTTCGGTCGGCTTGTCATCGCAAGGCCGCTCTTTCGGACGGCTGCATCTCCCCCGTGCATCGACTAACAGGTCGGCACGCAGAGGATCAACATCATGGCCGTCTCTTTACCCATCACTGAATGGCTTCGTGGCCGTCCAGCCACCTCTGTCTTGTCGCTCGGGCGCTCGTGGTCACGAGCGCTTGGCGCCGTGCTGCTCCCTGCACAACTACATTTTGTTTTAGGCGTAGCTTGGCTGAGAAGACTTTGGATGGGGCTTATTTGGACGTCACTTCTTTTCGCCAATAGCTCAGCGCTGGCGCAGCCCGGCTGGAACGGCGCGGTCAACCTTGACACTGCACGTTCCGCGCACACGTCCACGCTGCTGCCCAGTGGCAAGGTGCTGGTAGTGGGAGGGCTCGACAACAACAGCACGCCGCTCCACAGCGCGGGCCTGTACGACCCTGCAACCAATAGCTTGAGTAGCGCGAGCACCACCCGCGCTCCACGCAGCTTCCACACAGCTGCGTTGATGCCCAACGGCAAGGTGCTGGTTGTGGGAGGGTATATCTCCAGCATCGCTCTGCTGGCCAGCGCGGAGTTGTATGACCCCGCCACTAATACGTGGAGCGATGCTGGCTACATGGGGGATGCACGCTACAACCATACGGTCACGGTGCTGCCTAGCGGCAAGTTGCTGGTCATTGGGGGGTACAACGGCAGCGGTGCTCTGTCCAGCGTAGAGCTGTACGACCCCGAAACGAATCGCTGGAGTAGCGTGGCAAGCTTGGGATCTGCGCGCGGTTCCCACACGGCCACGCTGCTTCCCAGCGGCAAGATCATGGTCACCGGCGGGAGTGATCACAGCAACAATTTCCTCACCAGCGTGGAGCTGTATGACCCCGCAACCAATCGCTGGAGCAATGCGGCCAGCTTGCGTTATGCACGAGGTTCTCACACAGCCACGCTGCTGCCCAGCGGCAAAGTGATGGTAGTGGGAGGGCTTGGCGGCGGTGACACTTCGGAGTTGTACGACCCCGCTACAAACAGCTGGAGCAGCGCAGGCAGTCTGGGAACTGCGCGCTACCGTCAAACGGCCACGCTGCTGGCCAGCGGCAAGGTGTTGGTCACCGGCGGGGCCAATGGCAGCGGCATCTTGGCCAGTGCGGAACTGTACGATCCCGCTGCCAATGCGTGGAGCAGCGCAGGCAGCCTTGGTACTGCTCGCCAGTCCCATGCGTCCACGCTGCTGCCCAGTGGCAAGGTATTTGTTAGTGGAGGGGCCAATGACAGCGGCATCTTGGTCAGTGCGGAACTGTACGACTCTGCTGCCAATGTGTGGAACAACGCCGGTAGTCTGGGCACTGCGCGCCACTCGCATACGTCCACTCTGCTGCCCAGCGGCAGGGCGCTGATTACCGGGGGATTCAACGGGAGCGCCCTTGCCAGCGCGGTGCTGTACGACCCCGCGACCCACGGTTGGAGCAGCGCGGCCAGCATGGGCACCGCGCGATACTCCCACACCGCCACGCTGCTGCCCAGCGGCAAGGTACTCGTTGCTGGAGGAACCCAACCCGCCAGCGCGGAGCTGTACGACCCCTCTACTAACGGCTGGAGCAGTGCAGGCAGCCTGGGCAGCTACCGCGACTCGCATACCGCCACTTTGCTACCCGGCGGCAAGGTACTGGTTGCGGGAGGGTTTGGCATCGGCGGTGGCGTCAGTTCGAAGCTATACGATCCCACGACTAACAGCTGGAGCGACGCGGGCAGCATGGGCACCGCGCGCATTCACCACACCGCCACGCTGCTGCCCAATGGCAAGGTGCTGGTCACCGGGGGATACGGCAGCAGCAGCGCCCTTGCCAGCACTGAGCTGTACGATCCCGCGACAAGTAGTTGGGGCAGCGCTGGCAGCATGGGCAATGCACGCGAATCACACACGGCCACACTACTTCCCAGTGGCAAGGTGCTGGTTGCAGGAGGATCAGGCGGCAACGCCAGCGCTGAACTGTACGACCCCGCTAGCAACAGTTGGAGCAGCGCGGGCAGCATGGGCAACGGGCGCTATCTCCACACCGCCACGTTGCTCCCCAACGGCAAGGTGCTCGTCTCGGGAGGCAGTACAAACAGTGTAAATGCCCTGGTCAGCGCTGAGGAGTACGACCCTGCAACCAATGTCTGGAGTAGCGCGGGTAGTATGGGCACCGCGCGCAATGCTCAAACAGCCACGCTGCTGCCCGGAGGCACTGTGCTGGTGGCTGGCGGGTATGGCGGGTATGGCGTCGGTGTGTTGACCAGCGCGGAAATCTTCACTAATGATTCAGACACGCCCAGCAGCAGGAAGCCGGTTCTTAGCCTCGTCAACCCTGGAGTGCTGCTGCCAGGCTCTTCCGTGATCCTCACTGGTGCGCTGCTGCACGGCGATAGCGAAGCCAGCGGGGGCTCGACCAACAGCTCTGCAACAAACCTGCCGATAGTCCGGCTGCAGCGACTGGACAACGGAGCCAGCGCATGGCTTGAACCCGCTACGTCCAGCGGCACCAGCTACACCGCGCAGCGTTTGCCGTCTTCGTTAGCCAGCGGGTGGTACGCCTTGCAGGCGGTGGTCAACGGCATTTCCTCAGACGCTTTTCTGATACGCGCTGCAACCGTGCCGAACGCGCCCACGGCGCTGGCTGCTACTGCAGGCAATGGCGCAGTCACCCTTGCCTGGACGGTCCCTGCCGATGACGGTGGGAGCACAGTCACAGGCTATACCGTGACGGGCGTGCCCGGTAATGGTGGCACCAGCGTTGGCTGCACCACCGCCAGCGCACGGACCTGCACGGCTTCGAACCTCGTCAACGGCACGGCATACACCTTCATCGTCACCGCGACAAACGGTGCTGGCGTCTCTGCGGCGTCGCTTCCCGCTTACGCTACACCCAAGGGCACACAGACCATCACGTTCAACCCGCCGGGCAACCAGACTTTCGGGACATCGCCGATCCTATCGGCTACATCGACCTCCAATCTAACCCCGACCTTCTCCTCCGGCTCGCCTAGTGTCTGCATGATCACATCCGCTGGTTCCCTGTCGTTCGTTTCGACCGGCACCTGCACCATCCACGCCGATCAGGCAGGCAACGCTGCTTTCGACCCCGCCTCGCGGGTGAGCTACCAGTTTGAAGTCCTTGCGCAGCGGTCGGTATCAGGCATCGTGCCAGGAATGACGGGTAATGCCACGGCGACGCTGTCGGGCGGCGGCAGTGGCTGCACTTTCGCCAGCGGCACCCGCTTTAGCTCGCCGGTTAGTGCTCCAGACGGTTACACCCTTCCCCATGGCGGCTTCGCCTTCGTGGCCACCGGCTGCGCGGTCAGCGTCACCGTCACGCTCAACTATCCGCAGGCTCTTCCCGCAGGCGTGAAGTTCTGGAAGTTCGGGCCTGCCGCGGCCGGTGGTAGCACTTCCACTTGGTTTCAGTGGTCGGGAGCCACGCTGAGTACAGACCACCGCATGGTGACCTATACCGTGGCTGACAACGGCATTGGGGATGCCGATGCAGCGACTGGCACGATCCGTGACCCGTTCGCGCCGGTATTGGCTGAGGTGCCGGCGGACGGCATTTCTGCAATCCCTACGCTGAGTGAGTGGGGACTGATTCTTAGCTCGCTCCTGGCCGCGGGGCTGGGCATGCTGGCACTAAGACACAGGTCGGTGAACTGAATGAATAGCCTTGCGGGGCGCGCGATCTGCTACCCGCTGTCCACGGTTACGCCGATGATGCAGCTTATGCCGGCGTCCGACGCCCATCACCACGCGTATGTGGGCGGGCTGTTGGGGCCAGACCCTGGAAATGCTTTTAGCGACCATCACTTGGCGAAACGGCCAATTCCTGCCAGAGGGCTCGCCCATCGAACAGATCGACTCAAAGCGGGAAGAGTAGACCTCCGTGGGGTTCTTCGCCGCAGTTCTGCATGACATTGCCAAGCACATGATGGATCTGCGCGCCACATGGCGCACGCCTGGAGCGATGGAGCGCACCCGGTGGAATCCGATCGGGGGGCTGATGACTCGGATCGAGCGGGGCAGGGCGGCGGAGTACCTGGTGAAGTTCGTCCCCCAATCCGCAAGGGACTATGGCGCGCGCGCACGCTTGGCGGTCGCGCTGCTGGGACAGATCGCGCCCACCACGGCAGTGACGTTTCTAGCGCGTCGGCCGCACATCCTGTGGAGGGGCTCACCCGCTTCCGCTCCGGCCCCAAGGATGGCTTGGTGGCGAGTATCGTCGGTCGCGCCAACCACCATCGATATTGCAAGCCCTGCTGCACGGCAGCGGGGCGCGGTTTGCCACCAGCAATACGATCCCGCTCATCAACATGCTGATGGATCCGGTGAAGACCATACTGCGCGCAGGTACCGCGCTGCTCCTTAACCGATCAGGCGTGGCGGGCTGGGTGCATGACGGCTCGATGTGGTTTGTGGCCAAAAGTTTGGCTGATGGCGTGCGTGTATGGATCAAGGCCTGACCGTCGAGGAACGAGAAGTAGGAATCACCAAAGCCATGTTTTCGAAACGCTGGCGAGCCTAACAATATTTCAAGTCAACGCCTTTGCGCTTGGCCAGCGCTTGCAATCACCACGTAAACCGTTGAGCAAGGTCAGCGAGGTTGTCAGGGTCATAGCGACGATGCCTATCCCGGCGTTTAATTAGATACGATGTATACGTCATTATCTTTTGTGCCCGAGATAATAATCTTCATTGGCTTCCGAGGATAGCCAATTATCGACTTGTCCACATAATATTTTGAAGAAATCACTGTTTATCAGGCGCGAGTGAGCGCAGCGCTTGCTTGAGCGCATTGCATCGCGGAGAACGGGGAGGGCGAACGAGCGCAGCAAGGTCGCGCTTCGCTCACATGGGGGCCATGGCCCCCATACCCCCCTACAGGTCGGTAGAGCCTTCTATGTCACGCACGTAACGGTCACTGCGCGACGGGATGTTGGTATCCAAGATGAACCAACAACCGGCCTCATCCGGAAGCACACCTCGTTTCGTCAGCTTCCAAGTGAGCTGAGTGCAGGCGTAGTCGCCGAGCTCATCGAAGACCAAGCCGACCACATCCGCAAAGGAGTAGCCAACGAAGCGAAGCCGCACGGGCTTTGGCACCGTAATGTTCTTGCTGGACGAGAACCGGTTGCTCCAGGCGTCGCCCTCAGCGAAGGCCTTCACCATGTACTTTGAGAGGTAGCTGGCAATGCGAGAGGGCGCGCGCATGCGAATGCCCGCCTGAAGGTCAACGTTGCCGCCTAGGTCACCCACCACGGAGTGCCACACAGCCCGGATGACGCTGTAGCTTTTGACCTTCACTCCGCAGGCATGGTCGATGGTCCGCGGAATGCGATGCACAGCCATGTGAACATGCCACGCGCCACGTTTCTGACGCTCAAACGCAGCCACGTAGAACCAGCCAGGAATCACCCTGGCCATGCGCCTGTTGAACTCCTTCACATGCCGCTTGAGCGTTGCCCAGTCGGTCATGTTTTCACGGTAGGTGAGGGTGAGGAGGGTATCGACACCAGCGGCCTTGCACAGGTGCCGAACACGTTGTTTTGCACGCAGAGCGGCCCGTTCAAGATTGGCTTCACGCCGCTCCTCAGCCGTAGCTTCACGCTCAGCAAGGTAGTCGGCATAGGCCTGATCTGAGAGCTCACCCTCGACATGCCAAGTCACCAGCGGCCGAATGACGTACTCAGAATGGCCATTGCCAAGAGGGCGACACACAAGGTCGAATCCACCACCGGTGGTACTAACAAGGCGGTCACGCCCTACAATCCGTTCCATCGTTCTTGTCCTTTCCAAGAATGGTCATGGCCCCGGGAGTGTTGGTAGCACTCGCCGGGGTTCTCTTTTTCCGGCAGGACACCTGCCCAGGAATGTTCACCAGGTCAACGTAACAGGTCACAGGCCTCCCAGAGAACCAGTAGGCAGGGTCACTGGCCTGCCAGCCTTAACTGCCGCCTTCAGGGCCTTTCGCTGGGCCGCAGGCAGAGCTCGAATTTGAGCATCTGTGATCGTAGTGACAGCGCCGCCAAGCGAGGAGTAGACAGGTGCAGAGAAACCCTCCCGGGCAAACAAAGGAGACCCAAGACAAGACGCCACATCGCATTGCGTCAGATCAACACCCTTGCTCCTAGCCAGGGCCTCAACACGCCAGACGATTCCAGCGAGCATGTACTCCAAAAAACTCCAGCGATCAGCCCATGGCTCCCCGTCGGCGGAGATAACCGTACCCGGCAAGAGCGGCAAAGAAGAATCAGCCTCAACCGCTTCGGAGTCGAAGTCCCAAGTTCGAAAGTGGCGCTTTGCCCCCACAAAGGCGGCAAAGACTTCCTCTTGGACTTCCTCGAGCTTCAGCCACTCGAAGCAATCTTCACGGGTACGAACGGGTTTCAAAGCGGTGTTCATGGCAGTTCCTTTCTTGCGTTGAACGAGGGGTGGTAGGAGAACGAGAAACGCACTGGGAACCCGCAGCCGGCCGTGGTTTGCCGGTCTGATGTTCCAAAGTGTCTATGAGATAAATCTAGGGCCGGCGCTTCGCGCCGCCCCCCGGCCACGGCCGGGAGGCTTCGCGCTTCGCCCCCGGCCGCAGGGTCGCGCTTCGCTTGCACCCCCGCGGCCGTGCGCGCAGCGCTGTCCCCCTGTGCCGACCGAAATTGCTTTCCGAATGCTTCAGATCGTCGAACAAGGAGTGACCACCATGAGCCGTCAGTTCCGACAAACGAATGACCCTCAGGCGTCCACAGCTTGCCGCCATGAAAACACCAGCCTGCCCAGGACTCGCCGGGCAGCTCCATGCGGTTGAGCAGGCGCAGCAGCTTGTAGGCGGCGAAAGGGATGTCGTGCTTGCCGGACTGCCAGTTATGCAAAGTCCGTTCGGTGACGTGAAGAAGCTTCGCGCAGCCGGGCAGATCTAGGCCCAGGTTGCGGTACATGGCCCGGAACCGTTGAGCAAGCTCAGCGCGGGTGTCAGGGTCATGGCGACGATGCCTGCCCCGGTACTTAACTAGATACGATGTATATTATGTAAAATCACTAAAACACGATGATTGCGTGATCTGCTTTGAGTCTCACCATGCCACGCCCACCTTGCATTAAGCTGAGCAAGCCCCTGCATCTGCACCATCCGCAGTTTGCTTGACCACAACGATATGGAGACAAGCCATGCGCATTTCACATCCGGCGGTACTCAGCCGCCGTCGCCTCGTCCTCTCGAGCTCTGCCGCCGCCGCCGTTTCGCTTCTGCCATGGCGCATCGGGAGTGCCCAATCCACCTGGCCCACGAAACCACTGCGACTGGTGGTCCCATTTGCGCCCGGCGGCAGCTCCGAAATCGTAGCCCGCGCGGTCGCTGCAGAAATATCCAAGACCATCGGTCAGAACGTGTTCGTGGACAACAAGCCGGGCGCTGCAGGAAACATCGCCATGCAGGAAGTCGCCAACAGTACCGATGAGCACACTTTGATCCTGGGCCACATCGGCACGTTGGCGGTGAACCCCTACATCTTTCCGAAACTGGCATACGACGCCAACCGCGACTTTGCTCCCATCACGCTGGTATCCAAAGTGCCGAGCTTGTACGTGGTGCATCCGGACCTGCCGATCAAAAGTCTGTCGGAATTCATTGCCTATGCAAAAGCCCGCCCTGGCCAGCTCAATTACGGTTCGGCGGGAAATGGCAGCGCTGGCCATCTGGCATTCGAATATTTGAAGATGGTGACCGACACGTTCATGCTGCACGTGCCTTATCGGGGAACGGGTCCCATGCTCACCGACCTGATGGCCGGACGTCTGCAGGCCGCAGCCGTGGGCGCACCGGCCCTGCTGCCTTTCATCAAGGCCGGGAAATTGCGCTGCATTGCCACGGGGACTGCACAACGGCTTCCCCAATTGCCGGATGTGCCCACGGTGGCTGAACAGGGGTTCAAAGGCTTCGAAATGACTCAGTGGTACGGGCTGATGGCTCCCAGCAAATGGCCCAAGGCCAATCTGGCCAAACTGGAAACCGAGGCCGTCAAGGCAGCGCGAAGCTCTCTGGTCAAGGAAAAGCTGTCTCAGGAAACGGCTTTGGCGGTTGGAAACACCAGTGCGGAGTTCGACGCTTTCATCAAATCAGAACAGGCGCGCTGGAAACCCGTCATTGCGCGCGCCCAGATCAAACCCGAAGGAATGGGCTGAAGATCAGCTAAGCGCGGCGAAAAAAAGGCCACTGACTCGTGTCGATCGAGAAATCACTGGACTCTTCATCGCCACGAAACTCAAGGCGATTGAGGAAGGGGTCCAAAACGACTGCGGTGAAGCCTCCAGGATCGAGTTGCAGCAATTCGATGGACACGCCTTGGTGCACCCAGCGCTCGCACAGCGAGAGAAAGTCGCCCTTCAGGAAGACGCTGCAAAGCGATGACGGCTGGAGCGCGTTGATTTTTTCAACGTGCTCCACGAACTTGAGTTGCAAACGCACCAAGCCGTCTTCCGCCACCCAAAACTCGCTGTAGCTTCTTTTGAACCCGAGGTCTTTCTCGTAGAAATTTCGCGCTCGTTCTTCGCCATGCCGCGGTATGGGCACATGGATCCACGTGGCGATGTACTCGTTGGAAAAGGAAGAATCCATTCAGCATCCCAATTTGGATTTCGGCCGGCCGCTCACAGGCGCCGCGGCTCGCGCGGCAGCAATGGCCGCTGCGTTTCCTCGCGCCGGTTTGACGCCAAGGTCCGTCAAAGCCTGTTTCTCCGCGAGATAAAAAGAGCTTCGATTTTCTGCGCCATCGGCCCCGATATCGATGAATTTATAACCTTCTGCATGGCGATCATTGATCCAGTCAATATTGCCTTGCACGGCCTTGCGCTCCCATTCGTAGGAACTCATGGCTTCCGTGGAGGCGCCACTGGAACGGATGACTCCAGGCCAGTCCTTCTTGATCGTTCTGAACTCGTGTCCCGACAGCCGCGGGTTGTCTCTCATCGCCTTGGCATAGGCCTCCACCGCGCTCTGACCCTCGCCGATGATGACGTACTTTTCCAGGCCCCAAGGGTCGATCCACCGCAATGGATTGTCCGCATAGAGATGCAGATGGCTGCCGCCCGCCAGTCCGATGGGGTCGGCGCTGATGAAGCGCCCGATGTCCGGGTCGTAGAAGCGGAACGTGTTGTAGTGCAGCCCCGTGTCCCGGTCCAAATACTGGCCCTGCAGCCGCAGGTTCTGCTCGATCGCCTCGCCCCGGCCGTGCGCCTGCGCCTCGGGGATGGCGCTGCCGTCGATGCGCACCGCCTCCCACTGCTCCTTGAGCGCCCCGCCCCAGGTACGGTAGCTGGCGCGCCAGCGCACCTGGCCCTCGGGGTCGGTCAGTTCCTCCGGCAGGCCCGAGGGGTCGGCATGGAAGTAGTAGATCTGCGCGCTGTCCGGCGCCTCTTCGCGTGGCGCGGCCTGTTCCCAGGCCCGCCCCGTGGCTGGCACAGCCGTCTGCACAGCTTCGGCCACCCTGCCCCCTTGCGCATCGATGCGCGCCAGCGGCACATAGCCGCCCGGCTCGTACACATAGCTGGTCACCCGCGTCCCGCGGCGCTCCTCGATCAGCCGCATCCCCTCCCACACGAACTCCGTCACCCCGAATGCGTCATCGCTCGCCACTCGCCGCCCCAGCGCGTCGTAACGGTAGCGCGTGACCTGCCGCGTGGCCTCGGCCGTGCCCGGGCGGCGCACCGTGGTCACGGCCACCAGTTGGTCCTCCGCATCCCATTCGAAGTGCTGCAGCGTGTGCCGTCCACTCTTTTTCTGGACCAGGCGGCCCAGGCCGTCGTAGGCGTAGCGCTTGTCCTCGTACACGCGCACAAGGTTGTCGCGCAGGTAGCCGCGCGAACCGGCGCCCGCATGCCCTGCCCCTACTCCATGACTTGCTTGCGAGTCCATCAGGTTGCCGGCGGGGTCGTAGTCGAAACGCTCCTGCGTGCGCTCGGGGCCCGAGGCGCCCGATGCATTCGGCGCGCCCTGCCCGGCCCCCGGCCCCAGGCGCAAGGCCTGCAGCACCCGCCCGGTGCCGTCGTACTGGAAGCTGCTGCGCCCCTTTTGGCTGTGCACGCTGTCGCGCAGCTCGCCCGCCGCGTCGTAGCGGTATTGCTTGAGCAGGCCGGTGGCATGGCTGGGGCCGTGCTCGGCCAGCTCCACCTGCTGCTGATGCCACTCGCGCTCCCAGCCCGCCGCCTGCAGGCCCGCATCCGAGCGTGTCCAACTGCCCACGCGCCGCCCCAGCGCATCGAGCAGATAGCGCGTTCCCAGGCTGCCCTGGCTGCGGTGCACTTCGCGGTGCAGCGCATCGCGCTCGAAGTCGGCGATCAGCCGGTGCGCCTCACTCGCCGGCAAGGCAGTCAGGTCATCGCCTTCTTCTCTTGCAGCTTCGGCGGCCTCTTCAACTTCTTCTGCCGCCAGCGATTCCCGCAGACCGAGGCCGATACGGTGCAGGTGCCCCGAGCCGTAGCGCAGGTAGTTCAGGCTGCGCTGCAACACCCGGCCGCCGGGCTGCGCGACGGCAGGCAGTTCGGTGCGCGTGCGGTGCCCGAGCGCGTCGTGCGCGTGGCGCAGGTGGTGGGTGTGCCCGGTGACCGCATCCGTGGCGTGCTCGGCCACCAGATGGCCCACGGCGTCGTATTCGAAGCGCACGGTGTGCAGCAGTTCTTCCCGAGCGGGCTCTTGATGGCCAGGTTCGCCCTCTCCTTCTCCCACCACACGCAGGCGCGCGGCCTTCACCACACGTCCCGCGGCATCGTGCCGGTAGCGCAGGATGTGGCCCTGGCAGCGCTTTTCGATGAGGCGCCCGAGCGCGTCGCGCACGAGCTCGGTGCGCCGCACAGGCATGGCGCTCTGCGCTTTGGCGCCTTGTGCCAAGGTGCCTTCGGCGGCCTGGGCTTCGATGTCCCCGAACACGTCATCGCCCCCGCCCGCGTGGTGGGTTATGGCGCTGACTTGGCCATCGGGGTCGTATTCAAGCGCGATGCGCGTGCCGTCCAGGCGCACTTCTTCGATGAGCCGGTCGCCCACGTCGTAGCCGAACCGGTAGCTGGCGCCGTTTTCTGTCGTGAACTCGGCCATGCGGTGCGCCACGTCGTAGCGCACGCCGCTTTGCCGCCCCTCGGCGTCCACGCGCCAAAGGCGCTGGCCCCGCGTGTTGTAGCCGTAGCGTGTGGCGCGCGAGAGTGCATCGGTGTGCTGCACGAGGCGCCCGGCGCTGTCGTGCGCGAAGGTCTGGCTGCTGCCGTCGGGCAGGGCCACGGACACGAGGCGCCCGCGCGCATCGAAGGTGCTGCGGGTGACCTGCCCGAGCGCGTCGGTGACGCTTTGCAGTCGTCCCTGGCCGTCATAGGCGTAGTGGGTGCTTTGCCCGGAGCAGTCGGTGTGGCGCGTGAGCAGCGCGCGCTCGTTCCACACGAGGGTTTTGCGCCCGCCTCGCGCGTCGGTGATCTGCACGGGCAGGCCGCTGGCGTCCCAGGCGGTCTCGGTGGTGCGGCCGTCCGGCGTGGTCTCGGTGGTGGGCAGGCCACGGTCGTCGTATTCCCAGCGCCAGGTGGCGCCGTCGGGCCCGGTCACGCGCAGGGGCACGAACCAGCGGCTGTCCCACAGCGTGCGCGTGAGGTGGCCCAGCGGGTCGATGACACCGATCTGCAGGGCGTTCTCGTCGTACTGGAAGGTGGTGGTGGCGCCACTGGGCCGGGTGCAAGCGAGCAGTTCGCGCCGCTCGCTCCAGCGCAGCTGCCAGATATGGCCCAGGGGATTCTGGTATCGGGTGAGGTTGTGGTGGCGGTCCCAGCGCCAATGCTGGCAGCGGCCCAGTTGGTCGGTGGCGGTCGTTTCGCCGCCGCCGGCTTCCGCACCTCCGTTCGCAATGCTGTCCTCGCCGGCTAGGGTGTAGGCGATGTCGTAGGTTTCGCCGTCATCGGTCCAGTGGCGCACGACGCGTCGGTCGCGCAGGCGCTTACCCTGGGGGCCGCGCGCGCCGTCCTGGCGCTCGGGGCCGCTGGCCTGCGCGGCGCGCTCCCAGGCGTAGTGGCCTTCAAAACCGCCCGCATCGGCCTGCAGGACCATGAGTCGTTCGGCATAGGCAAAGCGCCGGGTGAGACTGCGCGTGCGGTCGAGCACTTCGGTGAGCTGGCCGGGCACGGGGTCTTCGGGCGAATGACCGGGGCCCTGGCGATCCTGATGCGAACTCTCGGCCGCATAGCGGTAGCTGGCGAGCAGGCCCAGCTGCTCGCCGGGGGCGGCCTGTACCAGGTGGATGGAATGCACCTGGCGGGCCTGCCCCGCATAGTCCAGCCGCAGTACCCGCCCCAGGTGGTCGGTCAGGCCCACCAGGCGCCGCGCGCTGTCGTAGCGCAGCGCGATCCAGTGCCCGAAACGGTCGCGCAGGCGCAGGAGCTTGAGGACATGGGTGCCGGGCTCTTCGGGCGCCGGGCCGAATTGCTCGTGGATGTGGTCGAGGCCGCTGACTTCGAAGTGCCCTCCGGCAGTGCACCCGACGATGAAGCCCTCGCCGGTATTGAAGAGGGCGTTGCCTGGCTCGACCCAGGGCAGCTCGATGTGCCGCCCCTGCGGATTGACGTAAACGAGGCGTCCGGCCTGGCCGCTGCCGGGCGCTGGGCGCACGACATGCAGTTCGATGTCGTAGGGCACGCTCCAGCCCTCGCCGTGCACGGTGTTCTGACGGTGATCGTGGTTGCTGTAAAAGCGCCGCCATTCGATGGGCAACGGCCCGGGGAGCACGAAGTCGGTATCACGGCTGCCGTCCAGGACCTTACCGCCCGTCGCGGGGTGCACGGGGTAGCCAATCAGGGACCGGAACCCGCGCCCGAGCCACTCGCCGGCCATGCCGACGACGGCGCCCATGGCCAGGCACCCCACTCGCCCCAGGAAGTTGCCGCGCCCCATGGCCAGGCCGACACCGATCTCCAGCGCGGTCTCCCACCACAGCTTGTCGTCGGCGACGTTGAGGTAGGCGGTCTTGTTGCCGCCGAAGAAGACGGTGTCCGCGCCGGTGGCGATCTGCGCGGCGCACATGAGCTTGTCGCCCTTGCGCGCAGCGGGAAAAGTCTCGATGAAGACGCTGTCGGTGCCCTCGGCGATGAAATTGGGGTTGGGTGAGGAGTGCTTGGTGCAGGCGGTGAAATCGGCGACGGCCCGCATGGCCAGGCGTTTTTCGATGAGAACGGTGCCCGCCCCCTGCGCGCCCAGCTTGCCCGTGATCTCCAGTTCACCGATGTCCTCGGTCATCTCCTGGATCTTCTTTTCCTTGTAGCTGCTCCAGCCAGTCGCCCCTCCGATGAAGCCGGCCAGCAGGCCGCACGCCAGGATCGCCCCGCAGCCCATGGTGGCCACCGATACCCCGGCCAACAGCGCAACCGCCCCTGCCACCAACAAGGTCTCCACCATCCCCGACGCCAGCCGCAATCCCACCCGCGCCAGCCTCGACCACACCGACACGTGCCCGATGTCGTCGCCCAGCCTCGCCGCCGCCAGTCCGCCCATGTTTTGTCTCCATCTTTTTTCAAGCCGTGCCTTCAGGCACGTGCGTTTGGGTCGTCGCCCCGTCGTCACTCACGCAAGACGAAACTCCCCAAGACATCGCCCACCATCTTGTGGTGCTCATCGGTGAAAGGGACCGGCAGCGAGAACGTCAGGCTCAGCACCTGGCGCGTGTCCGGCAGCAGGAACAGCGACTGCACGTGGTAAACCGTTTTGCCCTGCTGCTTGTAGCTCACCGAAAACTTCGAGCCGCCGATTTTTTGGCCGGCCCCCAAAAATGCGGGCTCGATCTCGCTGCGGGTGAATTTGCTCACTTGCCGGGAAAGATCGTTCAACTGGCGCTTCAAGAACTCCGGAGGCGTTTCGTCCGCCTCCAGCGGGTCCTTCGAGATCGCGATGGTCATGCCGCCGGAGCCGGGCTCGGGCGCCAACAGGTGCATGGTGCGGTCCGTCACATGGGGCGGTGCCGTGATGTGGCCTTCTTGGAAGTGATAAAGCATGTTTTTTCTTATGGAATGAGGCCGCAGGCGGAGGGCCTCAGCAATTGAGGTTGATCTTTTTCCCGAACTGGTCGAGGTCGTCCTGGAAGTTGAAGACGCCTTTCACGCCATTGAGCACGATCGTGCCATCGGCCTTCAAGGTGATGGAGGCCGCGCCGCAAACCAGGGTCACGCTCTCTCCCGCCACCTGCGTGATGTTTTTGCCCGCGTTCACGAACACCGTGTCGCTCTGCGCGTTCACCACCACGTTTTCCTTGGCCAGCACATTGGCGTTCAGGCTGGTGGAGGACAGCGATATGTTCTGCTCCGCCACCAGGTTCATGTTGCCGGTTTGGGCCACGGAGGCCACGTCACCGCCCGAGACCATGTTGCTTTGCCCGCCCGAAGTCACGTGCGTGAGCATGCCGGCCTTGGCCAACTGCGTGAGTTGCGCGCCACTGGAGATGGTCACGTGCTGCTGCGCATGCACCGACGTGCTCTGGCCCGAACTGACGACGATGGGCTTGGGACTGATCATGCTTTGCCCTTCCGGGCTCACGATGGACACGATCGGCTTGGTGATGTCCTTGGACAAATCCATCAGGCCACGCGCATCCGGCATGGCCGGGTCGGTGTTGGTGGGCATGGCCGTTTCCGCGCCCCCTCCTCCATCGCCACCCGAGCGGGAACTTGCCATCTTGGCCAGCGAGGCCAAGCCGCCCGCCGCGCCCCCGGTCATGGCCGCAATGCCTGCCCCCATGCTGGCGATCTGCGAGGCCTTGGCATCGGCCAATGCGCCGATGGTGGCGTTCACCGACGACACGGCCTGCCCGGCCTCCTGCATGAGTGAAGAGGTGTTGGCCAGCGTCGCACCCAACTGATCGAACCCATCCGGGTTGTTGCTCGCCACCTTGGAGGTGAAGTCCTGCGGGTACGTGGTGATCAGCAGCCCCTTGTCCGCCCGGATCGACCCCCACAGGTCCGTGCGCAGCTCGAACCCGTACCCGCGCTGCGAGCCGCTGCCCTGGTGCATCAGGTACCCCATGTTCAGGTACGTGTTGCCGTAGGTGTTGGACAGCTCCAGGTGCTCGATGCCCTTCTTGTCCTCAAAGCGCAGCATGCTCGCCCCGCCCCCGCCCTTGCTCCAGTTGGTGAGCGTGCCCGACTGCGTCTTGTTGTCCGGCAGCTTCCACGGCGGCATCTGGATGCCGTTGTAGACCCGCCCGGTGATGATGGGGTAGTCCGGATCGCCATTGAGGAAGTCCACGATGACTTCCTGTCCGATGCGCGGGATGTGGATGCTGCCGTAGTTCAGCCCCGCCCAGGGGTGCGATACCCGCACCCAGCAGCTGGAGTTCTCGTCCATGGCCCCGATGCGGTCCCAGTGGAACTGCACCTTCACCCGGCCGTACTGGTCAGTCCAGATCTCCTCGCCCGGCGGGCCCACCACCACCGCGGTCTGCGGGCCGGTGGTCTTGGGCTTCGGGGTGGTGCGCGCGGGCGTGTAGGGCAGGCTGGTGGGCTGGGCCTGCAGGGTGAACTTCTGGAACGAGCCCTCCTCCTGCGGCGTGCCCTTGGTGCCCGGCGCCACGGCGCTGACCTGGGGGTTTTCCTTGAAGTGGTATTCCAGCCCGGTGAGCAGGTATTGCTGATTCTGGTCCTCGCGCGGGTGGTTCTCCAGGGTGAAGGTGTAGCCGGGCGCCAGCGCCCGATGGCGCGACTCGCCCCGCACGGTGCTGTGCCCGGTCAGGCTCGATTGCAGCCGCGAGCGGGCGTAGTTCTCGCCATCACCGAACTCGGTGTACCCGCCCGGCCACTCGTAGATCTCGTGGCTGTCGTGCGCATGCCCCGGCGGGGTCTGGCGCATGTTGGACAGGTCGGCCTTGGGTTTCTTGAAGTCGTAGTCGTCGTTGTAGTGCCGCCCGGGCTTGATCTCCTGCGCCAATTGCCAGGCGTGGATGTTCTCCTTGTCGGCGACGGCGGCCTTCTCGGGCGGGTAGAACGGGATGACGGCCGCGCCCGCGAGCGGGCTGTGCGAGGCGACGATGTCGTCGGCCAGGGTGAGCACGTGCTGGCCGGCGCTGTGCTCGTGGAAGTAGTAGATGCCCTCGTGCTCCATCAGGCGCGAGACGAAGGCGCAGTCGGTCTCGTTGTACTGCACGCAGTAGTCCCAGGTGCGGTAGCTCTGGGTGAGCTTGCGCTGCAGCGGGTAGCCGTATTTGCCGAGCACCTCTTCGATGATGTCGGGCACGGTCTTGTTCTGGAAGATCTTGAAGTCGCTTTGCCGCGTGGCCAGCCACAGCCAGGGGCTCAGGCGGGCCTTGTAGGTGTAGAAGCGGTGGTCCTGGCCCTGCAGCCCAAAGCGGGTGACGATGCCGTCCAGGTAGCGCGTGCCGCCCCCTTCGGTCTCCACCACGATGGTGGCGCTCTTGCCCAGCAGGGCCTTGGGGTCGATGGATTTGCTCTCGCTCAGCAGGTTCACGTCCAAGGAGAACAGCTCGCTCAGCGCTTCTTTGCCCTGCAGCTGGCGAAACTGCAACTGCTCGCCCAGGGGCGTCTGGATGGTGACTCGGCGTGTCATGAGGAATGCCGGCCATGCCGGATTTGTAACGGGAATGGGGTCCGCAAATGATATTCCCTTGTTTCCAATACCTTATTGGATATTTGACTCAAAATGTAATCTGCAAAATTACTTGCATTATCCATCTGCTCAATTTCAATCAATAGGTATAAATACTTAATATTCATTGAATTCAAATAGTTTTTGATTTAATTTCGCAGAATTTAATAAAAATATCATTTTTCTTGGGCTGGCGTTGGCTTCCTACATTCTTTATCGGCACGCCGCTGCTACGTTACTGAACATGGCCCGTTCCCCCGCCACCCCCGACGCCCTCGCTCTGTATGAACAAAAGCGCGACTTCTCGCTCACCCCCGAGCCGCGCGGAGGGTCCGAGGCGCCCGCCGATGCGCTGCGCTACGTGATCCACAAGCACTGGGCCACCCGGCTGCACTACGACCTGCGCCTGGAGCTGGAGGGCACCATGAAAAGCTGGGCCGTGCCCAAGGGGCCCAGCTTCGATCCGGCCGACAAGCGCATGGCGGTGCAGGTGGAGGACCACCCGATCGCCTACAACCAGTTCGAAGGGCAGATCCCGGCGCGGCAGTACGGGGCGGGCAAGGTCATCATCTGGGACAAGGGCTACTGGTTGCCGCTGGAAGATCCGGTGAAGGGCTACAGGGCCGGCAAGCTCAAGTTCGAGATCCACGGCCACAAGCTGCAGGGGCGGTGGACGCTGGTGCGAATGCGCTCTCGGGGAACAAAGCAGGAGCGGCAGCCCGCATGGCTGCTGATCAAGGAGCACGACGGCCTGGAGCGCCCGGCGGCCGAGTTCGACGTGGTGCAAGACATGCCCGACAGCGTGAGCGCCCTGCCCGATCTCCCGGGCGTGCCAGGCCAGGCGCCTCGGCCCGGCAAGGCGCGGGCAACGAAGGCCGCCCGAGGCGCCAAAGCCGCCCAAGCGGTCAAGGCCCCGTTGCCGGCCGAGCTCAAACCCCAGCTCGCCACGCTGGTCCAGGGCCCGCCGCCCGATCTGGCCGACTGGCTGTTCGAACTCAAGTTCGACGGCTACCGGCTGCTCGCGCGCATCGACCGTGGCAAGGTGCGGCTGTTCACCCGCAATGGCAACGACTGGGCCCACAAGATGCCCGACCTCGTGACGGCCCTGAAGGCGCTTCCCATCGACAGCGGCTGGATCGATGGCGAGATCGTGGTGATGGACCGCCAGGGCATGCCGGACTTCCAGGCGCTGCAGAACGCGTTCGAGAACGGCACGGCGGCAGGGCTGGTGTTCTACGCGTTCGACCTGCCTTTCGTGAACGGGGCGGACCTGCGCGCACTGCCCGTCACGGACCGCCGCGAGGCCCTGCGCGCCATCCTTCCCGGGGGCGAGGGCCAGACCGTGCGCTTCAGCGAGGCCTTCGATGCGGCCCCGGGCCAGCTCATCGCCTCGGCCTGCCGGCTCGGCTTCGAAGGGGTGATCGGCAAGCGCAGGAGCGCGCCCTATGTCTCGCAACGCTCGGCGGACTGGATCAAGCTCAAATGCGGCCAGCGCCAGGAGTTCGTGATCGGCGGCTACACCGAGCCCAGGGGCACGCGCAACGGCATCGGCGCGCTGCTGCTGGGCGTGCAGGACGAAGACGGGAGCCTGCGCTACGTGGGCAATGTCGGCACAGGGTTCAACGAGCGCAGCCTGGCGCAGTTGCGCGAGCGCCTGGGGGCGCTGACGACTTCCAAGAGCCCGTTCGCCAACGCGGCCCGGGGCGCGGCCAAGGTGCATTGGGTGCGGCCGCTGTTGCTGGCGGAGGTGGCCTTCGCCAGCTGGACGCACAGCGAACGCATCCGCCACGCCGTGTTCCGCGGCCTGCGGGACGACAAGCCCGCCAAGGACATCGTGCACGAGCGCCCTCTTCCCGCCAAGGCGCTGGCCAAGGCCTCCACCAGCGCCAAGCCCTCGCCCGCGCGAGCGGACACCCTGCGCGTGACCCACGCCGACCGCGTCATCGACCCGGAATCGGGCACCACCAAGATCGACCTCGTGCGCTACTACGCGCTGGTGGCGCCGCTGATGATGGAGCACCTGCACCAGCGACCGGTCTCGCTGGTGCGGGCGCCGGCCGGTGTCGGTGGCGAGCTGTTCTTTCAGCGCCACCAGGAGCAAGGCAGCCTGCAGGGCGTGCAGCCGCTCAAGGCCTCGCTCTATCCCGGCCATCCGCCGCTGCTGGAGGTGGTGGACCCGGAGGGCCTATTGGCCGCTGCGCAGATGAACACGGTGGAGTTCCACACCTGGAATGCCCGCAAGGACCGCATCGACCGGCCCGACCGCATGACGTTCGACCTCGATCCCGGCGAGGGCCTGGCCTGGGACCGCATGCAGGAAGCGGCCACCCTGATGCGCGTGATGCTCACCGAACTCGGCCTGCCGTCGTTCCTCAAGACCAGCGGTGGCAAGGGCCTGCACGTGGTGGTGCCCATCCAGCGGCGGCACGACTGGGATACGGTCAAGGCGTTTTCGCAGGCCATCGTGCAGCACATGGCCCGCACCATTCCGGCCCTGTTCGTGGCTAAGAGCGGGCCCCGCAACCGCGTGGGCAAGGTGTTCGTGGACTACCTGCGCAACGGATTGAGCGCCACCACGGTCTGCGCCTGGTCGGCGCGCTCGCGGCCGGGCCTGGGCATCTCGGTGCCGCTGGCCTGGAAGGAGCTGGAAACCCTGACGGGCAGCGCAGAGTGGACCGTGCGCAATGTGGACGAGCGGCTGCGCACCGGCAACACCCCCTGGGAGGGCTATGCCGGCGCGGCGGTGTCGATCGCGGGCGCCATGCGCCTGCTGCAGTTCACGCCGAAGGCATGAGCGGCGGCCGCGCGGCGGCGGCAGGGCCGGTCAGGCCTGCAGTGGCAGTTCGTCCGTTTCGGTGCGGGTGGTGCGGTGGCCCTTCAGTCCAAGCTTTGCCAGCAGCTTCACATCGGCCTCGCCCTCCGGGTTGCCGGTGACCAGCAGCTTGTCGCCATAGAAGATCGAATTGGCGCCCGCCATGAAGCACAGCGCCTGCACGGCATCGCCCATCTGCTGGCGGCCGGCCGACAGGCGCACGCGGGCCTTGGGCATGGTGATGCGCGCCACGGCGATCACCCGCACGAAGTCCAGCGGGTCCACCGGTTCGCTATCGGCCAGCGGGGTGCCAGGCACGCGCACCAGGCTGTTGATCGGCACCGATTCGGGATAAGGGTTCAGATTGGCGAGTTGGGCGAGCAGGCCGGCGCGGTGCACCGGCGCCTCGCCCATGCCCACGATGCCGCCGCAGCACACGCTGATGCCGGCGCCGCGCACGTGCTGCAGGGTGTCGAGCCGGTCCTGGTAGGCGCGGGTGCTGACCACGTCGGTGTAGTACTCGGGCGCGGTGTCCAGGTTGTGGTTGTAGTAGTCGAGCCCGGCGTCTTTCAGCGCCTGCGCCTGGTGCGATTCGAGCATGCCCAGCGTGGCGCAGGTCTGCATGCCCAGCCCTTTGACGGCGCCGATCAGCTCGCTCACTTTTTCGATGTCGCGGTCCTTGGGTGCGCGCCAGGCGGCGCCCATGCAAAAGCGGGTGGCGCCGGCATCCTTGGCGGCCTGGGCCGCAGCCGTGACTTCCTGCACGCTCATCAGCTTCTCGGCTTTCACGCCGGTGTCGAACTCGGCCGACTGCGGGCAATAGCCGCAGTTCTCGGGGCAGCCACCGGTCTTGACCGACAGCAGTGTGGCCAGTTCGATGTCGCCGGCAGGCCAGTGCTCGCGGTGCACGCTCTGGGCCTGGAACAACAGGTCCATGAACGGCTTGTCCAGCAGCGCCTGGATGGCCTCGACGGACCAGGGCCCGGCGGGCATCTGCGCGACTGGCGGGCGGCGGTGCAGTTGCACGGCTTGCGCCGCGGCGGGGGGGGTGGGTTGGACAGCGGTGGTTGGCATGGTGGGCGGGCCCTTTCTCGTCTGGTTTTTCGGCAGTCCGGCATCTGGCCGGTCGTGGCAGGCGCAGATTCTGGCGGAGCCGGCGGTGCAAATCCAGATCCAGGCCTCACAAACCCGAGCGGGATGGAGTGCCGTTATCTGCAGTCAACGGCCGGCGAGCGATCGGGCTTTTTAACCGAGGTTGCGCGACATTGGCCGCACGATCGCACAGGCGCAAAACCTGTGTCGCCTTCTGTCGCGAAACCATGGCCATCTTTCCGAAAACACCTCGCCTGACTGTGCAGCCATGCTCGAAGTTGCGTGCAGTTGGCACACGTGCGACTGCGGTGCGGCGGAATGCGCCTGTCGATTCTTCAGCCCAGCGCCGCGATCACGTCTTTGGGGGCCTGCACCAGCTCGATGAGCACCCCCTCGCCCGCGATCGGAAACTCCGCGCTGGATTTGGGGTGCAGAAAGGTGATGTCGTGCCCCGCCGCACCCTTTCGGATACCACCGGGCGCGAAGCGCACGCCCTGGGCCGTGAGCCATTCCACCGCGCGCGGCAGGTCGTCGATCCACAGGCCGATGTGGTTGAGCGGCGTGGTGTGCACGGCAGGCTTCTTGTCCACGTCCAGCGGCTGCATCAGGTCCACCTCCACCGCATGCGCGCCCCGGCCCATGGCCAGGATGTCTTCGTCCACGTTCTCACGCTCGCTGCGGAAGGTGCCGGTCTGTTCGAGGCCCAGCATGTCCACCCACAGCGCCTTCATGCGCTCCTTGTCGGTGCCGCCGATGGCGACTTGCTGGATGCCGAGGACCTTGAACGGACGTGCGGTGATGGGATTTGCCATGCGGGCTCCAAAAACGGTTTACTATGATTTTTATAGCGATACGCCCTAGTGGAATATGCGCCGCAGGCCAAAATGGGCCTGATCCACAGCGTGCCACCCACAGGCATGCGCCACGCGGTGCCGGCCGGTTCGGGCCTTGCCCGCCCCGCCCGCGACACCGAGCACGGGGATCACTGGAATTCCAGGATCACCTGGTCCACCGCCAGCGACTCGCCCTTGCCGGCGACCACCTTGCCCACGACGCCGTCCTGGGTGGCGAACAGGATGTTCTCCATCTTCATGGCCTCAATCACCGCGAGCTTTTCGCCGGCCTGCACCGCCTGGCCGGGCTGCACCGCCACGTCGACCAGCAGCCCGGGCATGGGCGACAGCAGGAACTTGCTCAGGTCCGGGGGCGCCTTGTAGGGCATCAGGGTGTGCAGGCGCGCGCCCAGGGGGGACAGCACCATCGCATCGATCTGCGTGCCGTTGTGCGAGATGCGCAGCGCCAGCGGACTGCGCGGCGTGCCGCGCTCGACCTGCGCGGTGAAGCCCGCGCCGTTGCACTGGCCCTGTACGCGGATCTGGCCCAGCGTGGCCGCGCTGCCGATCTGGTAGCTCTTGCCGCCCACCGACACGGCGCTGGAGCCCGAGCTGCCCTGGAAGTCGGTCACCGACACCGCGTGGTGCTCGTTGCGGCCTTCGTGCCCCATCACCACCACCACGAACTGCTCGCCCACCTTCACGTTGTGGCCGGCCAGTTGCCCGCTGATGCCGGAGGCGCGCGCGCGGTAGCGGCGGTTCATGTAGGCCGCCAGTGCCACCAGGAACAGCGGATCGTCGTGCGGCACGTCCTGCGAGGCAAAGCCCTGGCTGTAGTTCTCGGCGATGAAGCCGGTGTTGAAGTCGCCCGCCACGAAACGAGGATGGGCCAGCAGCGCGGCCTGGAACGGGATGTTGCTGCCCACGCCGCGGATCACGAACCCGTTGAGCGCGGCGCGCATCTTGTGGATGGCGTCCTCCCGGTCCTGGCCGTGCACGATGAGCTTGGCGATCATCGAGTCGTAGTACATGGGAATCTCGCCGCCCTCGTACACGCCCGTGTCCACCCGCACGCCCAGCTTTCTGGTGGTGTCGGCCTGGAACATCGACTCCTCCGGCGGCTGAAAGCGCACCAAGCGGCCAGTGGAGGGCAGAAAGTTGCGGAACGGGTCTTCGGCGTTGATGCGGCACTCGATGGCCCAGCCATCGCGCCGGACGTCGGCCTGGGTGAGCGGCAGCGGTTCGCCGGCGGCCACGCGGATCATCAGCTCGACCAGGTCCAGGCCGGTGATGCATTCCGTCACCGGGTGCTCCACCTGCAGGCGCGTGTTCATCTCCAGGAAGTAGAAGTCCTGGTCCTTGCCGACCACGAACTCCACCGTGCCAGCGCTCTGGTAGTTCACCGCCTTGGCCAGGGCCACCGCCTGCTCGCCCATGGCCTTGCGCGTCGCGTCGGAGATGAAGGGGGACGGCGCCTCCTCGATCACCTTCTGGTGGCGGCGCTGGATGGAGCATTCGCGCTCGTTCAGGTAGATCACGTTGCCCTGGCTGTCGCCCAGCACCTGGATCTCGATGTGGCGCGGCTCCTGCACGAACTTCTCGATGAAGATTCGGTCGTCGCCGAAGCTGTTGCGCGCCTCGTTTCGGCACGAGGTGAAGCCCTCCAGCGCCTCCTTGTCGTTGTAGGCCACGCGCAGGCCCTTGCCGCCGCCGCCGGCGGATGCCTTGATCATCACGGGGTAGCCGATGTCGCGGGCGATCTCCACCGCGCGCTCGGCCGATTCGATGGCGTCGTTCCAGCCCGGAATGGTGCTGACCTGCGCCTCGTTCGCCAGTTTCTTGGAGGCGATCTTGTCGCCCATGGCGGCGATGGAATGGTGCTTGGGGCCGATGAAGACGATGCCCTCCTCCTCCACGCGCTTGGCGAAGGCTTCGTTTTCCGACAGGAAGCCGTAGCCCGGGTGCACGGCCTGCGCCCCGGTCTGCTTGCAGGCGGCGATGATTCGGTCGGCCTGCAGGTAGCTCTCGCGGCTGGGCGCCGCCCCGATGTGCACGGCCTCGTCGGCCAGCTTGACGTGGCGCGCCTCCTTGTCCGCATCGGAATACACCGCTACGGTGGCGATGCCCATCTTCTTGGCGGTGGCGATGACCCGGCACGCGATTTCGCCCCGGTTGGCGATCAGGATTTTGGTGAACATGGTGTTGGGGAGTGGAGGTGTTCTAACGGGCGGTGTCTTGCGTCTTTTTTGTCTGTCTGTCTCGCGGGCACGGGGCTCATGCGTGCCGGTCGATGGCCGGGCTCATGTCTTCCATCCAGAGCACGTTGTCCGAGTACGACTGCAGGTCGGGCGAGAGGTTGGAGGTGGAGCCCGAAACCCACACCTCCTTGTGCAGCTCGGACTTCACGTAGGAGATGGCGTCTTCGAAGTCCCCGTCGCCGGCGGAGAGGATCAGCCGGTCGTACACGTTCTGGGCCGCCAGCTTGATGATCAGCGTGGCGATGCCCACGTCCACGCCCTTTTGCACCGACCGGTCGAACTGGTGGCTGCAGTTGGGGCAGTTGGCGTGCATGCGCTTGAGCTTGTAGAGCTGCACCCGGAACTTCGGCCCGATGGGCGGCGCGGTCTTGATCCAGGAGTGGAACGCGTTCTGGGCATCGGTGGATGGATCGCTCGCCGAGTTCAGGTAGTAGCTCTCGTGGATCGGCCCGCCGTTCAGGCGCGTGATCTCGTTCTTGAGCTTCAGGTAGTCGAAGGGCCGGCCCTTGCCGTAGTTGAAGAGGTAGGCGCCGTCGACGATCCAGACGGTTTTCATGGGGCGGGCATCGCTCACAGCGGAATGTTCCCGTGCTTGCGCCAGGGGTTCTCCAGCTTCTTGCCCTGCAGCATGACCAGGCTGCGGCAGATGCGCTTTCGCGTCTCGTGCGGCAGGATCACGTCGTCGATGAAGCCGCGGGCGCTGGCCACGAAGGGGTTGGCAAAGCGCTGCTTGTACTCGGCCTCCCGGGCGGCGAGCTTGGCGGGGTCGTTCTTGTCCTCGCGGAAGATGATCTCCACCGCGCCCTTGGCGCCCATCACCGCGATCTCGGCGTTGGGCCACGCCAGGTTGACGTCGCCGCGCAGGTGCTTGGAACTCATCACGTCGTAGGCGCCGCCGTAGGCCTTGCGGGTGATGACGGTGATCTTGGGCACGGTGCATTCGGCATACGCGTACAGCAGCTTGGCGCCGTGCTTGATGATGCCGCCGTACTCCTGCGACGTGCCGGGCATGAAGCCGGGCACGTCCACGAAGGTGACCACGGGGATGTTGAACGCGTCGCAGAACCGCACGAAGCGCGCGGCCTTGATGCTGCTCTTGATGTCCAGGCAGCCGGCCAGCACCAGCGGCTGGTTGGCGACGATGCCCACGGTCTGCCCCTCCATGCGCGCCAGGCCGATGACGATGTTCCTGGCGTAGTCGGGCTGCAGCTCGAAGAAGTCGCCGTCGTCCACCACCTTGGCGATCAGCTCCTTCATGTCGTAGGGCTTGTTGGGGTTCTCGGGCACCAGGGTGTCCAGGCTGCGGTCCATGCGGTCGGCCGGGTCGTTGCTCGGGCGCACGGGCGGCTTTTCGCGGTTGTTGAGCGGCAGGTAGTTGTACAGGCGGCGCAGCATCATGAGCGCCTCGACGTCGTTCTCGAACGCCATGTCGGCCACGCCGCTGCGGGTGGTGTGGGTGCCGGCGCCGCCCAGCTCCTCGGCGGTGACCTCCTCGTGCGTGACCGTCTTGACCACCTCGGGGCCGGTCACGAACATGTAGCTGCTGTCCTTGACCATGAAGATGAAGTCGGTCATGGCGGGCGAGTACACGGCGCCGCCGGCGCACGGGCCCATGATCATGCTGATCTGCGGGATGACGCCGCTGGCCAGCACGTTCTTCTGGAACACGTCGGCATAGCCGCCGAGCGAGGCCACGCCTTCCTGGATGCGCGCGCCGCCCGAATCGTTGAGCCCGATCACCGGCGCGCCCACCTTCATGGCCTGGTCCATGACCTTGCAGATCTTCTCGGCATGCGTTTCCGACAGCGCGCCGCCGAACACGGTGAAGTCCTGGCTGAAGACGAAGACGAGGCGGCCGTTGATCATGCCGTAGCCGGTCACCACGCCGTCGCCGGGAATCTTCTGGCCTTCCATGCCGAAGTCGGTGCAGCGGTGCTCCACGAACATGTCCCATTCCTCGAACGTGCCGTCGTCCAGCAGCAGCTCGATGCGCTCGCGCGCGGTGAGCTTGCCCTTCTTGTGCTGCGCGTCGATGCGCTTTTGACCGCCGCCCTGGCGGGCGAGTTGGCGCTTTTGCTCCAGTTGTTCGAGGATGTCTTGCATGGGTCGCTCTTTCGGTGGTGATTCTTTTGCTATTTATTTAATAGCGGTATGCCGGGAGTTTTCTTGTGCTGCGAGCAGATTCCGTGCGGCAGTGGACGCGGCGATGCGCCCGGCCGCCACGTCCGCCTGCAGCGTGGGCAGCAGCGCCCGCACCTCGGGGTGCTGGCGGAACGCGTGCCGCAGGCCCGCCTCGATGCGCTCCCACATCCAGGCCAGGGCCTGCCTTTCACGGCGGCGGGCGAGCCGGCCGCTGGCGGTCTGCAGTTGGCGGAACTGGCTGACGGCGGCCCAGAAGGCCTGCAGGCCCTGGCCCTGCAGCGCGCTGATCTGCAACACCTTGGGTTGCCAGGGGGCGGCATCGGCCTGGGCGGGGGCCGGTTCGCTTTCGGCCGGCACCGCGCCGTGGCCCGCTGCCGCCGCGTGTCGGGGGTGGCCCAGCGAGCGCTCGGGGTTGCCGTGCTGGCTCAGCAGCCGCAGGCTGGAGGTGATCTGCGCCTCGGCGCGGGTGGCGGCGTGCGGGTCGATGTCGGCCTTGTTGATGACGACCAGGTCGGCGATCTCCATCACGCCCTTCTTGATGGCCTGCAGGTCGTCGCCCGCGTTGGGCAGTTGCAGCAGCACGAACATGTCGGTCATGCCGGCCACGGCGATCTCGCTCTGGCCCACGCCGACGGTTTCCACCATGACGATGTCGTAGCCGGCGGCCTCGCACACCAGCATGGCCTCGCGCGTCTTCTCGGCCACGCCGCCCAGGGTGCCGCTGGACGGGCTGGGGCGGATGTAGGCCTTCTCGTGCATGGACAGGTGTTCCATGCGGGTCTTGTCGCCCAGGATGGAGCCGCCCGACACGGTGGACGACGGGTCGATGGTGAGCACCGCCACGCGGTGGCCCAGGCCGATCAGGTGCAGGCCCAGCACTTCGATGAAGGTGGATTTGCCCACGCCGGGCACGCCGCTGATCCCCAGGCGAAACGACTGGCCGGTGTGCGGCAGCAAGGCAGTGAGCAACTCGTCGCCCTGCGCGCGGTGGTCGGCGCGGGTCGATTCCAGCAGCGTGATCGCCTTGGACATGGCCCGGCGCTGCACGGCCTGGCCGCCGTGGAGGATGCCGTCCAGCCAGCCGCCGGCCGAAGGTGGCCGATGGGGCGAAGCCCCCGTAGAAAAAGAAGCGGGCGAAGGCAGAGGCGCGCTCATTCGGCACCCTCCTCGGGCCGCCACTCGTAGTGCACGTCCACGTCTTCCTCGCCCGTCTGCACGAAGCCGTGGCGCTGGTAGAAGCGGTTGGCATCGCTGCGCTGCAGCGCGGTCACGCGCAGCACGGCGCCTTCGCGGCGCGCCCGGTCCTGCACCTGGGCCAGCACGGCGGCGCCCACGCCGGCGCCCTGCCAGTCCGGGTGCAGGTACAGGTGCTGCAGCCGCAGCGCCCGGCCGCCCTCGGGCAGCACGGTGACGAAGCCTATGCGCCGGCCGCCGGGTGCGACCAGGTGCTGCATGTGCTCGGGGGTGAAAGCCGCGCGCAGCCGCTCGCGCGAGCGCTCGGGCGTGTAGCGGCCCACGCGCTCCAGGCTCTCGCGCATGGCCGCGATGCGCAGCGCCAGCATGGGCTCGAAGTCCGCTTCGGCCACCGGATGCCAGGTGAATGCGGGGGCGGTCAATGCGGCACCTCCACGCGGCGCCATGCCATGCGCGCAGGCGCCCGGCCGACGGTCGCCGTCGTCATGCCGCGAAGGCCTTGCGAATCTGCTCCAGCACGTCCTTGGCGCTGGCCGGGATGGGCGTGCCGGGGCCATAGACCCCCTTCACGCCCGCTTCGTATAGGAAGTCGTAGTCCTGCACCGGGATCACGCCGCCCACGAAGACGATGATGTCGTCCGCGCCCTGGTCCTTGAGCGACTGGATGATGGCCGGCACCAGCGTCTTGTGCCCCGCCGCCAGGGTGGAGACCCCCACGGCGTGCACGTCGTTCTCGATGGCCTGGCGGGCGCATTCCTCGGGGGTCTGGAAGAGCGGGCCCATGTCCACGTCGAACCCCAGGTCGGCGAAGGCCGTGGCCACCACCTTGGCGCCGCGGTCGTGCCCGTCCTGGCCGAGCTTGGCGATCATCACGCGCGGGCGGCGGCCTTCGGCCTCGGCGAACTCGTTGATCTCGGCCTTGAGCTGCTCCCAGCCTTCGGCCGAGTCGTAGGCGGCGGCATACACGCCCGTCACCTTCTGCGTGTCGGCGCGGTGGCGGCCATAGACCTTCTCCAGCGCGTCGGACACCTCGCCCACCGTGGCGCGCAGGCGCATCGCCTGGATGGCCAGATCGAGCAGGTTGCCTTCGCCGCTCTCCGCCGCGGCCGTTAGCGCGTCCAGCGCCTGCTGCACCAGCGCGGCGTCGCGCTTTTCGCGGATGGCTTTCAGGCGCGCGATCTGCCCGTCGCGCACCTTCACGTTGTCGATCTGCAGGATGTCGACCGGGTCTTCCTTGTGCAGCTTGTACTTGTTGACGCCCACGATCACGTCCTTGCCCGAGTCGATGCGCGCCTGCTTCTCGGCGGCCGCGGCCTCGATCTTGAGCTTGGCCCAGCCGCTGTCCACCGCCTGGGTCATGCCGCCCATGGCTTCGACCTCTTCGATGATGGTCCACGCGGCATCGGCCATGTCCTGCGTGAGCTTTTCCATCATGTAGCTGCCGGCCCAGGGATCGATCACGTTGGTGATGTGGGTCTCTTCCTGGATGATGAGCTGCGTGTTGCGGGCGATGCGGGCCGAGAACTCGGTGGGCAGCGCGATGGCCTCGTCCAGCGCGTTGGTATGCAGGCTCTGCGTGCCGCCGAACACCGCGGCCATGGCCTCGATGGTGGTGCGCACCACGTTGTTGTAGGGGTCCTGCTCGGTCAGGCTCCAGCCGCTGGTCTGGCAGTGGGTGCGCAGCATCAGGCTCTTGGGGTTCTTGGCGCCGGTGGCCTTCATGATGCGGCACCACAGCAGGCGCGCGGCGCGCATCTTGGCCACCTCCAGGTAGAAGTTCATGCCGATCGCCCAGAAGAACGACAGGCGCCCGGCGAACTCGTCCACGTCCAGCCCCGAGGCGATGGCCGTCTTCACGTACTCCTTGCCATCGGCCAGGGTGAAGGCCAGCTCCAGCGCCTGGTTGGCGCCCGCCTCCTGCATGTGGTAGCCGCTGATGGAGATGGAATTGAACTTCGGCATGTTCCGCGCCGTGTAGCCGATGATGTCGCCGATGATGCGCATCGAGGGCTTGGGCGGGTAGATGTAGGTGTTGCGCACCATGAACTCTTTCAGAATGTCGTTCTGAATGGTTCCCGACAGTTGGTCCTGCCGCACGCCCTGCTCTTCCGCGGCCACCACGTAGCCGGCCAGCACGGGCAGCACGGCGCCATTCATCGTCATGGAGACGCTCACCTTGTCCAGCGGAATCTGGTCGAAGAGGATCTTCATGTCCTCCACCGAATCGATCGCCACGCCGGCCTTGCCCACGTCGCCCGTGACGCGCGGGTGGTCGCTGTCGTAGCCGCGGTGCGTGGCCAGGTCGAACGCCACGCTCACCCCCTGCCCGCCGGCGGCCAGCGCCTTGCGGTAGAAGGCGTTGGATTCCTCGGCCGTGGAAAAGCCCGCGTACTGGCGGATCGTCCAGGGCCGCACCGCGTACATCGTGGCCTGCGGGCCGCGCAGGTAAGGCTCGAATCCCGGCAGCGTGTTGGCGTAAGGCAGGTTCGCCGTGTCCTCGGCCGTGTAGAGCGGCTTGACCGTGATGCCGTCGGGCGTCACCCAGTTCAGCGCCGCGACATCGCCACCGGGGGCCGACTTGGCGGCGGCCCGGGTCCACGCGGCGAGGTCTGCGGGGGCGAAAGAGGGGAATGGGGTGTTGCTGCTCATATCTGGGAAGGCTTCACGGGTGGCGAGAAAAGCGCGGTGGCGCTGCAACGATTTGGCACAGTGAAGCGAGTCTAACCCAATCTGTAATTATTAATTTATAGTTTTTCTGCGGTACATTCCCGCCATGTCAGCCGCCACCCTTACCCCCCGCGCCCTCTACGAAGAGGTGGCGGAGCAACTGCGCCAGCGCATCTTCCGGCGCGAACTGCAGCCCGGCAGCTGGATCGACGAGCTGCGCATCGCCGAGGAGTTCGGCATCAGCCGCACGCCCCTGCGCGAGGCTCTCAAGGTGCTCGCGGCCGAAGGGCTGGTCACGATGAAGGTGCGCCGCGGCGCCTACGTGACCGAGGTGTCCGACAAGGACCTGCGCGACGTGTACCACTTGCTCGCGCTGCTGGAAAGCGATGCGGCCGGCGTGGTCGCCGCCAGCGCCACGGCCGAGCAACTTCGCGAGCTGGAAGGACTGCACCGCGAGCTGGCCGCCAGCGTGGACGACCGCGAGCGCTTCTTCGCGGTGAACGAGCGCTTTCACATGCGGGTGCTGGAGATGGCCGACAACCGCTGGCGCAACCAGATGGTGGCCGACCTGCGCAAGGTGATGAAGCTCAACCGTCACAACTCGCTGCTCAAGCAGGGCCGCATCGATGAATCGCTGCGCGAGCACGGCCGGGTGCTGGCCGCGCTGCAGGCGCACGACGCACAGGCCGCCGCCTGCGCCATGCGCGAGCACTTCGCCAACGGGCTGCAGGCCGCCGCCTGAGCCGCGCCGCGGCCCGTGGGCCGCACCCCCAGAGACATCCGGCGCTTGCCCCGCAGGGATATCGCCTTCATGATGCACCTGTCCATAAACGGTGGCACCGCGCGCGTGCGGTAGCCATCCCTCACGGCCACGGCCGATGACACACGGGAGGAGCTTGCATGCTGGAGCGGTTTTTCTTGCTGGGAGAGTCCCCTGCCGACCTGCTGGTGGCGCAGCACGATCCCTGGCTGGTGCTGCTGTCGGTGGCGGTGGCCGTGGCCACGTCGACCCTTGCCCTGCACCTGGCGGGGCAAGCCCGGCTGACCCACGAACCGGTGCACCGCACAATGGCCCTGGCCACCTCCGCCGTCGCGCTGGGGGCGGGCATCTGGGCCATGCACTTCATCGGCATGCTGGCCTTCACCCTGTGCGTGGCGGTGCGCTACGACGTGGGCATCACCCTCCTGTCGATGCTGCCGGGCCTGGCCGCCTCCTGGGTGGCGCTGAACGTGCTGGTCCGTCAGCAAGTCACCGGGCGGCAGTTGGCCATGGGCGGACTGCTCGTGGGCGCGGGCATCGGCGCCATGCACTACGCCGGCATGGAAGCCCTGCGCATGGCACCGGACCTGCGCTATGACCCGGCCTGGTTCGCCGCATCGATCGTGGTGGCGGTCGTCCTGGCCGTGCTGGCGCTGTGGGTGCGTTTCACGGTGCACCAGCGCAGCGGCATGTCCAACTGGCAGGCCACCCTGCTGTCGGGCAGCATCATGGGCATGGCGATCTCGGGCATGCACTACACCGCCATGGCGGCCGCCCGCTTCGTCGGGCAGGCCGACCCGGAAATGCCGGACAGCCACGCCTGGACGCAGGCGCTCGCGGTGATGGTGGCGCTGGTGACGGCCGGGGTGGGAATCTTCGCGGGCGTGGCCAACGGCCTGATCCGCTACCGCGACATGTACCGCAAGGTGCGCCGCAGCGAATCGCGCCTGCGCGCCCTGGTGGACACGGCGGTGGACGGCATCATCACCATCGACCATGAAGGCACGATGCAGAGCTACAACCGCTCGGCCGAGCGCATCTTCGGCTGGCCGCCCGCCGACGTGCTGGGCCGCAACATCCGCATGCTCATGCCGCAGCCGGACAGCGCCGCCCACGACGGCTACCTGCGCCGCTACCTGGAGACCGGCGAGGCGCGCATCATCGGCACGGGCCGCGAGGTGCTGGGGTTGCACCGCGACGGCAGCACCTTCCCGCTGCGGCTGGCCATCGGCCGCGCCGATGCGCCCGGGGGGCCGATGTTCGTGGGGTTCGTCACCGACCTGCGCGGCGTGAAGGAGGCCGAGATGCGGCTGGGCATCGCCGCCAGCGTGTTCGCGCACAGCTACGAGGCGGTGCTCATCCTCGACGCCGAACGCCTCATCGTGGATGCCAATCCCGCATTCGAGCGAATGATGGGCGAGTCCCGCACCGAAGTCCTCGGGCGCCACGTGCAGACGCTCTACGCCGCCGCCCCGCATCTCGACTTTCCCGGCGTGTGGCATGCGGTGCAGGCCCAGGGCTACTGGCAGGGGGAACTGCTCGGGCGCAGTCCGCAGGGTGCCGTGCCGCAGCGCGTGTCCATCGCGGCGGTGCTGGGCGACGAAGGCTACCCGCACCACTACATCGTGGTCATCAGCGACATCACCCAGATCAAGGCGCACGAGCAGGAGCTGGAACACATCGCGCTGTACGACAGCCTCACCGGCCTGCCCAACCGCCGCCTGCTGGCCGACCGGCTGGTGCTGGCGATCGCCCATGCGCAAAGGCACCGCGAACTGCTGGCCGTGTGCTATCTCGATCTCGACGGCTTCAAGCGCGTGAACGACCAGCACGGCCATGCCGCCGGCGACCAGTTGCTCATCGAGGTCGGCCGGCGCATCCAGTCGCATCTGCGCGCCGAGGACACGCTGGCGCGGCTGGGCGGCGACGAAATGGTGCTGCTGATCGGCGGGCTGCAGTCCCCCGACGACTGCGCCCCCCTGCTGGAACGGGTGCTGCAGGCCGTGCACCAGCCCGTGCCGCTGCCGCACGGCCAGGGCTTCGTCTCGGCCAGCATCGGCCTGAGCATCTACCCGCTGGACGGCGACAACCCAGACCTGCTGCTGCGCCAGGCCGACCACGCCATGTACGAGGCCAAGCAGAACGGCAAGAACCACTGCCGACGGTTCCAGGGCGCCGAGCCCATGGTGCAGGCGCCGCTGTACGCATCCGGCCGCTAGGTGCCAAGCGCCGGCGGCAGTGGCGACTCCCGCTCCTGCCCCTACGGCGCGCTGAAGAGGTGCTCCAGGTCCACCGGATGCATGGCCGATGCGATCACGGGCTGCCACTGGGGCAGCTCGTGGTTGGCGGACAGGTTGATCCGATCCGCCCATCGGTCCTGGTAAGTGACGATCCGGGGATTGCCTGCCGCGGAGTAGGTCCCTGGCTGTGCCGACGCCACCCAGCCCGGATGGTGCATGAGCATCGGCATGGACTGGATCGGGTCCAGCGACCGGGTGAACTGGCGCAGCGCGAAGGCCATGCCCCCTGCGGTCTTCGGGGCGACGTAGCGCTGCGCGACGGCCTCCATCCCCAGGCGCGGCGGGTTGAAGGCGTAGGTGCTGACCTTGCCACGCGCACCGTTGGCGTCCAGAAAATGCGCGATGTCGAAGCTGGCCAGCGTGGCCACCGCCGCCCCGAGGCTGTGTCCCACCACCGAAACCGACAGTGCCTTGCCGCTGTCCCGCGCCATGCCGGCATAGCGCATCAGCAGGCCGCCCAGATCCAGCCCATTGGCACGCGGCGCCAGCGCTTCGGCATGCCACCGCTCCTGCCAACCGCTGCCCACCTGTCCCAGGTCAGGCAGGCCCGGGTCCAGGGGATTGGCATGGGGCCGGGGAATCTGCGACTTGAGGTCGCACATCAGATCGTCGCGGTCTTCCATGCGTGTGCCGGCAAACCCCAGCACGACCGCGAGCACCTGCGGGTGCTCCAGGTGGTCCCAGCACTTGGTGGCCGCGCTGGACTGATCGGCGGCGAAGCGCATGCCGCCCCGGCCGGTGATCTCGTCGAAATCCACGGTGTACGCCTGCCCCGCGAAATCCCGCATGCCCTCCAGCACGGCCCGCTGCAGGGCCTGCGTGGTCCTGGACGGCAGGCCACGGGCACTGCCGGCCTGCGGCAGATCGACCGCCCAAAGGGCCTCTGCGATGTCGACCGAAGCCATGTCGACGGCCACCGGGGCCGCCGGACGGGCCCGAATCGCCTCGGAGCCCGGTGAGAGGCGCGGCGGCCGTTGAACGGCCAACCCGTGCAACGGCCCTGCCGTGCTGTGCCGCATCGGGACGCGCACCGGGACACCGGCCGGATGGCCTGGCCGGCTGGGCGCGCCCGCCGAATGCGGCAGTGCCGTCGCTGGAAGGGGCTGTCGGAAAAATGCCGTGGTCATAGATCAGAGGTGCGCGGGTGATGCACGCGGGCGGGGGATGGGCGCAGACCCTGGCACCGGCGCATGGAATGGAGGAGGAAACCGAGGCCGGTATTCCACTACGCCCGCCGCGGTCCGGAGCGACCGTGGGCGAACCGAGATGCCGCCCCGCGAACTGCGCAGCCCTCTCCGTCCCCGGTCCATCTTCGCTCCGGTTCAGGCGGCAGGTGCCCCTTCAGCCTGCGCCAGCGCGTGATCGCGATAGGCCCGGCCGAAGCGATTGCCCAGGAAATCCCCCAGCGCGATCTGCTCCTGCCGGATGAACCCGGACTGCGGCACCCGCCCCTGCACCACCAGGTCCAGTGCCGCGCAGATGCTGGCGGCCGTGGTCAGCTGGATGGCATTCAGCGCGTGCCCGCCCACCGTGGCGCCGACGATGCGTGCCGAGTACGCGTCCTGCACCAGCCGCCCGCCGCGCAGGCCCGATGCACTGGCGAAGACCACGATCACGTCCTGCTCGGTGGCCGGAATGGCGGCCTCGAAAATGTCCTTGAGCAGGTCACGCCGGTCGCGCAGGCGCAGGTCGTTCAGCAGCAGCTTCAGGATGGCGCAGTGCCCCGGATAGCGGATCGACTGGTAGTCCATGCGGCGGGCCCGGCCGGCCCACGTTTCGGGCAGGGTGCCCAGCCCGCCCGAGGTGTTGAAGGCCTCGTACTCCACCCCGTCGAGCGCGAAGGTCTCCAGCCCGTCCAGCGCCGCCACGGTGGTGGGCTGGCCGTCCACGATGGCTTCGCAGGGGTTGCAGTATTCGTTGATGAGGCCTTCGGTGCTCCACGTCAGGTTGTAGCGCAGCGCGCCCAGCGGGTAGCGCGGCAACGCGCCCACGCGCATGCGCAGGTCGTGCAGCGTGTCGAAGCGCTGCGCCAGATCGTTGCCCACCACGCCGATGAAGCCCGGTGCCAGTCCGCACTGCGGCATCAGCACGCTGCGGGCGTCCTGCGCCAGGGCGCGGATCGCCTGCGTGCTGCGCACGTCTTCGGTCAGGTCGAAATAATGCACCCCGTGGCGGGCGCACAGCGTGGCCACCGGCACGGCGCGGTGGAACGGCAACGCATTCAATACGGCGAACTGCCCGGCGATAGCCGCCTCCAGGGCGCCGTCGTCCTGCAGCAGCACGGTGCCGACGCCCAGCGCCGCCGCCCGGGCCAGCGCCTCGGGATCCCGGTCGGCCACGGTGATCCGGTATTCGCCCACCTCCTGCAGCAGCACGGCCATGGCAAAACCGATGTGGCCCGCGCCCAGGATGGCGATGCGATGGGTCGATGGGGTGGAAGGCATGGCGGTCTCCTCAAGGGGGTTGTGACGAAGGGATGGATGCACCCATGCTAGGCGCCGATGCTGTCGATGTGTAGCGTGCAAAACGTCGCATTTGCTCAAAATATTCGCCGAACCGGCGAAAATGCCTGACGCATTCGCACTCCCTGCTCCAAAGGACCCGCCATGGCCACCGAAATGGACGACACCGATCGTCGCCTGCTCAGCCTGCTGCAAGCCAACGCGCGCGAAAGCACCGCGCTGCTCGCCCGCCGCCTGGGCCTGGCGCGCACCACCGTCGTCGCGCGCATCGCACGGCTGGAGCGCGAAGGCATCGTGGCTGGCTACGGCGTGCGGCTGGGGGCGCCGCTGCAGGCGCAGGCCGTGCGCGCCTGGTGCAGCCTGAGCGTGCTGCCCAAGGCCTCGCCGGCGGTGCTGCGCATGCTCGGTGCGCTGCCCGAGGTGGAAGAGGTCTCGGCCGTGAGCGGTGCGTTCGACTACCTCGTGTTTCTGCGCTGCACCAGCCATGAACAGCTCGATGCGTTGCTCGACCGCATCGGCCAGCTGGAGGGCGTGCACCAGACGCAGACCAGCATCGTGCTCAGCCGCAAGATCGACCGGCGGGGTGTTGGCGACTGAAGGCGCTGCGATTGCTCCTGATTACATAGCAACACAGGCAATCAATCCGCCGGCATGGGCACATTTCCCTTCGAATCCGTCTTCCCGGGCCCGATGGGATAATGCGCCCTGCCCTTCCCCCTGCCCTGTCTCCCCTCCGCCTGCCGCTTTTTTCTGCCCGTGCCCATGTCCAACGCACCCCACAGTCCCTGGCGCCTGTCCGTCGCGCCCATGATGGACTGGACTGACCGCCACTGCCGCTACCTGCACCGCCTGCTGAGCCGCCATGCACTGCTCTACACCGAGATGGTGACGACCGGCGCGCTGATCCATGGCGACGTGGAGCGGCACCTGCGCTTCAATGCCGAAGAGCATCCGGTGGCCCTGCAACTGGGCGGCAGCGAGCCGGCCGATCTGGCCCAGGCCGCGCGGCTGGGTGCGCAGTGGGGTTACGGCGAGATCAACCTCAACTGCGGCTGCCCCAGCGAGCGTGTGCAGCGCGGCGCTTTCGGCGCCTGCCTGATGAACGAGCCGCAACTGGTGGCCGACGGCGTGAAGGCCATGGTCGATGTGGTGGATGTGCCGGTCACGGTCAAGCACCGCATCGGCATCGACCAGAGCGAGGACTACGGCTTCGTGCGCGACTTCATCGGCACCGTGGCGGATGCGGGCTGCAACGTGTTCATCGTCCATGCGCGCAATGCCTGGCTCAAGGGCCTGTCGCCCAAGGAAAACCGCGAGATCCCGCCGCTGCGCTACGACGTGGTGCAGCGCCTGAAAGCGGATTTTCCGCACCTCACCATCGCCTTGAACGGCGGCCTGGCCACCGACGAGGCCGTGGCCGATGCGCTGGGCCGGGTCGATGGCGCCATGGTGGGGCGCGAGGCGTACCACAACCCCTGGTGGCTCGCGCGCTGGGACGCGCTCTATTTCGGCGCCGCTGACAACATCCTCACACGCGAGGGGGTCGAGGCCGCCATGGTGGACTACATGGCGCGCGAGGCGGCGCTGCACGGCACCCACTGGTATTCGGTCGCCCGCCACATGCTGGGGCTGCGCCACGGCCTGCCCGGCGCGCGACGCTGGCGGCAGGTGTGGAGCGACCACCGGCTGAAGGGCCTGCCCGCGCACGAGGTGATGGCCCTGGCGCAGGCGCCGCTGCGCGGCGCGCCTTCGGACACCCCGGCCGCCCTGGACGCCTCGGCCGAACTGGCAGCCACGCGGTAAATCCGGCCGGCACGGCCGGCGGCGTTCCGGGCAGCGTGCCCGGGCAATGCAGTTGGACTACGATGGCGGCTCGGACGGTGGCCCGCCCTGGAGGCCATCGCCCTCAAGCACCGTTTCTTTTTGCCCATGCCCTCGCTCGATTTCTCCCGGGAAGAAAAAGGCTTCGAAGCCGCCTATGCCCAGGAACTGCCTGCGCTGCAGTACGCCTGCGCCTCCTACATGGCGCTGCTGCAGGCCATCCTCTCGCGCACGCCCCACCTGGACATCACCAAGGTCGAGGGGCGCGTGAAGGACCGCCGCGAATGCGTGAACAAGTTCTCGCGCAAATACCGCGCGGCGCTGGAGGAAAGCAACACCCCCTACGAGATCCGCCCCTACATCACCGATCTGATCGGCGTGCGGGTGGTGTGCCTGTACGAGGACGAACTGGAAAAGGTGGCTCAGGCCGTCCGATCGCACTTCGACGTGATCGACGTGACCGACAAGGTGACGGCGGTGGAGAGCACCGAGGACTCCTTCGGCTACAAGGGCCTGCACTTGGACCTGCGCCTGACGCCGACCCAGGCAGCCCTGGCCGAACACGCGGCCTATGCCCACCAGCCGTTCGAGTTGCAGGTGCGCACGATCATCCAGGACTCCTGGAGCGTGCTGGACCACAAGATCAAGTACAAGAAATCGATCCCCGGGCAGCTCAAGCGGCGCATCAACGTGCTGTCGGCCCTGTTCGAGCTGGCCGACCGCGAGTTCCTGCAGATCCGCGACGCAACCGAGGCCGAACTGCGGCAGGCACCCGACGAAACCGCCGAGCCCGACGAGGGCACCGACCTGGAGTCGGCCCCCGCCGAGAAAGCGCAGGCGCCGGGCAGCGAGCTCAATGCGTTCACGTTCCTCAAGATCGCGAACCACTTCTTCAAGGACCAGGACTTCGAGCCGCACAAGGTGGACTTGTTCGTGGACGACATCCGCGCATGGTCGCCCACCATCACCCGGGCGCGGTTCAACACCCTGATGCGCGCCACCATCGGCACCGTCAAACGCTACAAGCAGCACTTCGAAGACCACAACCCTCAGGGCAGCTTCAATGCCTACACGGTCATCCGCCACTGCCTCTACCTGGGCGACCGCACCACGTTCCGCCGGGCCTTGCGCAACAGTTCGCGCGAGGCCTTCGAGGCGTGGCTGAAAGAACACGCCTGACGACGCGTTCCGGCACCGACCACTAAAGCAGCCCTCAGCGCAATCATCACTAAGGCATATTGCTATATTTTTAATAGCAAACAAACAGCCTTTCGTCACTCGACAATTGTTTCCATTTGTCGCATAGGTGACTCGTTGTCAGTACTTTCACGCCATACAGGGGTTGCGTTGTACTGCTATATTGCACTGCAACATATCCGGAGTTTCGCGCCAAATGCTTTACAACATCTACGAAACCCAGCGTTCGCTCATGGAGCCGTTCGCGGACTTTGCCCAGACCGCATCCAAGCTCTACAGCAACCCCGTGTCGCCCTTCAGCCAGACGGTCTTCGCCCAGCGCATGTCCGCGGGCTACGACCTGCTGTACCGCCTGGGCAAGGATTACGAGAAGCCGGTGTTCGGCATTCACACCGTCAGCGTGGAGGGCACCGATGTCGCCATCCACGAACGGGTGGAGATCGACAAGCCCTTTTGCGAGCTGCGCCGCTTCAAGCGCTTCTCGGACGACCCCGCCACCCTCACCCACATCAAGCAGCAGCCCGCCGTGCTGATCGTGGCGCCGTTGTCGGGCCACTACGCCACGCTGCTGCGCGACACCGTGCGCACCATGCTGCAGGGCCACAAGGTCTACATCACCGACTGGAAGAATGCCCGCCTCGTGCCGCTGGCCGACGGCGCCTTCCATCTGGACGACTATGTGAACTACGTGCAGGAGTTCATCCGCCACCTGCGGTCGCGCTACGGCAACTGCCACGTGGTCAGCGTGTGCCAGCCCACGGTGCCGGTGCTGGCCGCCGTGTCGCTCATGGCCAGCCGCGGCGAGACCACGCCGTTGTCCATGACCATGATGGGCGGCCCCATCGACGCGCGCAAATCCCCCACCGCGGTGAACAACCTGGCCACGAACCGCAGTTACGAGTGGTTCGAGAACAACGTGATCTACCGCGTGCCTGACAGCTTCCCCGGCGCGGGCCGGCGCGTGTACCCCGGTTTCCTGCAGCACACGGGCTTCGTGGCAATGAACCCCGACCGCCACGCCACCAGCCACTACGACTACTTCAAGGACCTCATCAAGGGCGACGACGCCAGCGCCGAGGCCCACCGCAAGTTCTACGACGAATACAACGCCGTGCTGGACATGGATGCGGACTACTACCTGGAGACCATCAAGACCGTCTTCCAGGACTACAGCCTCGTGCACGGCACCTGGGATGTGCGCGCCCCTGAAGGCCAGCCCGAGCGCGTGCGCCCGCAGGACATCCACACCACCGCCCTGCTCACCGTCGAAGGCGAGCTGGACGACATCTCCGGCTCCGGCCAGACCGAGGCCGCGCACAGCCTGTGCACCGGCATCGCCCAGAAGAACCGCAGCCACTATGAAGTGAAGGGTGCGGGCCACTACGGCATCTTCAGCGGCCGCCGCTGGCGTGAGCTGGTGTACACCCAGGTGCGCGACTTCATCCTGGCCCATGAGCCCGCCCACGTGGCCGACACCGGCATCACGCCCCTGCCCAGCGACGACGCACCGCGCCGCCGCACCGGCGCTGCGGCGGCCGTGCACGCGGACACGGCCGGGCTGAAGGCAGCGGCCACGGCCGCCGCCAGCGCGCCGCGCGCCAAGCGCGCGCCCCGCAAGGCTTGACCCCCGCCGCGGACGCCGTCCGCGCGCTTGCGGCGCGCATCGATGCGGTGCTGCCGCAGACGCAGTGCACCCGCTGCGGCTACCCCGATTGCGCGGCCTATGCCCTGGCGGTCGCCACGGCAGAGGCCGGCATCAACCAATGCCCGCCCGGTGGCGCCGAGGGCGTGGAACGCCTGGCCGCCCTCACGCAACGGCCGGCGCAGCCGCTCTCGCCCGATCACGGAATCGAAGGGCCGCGCGCCGTGGCATTCATCGACGAGGCCTGGTGCATAGGCTGCACGCTGTGCCTCAAGGCCTGCCCCACGGACGCGATCCTGGGGGCCAACAAGCAGATGCACACGGTGATCGAGGACCATTGCACGGGCTGCGAACTGTGCATTCCCGTGTGTCCGGTCGATTGCATCGTGCTGGAGAACGCCAGCGGCAGCGCGACCGGGTGGACCGCCTGGTCCGCGGCACAGGCCGGGCACGCCCGGGACCGCTACGCGGCCCGCACCCAGCGGCTGGCCCGTGACGCACAGGCGGCCCCCGCCTCGCTGCCGACCCCGGAACCCGCTACGGCCTCAGCCGACGCAGGGGCGGCCTCATCCTCGGCGCCGCCCGGAGATGCCAAGCAGGCCGCCATCGCCGCCGCCATGGCGCGGGCCCGCGCCAAGCGTTCCGCCGGCTGACGCGAGCGCCGGCAACGCTGGCACGCCGCCCTTTTCTCCTGCGGGTGGAAGCGCCCGACCAGGATCAGGCCGCAGCGATGAGCGACTTGTAGACGCCGCAGCCCAGGTAGATCTCCCCGGCCTTGCACACGAACGACATCTTGGTCTGCACCCGGCCGGTGGCCGGGTTGGTGATGTTGTACTCCACCCACCCCGGCCCCTGCTCGGCCTGGCCCGCGATGGACGCCATCAGCGCCGCGCCTTCGATGCCGGGAATGTCCTGCACGCGGGACCCGACCTTGGCCGGATTGCCACCGAAGGCCAGGTAGGTGCCGTCCGGACGCAGCGCGAACACATACATGTCCCGGTCGTGGAAAGGCTGGGCCGGGTCCGTCAGCGTGCGCAGCAGGCTGGCCTGCGGCGCCGTGCGCGCCAGGGCCGCAGCCCGCTCCACCAGCGCCTTGGCCTCGTCGGCCGTGCCCTGCTGCAGGCGGAACGACATCACCGCCCGCGAGAGCGTGGAGGCCCGGTGTTCCAGCGCCTCGGCCTGGTGCACGGCCTGGCCCACCATCTGGGCGTTGCGCTGGGTGATCTGGTCGAGCTGCTGCACGGCGGCGCTGATTTCGCTGAGGCCGGTGCTCTGCTCGGCGCTGGAGGCCGAGATCTCGCTCACGTTGGCGGCCACGCTGCGCACGCCGCCCGCCATCTCGGCGATGCCCGAGCCCGCCGCCCGGATCAGCTGCGCGCTGGTCTCCACCTGGCGCACCGAGTCGCCGATGAGGTCGCGGATCTCGCGTGCCGCCGCGCCCGATCGCCCGGCCAGCGAGCGCACTTCCGACGCCACCACGGCGAATCCCCGGCCCTGCTCACCCGCGCGGGCCGCCTCCACCGCCGCGTTCAGCGCCAGGATGTTGGTCTGGAAGGCGATGCCGTCGATCACCGCCGTGATCTCGGCCATGCGGCTCGCCCCCTGCTGGATGGCCTCGACCGACTGCACCGCCCGGCCCATGGCCTGCGCGCCCGCATCGGCCGAGGTGCGTACCTGGGCCGCCTGCTGGTCCGCCGAGCGGGCGGTTTCGGCGTTCTGCTGCACTGTGGAGGACAGTTGTTCGACGCTCGCGGCGGTCTGCTCCAGATTGGCGGCCTGCTGCTCGGTGCGCTCGGCCAGCGCCCGGTTGTCCGCGGCCAGGCTTTCGCCGGCATGGGCGACCAGCGCGGCATTGCTGCGGATGTCGGCCACCATCGACGACAGCATGAGCACCATGCGCTCCAGCAGGCCACCCAGTCGCGCCATTTCGTCCTGCCCCGCGATGCGCGGCCGCGCTCCCAGGTCGCCGCGCGCTGCGCTGTCCATGGCATGGGCCAGCACCGCGAGGTCGTCCGCCATGCCGCGGTGCATCGCCGCCGCAAGATAGGCGACCAGACCGCTTCCGGCAGCGAACCACCACCAGCGGCCCTGCGTGGCCAGCGCCAAGGCCAGCATTGATGCCAACGCGGTGCCCGACAGCAGCGCCATCTTGGCGGGCAGCGCCAAGCGGCGCATCAGCCGCACGCCCGGCCCCATTGGCGAAAATGAACCCATTCCGATGTCTCCCCAAGCGCTTTTAGTGCGCGAATGCTAAAGGCTGCGACTTACGCGCGATTGACGCGCGCCGAACCCGAAACCGTGCCCCCAGCGGCGAACACGGCGCGCGCCGGCCCGTCTCCACCGCTTCGCCACCCCCTTCCCGGGGCCATTGCGGGTGGGCGCGTGCCCGGCGGAAGACCGCGCTCCATCCACCATAATGGCGGCCCATGAATCCCCTGCTCTCCCACCTGCAGCCCTACCCATTCGAGCGGCTGCGACAGCTCTTCGCGGGGGTCACGCCCCCGGCGTCGCACCGCGCCATCAGCCTCGGCATGGGGGAACCCCGCCACCCCACGCCCGCCTTCATCAAGGAAGCGCTCACCCAAAGCCTGTCGGGCCTGGCCAGCTACCCCGCCACGGCCGGCGAGCCGCGCCTTCGCCAGGCCTGCGCCGACTGGATGCAGCGGCGCTACGGCCTGGCGGTGGACGCCGCCACCCAGGTGCTGCCCATCAACGGATCGCGCGAAGCGCTGTTCGCCTTCGCGCAGACCATCATCGACCCAACGCGCGCGGGCGCAACGGTGGTTTGCCCCAATCCCTTCTATCAAATCTACGAAGGCGCGGCGCTGCTGTCGGGCGCCACGCCCTACTACGCGCCCAGCGACCCGGCCCGCAACTTCGCCGTGGACTGGGACAGCGTGCCCGAGAGCGTCTGGCAGAACACGCAGCTGCTCTTCGTGTGTTCCCCCGGCAACCCCACGGGCGCGGTCATGCCGCTGGCCGAATGGCAAAAGCTCTTCGAGCTGAGCGACCGCCACGGCTTCGTCATCGCTTCGGACGAGTGCTACAGCGAGATCTACTTCCAGGGCGAGCCGCCGCTGGGCGGGCTGGAGGCCGCGGCCCAGCTCGGCCGCGCCGACTTCCGCAACCTGGTCGCCTTCACCAGCCTGTCCAAGCGCAGCAACGTGCCCGGCCTGCGCAGCGGCTTTGTGGCGGGCGATGCCCGGCTGATCCAGGCCTTCCTGCTCTACCGCACCTACCATGGCAGCGCCATGGGCCCGGCCGTGCAGGGCGCGAGCATCGCGGCCTGGAACGACGAGCAGCACGTGGACGAGAACCGCGCTCTGTACCGCCGCAAGTTCGAAGAAGTCACGCCGCTGCTGGCCCGCGTGATGGACGTGGCGCTGCCCGACGCGGGCTTCTACCTCTGGGCCCGCGTGCCCGACGCCCTGGGCCTGACCGATGCGCAGTTCGCCCGCGAACTGCTCGCTCAATACAATGTGACGGTGCTGCCCGGCAGCTACCTCGCCCGCGAGGCCGGCGGCGTCAACCCCGGCGCGCAACGCATCCGCATGGCCCTGGTGGCCGAAGCCGAAGAATGCGTGGAGGCAGCCCAGCGCATCGTGCAATTCATCCAATCCCATCCCTGAACCGACCCATGACCCAACAACTTCAGACCCTCATCGACAACGCCTGGGACAACCGCGCCAGCCTTTCGCCCGCCGCGGCCCCCAAGGAGGTGCAGGATGCCGTGGAACACGTGATCGCCGAGCTGAACAACGGCAAGCTGCGCGTGGCCACGCGCGAAGGCGTGGGCCAGTGGACGGTGCACCAGTGGATCAAGAAGGCCGTGCTGCTGTCGTTCCGCCTCAAGGACAACGAAATCATGAAGGCCGGCGAGCTGGGCTTCTACGACAAGGTGCCCACGAAGTTCGGCCACCTGTCGGCCCAGGAAATGGCCGCCACCGGCGTGCGCGTGGTGCCCCCCGCCGTGGCGCGCCGCGGCAGCTACATCGCCAAGGGCGCCATCCTGATGCCCAGCTACGTGAACATCGGCGCCTATGTGGACGAAGGCACCATGGTCGATACCTGGGCCACCGTGGGCAGCTGTGCCCAGGTGGGCAAGAACGTCCACCTGTCCGGTGGCGTGGGGCTGGGCGGCGTGCTGGAGCCGCTGCAGGCCAACCCGACCATCATCGAGGACAACTGCTTCATCGGCGCGCGCTCGGAAATCGTCGAAGGCGTGATCGTGGAAGAGAACTCCGTCATCTCGATGGGCGTGTACATCGGCCAGAGCACCCCCATCTACGACCGCGCCACCGGCGAGACCAGCTTCGGCCGCGTGCCGGCCGGCTCGGTCGTGGTGAGCGGCAACCTGCCCAAGGACAATGGCCGCTACAGCATGTACGCCGCCATCATCGTCAAGAAGGTGGATGCCAAGACCCGCTCCACCACCAGCCTGAACGACCTGCTGCGCGACTGATCGCACCGCACGCCGCACCGCCCCGGATCCGATCCGCCCGTCCACCCGCGACCCGCACCCCGACGAACGAAAGAGCAATCCCCATGAGCACGATGGAACGGATTCTTCGACTGATGGCCGAAAAGCGGGCGTCGGACGTGTACCTGTCGGCCAACGCGCCGGCGCTGATCAAGATCAACGGCGAGTGCGTGCCGATCAACAGCCAGGTGCTTCCGGCCGACGCGCCGAAGAACCTGCTGGCCGAGATCGTCCCGCCCGACCGCATCGAGGAGCTGGAGGAAACCGGCGAACTCAACATGGGCGTGCCGCTCACCGGCGTCGGGCGCTTTCGCGTGAGCGCCATGCGCCAGCGCGGCAGCTACGCGGTGGTGATCCGCTTCATCGCGCAGCACATTCCGCCGCTCGCCTCGCTGAACCTGCCGCCGGTGCTGAGCGACCTCATCCTGGAAAAGCGCGGGCTGCTGCTGGTCGTCGGCGCCACGGGCTCGGGCAAGAGCACCACGCTCGCCTCGATGATCGACAGCCGCAACGAGCAACTCACCGGCCACATCCTGACCGTGGAAGACCCGGTGGAATACCAGTTCCGCAACAAGAAGTCGATCGTGAACCAGCGCGAGATCGGCGCCGACACGCAGTCGCTGCAGACCGCCCTGAAAAACGCCCTGCGCCAGGCGCCCGACGTGATCCTGATCGGCGAAATCCGCGACCGCGAGACCATGTCCGCCGCCATCGCCTATGCGCAGTCGGGGCACCTGTGCCTGGCCACCCTGCACGGCAACAACAGCTACCACGCGCTCAACCGGATTTTGAGCTTCTACCCCGTCGAGGTGCGTCCCACCATGCTGGGCGACCTGGGCTCGGCGCTCAAGGCCATCGTGTCGCAGCGCCTGGTTCGCACCCCGGCCGGCGAGCGCGTGCCCGCCGTCGAGGTCATGCTCAACACCAAGCTGGTGGGCGACCTGATCGAGAAGGGCGACTTCTCGGGCGTGCGCGAAGCCATGGAAAAGTCCATGGCCGAAGGATCTCAGACGTTCGAGGAGGCGCTGGCCCAGCTCATCCTCGAAGGCCGCATCGATCGCAAGGAAGGCATGGCCTATGCCGACTCGCCCACCAACCTGATGTGGCGGCTGCAAAACGATTTCTCCCTGGCCTCCAAGAACGCCAAAGCCCAGAGCGAGGCCGCGCGGGAAGAGGAAGACCAGCCGTCCTTCACCGAGATCGTGCTGGACGTCAAGCCGTCCTGACCTGCCCCGCCCTCCTTCGCCCGAACCGCCTGCCCACACGATGTCCCGAACCCTGCACCTGGCCGAACAGCTCATTGCCCGCCCCTCCATCACCCCGAACGACGCGGGCTGCCTGGAGCTGCTGGCCGACCGCCTTCGGCCGCTCGGCTTCGATTGCGAACGCATGGACAGCGGGCCGGACGATTTCCGCGTCAGCAACCTGTGGGCAAAACGGCCCGCAGCGCAATCAGCACTAGGGCATGGCGCTATCAAAACCGTAGTATTCGCTGGCCACACCGATGTGGTGCCGACCGGCCCCGTCGAGCAATGGGGCAGCGATCCCTTCACGCCCATGCACCGCGGCGGCAAGCTCTATGGGCGCGGCGCGAGCGACATGAAGACCTCGATCGCCGCCTTCGTCGTCGCCGTGGAAGAGTTCCTGGGAGCCACGCCCGAGCCGGGCCTGCAGATCGCGTTCCTGCTCACCAGCGACGAAGAAGGCCCCTCGGTGGACGGCACCAAGGTGGTGGTCGATCGGCTCCGCGAGCGGGGCGAGGCGCTGCATTACTGCATCGTGGGTGAACCCACTTCGGTCGAGAAGACCGGCGACATGATCAAGAACGGCCGCCGCGGCACCCTCAGTGGGCGGCTCACCGTGCGGGGCGTGCAGGGCCACATCGCCTACCCGCAACTGGCGCGCAACCCCATCCACCAGGCCCTGCCGGCGCTCGCCGAACTGGCCGCCATCCGCTGGGATGAGGGCAACGCCTTCTTTCCGCCCACCAGCTGGCAGATCAGCAACATGCACGGCGGCACGGGCGCGACCAATGTCATTCCGGGTGCGGTGGTGATCGACTTCAACTTCCGCTTTTCCACCGAATCGACGGCCGAGGGCCTGAAGCAGCGCGTGCATGCGCTGCTGGACCGCCACGGCCTCGAATACGGCCTGTCCTGGACCTTGGGCGGGCAGCCCTTTCTCACGGAGCCCGGCGAACTGGTGCGGGCCGTGCAGCAGGCGGTCCTGGATGAAACGGGCCTGGACACCGAGCTGTCCACCACCGGCGGCACCAGCGACGGGCGCTTCATCGCGCAGATCTGCCCGCAGGTGATCGAACTGGGCCCACCCAACGCCACCATCCACAAGATCGACGAGCACGTGGTCGTGGCCGACATCGAGCCGCTGAAGAACATCTACCGCCGCACGCTCGAGCATCTGAACGCACAGGCGGGCGCATGAGCGAAGCGGCGCAAACCACCGGGGCCCAGGTGCATGGCGACACGGTCGGCGCCCTGATCGCGTCGGGCACCGCGCGGCTGGAGGCCTCGGGCGTGGCCTTCGGTCACGGTACCGCCAATGCACGCGACGAGGCTGTGTGGCTGGTGCTGTGGCGCCTGGGCATTGCCCTGGACGAGCCGCTGGACGATGGCCTGGAGCCCGTTTCCGCCCGCCCCGTGGCTGCGGCCGATCAAGCCCGCGTGGCCGCGCTGTTCGAAGAGCGCATCGCCACCCGCAAACCCGCGGCCTACCTGACGAGCGAAGCGTGGCTGCAGGGCGTTCCGTTCTACGTGGACGAGCGGGCCATCGTGCCGCGCAGCTTCATCGCCGAACTGCTGGTGAATCCGCCACCGGACGGCGGCATCGACGGATTTTTGGGCGAGCAGACGCGGGCCGTGCTGGACCTGTGCACCGGCAACGGCAGCCTGGCCATCCTGGCGGCCATGGTCTATCCGGACGTGCAGGTCACCGGGGCCGACATCTCGCCTGACGCGCTGGCCGTGGCCCGCATCAATGTGGACAAGCACGGCCTGCAAGAGCGCGTGGCCTTGCAACAGTCCGACGGGCTGGACGCTGTGCCGGGCCCGTGGGACCTGATCCTCTGCAATCCCCCCTACGTGAATGCAAAGAGCATGGCGGCGCTGCCCCAGGAGTACCTTGCCGAGCCCGCGCTGGCCCTGGCCGGTGGCCCGGATGGCATGGACTTCGTGCGCCGCCTGCTGGCGCAGGCGCCCGGCTGCATGAGCGAAGACGGCGTGCTGGTGCTGGAGATCGGCAACGAGCGCAGCCATTTCGAAGCCGCCTTTCCGGACCTGCCCGTGTTCTGGCTCGACACGAGCGCTGGCGAGGACCAGGTGCTGCTGATCACCCGCGAGGCACTGGTGGCACACCCGACCTGATTTCGCACTGCCGACCGGGGCGCACAGGCGCCCTGCTCCCTTCGCGCGGGCTGCCGTTTGCAGCGCGCGCCGGGCTGGTGCTTGCCATCCAGCCCCCCGTTTTTTCTTCGGGCGTTTTTTGAACGCCCTTGCTGGTTCTTATCGATGATCACACTCAAAAACGTCACCTTGCGCCGCAGCGCCAAGGTCCTGCTCGACCGCGTCTCCGTCACCATCAACCCCGGGGAGAACGTGGGCCTGGTCGGGCGCAACGGCGCGGGCAAATCCAGCCTGTTCGCACTGCTCAACCGCACGCTGCACGAGGATGGCGGCGACTTCTTCATTCCACCGCAGTGGCGCATGGCCCAGGTCGCGCAGAACATGCCGGAGACCTCGGAATCGGCCACCGAATTCGTGCTCAACGGCGACACGCGACTGGCCGAACTGCGCCAGGCCTTGGTCCAGGCCGAGCAGGACGAGGACGGCATGGCCATCGCGCATGCCTATTCCGACCTGGCCGATGCGGGCGACCATGACGCCGTGCCGCGCGCCCAGGCGCTGATCCTGGGCCTGGGGTTCCGCGTGTCCGAACTGGAACACCCCGTGAACAGCTTCTCCGGCGGCTGGCGCATGCGCCTGCAGTTGGCGCGGGCGCTGATGAGCCCCAGCGACCTGCTGCTGCTCGATGAACCCACCAACCACTTGGACCTGGACGCTCTGGTGTGGCTGGAAGCGTGGCTCAAGCGCTATGCCGGCACGCTGATCGTCATCAGCCATGACCGCGAATTCCTCGATGCCATCACCAACGTCACGTTGCAGATCGAGAACGCCCAACTGAACCGCTACGGCGGCAACTACAGCCGCTTCGAGGAACTGCGTGCCCAGCAGATCGAGCTGCAGCAGGCCTCGTTCGCCAAGCAGCAGGACAAGATCGCCCACCTGCAGAAGTTCATCGACCGCTTCAAGGCCAAGGCCAGCAAGGCCAAGCAGGCACAAAGCCGCGTCAAGGCGCTGGAGCGCATGGAAAAGATCGCGCCCCTGCTGGCCGAGGCGGAGTTCACTTTTGAATTCAAGGAGCCGGTCAACCTGCCCAACCCCATGCTGGCGATCAGCGACGCGTCGTTCGGGTACACGCCCGAGGAAGGCGAGCCGACGACCATCCTGCGGCACGTGAGCCGCTCCGTGCTGGCAGGCCAGCGCATCGGCATCCTGGGCGCCAACGGCCAGGGCAAGTCCACGCTGGTCAAGACCATCGCGCGCGAGATGAAGCCGCTGGCCGGCTCGGTCACCGAGGGCAAGGGCTTGTCGATCGGCTACTTCGCGCAGCAGGAACTGGACGTGCTGCGGCCTTCCGACAATCCGCTCGAGCACATGATCCGCCTGGCCAAGGAACTGGGCCCCAACGCCCGCGAGCCCAGCCGCGAGCAGGACCTGCGCAGCTACCTGGGCAGCTTCAATTTCTCCGGCGACATGGTCAAGCAATCGGTCGGCACGATGAGCGGTGGCGAAAAGGCCCGCCTGGTGCTGGCGATGATCGTCTGGCAGCGCCCCAACCTGCTGCTGCTGGACGAGCCTACCAACCACCTGGACCTGGCCACCCGCGAGGCGCTGTCCATGGCGCTCAACGAGTTCGAAGGCACCGTGATGCTGGTCAGCCATGACCGGGCATTGCTGCGGGCGGTGTGCGATGAATTCTGGCTGGTGGGACGCGGCGTGGTCGGCCAGTTCGACGGCGATCTGGACGATTACCAGCGCTACCTGCTGGAGGAATCCAAACGCCTGCGCGAGCAGGCCAAGGCGGCCGAGTCCGCGGCTTCGTCGGCACCCTTGGCGCCAGCGGTGGTGACTGCCGCGCCGGTGTCGGCCCCCGTTGCCCCTGCGCCTTCGGTGACGCCCGCGCCAGTGGCCGCTGCGCCCGTGGCGCGCGATGCGCGGGAGCAACGCAAGCTGGGGGCCCAGGCCCGGCAGCAGCTGGCCGAGAAAACCCGGCCCTTGAAGCGCGAGCTGGAGAAGGTCAACCAACGCTTGGCCGCGCTTACCGCCGAGAAAGCCGAGATCGAGGAACGCCTGACCCAGCCCCTGCCGCCGGCCGAACTCGCGGAAAACGGGCGTAGGCTGAAAGCCTGTGCCGACGAAACCGACCAGCTCGAAGAGCGCTGGCTGGAAATTTCATCCGAGGTGGAAACCCTCGAATCTCAAGCCGGCGAAGCGTAAAACCATGTAACCATTGCCACTGAATTCAGGTTTGGTGGCAAAGGGGGCCTCATTGATTAGCTACGTTTTTAGGAGCAAAAAAATCGCCGCCAACTGGTTGCGTTTTTTTGCATTCTTCTGTCAACGGGCCTTCCGGGCGGGGCGTTGTTCATCCATCACAGGAGATAACCGTATGACTACCACCGCTATCATGTCCGCCTGGCCCGAAGACGAACGCGACCGCAAGCGCGCACCGGCCCGCCTCTGAGGGCTGGCGCTTCGGCCCAGAAGGCTCAGGTCACTTCGACACCCCACAGCCTCCGCCAGCGCCTCCTACCCTTCTCCCCATTTCCTCCCCCCCAAATTGAAAAAACCCCGCCTCGGCGGGGTTTTTGTTGCCTTGACGGGTGCCGCGAAAAGCGGCATCCGCCGTTCAGCCCATGTGCAGGCCGCCGTTGACCGAGAAATCGGCCCCCGTGGCGTAGCCGCCCTCTTCCGAGGCCAGCCAGGCGATGATCGATGCGATCTCGCTCGGTTCGCCCAGGCGTTTGACCGGAACCGTGGCCACGATCTTTTCCAGCACGTCGGGACGGATGGCTTTCACCATGTCGGTGCCGATGTAGCCCGGGCTCACGGTGTTCACCGTCACGCCCTTGGTCGCCAGTTCCTGCGCCAGCGCCATCGAAAAGCCGTGCATGCCGGCCTTGGCGGCGGAATAGTTGGTCTGGCCGGCCTGGCCCTTCTCGCCGTTCACGCTGCTGATGTTGATGATGCGGCCCCAGCCCTTTTCCACCATGTCGCCCACGACCTGTTTGGTCACGTTGAACATGCTGTTGAGGTTGGTTTCGATGACCGCATCCCAGTCTTCGCGCGACATCTTGAGGAACATGCGGTCGCGCGTGATGCCCGCGTTGTTCACCAGCACGTCGATGGTGCCGTGATCGGCTTTGGTGGCCGTGAAGGCCTCCACGGTGGAATCCCAGTCGCCGACATTGCCCACCGAGGCATAGAAGGTGTAGCCCAGCGCCTTTTGCTCGGCCAGCCATTTGGCGTGGTCGCGCGTGGGCCCGCAGCCCGCGATGACCTTGAAACCATCCTTGTGCAAACGCTGGCAGATGGCCGTTCCGATGCCACCCATGCCCCCTGTGACATACGCTACTTTCTGGTTCATGTGAGTTCTCCTTATCAACGATTCACGCGAGCACTCTAACCAAGATTCCACGCCCGGCCGCTGAGGAAAACACCGAGCCACACAAATTTTGACAAAGCCATGCGGGCCCCGCGTGCTATCAGAACCGCAGCAGCCACGCCGCAGGCAAAAAAAAGCCGCACCGAAGTGCGGCTTTTGGCTTGATGCAGCAGCGCGGTGGTCGAAGCACCGCGCGCCGCTCAGGCCCGCTCGACCGCCAGCGACACGCCCATGCCGCCGCCGATGCACAGGGCGGCCACGCCCTTCTTGGCGCCGCGGCGCTTCATCTCGTGCAGCAGTGTGACGAGCACGCGGCAGCCGGACGCTCCGATGGGGTGGCCGATGGCGATGGCGCCGCCGTTCACGTTCACCTTGGCGGCATCCAGGCCCAAAGCCTGGTTCACCGCGCAGGCCTGGGCGGCGAAGGCCTCGTTCAGCTCGAACAGGTCCACGTCGTCCGCGGTCCAGCCGGCGCGCTTCAGCGCCTTGCGGGTCGCCGACACCGGGCCCATGCCCATCGTGGCGGGATCCAGGCCGCTGGTGCCGTAGGACACGATGCGTGCCAGGGGCTCCAGGCCCAGTTCAGCGGCCTTCTTGGCGCTCATCACGACCACGGCGGCGGCGCCGTCGTTCAGGCCCGACGCATTGCCCGCGGTGACGGAGCCGGCCTTGTCGAAGGCCGGTCGCAGGCCCGACAGGGCTTCCGCATTGGTCTTGCGGTTGAGATATTCATCGGCGTTGAAGAGCACGGGGTCGCCCTTCTTCTGCGCCAGGCTGACGGCCACGATCTCATCGGCGAACTTGCCGGCGTCCTGTGCCGCGGCGGCCTTCTGCTGGCTGCCCAGGGCCAGCGCGTCCTGCTGCTCGCGGGTGATGCCATGTTCCTTGGCCACGTTCTCGGCGGTGATGCCCATGTGGTACTGGTTGTACACGTCCCACAGGCCGTCGACGATCATGGTGTCGGTCATCTTCCAGTCGCCCATGCGCTGGCCTTCGCGCGAGCCATTGAGCACGTGGGGCGACAGGCTCATGTTCTCCTGGCCGCCGGCCACCACGATCTCGCTGTCGCCCGTGGCGATGGCCTGGGCGGCCAGCATGACGGCCTTCAGGCCCGAGCCGCAGACGGCGTTGATGGTGAGGGCGGGGGTTTCCTTGGCCACGCCGGCCTTCATCATGGCCTGGCGCGCGGGGTTCTGGCCGACGCCGGCCGTCAGCACCTGGCCCATGATGACTTCACCGACCTGGTCCAGCGGCACCTTGGCGCGGGCCAGGGCCTCCTTGATGACGATGGCGCCCAGTTCGGTGGCGGGGGTCTTGGCGAGGGCGCCGCCGAACTTGCCCACGGCCGTGCGAACGGCGGAAACGATGACGATGTCTTCCATATCAGTCCTTTTTGTGCAGAAACGGGAATCTTGAAATCGGCGAGCCCTGCGGGCCGCGGCACGCCCGTGCGGCCGATTGTGTCAGCCGCCCGGCACACGCACCGCAGCGTCAGGCTTTTTGCTTGACGTAGCGCCCCGGCGCCGGTTCGGTGGCCTTGAAACGCGTGCCACGGCCATAGGCCTTGGGCGCCGCGACCAGCTTGCCCGCATGGCCCTTGAGCCAGCGCGACCAGTCGGTCCACCAGCTGCCGGGATGCTCGGTGGCGCCCTTGAGCCATTCGTCGAGCGTGCCGGGCAGCTGGCCGTCCTCGCGCAGCCAGTGGCTTCGTTTTTTCTTGGAGGGCGGGTTGATCACGCCGGCGATGTGGCCGGACGCCCCCATGGCGAAGCGCTTCTTGCCCGGCAGCACCTGGGTGGAGGCATAGGCCGCATCAATGGGCACGATGTGGTCCTCGCGCGAGCCGTAGATGTACACCGGCAGATCCACGAGGTTCAGGTCGATGGCCTCGCCGCACACCGTGAGCCGGCCGGGCCGCACCAGGTTGTTCTCGAGGTAGAAGTTGCGCAGGTACCAGGCATAGAAGGGCCCGGGCAGATTGGTGCTGTCGCTGTTCCAGTAGAGCAGGTCGAAAGGCGGCGGCGTCTCGCCCTTGAGGTAGTTGCCCACCACGTAGTTCCACACCAGGTCGTTGGGCCGCAGGAAGCTGAACGTGGAGGCCAGGTCCTGCCCCTTCATCATGCCGCCCTTCCCCATCTGCAGCTCGCGGAACTGCACGAACGCCTCGTCGATGAACACGTCCAGGATGCCGGTGTTGGAAAAGTCGATGAGCGTGGTGAGGAAGGTGGCGCTCGCCACCGGCTCTTCGCCGCGCGCGGCCAGCACGGCCAGCGCATTGCTCAGGATGGTGCCGCCCACGCAGAAACCCAGGGCGTTGATCTGCGCCGCGCCGGTGATGTCCTGCACCGTGCCGATGGCGGCCAGCGCGCCCTCTTGCACATAGTCGTCCCACGTTTGATCGGCCAGCGAATCGTCCGGATTGCGCCAGCTCACGACGAAGGTGCGGTGCCCCTCGCTCACCGCATGGCGGATCAGCGAGTTCTCGGGCTGCAGGTCGAGGATATAGAACTTGTTGATGCACGGCGGCACCATGAGGAAGGGCCGCTCGTGCACCTTGTCCGTGAGCGGCTTGTATTCGATGAGCTGGAACAGCGCGTTTTCGAACACGACCGCCCCCTCGGTGGTGGCCACGTTGCGGCCGACTTCGAACAGGCTTTCGTCGGTCATCGAGACGTGGCCCTGGCGCAGGTCGTGCAGCAGGTTGGCCACGCCCTTGGCGATGCTCTCGCCTTGCGTTTCGATGGCTTTCTTCTGGGCCTCGGCATTGAAGGCGAGGAAGTTGCTGGGCGCCATGGCGGCCATCCATTGCTCCACGCCGAACCGGATGCGTGCGCGGGTCTTGGCATCGGCTTCGACCGCATCGACCAGGCCCATGAGGGTGCGCGCGTTGAGCAGGTAGGCCGCCGCAGAGAAGGCCGCCACGGGGTTCTGGGCCCAGGCCTCGCCGCTGAAACGGCGGTCCGCGCTGGCGTTGGCCTGTGCGCCCTGCGTCCACAGCGTGGTGGCCTCCTTCACATACTGCTGCTGCAGGGCCGCGAGCTTTTCGGGGGCGAACTGCACCGAAGCAGCAGGCGCCTTGGCGAAGGCGCCGGCAGCGCCCGCAGGGGCGGCCTGCTGGAAAGCCTGCATCGCCTGGGTCCAGCCCTTGCCCAGCATTTGCTGGAACTGCTGGAATGCCTGGGTGTCCGCTCCCCAGGGTGCTTCAGAATCCGCCATGTTCGTCTCCTCCACAAGAATATGCATGGCCGCGTCAGGGGCGGACCATTGCGGCCATTGTTGCCGAGCGGCGAGCACCGTGGCAACGCCGCTTGCCTTTTTTCACCAACTGCCTTCCAACCCAGGCCCTCACATGTATCTCGTTGTCATTGGATGGCTGTATGTCACGCTGCTGATGGCGGTGGCCGAAGCCATGGCCCCGAACGGCACAGTGCTTGGCGCCCTCATTACCTTCGCCCTCTACGGGCTGCTGCCCATGTCGATCGTGGTGTACATCCTGGGCACGCCGGGCCGCAAACGCGCGATCCACGCGCGGCAGCTGGCCGAGCGCGAGGCCGCGCAGGCAGCTGCTGCAGGGCAGACGCCCGCCCCCACGCCAGCGCCGGCATCAGCCGCCGGCAGCGCGGTCGAGCCAGATGCAGACGGCGAAGCGCCCGCTGCCGCCGAAGGCGCTGCCGTACCGGTGCGAAAAGAACCGTGACGGCTGGCCCACGGTGCACCACGCGGCGCTGCCGTCATTGCCGTGGACGCGGTCCACGCCCAGGGATTGCAGCCGCTGCCGCGCCAGGCCGGCCAGATCGGCGAGGTATTTGCCTCCGCCCTGCGGGCTGAAATGCCGGTCGGCCGCAGGCAGGGCGTCGCAGAACGCGGCGCGCACTTCCGGGCCCACCTCGAACGCCGTCGGGCCGATGCAGGGGCCCAGCCAGGCGATGCAATCAGCCCGGGAGTCGGCCGCCGGCTCCGCCGCGGATTTCTGCGCCGGCGAGGCAGATGCTACATTTTTTATAGCAATATGCCCTAGTTCTGATTGTGCTGGAGGCCTAAAACACTCCAAGGCTGCTTCCAGCACGCCGCGGCCGTCCTGCCCTGCCAGCCCCCGCCAGCCCGCATGCGCGGCCGCCACGCGGGTGCCGCGCGCATCGGTCAGCAGGACCGGCAGGCAGTCGGCCACCATGATCGTGCAGGCCACACCCGGCCCGGTGGCCGTGCAGGCATCGGCCTCGGTGCCGTCCGGGGTGTCGGGGCCGAGCGCGGCCACCTGCCAGCCATGCACCTGGCGCAGGAAGACGGGCCGGGCCGTCTGGCCGCCGCCCCAGCGCAGCGCGTCGCCCAGGATGCGTCGGTTGGCCTGAACGGCCTGCGGATCGTCCCCCACGTGGTCGCCTAGGTTGAGGGCGCCGTAGGGCGCGGCGCTCACGCCGCCCGCGCGCGTGGTGCACAGCGCGCGCACATGGGCGGGCGCCGGCCAGTCGGGCACCAGCCAATCGTGGCCCGGTGGTGGCATGGACATCGGCGCGGTCAGGCTTCGTGGTCCGGGCAGGCGGACGGGTGCGCGCCCTGGAAGGCGGGCAGCGCCATGGCGGCTTCCCACGCGGCCATGGTGAGCGGCAGGCCGTCCAGGTTCACGCGAAAGCGCTGGGCATTGAAGATCTGCGGCACCAGGCAGCAGTCGGCCAGCGTGGGCACGTCGCCCCAGCAGAACTGCGAGGGGGCCAGTCCGGCGGCCTGCCGCTCCTGCGCCAGCAGGCCCAGCTGGCGTTCGAAGGCCGCCAGGCCGTTGCGCGTCCAGTGGTGGTACCAGGCGGTCTTGGTGTCTTCGCTCTGCTGCAGCTCCTGCGTGAGGTACTTGAGCACGCGCAGGTTGTTGATGGGGTGGATCTCGCAGGCGATCATCTGCGCCAGCGCCCGCACCTGGGCGCGGCCGAGCGGGTCGGCGGGCAGCAGGGGCGGCTCGGGATGCATCTCGTCGAGGTACTCGATGATGGCCAGCGACTGCGCCAGGGTGTGGCCGTCGTCGGTGACCAGCGCCGGCACGAGCGGATCGCCCAGCCGGTCGGCATAGGCGGGAAGGCGGTGTTCGGCACGCACCAGATGCACCGGCACATAGTCGTAAGGCAGGCCCTTGATCCCCAGGGCGATGCGCACGCGGTACGAGGACGATGAACGGAAGTAGTTGAACAGCTTCATGGTGCGGCGAGCATAACGCCGCCCTGCCAGGGACAGCGACCACGCCGGCCCCGTGGCACACTGCCGGTTTGCGCCCGCGCCGGCACGATGCCGCCGCGCGGCCCTCCCCGCATCCGGCGCGGCCAGCCCCGCGCCGTCCCTTTTCGAAGAAAGGCAGACATGAGCTATGTGATTCCTCCCGCGGCCGTGACCAGCGTGCCCGTCATCGGCACCGGCGACCGGTTCCCCGTGCACCGCATCTACTGCGTGGGCCGCAATTACGAAGAACACGCCAAGGAAATGGGCTTCACCGGCCGCGAGCCGCCCTTCTTCTTCATGAAGCCCACCGACGCCCTGGTCGTGGTCGATGCCGGCCAGACGGGCACGCTGCCCTACCCCACGCTCACCGCCAACCTGCACCACGAGATCGAACTGGTGGTGGCCATCGGCAAGGGCGGCAAGGGCATCACCGCGGCCGACGCGCTGCAGCACGTGTATGGCTATGCCGTGGGCCTGGACATGACGCGCCGTGACCTGCAGAACGACATGAAGAAGCAGGGCCGCCCCTGGGAGATCGGCAAGGCCTTCGAGCTCAGCGCGCCCATCGGCCCCATCACGCCGGCCGCGCAGGCAGGCAACGTGGCGCAGGCCGCGATCTGGCTGCAGGTGAACGGCGCCGACCGCCAGCGCAGCACCGTCTCGCAGCTGATCTGGAACATCGCCGAAACGATCGAGCACCTGTCGGCCGCGTGGGAGCTGCAGCCCGGCGACCTGATCTTCACGGGCACGCCGGAGGGCGTGGCCGCCGTGGTGCGCGGCGACACGCTCGAAGGCGGCGTGGACGGCCTGGGCACGCTGCGCCTGGCCGTGGCCTGACAGCCCCCTCGGGCCCCGCCCTGGCCTCGCGGCCATCGGCCGGGGCCGGTGTTCCCGCTCCGCCGCCCCACGACGCTTCATTTTCAGAAAAACGAATGACCTCCCGCAGCCCCATCAAGCACTGCCGCGAATGTGGAACGGCCGTGGTGTACCGCGTTCCCGACGATGGCGACACCAAGCACCGCGCCGTCTGCCCGGCCTGCCACACCATCCACTACGAGAACCCGCTGAACGTGGTGGGCACCGTGCCCGTATGGCACGACCAGGTGCTGCTGTGCCGGCGCGCCATCGAACCGCGCCGGGGCAAGTGGACGCTGCCCGCGGGGTTCATGGAACTGAACGAAACCACCGCGCAGGGCGCGGAGCGCGAGACCGACGAGGAAGCCGGCGCGCAGATCCAGATGGGGCCGCTGTTCAGCCTGCTGAACGTGCAGCACGTGGGGCAGGTGCATTTCTTCTACCTGGCCCAGCTGCTCAGCGACGCCTTCGATCCGGGCTACGAAACCCTGGAGGCGCGCCTGTTCACCGAGGACGAGGTGCCCTGGGACGAGATCGCCTTTCGCACCGTGAAGACCACGCTGGAGCGCTATTTCGCCGACCGCAAGGCGGGCAGGTTCGGGCTGCACTGCGTGGACATCGACTGACCCGCCTGCCTTCGCGGGCCATGCGCTGCCGCCGGCTCCATGGAAAAAGGGCGCAGCCACGTCACCGTGGCCTGCGCCCTTTGGCTTTTCGGGGAGCCGCTACCGGCGCGGTCGCCCGAAGATGGCGTCAGCCGATCACTTGAGCCACTTGTCGGCCGACTGCTTGAGTGTGCCACGGGCGTCCAGCAGGCCCCAGACGAACTCCATCACGCGCGAATAGTCGGCATCGTCCTTGGGCAGCATGAAGCCCAGGGTGTTGGTGGGCGTGAGCGGCGCGTCGATGAACGCGGCGGTCAGGCGCGGGTCGGCCTTGGCGTAGTGCAGGGCTTCGTAGGTTTCGGTGATCATCACGTCGCCCTTGCCTTCCGCGATCAGCGCGGGGATTTCGGCGTTCTTGTCATGCGTGCTGACCTGCGCGGCGGTCAGGTTCTGCAGCACGAAGGTTTCGTTGGTGCCGCCGGGGTTCTTGATGACGCGCACGGACGATTTGTTCAGGTCCTGCAGCGTCTGGTACTGGGCCTTGTCGGCCGTGCGCACCAGCGCCACCTTGCCGAACGGCGCGTAGCCGGGGAGCATCTCGATCTGGCGAATGCGCGTGACGTTGCGGGTGATGCCGCCCACGGCCACGTCGAACTTGTCGCCCTGCAGATCCTTCATGAGGTTGGGCCAGCTCGTGGCCACGTATTCGACCTTCACGCCCAGTTCCTTGGCCATGAGTTCGATCACGTCGATGTCGTGGCCGCTGTAGCCGGCATCGGTCTTGATGGCGAAGGGGCGGTAGTCGCCGGGCGTGCCCACGCGCAGGACCTTGCTTTCCATGATCTTGTCCAGCCGGGGGCCGGCGTGGGCAGCGGTCACGAGCGACAGGCAGATCACGGCGCCAGCGGCGACCAGGGAACGCATTTTTCGAGCAATCATGGCAAGGGTATCCAGAGGTTGAGGGGGAGGATCGCAACGGCACGGCGGCCATGGCACCGGCCGCGAACGTACCGCTGGCAAGCATAGCGGAGAGCGGTCGCGCTGCGGCGCACGGCATGCGGAAAGCGGGCAAAGCGCAACACCGCGCGCGCTCGCGGCGGGCCGCGCCAGGCACCGCGCATCGCGCGCTCACCTCGCCCCATCCGCGCCCCATCCGCGCCCCTGCCACCGCCTGGGTCCAGGCCCGGCGCCTCAAGGCTTGGATTCGATGAAGAACGGCAGCCCGCCGCCCGCCGAGGCCGGCGCCATGGGCGCGGCGGCATCGCCGGTGCCGCCATTTTGGGGAGAGACCGGTGACGGCGCCGCAGGCTGCCCCGGTGACTGCGGCACCGCCGGCACGGTCGGCTGCCCGCCGAAGCTCGCGCCCGGCAGGCTGCCGCCCCCCTCGATCGGCGTGGCCACGGGCGGCGCGTCGGGCGTGGCATCCTGCAGCGGCTTGAGCGGCGCCTCGGAAATGTCCGGGGCCTCGGGCAGGTTCTGAGGCGCCGATGCCTCGGAGGCCGGGCGCATCGCGGGCTCGACCGGGGCCGTGCCCTGCGCGGGCGGTGGCGTGTCGGCGGCCGGACCGGTGCGGCGGCCGAAAAGGTCGTAGACCCAGGTGCGCACGCCGCCCACGGCGTTGTCCACCCAGCCGCTCTTTTCCTCCTCGTCGATGAACCGCTCGCGCGCATCGATCACCTTGGTGCGCAGCGCCTGCTGGAACACCTCGCCCACCATGGGCAGCGCGCTGTGGGCGCCCTGCCCCCAGTAATCGCTGCGCAGGGTGATGCGGCCGTCGTTGAAGCCGGCCCAGGCCCCCGCCACCAGTTGCGGGTGCATCAGGATGAACCAGCCGTCGGTGTTGTCCTGCGTGGTGCCGGTCTTGCCCGCCACGTCGGCGGTGATGCCGTAGCGGGTGCGGATCGCGGCGCCCGTGCCCTTGTCGATCACGCCGCGCATGGCGTCGCGCAGGGTCTGCACGGCCGAAAGGCCCGCGGCCCGCTCGGGGTCGGCAGGGGCGAAGTCTTCCAGCACCTTGCCGTTCTTGTCTTCGATCCGCGTGATGACGATGGGCGCGCGGTACTGGCCGCCGTTGGCGATGGTGCCGTAGGCGGCCACCATTTCCTTGAGCGTGACGGGGCTGGTGCCCAGCGCCAGCGAGGGCACCACATCCAGGCGCGACTCGCGCACGCCCATGGCCTGCGCCCACCGCGCCACGCGCTCGGGGCCGACCCTCTGCATGACCTGCGCGGTGATGGTGTTCTTGGAGTAAGCCAGGCCGTCGGCCAGCGTCATGGGCGCGTTGCTGGGCGGGCCTTCGTCCGTGGGGCGCCAGACCTGGCGGCCGCTCAGGGGAATCTCCACCGCCTCGTCCATCAGCGTGTCGGAGGGCAGCATCCCGTTGGCGAAGGCCGCACCGTACACGAACGGCTTGAAGGTCGAGCCCGGCTGGCGGCGTGCGGCCTGCACGTGGTCGAAGGGGTCGGTGGCGAAATCGCGGCTGCCCACCCAGGCCCGCACCTCGCCGCTGCGCGGGTCCAGCGCCAGGAAGCCGGCCTGCACGCGCGTCTTTTGCTGCCGCAGCTGGCGCATGAAAGCGGCGTCGTCCAGCAGGCCCTGCAGGGCTTCGTCGGGTGTGGCGCCCTTGGCCACGGCGGCCTCGTACTGCGCCGATTCGCGCACCAGCGCCTGCACCAGCGGGCCCTTGGGGTTCCAGGCGCTGCGCGAGGCCCAGGCGCCGTCGGCCACGCCCTGCAGCTGCCGGCCCTGGCGGGCGACCGCCTGGTTGGCAAGGGTCTGCAGGCGCGAATCGATGGTGGTGCGGACCACCAGTCCGTCGGCATACAGGCTGTAGCCGTTGCGGTCGGCCCAGTCGATGAGCTGCTTGCGCAGCTGCTGCGCCAGGTGCGGCGCGGGGCCGGCGGTTTCGATCTGGCGCTCGAAGCGGATGCGCAGCGGCCGGCGCGACAGGGTGTCGTACTGCTCGGCGGAGAGCTTGCCGCGCTTTTTCATCTGCGACAGCACGGTGTTGCGCCGCTCCTGCGCGCGCTCGGGGTTGAGCACGGGGTTGTAGTAGCTCGTGCCCTTGAGCATGCCGATGAGGGTGGCGCTCTCCAGCACGGTGAGCTTGTCGGCCGACTTGTCGAAGTACGTGCGCGCGGCCATCTCGATGCCGTAGGCGTTGTACAGGAACGGCACGGTGTTCAGGTAGGTCTCCAGGATCTCGTCCTTGGAGTACAGCACCTCGATCTTGAGCGCGGTGATGGCCTCCTTCAGCTTGCGCGTGAGCGTGGGCGCGCGGCCGATGTCCTCGGGGTAGAGGTTGCGCGCGAGCTGCTGCGTGATGGTGGAGCCGCCCTGCTTGTCGCCGCCCAGGGTGCGGATCAGCGCCGAGCCGGTGCGCCGCCAGTCGAGGCCGAAGTGGTCGTAGAAGCGGTGGTCCTCGGTGGCGATGAGCGCGTCCTTCACCGAAGGGGCGATGTCCTCCAGCGCCACCCATTCGCGGTTGACCCATTTGTATTCGGCCAGCAGGCGGCCATCGGCCGAGACGAGTTGCGCGGGCTGTTCGGTCTTGGCCTTGCGGATGTCGCTGATGGCCGGGGTGAACGGGACCAGGGCCAGCACGTACAGCAGCAGGGCCAGGGGCACGGCCAGCAACGCCCAGAGCACCGCGCGGCGGGACCGCAGGTGGCGGGCGGCGAAGGCCCAGGCGCGCGCCAGCAGCGGCGCGGCGTGGCCCCGCCACGCGGCCGTCAGGCGCGCGCGCAGGGAAGCAAGCACAGGGGGCATCGGGGGCTCAATGGTCGAAAAGGGCTCATGCCCTAGATTTATATGCCTTGATAGCTATCAAATACATAGCAAATGCACGGTAGCGACAGCGCATGCTCATGCGCTCTCGCGGCCCAGCAAGGCCAGCATGCCGGCCTCGTCGAGCACGGGCACGCCCAGCTCCTGCGCCTTCACCAGCTTGCTGCCGGCCTCCTCGCCGGCGACGACGTAGCTGGTCTTCTTGCTGACCGAGCCCGCCACCTTGGCGCCGGCCGCCTCCAGCAGGTCCTTGGCCTCGTCGCGGCTGAGGGTGGGCAAGGTGCCGGTGAGCACGATGGTCTGGCCAGCCAGGGGCAGCACGGCCCGCTCGGCCGGCGCGCCCTCGGGCCAGGTGACGCCGCAGGCGCGCAGTTGCTCTACCACCTCGCGGTTGTGCGGCTGGTCGAAGAAGGTGCGAAGGGACTCGGCCACGATGGGGCCGACGTCGTTCACCTCCAGCAACTGCTCCACGCTCGCGTCCATGATCGCGTCCAGGCCACCGAAGTGGCGCGCCAGGTCCTTGGCGGTGGCCTCGCCGATGTGGCGGATGCCAAGGCCGAACAGAAAGCGCGGCAAGGTGGTCTGCTTGGATTTCTCCAGCGCGGCGAGCACGTTCTGGGCCGACTTTTCCGCCATGCGCTCCAGGCCGCTGAGGGCGGTGAGGCCCAGGCGGTACAGGTCGGGCAAGGTGCGGATGACCTGGCCCTCGACCAGCTGGTCCACCAGCTTGTCGCCCAGGCCTTCGATGTCCATGGCGCGCCGCGCGGCGAAGTGCAGGATGGCCTCCTTGCGCTGCGCGGCGCAGAACAGCCCGCCCGAGCAGCGGTGGTTGACCTCGCCCTTTTCGCGCACCACGGCGCTGCCGCAGATGGGGCACTGCCGGGGCATGCGGAAATTGGGCACGTAGGGCTGGCGCGGCGGTGCGGGCAGGCTGACGGGCGCGTCGCTGCCGGCGGCATCGGCCAGATCGACCAGGTCCACCAGCGCATCGGTGGCCGCCGCGGCGGCGGCGTCTTCACGGACGGGCTCGGGCGCCGGCATGGCCGCGCCCAGCGCCGGCGGCACCACGGCCACGACCTCGGGAATCACGTCGCCCGCGCGCCGCACGATCACCTGATCGCCCACCCGGGCCTTCTTGCGGCGCAGCTCGAACAGGTTGTGCAGCGTGGCGTTGGTGACGGTCACCCCGCCCACGAACACCGGCGCCAGCCGCGCCACGGGCGTGAGCTTGCCGGTGCGGCCCACCTGCACATCGATGCCGTCCATGCGCGTGACCATCTCCTGCGCGGGGTACTTGTGCGCCACGGCCCAGCGCGGCTCGCGCGTGACGAAGCCCAGCTGGCGCTGCAGGTCCAGGCGGTTGACCTTGTAGACCACGCCGTCGATGTCGTAGGGCAGGCGGTCGCGCGAGGCGCCGATCTCCTGGTGGAAAGCGATCAGTTCGTCTGCGCCGTGCGCCACGCGCACCTGCGCCGCCACCGGAAAACCCCAGCCTTTCAGCGCCTGCAGCATGTCGTAGTGCGTGCCGAAGTCGGGCCCGCCCTCGCCGGCCGGCGTGACGTCGCCCAGGCCATAGGCGAAAAAGCTCAGAGGCCGCTGCGCCGAGATGCCCGAATCGAGCTGCCGCACCGCCCCCGCCGCCGCGTTGCGCGGATTGACGAAGGTCTTGCCGCCGGCCTCGCGCTGGCGTTCGTTGAGCTGGTCGAAATCGGCGCGGCGCATGTAGACCTCGCCGCGCACCTCCAGCACCGGGGGGGCGCCGTTCTTGCCGCCCGTGGGCAGCGTCAAGGGAATCTGGCGGATGGCGCGCACGTTGTGCGTCACGTCCTCGCCGACCTCGCCGTCGCCGCGCGTGGCGGCCTGCACCAAGCGGCCGTTTTCGTAGCGCAGGCTCATGGCCAGGCCGTCGAATTTGGGCTCGGCCACGTATTCGACGGGCGCATCGCCTTCGGCCAGCTTCAGCTCGCGCCGCACGCGGGCATCGAAGGTGCGGGCGCCGCTGGCTTCGGTGTCGGTTTCGGTGCGGATGCTGAGCATGGCCACGCGGTGGCGCACGGGCGACAGGCCCTCCATCACCGCGCCGATCACGCGCTGGGTGGGCGAGTCGGGGGTGACGAGGTCCGGGTGGGCCTCTTCCAGCGCTTGCAGCTCACGGAACACCCGGTCGTACTCGGCATCGGGCACCGTGGGCTCGTCGAGCACGTAGTACTGGTGGGCCCAGCGGTTGAGCTGGGCGCGCAGCGCGTCGACGGCCTCGGCGGCTTGCAGGGGCAGCGCTCCGGCTGCGGAAGGTTTGGAATCAGTCACCACGGATGGAACCCAGAAAAGTAGGAGGCTCCTGCACGTTCACAGGAATGGCATCGGGCATGGCGCGCTGCAGGAAATCCACGACCCGCGCATCGAGCCGACCGAACCCGGGGCGCACCTCGATGGGCTCGCCCGCGTGGCGCTCGAACACGTAGCTTCGCTGGCCCGGCGTGCCCTTGACCACGATGGCCCGGACGTCTGCCAGCGGCACCTGCACGTGGCCGGGGCGCACGTTTTGGGGCAGGCTCAGGAAGACTTCCGAACCGTCGATGCGCACCAGGGGCTTGCCCATGCGGCCGAATTGGCGCCGGGCACGCCAACCGGCGATGGCGGGGGCGATGAAAAACCCCAGATAGAACAGGCCAAAGTAGTTGAACCTGCCGATCGTCCGGTACTGCCACAGCGCAACACCCGCGACCACCAGGCAGCCGATGGCTGGCAACCACCGATCCAGGACGGCGTTCGAGGGGCGAAACAGCCCCTGGGGTGTTTCCACCACCGGGGGAAACAGCACGTGCCACCAGCGCATGGGGTGTCCTTTCGGCCCGGGATGACCGGCCACTCAGCTGAACAGGCGGCGCGCCAGCAGCGAGCCGGCCGACAGCTCGCGGCTGTCGAGCTTGTCGTACAGCAGCTCCAGGTCGGCGGCGATGGGGTCCATGGTCATGGCGGGCAGCGGCGTGCCGTTCTGGTCGCACAGCGCGCCGTCCATGGCCTCGCCCAGGGCGGCGGCCACCTCGCGCAGGCGCGCGAACGGCTGCTCGGAGCGGTGCACCTGGGCCACGTCCAGGCTCAGCGTGATGTCGCGGATGGCCGACTGCTCGGGGTCGTCGGACAGGGCGAACTGCGTGTCGTAGGCCAGGGTGAGGACCGGCGGCAGGCCCGGGCCGCTCGCGGGCAGCACCAGCCGGCCGGGAATGGCGCCCGGCGTGAACCCCAGGCGCACGGCGTTCTGCTGCACGTAGCCGGGGCTCCAGGCCGCATGCCGCGCACGCAGCACGAAGGCCAGTTGCGCGTCGTGGTCGCCGGCGAACTGGTCCAGTTCGCGGGCGCGGGCCACCTCGTGCAGCATGTCGGGGAAGTCGGCCGCGGCGTTGATGGCGTCGGCGAAGCCCTGGGCCTTGACGACGAACTCCGAGAACTCGATCTCGTTGAGCGCGCCCACGCGGTTGGCCAGCTGCACGCCGGCCTGGAAGTGGCTGTAGCGCTGGCCTGCCACGGGCGTCTCCCACTGCTGCGTGGATTCGTTGAAGCCCTCGATGGCGAAGGCCTTGCTGCCGGCGCGGCGCGTGGGCGGCAGGGCCACCAGGGCCGCGTCGCCCGAGACGATCTGCTCGGCCACCAGCGGGGCGATGGCGTCGATCAGCGGGTCCAGCCCGCCGCGGCGCTCGGACGGCGGCACGGGCAGCTGCATCGCATCGCGCAGGTCCACGGTGTGGCCGTCGAAGGACGGGTCCGTTCCCGCGCCGGGCGCATCGGCACCCTCCACCGGGGCGCCGCCGGCATCGAAGGCGGGCTCCTGGCGCAGCGCGGGCTCGGCCGCGCCGTCGGGCTCGGGCGGTTTCGCGCGCTTGGGGGCGTTGCGGTGGGCGGACCAGGCGTTGAAGGCGACGATGGCCGCCAGAACGACGCCGCCCGCGATGATGAGGCCGAGTTGGAAGTTGCTCATGGTGAAAAAACGTGCGGCTTCTGGGGGTTCAGGCATCGGCCATGGACAGCGCGGACTCCATGTCCACGGCCACGATACGCGAGACGCCCTGCTCCTGCATGGTCACGCCGATCAGTTGTTCGGCCATTTCCATGGCGATCTTGTTGTGGCTGATGAAAAGGAACTGTGTGCCGCTGCTCATGCTGGACACGAGCTTGGCGTAGCGTTCGGTGTTGGCATCGTCCAGCGGCGCGTCCACCTCGTCCAGCAGGCAGAACGGTGCGGGGTTGAGCTGGAAGATGGCAAAGACGAGCGCGATGGCAGTCAGGGCCTTCTCGCCGCCGGACAGCAGGTGGATGGTCTGGTTCTTCTTGCCCGGCGGCTGCGCCATCACCTGCACGCCGGAGTCGAGGATTTCGTCGCCGGTGATGATGAGGCGCGCATTGCCGCCGCCGAACAGCTCGGGGAACATGCGCCCGAAATGGCCGTTCACCGTCTCGAAGGTGCCCGAGAGCAGTTCGCGGGTTTCGGCGTCGATCTTGCGGATCGCGTCCTCCAGCGTGTTCATGGCTTCGGTCAGGTCGGCGGTCTGCGAGTCGAGGAAGGTCTTGCGCTCGCGCGCGAGGTTCAACTCCTCCAGCGCGGCAAGGTTGACCGCGCCCAGGGCCGCGATCTCGCGGTGCAGGCGGTCGATCTCGCTTTGCAGGCCGGCCGAGCGCACGCCGCCGGCCTCGATGGACTGCGCCACCGCCTCCAGGTCGGCCTGTGCGTCGGCCAGCAGCGTGGTGTATTGCTCCAGGCCCAGGCGCGCGGCCTGCTCCTTGAGCTGGAATTCGGTGATGCGGGCGCGCAGCGGATCGAGCGCGCGTTCCAGCTGCATGCGGCGCTCGTCGCTCGCGCGCAGCTTGGCGGTGAGGTCGTCGTATTCGCTGCGCTGGGCGCCCAGGGCTTTCTCGCGCTCCATCTTGAGGTCCAGCGCCTGCTGCAGGCCGCCCTGCGCCGCGGCGTCGGACAGCCGCGCCATCTCGTCGCGGGCGCGCTGCTGTTCATCGGCCAGCGCGCGGGTCTGGCTGCCCGCCGTGTCCAGCGTGCGGGCGAGTTCGGCCCGGCGCGCCTCCAGGCTGCGGCGGGAGAACGTGGCCTCCTGCGCCTGGCGCTCCAGGCTGCGCTGCTGCTCGCGGCATTCGGCGAGCTTGCGCTCGGCGGCGATCACGCGCTCGTCCAGTTGCGCGTGGCGCTCCTGGCTGTCGGCCAGCTGCATGTCCAGCTCTTCGAAGCGCACCTCGGCCGTCACGCGGCGCTCCTGCAGGTCGGCCAGCTGCGCCTCGACCTCGGCCAGGTCGGCGCCGATCTGCTCGCTGCGCGCGCGGGCCTGGTCGGCCAGTTGGGTCAGGCGCAGCGTTTCCACCTGCAGTTCGTGGGCACGGCTTTGCGCCTCGCTGGCTTCGCGGCGCGCGGCCACGAGGCGCTGCGAGGCGTCCGCGTAGGCCGACTCGGCGCGCACCAGGGCCGTGCGCGACTCCTCGCTGATGAGGGCCTGGGCGCGCAGTTCCTTTTCGAGGTGCTCGATCTCCTGCGCGCGGGCCAGCAGGCCGGACTGCTCGGAGTCCTGTGCATAAAAGCTCACGCTGTGCGCGCTGACCGCATGGCCCGTGGGCACGTAGACCACCTCGCCGGGCTGCAGCGTGGGGCGGCGGTTCAGGGCCTCGTCGAGCGTCTGCGCGGTGTAGCAGCCCTGCAGCCAGTCGGTGAGCACGGCGCGCAGGCCGGCATCGTTCAACCGAAGCAGATCGGACAGGCGGGTGGCGGCGCCGGTGGGCTCGGGGATGCCGGCGGGCGGCGCGGTGTAGAAGGCCAGCCGGGCCGGTGGCGCATCGTTGCCGCCCGCGCCGAGAAAGCCGCGCACGCTGTCCAGCCGGCTGACTTCGAGGGCGCCCAGGCGCTCGCGCAGCGCGGCCTCCAGCGCGTTCTCCCAGCCGGGCTCGATGTGGATGCGGCTCCACAGGCCCTGCAGGCCGTCGAGGCCGTGGCGCGCCAGCCAGGGCTGCAGCTTGCCATCGGTCTTGACCTTCTCCTGCAGCGCCTTCAGCGCCTCCATGCGCGCCGACAGGTCGGCCTGGCGGGCGCTTTCCACGTTCACGGCCTGCTGGCGGGTGCGGCGGTCCTCGTCCAGCTGCGGCACGGATTCCTGCAGTTCGGCCAGCCGGGCCTCTGCCATTTCGGCGCCCTCCTGGGCGGCATCGAGCTGGCCGCGCAGATTGACCAGCCGCGCCTCGTCGGGCGCGGCCAGCGCGTTGCGGTCGGTGCGCAGGCGCTCGTGGCGGGCATCGAGCTGGCGGCTTTGCTCGTCGATGCTGCGCTGCTCGGCGGCCAGCACACCGATCTGCTGCTGCACCTGCACCACGGCGCCGCGCTGCTCGTTGGCACGCTGCTGGCCCTGGCGCAGCGCCTCTTCGAGGTCGGGCAGCTGCAGGGCCTGTTCCTCGACCTGGGCGGCCAGCAGTTCGGCACGTTCGTCGGCGTCCACGCCGGCACCGGCGAGGTTCTCCATCTCGTGTTCGGCCTCTTCCTTGCGGGCCGACCACTGCGCGATCTGCTCGGCAAGCTGGGCAAGGCGCAGTTCCACGCGCTGGCGGCCTTCCACCACGTAGCGGATCTCGGCCTCCAGGCGGCCCACTTCGGCCGTGGCCTCGTAGAGCTTGCCCTGGGCCTGGTTGACGTGGTCGCCCGCGGCGTAGTGCGCCTGGCGGATGGTTTCGAGGTCGGATTCGACCGAGCGCAGGTCGGCCATGCGCGATTCGAGGTCGTTCACGGCCTGCAGGCCGTCGGCGCGCACCTTGGCCTGCTCGGCCTCGGCATCGGCGCGCTTCAAGAACCACAGCTGGTGCTGCTTGAGGGTGACGTCGGCCTGCAGCGCGTTGTAGCGGGCGGCCACCTCGGCCTGCTTTTCCAGGCGCTCCAGGTTGGCGTTCAGCTCGCGCAAAATGTCTTCGACCCGCGTGAGGTTCTCGCGCGTGTCCGACAGGCGGTTTTCGGTCTCGCGGCGGCGCTCCTTGTACTTGGAGACGCCCGCGGCCTCTTCCAGGAACAGGCGCAGCTCTTCGGGGCGCGACTCGATGATGCGGCTGATGGTGCCCTGGCCGATGATGGCGTAGGCCCGCGGCCCCAGGCCCGTGCCCAGGAACACGTCCTGCACGTCGCGCCGGCGCACGGGCTGGTTGTTGATGAAGTAGCTGCTGTTGCCGTCGCGCGTGAGCACGCGCTTGACGGCGATCTCGCCGTACTGGTTCCACTGCCCGCCGGCGCGGTGGTCGGCGTTGTCGAAGACCAGCTCCACGCTGGCGCGGCTGGCCTGCTTGCGGCTGGTGGTGCCGCTGAAGATCACGTCCTGCATGGACTCGCCGCGCAGTTCGCTGGCCTTGGACTCCCCCAGCACCCAGCGCACCGCATCCATGATGTTGGACTTGCCGCAGCCGTTCGGGCCCACCACGCCCACCAGTTGGCCCGGCAGCATGAAGTTGGTGGGTTCTGCGAACGACTTGAAGCCGGCGAGTTTGATGGAGTTGAGACGCACGGGTCTGTGGGCGGGCTGGGGGGCGTTGAAGCGCTCAAAACGGCGCGGCCGCGCCGCCGGGCGGGCCAGCGTGGCCAAGCCCCGGATGATACCGTGCCGGGGTGGCGCGACTGCCAGGGAAACGGCCCGCTCCTACAGCCGCCGCCGCTTAGAGCCAAAAAGGCCTCCAGCACAATCAGCACTAGGGCATATAGCTATCAAAAAAGTAGCATCAGCCAGCGCGGGGCGCGAAGGCGATGATCGCCATGCCGGCCAGGGTGACGGCCACGCCCGCCAGGTCCCACGCGGTGGGGCGCACGCCGTCCACCGCCCAGAGCCAGCCGAGGGCCACCGCCACGTAGACGCCGCCGTAGGCCGCATACACCCGCCCGGCCGCGGCCGGATGCAGGGTGAGCAGCCAGGCGAACAGCGCCAGACAGGCAGCGGCCGGCACCAGCAGCCAGGGGCTCGCGCCCTGGCGCAGCCACAGCCACGGCAGGTAGCAGCCCACGATCTCCGCCAGCGCGGTAACGGCGTACAGCGCCAGGGTTTTCAGTTCGAACATGGGAGGGCTCGAAGCGATCGGCAGGGGCCGGCGGGCCCGCAGGCGTTGCGGGGCGGCGGGCGGCGGCCGGGGCCCCTCACACGATCAGCGGGCTCTGGCCCGCGGCGTGGTCGATCACCAGGCGTTCGAATCCGTCCGCCGGCAGCGGCGGGCTGAGCAGGTAGCCCTGCCACACGTAGCACTGGTTGCGCGCCAGGAAGGTACGCTGCGCCTCGGTCTCCACGCCCTCGGCGATCACGCGCAGCCCCAGGCTGGTGCCCAGGGCGACGATGGTGCGCGCGATGGCAGCGTCGTTGGGGTCGGTGAGCACGTCACGCACGAAGCTCTGGTCGATCTTCAACTCGTCCAGCGGCAGGCGCTTGAGGTAGGCGAGCGAGGAATAGCCCGTGCCGAAATCGTCGAGCGAGAAGCCCACGCCGTAGGCGCGCAGCTGGGCCATCTTGTCGATGGTGTCCTCCACGTCCTGCAGCAGCAGGCTTTCGGTCATCTCCAGCTTGAGCCGGCGGCCATCCGCCCCGGTGCTCGCCAGCGCCGCCAGCACCTGGCCCACGAAGCCGCTCTGGTGGAACTGGCGCGCGCTCACGTTCACCGACAGGCCCAGGTGCGAAAGCGCCGGCCGCTGCGCCCACCGCGCCAGCTGAGCGCACGCCGCCTGCAGCACCCATTCGCCCAGCGGCAGGATGAGTCCGGTCTCTTCGGTCAGGGGAATGAAATCGGCCGGGGAGACGAAGCCGCGCACCGGGTGGCGCCAGCGCAGCAGCGCCTCGGCGCCGGTGATGCGCCCGTTGTCCATCTGTGGCTGGTAGAACAGCTCGAACTGCTGGAGCGCGATGCCCTCGCGCAGGTCCGATTCGAGTGCCGCGCGGGCCGCCACCAACGCCTGCATCCGCGGGTCGTAGAACTGCAGGCTGTTGCGCCCGCCGGCCTTGGCCTGGTACATGGCCAGGTCGGCGCGCTGCAGCAGTTCGTCCACCGTCTCGCGCACACCCTGGAAGATGGTCACGCCCATGCTGAGCGTGCTGTGGTGGGCCTCGCCCTCCAGCACGAACGGCCGGCGCAGGGCCGCAAGGATCTTCTGGCCCATCTCTTCCGCCCGCGCGGCAGCGTCTTCGGGGCTGTCACCCAGGTCTTCCAGCACCACCACGAACTCGTCGCCGCCATGGCGCGCCACGGTGTCTTCGGCCCGCACGCAGTCGCGCAGCCGCAGCGCCACCTGGCGCAGCAGCATGTCGCCGCGCTCATGGCCCTGGGTCTCGTTCAGGGTCTTGAAGTTGTCCAGGTCGAGCATCAGCACCGCGCCGCAGCGCTGGCTGCGGGTGCTGGCGGCCAGGGCCTGCTGCAGCCGGTCGAGCAGCAGCCGGCGATTGGGCAGCTGGGTGAGCGGGTCGTAGTAGGCGAGGTAGCGGATCTCTTCCTCGGCCGCCTTGTGCTGGCTCATGTCCACCACGGTGATGAGGCGGTCGTCGCCCAGCGCCACGCCGGCCAGGTCCACCGTGCGCAGTTGCCCGCCCTTGCAGGTGATGGCGTGCTCGCGAGGCGCGACGGCCTCCTTGCCGGGCGGCTCTGCGCAAACGGCCAGCCAGTCGGCGATGGCCTGCTCGCGCTGCGCCGCATCGGGAAACGCCAGGCGCCACCAGTCGTCCACCGTGGGGGCGTCCTCGGCGGTGTAGCCGCAGATCTGCACGAAGCGCTCGTTGCGAAAGCTCACCCCGCCGTCCTTGCGCACCAGGCACACGCCCACGGGCAGGCGGTACAGGATGCCGCGCAGGCGCAGCTCGCTGTCGCGCTGGCTCTCTTCCATCTGCTTGCGCTCGGTGATGTCCTGCACCACGGCGATGGAATGGTTGGCGGGGTTGCCAGGCATGCGCATGGGCGACACCGTGAGGTCGGCCCAGATGACGCGCCCGTCCTTGTGGAAGTAGCGCTTTTCGTAGCGGAACTCCTCGATCAGCCCCGCGGCGATCTGCTGCATCAGCGACTCGCTGGCGACCAGATCGTCGGGGTGCGTGATGTCGCCCACCGTCTTGGCCGACAGCTCGGCCTCGGTGTAGCCCAGGATGTCGCAGAACTTGCTGTTGGCCCGCACGAAGCGGCGGCTGGTGGCCTCGACCTGCGCCACGCCCACGGCGGCCTGGTTGAACAGCGCGCGAAAGCGCTCTTCGCTCTCGCGCAGGGCCGAGCCGGCGGCGGTGGCAAAACTCACGGCCTGGGTGCGACGGCGCACCAGCAGCGTGATGAGCGCGGACAGCAGGGCCGTCACCAGCAGGCCGCCGCCGCCCATCATCGCCGGCAACTGCGCCTCCGAGCGCGACAGGAAGGGCTGCAGGGGCTGGAAGGTGAGCCGCCAGCGCCGGTCGTGCACGCGCAGCTCGCGTTCGTAGCGCTCCATGGCGGGACGCACGCCGCTTTCCAACGCCAGCAGCGTCCGCTCGGAAGACGCGGAGCCATCGCTCACGGAGCCGATGTCCCGCACCGACATGCCCACGCCCCGCAGTTGGCCCTCGGACTGCAGGGCCTTCACCATGTCGTAGAAGCGGATGGTGGCGGCCACCGAGCCGATGTAGCGGCGCACGCCGCCCGCGCCGTCGTCGAACACGGGCAGCCGGATCACGAAGCCGGCGCGGTTGTCGCGCTCCTGCAGCAGGTCGAACGGTTCCGAGGCCACGACCTGCCCGGTGTCGCGGCTGTAGCGGATGGACGCCATGGTGGCCGGCAGCGAGCCGACATCCAGGCCCACGACGTACTCGTTGCCCACGATCGGCCAGATGTAGTCGGCGACTTGGTATTCGGGCCGGTCGCCGGGCGGGCGGATGGCGAACGTGGACGGCGCGCCCGTTCGCGCCAGGTCATCGGCCCGCACCCGGGCCTCGTAGGCCTCCTTGTCGGCATGCGGCACAAAGCGGGTGAAGGCCACGTTCTTCACGCCGGGGTAATGCTGGGCAAGGCGCAACTCACGCGCCGCATGTTCGAAATCGGCGCGCCCCAGCCGTGGGTTGACCAGGAACAAACTGCGCAGGCCGACCACCAGTTCGGTATGCGAGGCGATGCGGGCCTCCAGCGCCGTGGTGAACGACCGCGCCTCCTGGGTGAACCGCTCGCGTGCGATGCGCGCCACCGAATCGCTCTGCTGCTGCCACAGTGCCCAACTGACAGCCATGCCGAGCAGCGCGCAGAGCACCCCTGGCAGCCAGGGCCAGCGTTGCAATCGCAGTGCTTTTGGAAGCGTCATGGGCAGATGGAGGAAATCCCGGGCGCGGCGCGGGGAATCCGTCCACGATAACCCACGAGGATAGCCACAATCGACGTCGGTTTTGGCGTCAATAGCCTCAATGTTCTTTTTTGTAACAATGGCTTGGCCATTTTCCATAGCCATGCCGTGCGCGCACCGGTGTTGGCGCCCTATCCTCTCGCCCTGGTGCCCTGCCCGGGCGCCCGTCCCAGCTCCCGAACCCCTCAGAAAGTTGCCCCATGCTATACAACGCACTCCAATTGGTCCATGTCCTGGCGATCATCGTTTGGCTGGGGGGCATGGCCTTCGCCCATTTCTTCCTGCGCCCGGCGGCCCAGGCGCTGGAGCCTGCCCAGCGCGTGGCGCTGATGCACGGCGTGCTGCAGCGTTTTCTGGGGGCGGTGCTGGTGGCCGTCGTGCTGGTGCTGTCCAGCGGGCTGTGGATGATCGGCAACGTCGCCCGCGCCGCGGCGCAGTCGGGCGGCCGGTTTTCCATGCCGTTTTCGTGGACGATCATGGCCACGCTGGGCATCGTGATGATGGCCCTGTTCGGCCACGTGCGGTTCGCGCTTTTCAAGCGCCTGCAGCGTGCCGTGGCGGTGAGCGATTGGGCCGCCGGCGGCAAGGCGCTGGCTGCCATCCGCACCTGGGTGGGAGTCAATCTGGCGCTGGGGGTGATCGTGGTGGCGGTGGTGTTCCTGGTGCGGTGACAGCCGACCCTCTGCCCGGCACAATCGCCGCTGCCCATAACCACACAGAGGGAGTCTGAGATGAGCCGACCCAAATCCGGCGCCGTGATTTTCGCCAGGGACTTGCCCAAGGTCGCCCGTTTCTACGAGGTGCTGCTGTCCATGCGGCTGGTCGAGCGGCAGCCCGGCCACATCGTGCTGGAGTCGGACGATGTCCAGCTGGTGGTGCACAGCATGCCTGCAGCGGCACGGTCCGCTGCGGGGGCGGCCTCGTCGTCCACGCCCCCGGCCCGCAGGACCGAAGTGCCCGTCAAGCTGTTCTTTGCCGTTGACAGCCTGGCCGCCACCCGCGACGCCGCAGTGGCACTGGGTGGCGGGCTGAGCCCCGCGCAGCGCGAGTGGGAAGCCCGCGACTTCCGGGCCTGCGACGGGTACGATCCGGAAGGGAACATAGTGCAGTTCAGGGAAATCGCCGAATAGCGTGGCATGCCGGCAGGCAAAAGAAAGAAAGAAAAGCCCCTGAGGATTTAAGCCACGCCTAAGTTGGCGCCGCAATCATGGCACCCAGGCAGCCCGCTTTGATTGATCTCCTCCTCCCTCCTGGGCTGTCTTTTCCAACCCGCTTCGGCGGGTTTTCTTTTTTTGCAAGGCGTTCGCGCGCGAGCGTGAAACAGGCAGGAAGCCTGCGCCCTCCCTGGTCAGCCTCTGGCGGCGTCTGCCCCGCGGACTCGCACCCACGGAACCAGAAGACCCAGCACGCGCGGGCGCCAGGCCAGCGTGAAGGCGATGCACAGCGCCGCGCCCGCCAGCGCCATCACCCAGACCAGCGACGCCATCGAACCGTGGTCCACGCTCAGACACAAGGCCAGCGATCCCGCCAGCGCGGCGGCACCGGCCCAGCGCAGCCACGCTACGGTGCGCCGGGGCTGCGGCACGCCATCGCCCAGCGCCTGTGCCCAGTGCACCTCCATGGCCAGGGCCAGCCAGCCCAGACCGACCCCATTGGCGGCCAGCGCAGCCAGCAACAGCAGCGCGTCAAGCACGGGTGGCCTCCGGCACGCCCTGCGCGGCGCGGGCCTGTGGCGCGGCGGCGCCCAGCGCGCGGCGGCGAAGCCTGCGCGCGGCCACCATGGCGAGGGCCGCGCTGGCGAGCAGCGCCAAGTCCATGCCGGCCACGGGCCAGTAGCCGTTGGCGATGGTGCGCAGCAGGTGGTCCCCGGTCGTCGCCCAGTTCAGCAGCACCGCCGCCACCGCCAGCGCAGCAGCGGCCCAGCACTGCTCGCTCCAGGCCGGCGCCATGCGGGCCTGCGCCACCGGGGCCGTGCGCCACACGCCATGCAGGAAGGCCAGCACCCAGGCGCCCCAGAACACGGATTGTTCCCAGGTGCCCCGGCCCGGCAGATCGGTCGGCAGCACCCGGTTGCCGATCAGCATGGCGAAGGTGGCGATGAGCATGCCGGTCACGGTGGTCACCGCGAAGGCGTCCACCCAACGCGCGCCGGAGAGGCCTTGCCTGGCGTGCTGGCGCTTGCGCTTTTCCACGAAGAAGATGAAGCCGGTGGCAATGCACACGCAGCCCGACAGGCCGCCCAGCACGTACAGCCAGCGCAGCAGCCAGTGCCGGAAATGCTGCAGGTGCAGGCCGGTGAGGAAGTTGTTGATGCCCGCGACCGCCGTGGGCGGCGGGTCTTCGCGCAGCACCTCGCCGGTGGCGCCCTTGAAGTGGATGCCCTCGCCCGTGAGCGTGACGCGGTCGGTGCCGGCGCGGAACACGCTCACATAGGCATTGGCATCGCCCACGTGCTGCACGTTCAGGTAGCCGACCTCGCCCGCCATGCCCTTGGCGGCCCAGCGGCGCTGGGCCTCGGCCACCATGGCGTCCACCGAGGCGAGGGTGCCGGGCGTGCCTGCGCGCTTGGCCGGCAGGCCGGTCTCCAGCGCCTCGTGCTGCTCATGCAGTTCGTGCAGCGGATGCAACTGGGTTTCGGTGACGGGAAAGTAGATGCCGCCGAAGATCACCAGGCCCGAAAGCGCGAAGATGAAATGGAACGGCAGCGCCACCACGCCGGTCAGGTTGTGCAGATCGAGGGCGCTGCGCTGGGTGTGCTTGCGCGGCCGGAAGGTGAACATCTCGCGGAAGATCTTGCGGTGCATGACCACGCCGCTGACCAGCGCCACCAGCATCATCAGCGCGGCGAAGCCCACGATCCAGTAGCCCAGGCTCTTCCATTCCAGGTGCAGGCTGTAGTGCAGCGGGTAGAAGAACCGGCTGCCGATCTTGAGGTGGTCGTCCGGCAGCGGCTGGCCGTTGCGCGGGTCGATGGTGCGCGTGCCCCAGACCTGGTCGTCCGCGTCCTTGGCGTTGGGCAGGGCAAAGCTGGCGAACATGCCGAGCACCGGATCGCGGTGGGTGGTGTAGGCGCCCCAGCTGTTCACGACGGGGAAGGTGTCGGCCAGCGGGCCGTTCACCCGGCTGCGCGCCGCCTCGAGGTTGGCGGCATCGGGCCGCGTCATGGTTCGGAAGGCCGGCTGCAGCACGCGGTCGAACGACGGCATGGGCTGCGGGGCGAACCGGGTTTCAGGAATGGCCCAGCGGTCGATCTCGCGGTCGAACACCGACAGCGAGCCGAAGAAGAAAACGACCATGAGCACGAAGCCCAGCACCAGGCCGAACCAGGTGTGCAGCCAGGCCATGGTGAGCCGAAAATTCTGGAACACGGGACGAATGCCTTTCCGCTAAAGACAGCACAGACAGGACCGACACGGCAACGGGACGGACACGAAAACCGCCGGCACAGGGGCCGGTCAGATCAGGGCCATCTGCACCAGCGACGCGGTGCCGGCCATCAGGGCGCCGCCCCCCGCCAGCACCAGCCAGACGCGGCCGAGCCGGGAATCCGAAAAGGCCCACAGGAAGGCCACCAGAAACACGATGAAGCCCACGATGTAGCCCATGGCCTCGGCATCGTGGAAGGGCATGCCTGCCGCGAATGCCAGGCCCACGCACAGCGCGATGAACCCCCAGGTGAACGCGTAGCCGCCCAGCATGCCGGCCGCGATGCGCGAGACCACATGCAGGCGGGACGCTGCAGTGCTGCCAGCCATCGTTTGCCTTGATTTCAAAATGCGATTAGTTCTCAATTATGCCTGCGGATGTTTTCCCCGAAAACCCATGCGAGGCATGGGCCCACCCTGCCGGACCGGACTGTCGCGCCAGCCGGCTATGCTCTGCGCCTTGCCCTGCCCGGCCTTCTTCGCACCTTCTTCGCCTCTTCCTTGCTTATGTCACGTGCCCGCCTCACCCTCCTGACCCTGCTGCTGGCCATGCTGGCCGCCATCGCCGCCACGGCCTGGTGGGTGGCGCAGGGCCGCATGCGCGCCGCACGCGCCCAGGTCGCGCAGTTGCAGCAGGAGGTGAGCCAGAAGACCGAGCAACTGCTGGGCTACACGCGCTACACCGACTACCTCACGGTGGGCAAGCAATCGCTGTCGGAGCAGATGAAGCTCATGGCGGCCACCGTGGTGCGCGAGGAAGGCACCACCCAGATCGTCGAAAAGTCCGTGCTGGGCCTGGCCTCCACGGGCGTGGTGGCGATCTGGTACTCGGCCGAATACTCGTTCGGCTACGACCTGCGGCCCCAGAGCTACGAGCTGCGCAGCACCCCGGCCGGCATCGAGATCCACCTGGCCAAGCCGACGCTGGTGGCGACCCCGGCCATCAGCCAGCTGCGCCACCGCGTGCTGTCGGGCGGCCTGCTGACCGACAACAAGGGCGCGGTCATCCGCCTCACGCAGGAGGCGTCGCAGCGCGCGGCCAAGCAAGGCGCGGCCATGGCATCGGACCCGGCCGTGATGGCGCTGTGCGAAAAGAGCCTGATCGCGTTCCTGTCGGATTTCCTCTCGCGCCAGCCCGGTGTCAAGGCCGTGCCGCGCATCACCGTGGTGTACCGATAGGCCTTCGGGCATCGGCCGAAGGGCCGCGTTGACACAGCCAATCGATCAGCGCAGCGCGACCTGCGTGATCCACAGGGTGAACAGCGCCGCGCCCAGCCCCAGGGGCATCACCCAGGCGCCCAGCCGCAGAAACTGCCAGCCGCTCACCGATTGGCCTTCGCGCCGCAATGCGGCCAGCCACAGCAGCGTGGCCAGCGAACCCGTGATCGACAGGTTGGGCCCGATGTCGATGCCCATCAGCGCCGCGGCCCGCATCGACGGCGAGGCGTTCGCGGCATCCAGCGCCGCCCCCGCCAGCAGGCCGGCGGGCAGGTTGTTGACCAGATTGGCGGCGATGCCCAGCAAGGCGCCCACCCCCACGTCCGCGCCGCCCGGCCAAGCCGTGGCCGCCTTGCGCAAGGCATCGGCCAACAGCCCCACCACGCCGGTGTACTCCAGGGCCTGCACGAACACGAACAGCCCCGCCACCAGCGGCAGCACGCTCCAGGACACCGAGCGCACCGTGGGCCAGACAGCGCTGCCGCACCCGATGCGCAGCAGCGCCAAGGTCACCAGGGCCGCCCCCAGCGTGGGCCAGCCCAGCGGCACCCGCAGCCACGCGCAGGCCACCAGCACCACCACCGACACGGCCAGACCGGCGGCCGCCAGGGCGCCGCCCCGGCTCAAGGGACTGGGAGGCACTTCGGTGCGGATGGTGGCGTCGATGCGGTGGCGCAGCGCGAACCGCAGCGCCAGAAAGGTCGCGGCGATGGACGCCAGCGAAGGCAGCGCGAACAGCGCCAGCCACTGCGGCAGCGGCGGCATGTGCCCGCCCCAGAGCACCAGATTGGCCGGGTTGGAGATGGGCAGCACGAAGCTCGCCGCATTGGCGACGAAGGCGCAGATGAACAGGTAGGGCAGCGGAGAAGCGCCCACCGCGCGGGCCACGGCGAACACCGCGGGGGTCAGCACCACCGCGGTGGCGTCGTTGGACAGGAACACCGTGACCAGCGTGCCTACCAGATAGACCCAGGTGAAAAGCCGGCTGCCCGAGCCGCCGGCACGGCGGGCCGCCAGCGCCGCCAGCCAGTCGAACACGCCTTCGCGGCGCGCCATCTCGGACAGCAGCATCATCCCGGCCAGGAACAGGTACACGTCTTCGCCGCTCAGCACGCCCTTCCAGGCCTGGCTGGCCGGCAGCAGCCCGAAACCCACCAGCGCCAGGGCACCCGCCACGGCCCAGACCGCTTCGGGCAGGCGCCAGGGGCGAAGGATGACCGCACTGGTCGCCACGGCGACCACGCCCCAAATCCACTGCTGCGGTGCAAGCATGAAAGCCTTTTTCCAAAAGATTGATCGACGGCAGGAAAGAAGGCAAAAAAGCGTGCCAGGGACACGGGCGGCGCGCCTGCCGTTCGCCCGGGCCGCCCTGCGGGTGGATTCTATGCAGCGGCCCGAAGCGCGACACGTCGGACACGATCGAAGGATCGGGATGGCGAAACGGCAGCGCCAAGACCCCGCGGGCACACGGCGGGCCGCGGCCCCTTACGATGGCGGCCCAAGGAGTTGAGCCTGTGTTTGAGTTTTTCGAAAAGCGACTGCCCCCCTACCCCGGCAACGAACCCACCCTGCCCCCCAAGGATTTCATGGCTTTCGTGTGGTCCGGCACACGCGGGCTGCGCCGCTACGTGGTGATGATGGCGGGCCTGTCGGCCGCCATCGCGGTGTACGAGGCCCTGTTGTTCGCCGTGCTCGGCCATGTGGTGGACTGGCTCACCCAGGTCAGCCCCGCGGCACTGTGGGCCGAGCGCCGGGGCACGCTGGCGCTGGTGATCGGCATGCTGCTGGGCAGCATCGTGCTGGTGGCGGTGCAGACCAGCGTCAAGCACCAGACGCTGGCCATCAATTTCCCGCTGCGCCTGCGCTGGAACTTCCACCGGCTGATGCTGGGCCAGAGCATGGCCTTCTACGCCGACGAGTTCGCTGGCCGCATCACCACCAAGATCATGCAGACGGCCCTGGCGGTGCGCGACATGATCTTCACCACCACCGACGTGGTGATCGGCATGGGGGTGTACCTGTTCACCATCCTGCTGCTGGCCGCCGGCTTCGACCTGCGGCTGCTGGTGCCCTTTCTGGTGTGGATCGTCTGCTACGGCCTGGCGTGCTGGTACTTCGTGCCGCGCCTGGGCCAGGTGGGCAAGGCGCAGGCCGATGCGCGGTCGGTGATGACCGGGCGCATCACCGACGCCTACACCAACATCGCCACCGTCAAGCTGTTCTCGCACACCCGGCGCGAGGCCGAGTTCGCCCGCGCGGCCATGGATGCGTTCAAGCACACGGGCTACGCGCAGATGCGCCTGGTGAGCCGGTTCGAGATCGTGAACCACATCCTGGTGGTGGCCATGATGATGGGCGCCTGCGGCACGGCACTGTGGCTGTGGTCCCTGGGCCAGGTGGGCGCGGGCGCGGTGGCGGCCGTCACCGCGATGGCGCTGCGCGTGTCGGGCCACGCTCACTGGGTGATGTGGGAGATGACCACGCTGTTCGAGAGCGTGGGCACCATCCAGGATGGCATCAACACCCTCACCCGGCCACGCACGGTGGTGGACGCCCCCGATGCGCGCCCCCTGGCCGTGCCGCGCGGCGAGGTGCGGTTCGACAACGTGACCTTCGCCTACCAGGGCGGCAAGCCGGTCATCGACCGCTTGAACCTCACCATCCGGCCGGGCGAGAAGATCGGCCTGATCGGCCGCTCGGGCGCCGGCAAATCGACGCTGGTGAACCTGCTGCTGCGCTTTCACGACGTGCAGTCCGGCCGCGTGTTGATCGACGGCCAGGACATCGCCCACGTGACGCAGGACAGCCTGCGCCAGGCGATCGGCATGGTCACGCAGGACACCTCCCTGCTGCACCGCTCGATGCGCGACAACATCCTCTATGGCCGTCCCGACGCCAGCGAGCAGGACCTGCATGCGGCGGCCCTTCGGGCGCAGGCCGCGGACTTCATCGACACGCTGACCGACCTGCAGGGCCGTCGCGGCTACGACGCCCACGTGGGCGAGCGCGGCGTGAAGCTCTCGGGCGGCCAGCGCCAGCGCGTGGCCATCGCGCGGGTGATGCTCAAGGACGCGCCCATCCTGCTGCTGGACGAGGCCACCAGCGCGCTGGACTCCGAGGTCGAGGCCGCCATCCAGCAGAGCCTGGACGGGCTGATGCAAGGCAAGACGGTGATCGCCATCGCCCACCGCCTGTCCACCATCGCCGCGATGGACCGCCTCATCGTGCTGGATGCCGGGCAGGTCATCGAAGAAGGCACGCACGCGCAGCTGCTGGCACAGGGCGGTGTGTATGCCCGGCTTTGGGGCCATCAGAGCGGCGGGTTCCTGGGCGAGTCGGAAGAGGACTGAACGCGCCGCGCCAGGCCCTGGCTTCGGCAGGGCCCCGGCGCAGATTCCAAGCTGGCAGATAGCTATCATTCATATAGCAATCTGGCAACCATGTCCGAGCGCATTACCGGAGGTTACAGGCCGGCGGCGCCGTGCTCTTTAGACTCGCGCCTTTCCCAGCGCAATGCGGTTGACGCCGCAGGCCGCACCTTCCCTCCCCTTCCTACCCATTCACCACTCTTCAGAGGGAATCCCATGTCCGTTGCATCCATTCTCGGCATCTCGATCGGCGCAGGCGTCGGCACCTATTTTTCGCTCAAGAAGAACCCCATGCCGCAGGGCAAGCGCGTGCTCATGTGCGTGGGCGGCGGCGTCGTCGTTTTCGTCCTGCTCAAGATCATTCTCTGAGCGGCGCGACGGCCCCGCGCTGCGGCAGCGGGGCTTTGCAGCCCATGGCGAGGCGGCCGCCACAGCGCCGCCGCACTCCCCTTCCTCCCTTCTTCCCTCCTGCGCCTTCGGACTGTCTTCCAGCGCCCGGGCATCACGTCCCGAACACCAGCGCCTTGTGCAGCCACACGCCCGCCATCAGCCCGTTGGCGGATGCCAGCGTCGCGTTGTGGCCCGGCATGGCCGCGTCTCCCGCGGCGAACACACCGGGCACCGTGGTCTGCTGCGTGGCATCGGTGCGGATCACCAGGCCGGCCGGCCCCTCGTCGAAGGCGCAGCCCAACTGCTCGGCCAGCGGGCTGGCCATGTGCGTGCGCGGCGGCACGAACAGGGCCTCGATCGGCACGCGGCGGCCGTCCTCCAGGCGCACGGCGGACAAGGCGGGCGCGACCCCTTCCAGGCCCGCGATGCGCGCCGGCTCGAGGGCGATGCCGCGGGCAGACAGTTGCGCCAGCGATTCGGCATCGGGGGCCTCATGGCCATTCAGGAACAGCGTCATCGGGCCCCAGTCGGCCACGAGCAGCGCGTGGTGCACCGAAGCGGGCGCTGCGTACAGCGTGCCCAGCGGTCGGCCACCGACCTCGTAGCCGTGGCAATACGGGCAATGCAGCACGGTGGCGCCCCAGCGCTCGCGCAGGCCATCGACGGCCGGCAGTTCGTCCCGCACGCCGGTGGCCAGCAGCAGCTTGCGGGCGGCCAGCAACTCGCCCGAATCCAGCGTCACGGCGAATCCACCGTCATCGCCTTCGAACACCGGGCCAGTGGCGCGCGCCTGCGTGGCCGTTCCCGCCTTGAACGTGACGGACGGATAGGCCAGGAGCTGGCGGCGCGCCAGCGCGATCATGTCCTGCGGCCGCTCGCCGTCCTGGCCGAAGAACCCGTGCGACGCCTTCGCGAAGCGGTTGCGCGGCGCGCCCGCGTCCACCACGCACACGCTGCGCCGGGCGCGAGCGATCTGCATGGCGGCGGACAGGCCGGCAAAACTGCCGCCGATGACCAAGGCATCAAACCGCATGGGACACCTCCTTCATCGACAGGCCGCTCTGGGCGAAGCGGCGGTGGAAATCGCGCGACAGATCGGCCAGGGTGATCTGCTCCAGGCGCGCCAGCAGCAGCGCCTCGGCCTCTCGATAAGTGCCGTCGAGCGCGGCGTTCACCGCCTGCTCCACCAGGCATTCCGGGCGCTCCGTGCGGTGGCCGACCGCCAGGAACGGCGGCTCGCCCACGGCGCGGTGGATGTCGGCCAGGCTCACCTCCTCCAGCGGGCACGACAGCACCCACCCGCCGCCATGGCCCTTGGCCGAGGCGACGAAGCCCGCCTCGCGCAGGCCCGCCATCACCCGCCGCACGACGACGGGATGCGTGTGCATGGCCTGGGCCAGCGATTCGGAGGTGGACGGGGTCTCGTTCTCGGCCATGTGCAGCAGCACGTGGAGAACGCCGGATAGCTTGCTGTCTTGTTTCATGCAACATTATTAGTTGCATGAAAAAGATCTGGCAAGCGAAGGGGCATGCGAGGCGGGCGTCTCCCCGCGCCGGTGTTTCAGCCCTGGCGCGGCGGCAGCACCCTGGCCGGGTTGCCCACCACGGTGGCGCCGGCAGGCACATCGCGCGTGACGACGCTGCCCGCGCCGATGATGGCGTCGTCGCCCACCGTCACGCCGGGCATCACCAGGGCGCCGGCACCGATCCACACGTTGCGGCCGATGGTCACCGGGCGGCCGAACTCCAGGCCCTGGGCCCGCTCCTGCGGCGACCGCGGGTGGTCCGCCGCGAGCAGTTGCACGCCGGGCCCGATCTGCGTGCCGTCGCCGATGCGCACTTCGACCACGTCCAGGATCACGCAGTTGAAGTTGAGGAACACGCCCGTGCCCAGGTGGATGTTGAAGCCGTAGTCGCAGTGGAACGGCGGGCGCACCACGGCGCCTTCGCCCACCGAGCCCAGCTGCTCGGCCAGCAGCGCGCGCCGATCGGCGGGGTCCGCGGCCAGCGCCGCGTTGTAGCGCACGAGCCAGCGCTTGTTGGCGGCCAGATCGGCCTGCAGTTCGGGATCGCCGGCGTGGTAGGGCCGGCCGGCCAGCATGTGTTCTTTCTGTGAGGTCATCGGGCCATTGTGAACGCGCCGCGGGCGCGGGCGGTCGCCCGGGTGACCCCGTGAAGGGGTTCAAACCAAAATGGCCTCCAGCACAATCAACACTAGGGCATATCGCTATTAAATCAATAGCAAACAGAATGCTGCGCGTTGTGTGCCGCGCGTTGTGGCCCGTCAGGCAACGGGGCCACCGCCGCCGTCCGGCGCCACGGGCTCCACCGGTGCCCGCACCACCCCCAGCCGCAGGCCGAGCACGCCCAGGATGCGGTTCATCGTCTGCACCGTGCCCGGGCTGCGGCCCTGCTCGATGTCCTGCAGCGCGCGGTGCGAGATGCCCGCCAGGCGCGCCAGTTCGGCCGAGGTCAGCCGCAAGGTGCTGCGCAGGTGGCGGATGGACTCGCGCAGGGTCCATTGCGGGTGGTCCAGCAGGTCCTGCACGGCCTGGCGGCGCAGCAGCAGTTGCTGTGCCAGTGGAAGGGGGGTGTAGCGCTTGTCCATGCGAAAGGGGCCCGCTTTTCAAGTGTTCAGGTCACAGGGCCTGCAGCGCCTGCACCTGGGCCGCGATGGCGGGCTGCAGAAAGCGGTGCACCTCCGGCTCCAGGCCGAAGCCACCGCCGTCACGCGCCACTGCTTCCAGGGAGCCGGCCAGGTCTTGCAAGGCCTGGGCCAGCGGGGCGCGCGGCAGTCCGCATTCGGCGGCGACGGTGTCCAGCACCCGGCGCCAGTCCGGCGCACCGTCGTCCCCCACCGCCCAGCGGATGCGCCGCGCGATGCCATCGGGGTGCAGGTACATGGGCGCGAAGTCGAACACCGGCGTGAGGGCGATGTGCCCGTCGAAACCGCGCTGCACGGCCGTGTTGCGCGCGTGGTTGTCCTTGTTGCCCAGCGCCAGGTTGGCCACGTCGCGGCGCAGGTACTCCGCCACTTCGGCAGCGGGATCGGTGCACACGCGGGCCAGCTGGCGGCACACTTCCTCGTGCGAGGGCACGGCGCCGAAGCCCGCCCGGCCGGTGAGCGTGGCGATGCTTTCCTGCGCCAGCCGAACCACGCCGCCGCCCTGCCCCGAGCCACGCGCCGCGTCGCCGGCGATGCGGTCGAAGCGCGGAATGAAAAGCGCCCGGTCGCGCAGCACCAGCGGCGCGTGGACTCGCAGCCCCAGGTGCCGGGCGATGTCCATGTAGGGCGCCTCGTGCCGCAGGATGGCCGCGAGACGCTCGTTCGTGCCGCGGCCGAACTTGACGATGAAATGCGCCGCCGCCTCGCCATCGGGCAGCGAGTGGTCCAGGTGCAGCAGGCCATCGCTGGCCGAGCGCGTGAGCAGCACCTTGGGCCATTCGCCCTGCACGCCCGACGACCCGGCCACGAAAAGCCCGTGGCGGCCCAGGTAGTCCATGAAGTCGGACGACCGCTCGGCCACCTCGGCATCGGTGAAGCCGCGGCGCGGTCCGGTGCGCGCCTGCAGCCAGTCGGCCGCCTCTTTCACGCGCAGGTGGCCGATGGGGTTGCCGGCCCCGGCCAGCAGCAGCGGCCAGTCGGCCACGGCTTCCGACGCCTCGGGCAGACCCAGCTGGCGCAGCAGTTCTTCGCGGCCATGGCCCTGGGGCAGCAGGTCCGCCAGAAAGCCGGGCCACTGGCGCAGCTCCAGCGGCTCCAGCCCGGTGGCGAAGCCGCTGGCCAGCGCCCAGGCATCGCGCCGGCCCCCATGCTCGACAGCCCATCCCACCGCATACCCGGTGTAGCTGGGCGTGCGCCAGCCCTGGGCGGAATCACCCAGCAACAGGACGCTGGCGGCGTCGTGCCACCGGCCCTGGGCGTGGATCTGGAGCGTGCATTGCGGCTGCATATGCACAGAAATATATCAATATTGCTACTATTTAGCCATGCAATATGGATAGTTTTCTACCAAAAAACAGTGAATTGCGGAGCGGAACCTTCCTTGCCCCGCGACGCCATCGGCTTACTTGAGCACGCCGCGCGAAATATCCATCACCATGCGCGTGGCCAGGTACAGCCGGGGCACGATGGTGTCGATCTGGACGTATTCGGCGTTGTTGGAATGCGCCCCGTAGCCCGACAGGCCCATGCCCTCCACCACGGCACCGCGGGTCTTCAGCGCGGCGAACGCCGCGTCGGTGCCGCCGCCGGTGGCCTTGTCCAGCACGTTCAGGGGCAGGCCCAGTTCCTGGTAGATGGCCTTGCCGTGGCCGGCCACGCGGCGCGAAGCGTCGTTGGCCTCCAGCGGCGGGCGGCGAACCTCGAACTTCACCGACACCTTGGATTCGGGCTGCAACTTGATCTGCACCTTGGCTTGCAGTTCTTTTTCCAGCCCGTCGAAATCCGACACGCGCAGGGCGCGGGCATCGGCCTGGGCCGTGGCCTCGGCGGGAATCACGTTGCGGTTGGTACCAGCCTGGGCCACCGTCCAGTTCAGTTTGAGGCCCTGCTCGGGCTTGGACAGGTCCTTGAGCTGCAGCAGTTGGTGCGACAGCTCGTAGAGCGCATTCACGCCCTTTTCGGGCGAGGCACCGGCGTGCGAGGCCCGGCCCTGCACCGTCAGGTAGGCCGCGCCGATACCGCTGGTGGCCAGGCGCAGGCTGCCGTCCGTGCCGCCGCCCTCGAAGGAAAACACCGCATCCTGGTCGGCCGCGACGCGGGTGATGGTGCTGCGCGCACCGGGCGAGCTGATTTCCTCATCGCCGTTGATCAGCACGGTGAGCGTGCCGTACTCCTTGAAGCCGAGCTTTTGCAGCAGGCCCACGGTGTGCAGGATGGTGGCCACGCCCTGCTTGTCGTCCGCGATGCCCAAGCCGTAGGCCTTGCCGCCATCGATGCGAAAGGGCTGGTCCTTGAGCATGCCCTTGAGATACACCGTGTCCATGTGCGCGATGAAGAGGATCTTCTTCGTGCCGGAGCCCTTGAACTCGGCATGCACCGCCGGGCCCACCTTCTCGGGCGTGTCGTCCAGACGATAGATGTCGGTGGGCTGCAGGATCTCGACGGTGCCGCCCTGTGCCTTGAGTTGCCCGGCGATCAACGCGGCGATCTGGTTCAGGCCCTCGATGTCCTTGCTGCCCGATTCGATGTGCACCAGGTCGCGCAGCGTGTCGAGCAGCGGCTGCTGCTCTTTCTGCGCCAGGGCGTGCACATCGGCCACTGGTGCGGCCTGCGCCAGGGTGCCGGCGAAAGCCAGGGACAGGAGTGCGATCAATGGGCGCACGAACAATGGAGGGGTCTGCGAGGAATGCATGGTGGCACCAGTGGGCATGAATGGGAGAAAAGCCATTATGGGCCGCTGCAACGGAAACTTCACGCCCTCTGATTTCTTGCAATATCCCATTCAACCGCGGGACTGCGATAGGGAGGGATCGGTGGCGACCCACTGCGGATCGATGCGCGATGGCCGGGTACGCAGTTCGAACAGCCACATGCCATACAGCGGCAAGGCCTCGGCGAGTTGAAGCGCCCTGACCACCGGCGTCGCGGCGCCAAGCAGTGCCGGATGGGGCACGACGGCCAACAGATCGGATTGCCCCACCAGATGGAGCATGCTGGCGAAATCGGGACAGCGCACCGCGATCTTGGGCACAGGCATGCGGCGCACGCGGTGCGCCTCGGTGAGCACATCGACGGGACCTTTGACGCTGGGCCCGACGCAGGCCCACGCGGCACCCTGCAGCTCTGCCAACGTTCGGGCCCGTGCCAGAGGATGGCCGCGGCGGGCATAGACCTGCGGCTGCAGCTCGTAAAGCAGGCGCTCGGACAGGTCCGGGTGGGCAAATTGGCGCGGCTTGGGCGCGATGACCGCATCGAACTGCCCTTGCAGCAGCCCGGCGAGCAGCGCGCCCTCGTCCGCCGTCGCCATGTCGAGGCAGCGCCGGGGATCAGGAAGGCACCAGCGCGCATAGAGCACGGGGCCCCAGACCAGCGCGGCGGATGGCGTCAGCCCGATGCGTAGCACATTCCGGTCGGGCGCAGGCAGCGGCTCCGACCCCAGCGTCCCCATGCCCTGCCCCAGCGACGACGATTGCGCCGCCACCGATCGCGCCAGTTCGGTCGGCACATAGCGACGCCCCGCACGGACCAGCAAAGGGGCGGAAAAGTGCGCCTGCAGCGCCTTCATGCCCTGGCTGATGGCAGGCTGGGAGACGCCACAGGCCTGTGCGGCCTGGGCAAAAGAGCCGTGCTCGACGACCGACCGAAGGTATTGCAGATGGCGCAGATACATAAGCACCCTTTATGTATTGGCACCGATTGTGGCTTGCCGGGCAGCGCCGGCGCCGCCAAGCTAGCGCGATCTCCCCAGCGACCCACCAAGGACACCGCATGACCACGCACCCGCTCGACACCGTCAAGGCCTACCTGGGCCACCTCCACGCCAGCGATACAGAGGGCCTGATCGCCTGCTTCGAAGACGACGGGCTCGTGCACTCGCCTTTTCTCGGCACCCTGGGCGCCCGCGACTTTTTCCACCGGCTCGCGCAGGCCTCGAATGGCAGCGTGATCACCGTGCTGGACCTCTTTGCCTCGGTGGCACCGCAGGACGGCGGCGCCGTGCGCATCGCGGCCTACTTCCGCTACGACTGGACTTTGAGCGACGGCCGCGAGGTGACCTTCACCTGCGTCGATGTCTTCACCTTTGACCCAGGCAGCCCACGCATCCGGGCCATGCAGATCGTCTACGACACGCATCCCCTGCGCGAACAGGTCGGCGACAAATACGCACCGGCACCGCCGACGACTACAGCAGCGTGACGGCCTTGAGCGCAACGAAGCTCGTCTCGCGGATCACGCCCACGAAGTCCTGCAGGTAGTGCCGGCCCGACAACTGCGGCAGGCAGGCCGCGTGCAGCTCGCCCATCAGGCCCTGCTCGCCCACGGGCCGGGCGGTGACGTAGCCGCGGTCCAGATAGCTTTGCACCGCCCAGAGCGGCAAGGCCGCCACGCCGCGACCGCTCGCCACGAGCTGCAGCATGGCGACGGTGAGTTCCGTGGTGCGCCGGGGTGGGCGGATGCCGGCGGGCTCCAGCACCTGGCGCACGATGTCCAGCATCTCGTCAGGCACCGGGTAGGCGATGAGGGTCTGGTCGGCGAAGTCCTGCGCGGCCAGCCACGGCTTGTCGGCCAGCGGGTGTCCGTTGGCCAGCAGCGCGCGGATCTCGAATCCGAACAGCGGGTGGTGGTCGACGCCCGCCTCGTCGCCGTCCACCTCCGACACGATGGCCAGGTCGGCCCGGTCCTGGTGCAGCAAGCCCACCGGGTCGGCGTGAAAGCCGCTCACGATGTCCATCTCCACCTCGGGCCAGCGGCTGCGGAAGGCGTCCATCGCGGGCATCAGCCAGTCGAAGCAGGTGTGGCATTCCACGGCGATGCGCAGTTGCCCGGCGGACGCCATCGACAGCCGCGCCACGTCGCGCTCGGCCGCCTCCACCTGGGGCAGCAAGGCGTCGGCCAGCGCCAGCAGCCGCGTGCCGGTGGCGCTGAACTGGGGCGGCACGGACTTGCGCTCGAACAGGGGCGCGTTGTAGCGGTCTTCCAGCAGCTTGATCTGGTGCGACAGGGCCGACTGGGTGAGATTGAGCAGTTGCGCGGCGCGCACCAGGCTGCCGCTGTCGCGCAGGGCGGCCAGGGTGCGCAGGTGACGGATTTCCAGAATCGACTGGTTCATTAGATATTCTCAAGATGAAGGCACAAAACTTTCGTTTGAATAATAAAGGCAATCACCGGACCATGGCGGCCTGCCTCAGCGCACCACCCATTCAAAGGAATTTCGACCATGGCCCAATCACCCATCTCCACCCACACCCTCGGTTTTCCGCGCATGGGCGCGCACCGGGAACTCAAGGTCGCCCTCGAAAAGCACTGGCGCGGCGACCTGACGTCCGAGGCGCTGGAGGCCGTGGGCGCCGATCTGCGCGCCCGCCATTGGCAGGCCCAGCGCGACGCGGGCCTGGCCTTCGTCACCGTGGGCGACTTCGCCTACTACGACCATGTGGCCAACCACATCCAGCTGCTGGGTGCCGAGCCCGCGCGCTACGGCTTCCTGCCCAGCCAGCCCGAGCTGGCCCGCTACTTCAAGATGGCCCGTGGCGAGTCCATCGCCACCGCGGCCCCCTGCCAGGGCGAGTCGGGCCAGGGGGGCGCCTGCGGCCACGCGCCGGCCACGCCGCACGCCAGCCAGTTCGCGCTGGAGATGACGAAGTGGTTCGACACCAACTACCACTACCTCGTGCCGGAATTCACGCCGGCCACCACCTTCCGGTTGGCCAGCGAGCGCCTGTTCAACGAGGTGGCCGAGGCACAGGCCCTGGGCCACCCTGTCAAGGCGGTGCTGCTCGGGCCGCTGAGCTTCCTGTACCTGGGCAAGGAAAAGGCCGAGGGCTTCGACCGCTTCTCGCTGCTGCAGCCGCTGCTGGACGTGTACGAACAGATCCTCGCGCGGCTCAAGCGCCAGGGCGTGGCCTGGGTGCAGATCGACGAGCCCATCCTGGGCCTGGACCTGCCCGATGCCTGGCGCCACGCATTCGAGCCGGCGTACTGGCAGCTCAACCGCGCCGGCGCCCAGGTGCTGCTGGCCACCTACTTCTCGCCCCTGCAGGAAAACACCCGGCTCGCGTGCCAGCTGCCCGTGGCCGGCCTGCACGTGGACGCCGTGCGGGCGCCGGAGGACCTGGTGGCCGTGACCGACTGGCTGCCCAGCCACAAGCTGCTGTCGGTCGGCATCGTGGACGGCCGCAACATCTGGCGGGCCGACCTGGACGCCGCGCTGGAGCGCCTGGCCGCCATCGCCGCCAAGCACCAGGGGCCGCTGTGGATCGCGCCTTCGTGCTCCCTGCTGCACGTGCCTTTCGGTCTGGCGTCGGAAGACCGGCTCGATGCCGAGGTGAAATCCTGGCTGGCCTTCGCCCTGGAAAAGCTCGGCGAGCTGCAGACCCTGCAGAGCGCCCTCAACGGACAGCCCGATGCGGCGGCCCTGGCCAGCGCGCGCGCCGCCATCGACAGCCGCCGCGCCAGCCAGCGCGTGCACCGCCCCGATGTGGCCCGGCGCCTGGACGGCGCCCCGGCCGGTGCCGACCAGCGCACCGCGCCCTTCCCTGTCCGGCAGGCCGCGCAGCGCCAGCGGCTGCAACTGCCGCTGCTGCCCACCACGACCATCGGCTCGTTCCCGCAGACCGCCGAGATCCGCGCCGCCCGCGCCGCCTTCAAGCGCGGCCAGCAAGCACCGGACACCTACCGCGCCGCCATGCAGGCCGAGATCGAACGGGCCGTGCGCACGCAGGAGGCCCTGGGCCTGGACGTGCTGGTGCATGGCGAGGCCGAGCGCAACGACATGGTCGAATATTTTGGCGAACAGCTCGACGGATTCGCCTTCACCGCCAACGGCTGGGTGCAAAGCTACGGATCGCGCTGCGTGAAGCCCCCCATCCTCTTCGGCGACGTCGCCCGCCCCCGGCCGATGACTGTGGACTGGACCGCCTTTGCGCAAAGCCTCACCCCGCGCCCCATGAAGGGCATGCTGACCGGGCCCATCACCATCCTGCAGTGGTCCTTCGTGCGCGACGACCAGCCGCGCAGCCGCACGGCCGAGCAGATCGCCTGGGCGATCCGCGACGAGGTGACCGACCTGGAAGGCGCCGGCATCGGCATCATCCAGATCGACGAGCCCGCCATCCGCGAAGGCCTGCCGCTGCGCCGCGCGGACTGGAAGACCTACCTGCAATGGGCGACCCGGGCGTTTCGCATCAGCGCCTCGGGCGTGCGTTCGACCACGCAGATCCACACCCACATGTGCTACAGCGAGTTCAACGACATCCTGCCCGAAATCGCGGCCATGGATGCCGACGTGATCACCATCGAGACCAGCCGCTCCGACATGGAGCTGCTGCGGGGGTTCGGGGCGTTTCAGTACCCCAACGAGATCGGGCCCGGCGTGTACGACATCCACTCGCCCCGCGTGCCCGGCGTGCAGGAAATGCGGCGGCTTTTGGAGAAGGCCGCGCAGGTCGTTCCGGTGGAAAACCTCTGGGTCAACCCCGACTGCGGCCTGAAAACCCGCGGCTGGCCCGAAACCGAAGCCGCGCTGCGCAACATGGTGGACGCCACTCGCGCGCTGCGACGCGAGTGGGCGATCTTGAACGTGGCAGAGCCAGAGGTGGCAGCCAGCGCCTGAGAACTTTTGATGGCTTATTTGGGTGCTGCGTCGACCATCGCTTTGGCCGCAGCTTCGACGGTCTTGCGATTAGCCTCAGCCATTTTGGCAATCACGTCGCGAATAGCCGCTTGTTCCTGAATCCTGACATTCAACTCAGTCAGCGCGTTCGCGTTGGCCTCCTGCTGTTCTTGCATCCGTATCAGCCGCTGCGTCTTTTCGTCAACCTGGATTTCTTCATGAAAACCTTGGTTTCCTGGACCAGCATTGATGTGCACATCGACATCGATGTCGCGCTCATCGTCGGAGCCGCTGTCCGAAGGAGGCGGCCCTTCCATGTGCACATCGATTTCTTCATGGGTGTCATGATTTTTCGGCGCGGTGCTGATGTGGACATCCAGGTCCAGCTCAGTCTCGCTGTCGGAATCGGTGTCCGAAGGAGAGGGCGCGTCCATACCCAACTTGATTTCTTCCGGGCTGCTGTGGCTCGGCTTCACCGGCAACGGTGGTGGCGGGGGTGGCGTGGGCGGGCCGCTGACAGGCACCTCGGTCGCTTCGGCAGGTACCTGCTCCTTGGAAGGAGGCGTCATCGTGATGATCGCGTCTTCATTACCGCTATTGGTCTTCTGCATTTTCTGGAAAAGCGGGCTGCTGTGAATGTCATTCAGCAGGGAGGCTTTACCGTCATCGGAATTTTTACCATCGCGCGATTTGATCAGGCTGTCGCGTACCGCTTCGGCACTCAGTTCTCGCTTCTGGCTCTGAATCAGCGAGTTCTTTCGCAGCAAATTGATGTTGGAGCGCGGTGCCAAGCTGCCTCCAAGCTCCCCTTTCGATTGGCTATTGGCCTGCAGGCCGTCGGGGCCACCCAGGCTTTTGCGCGATTCCGACCTCTGAAGGGTCGGCTCCTTGATGGAACCTGAATCCTTCAGGCCGGGAAGCCCTCCCAGCTTATTGGAGGAAAGGTTATTCACAGAAGTAGTCATGGCAAGCCTGGGCGTGGATCGATGGTGATCGAAGTGTGCGCAAGCCCGCTGCCCTTCCCCCAAAAGTAGCGAAGGCATGACCCTCGAAGCGAAGGCGGCAGCACAACTTTGCATCGGACCCCTCCTACGAGTTCAGGGCCCCCAGTCCTGCCGAAACAATTGTTTCAGCATTCGACACTTGGTCTACCGATACTCACCTACTCCAAAGGAAACCATGTCTATTTCTCTCATCCTGCTCATCGTGCTGATCTTGATCTTGATCGGTGCCCTGCCTACCTGGGGCCACAGCCGCTCGTGGGGATATGGTCCCAGCGGCGGTATCGGATTGGTGGTGGTGATCCTGTTGGTCCTGCTGCTGATGGGCCGGATATAAGCCCCATCGACGCCGTGCTACCGCGGTGTCGATTTTTCAAAAAGGCGGCCTACCAGGCCGCTTTTTTTGTTTGCCCGTTGATGGCGCCAGCGAGGCCAGCAGTCCACCACTCCATCCCCAAAACGATTGATCACGCAGGCCGTTTCTCCGCCGCGATGAATGCCATCGAGAATTGGGCGAACTCCTTGCCGTCCACCACCCCATTGGCATTGCCCCCCTGATCCATCAACTGCAGGATGGCCTGCGACAGTTCGCTGTTGCCGGTCTTGGCGCCAGAGGTGTCTCCCAGGCCCTTCATGAATTCTTCCTGGGAGATATTGCCGTCGTGGTTGGCATCGAACCCGGCCGTCAGCTGCTCTTTCTGCGCCTGGGTCGCACCGAACTGGGTGAGCAGCTCTCCAAAACTCTCCGCGGAGACCGACCCGCCCTGAGACGACGCGAGGGAAGACCGCGCCGCCACGCCCCGGGTGGATGCGGCCGCGCTCTGGCCCGCAACGCCGGACAGCGCCTCGGCTTCTTTGCTCAAGGTGATCTGCGTGGAGGGCTCGGCGGGCGAAGCGTCGCTGCCCCGCGCGGAAGCCGAGGGTTTCGCCGCTCCGGAGGACGACGCGTTGAACAGCAGGGATGCGACCGATGCAAGGCCGGAAATAAGGGGTGTCATCGCCAAAGTACTCCTGTCGGTGGCGAAGCAGTCCACACAAGAAAACGCCCTTCGCCCGGCCCATGCAGGGTAGGCCCTGGCGAAAATTCCAATGCGGTGAAAAAGCCCCGATCTCCAGGCCATTAACTTCCCATGGACTGTTCAGGACCGGGCCCCGCCTGGGCCCATGGGTGGCCCATCCCAGAAGCGAGGCGTGACGGAGCCTGAAAGATCCGAAAATCACCCCCGCTCAGGCGACACGCGGGCTCCCAGTGCTCCGGTCGGAGCATTGCCCGGCAGCGAAGCGCGCGCGCCCGGCGGCCGGCGCCGCACGAACTGATACGCCAGCGCCAGCAGTACGAACCAGGCGGGCGTGGTCAGCAGGGCCTGGCGCGTATCAGCCTCGAACGACAGCAGCACCACGATGCCGGCGAAGAACGCCAGGCACACGCCGCACATCCAGGCACCGCCCGGCATCTTGTACAGCGAGGCCGCATGCAGCTTCGGTCGCTGTCGGCGGTAGGCGATATAGGACAGCAGGATCATCGACCAGACGAACATGTAGAGGATGGCCGAGACGGTGGTCACCAGCGTGAAGGCCTCCACCAGGTCCGGAATCACCCACATGAGAAAAGCGCCGGCCAGCAGGCAGGTGCACGAAAACAGCAGTCCGCTCGAAGGCACGCCGCGGCGCGACAGCTTAGCGAAGCGCCTTGGCGCCACGCCTTTCTCGGCTAGGCCGAACAGCATGCGGCTGGTGGAAAACACCCCGCTGTTGGCCGACGAGGCCGCCGAGGTCAGCACCACGAAATTGATCACGCTGGCCGCCGCGGGCAGCCCGGCCAGCACGAACAGCTCGACGAACGGGCTCTTGCCGGGCACCACCTCGCGCCACGGGGTGACCGCCATGATGGCCACCAGCGAGAACACATAGAACACGATGATGCGCAGCGGGATGGAGTTGATCGCGCGCGGCAGCGTGCGCTCCGGGTCCTTGGCCTCCGCGGCGGTCGTGCCCACCAGCTCGATGCCCGCGAAGGCGAACACCGCGATCTGGAAGCCGGCGAAGAACCCCATCCAACCGTGCGGGAACATGCCGCCGTCGTTCCACAGGTTGGCCACGCTCGCCGTGCGGCCCGAGGGCGAGACGAAATGGGCGTAAACCATGTAGAACCCCGTCGCCACCAGCGCCATGATGGCCACGATCTTGATCATGGCGAACCAGAATTCGATCTCGCCGAAAAGCTTCACCGTGAGCAGATTGAGCGACAGCAGCAGCCCCACGCAGGCCAGTGCCGGCGCCCACTGCGGCAGGTGGGGGAACCAGAACTGCGAGTAAGCCGAGATGGCGATCACGTCGGCGATGCCCGTGATGATCCAGCAGAACCAGTAAGACCAGCCGGTGAAGAACCCGGCCCAGGGGCCGAGCAGATCGGCCGCGAAATCGATGAAGGACTTGTACTGCAGGTTGGACAGCAGCAGCTCGCCCATGGCCCGCATCACGAAAAACAGAATGAAGCCGATCATCATGTAGACGAACACGATCGACGGCCCCGCGAGGCTGATCGTCTTGCCCGAGCCCATGAAGAGGCCGGTGCCGATGGCCCCGCCGATGGCAATGAGCTGGATGTGCCGGTTGGACAAACTGCGCTGCAGATGGTCGCTGTCGTGCCGGCCCGGAATGTCGGGCGAAACCTGGGTTGCCATGGAAAACCTCCTGATTGATGTTGTTTCTTCGGCGCGAAGGGCATTCAGGGCGGCCACTGCCGTGTCTGGATGGATCGCGCTTCCGGGCTTCTCTCCCAAGACGCACGGCGCGGTACGCCGGACTGGCCCGGCTCAGGGTATTCCCTCCCTGACCGATGGAAGGGCGGGAGGATAAACCAGCCACGCCCCAAATGGGTGCAGCGCTGCATCCAAAGGTTGGCGGGTCGAGTCGGCCACCTACCCTGTTTGGCGCACGATAAACCGGGCGGCGGCTCTGCGACGGGACCCACCATGGAGCGGTGTATCAAGAGAGCGGATCGTTCGCCGGCTCGGATTGATTGTTCCGATTCAAATCTGGATTTTTTGAAACAGCGGTTATTGAAACAGGCTGACCGATTATCGCGAGGGCCGGCTATTTCCAAGCGAATGCAGTGGAATCGTCGCGCCGTCCATATCCAAGACAGACCGGACGGAATCCGCGCAGTCATCCCGTTGGATCAAAACGGCTGCGCCGACCGCGGGCGCGCCACTGGGTGCAGCAGACGCCCTGGAATTCGAAATCAGCATGGCCATGAAAGACCGGACCGACCGCTACCGAAGCGGCGATCCGCTGGCGTTATTTGCTGCAGGTGCCTGCCGTCGCCATTTCGAGCTTCGCCACGGCGGCCTTGCCTTCTGCCTCAGGGATCAGTTCGACGTCGGAGCCGCCGATGAATGCACCGATCTTCATGTACTGCCGGACGAAGTAGTTTTTGCCTTTCTCGAACATCACTTTCAGCTCGTTGGGCGAGAACTCGGAATCCGTGGCAATCACGTGTTCCTGTCCACCCGTGACTTCCGTGTGAAAGAACACGTCAGGACCCGATTCCCCCAGGCATTTTCCGTCCACCCAGATATTTCGTTTGATCGCCTTGCCCACGAAACTGTCGCGATAGACATAAAGCCCCGAATGGCCTTCGCTGGGCTGCGCAAATTCCTTGGCCTTTGCCGAAGCCTCCTTGCTTTCCATCTTCACGGAAGCGCATCCAGTGAACAGCGCGGACATCAAAACAATCAAAGCAATCTTCTTCATGGGTTTCTCATCAGGGATATTCGCATGGCATGTCCTCGGGCATGCGAAAAATCAAACCACTCCCGTGGCTCCGAGGCGGCGAGATCATACATTTAGTTACGTTCGTATTATTCCGACGCATCCGGCGCGTGAACGATTTTCAGCGTCTGGTCGGAGGACACCTCCTTCAGCCAGGTCCAGACCGCCTGGATGCGCGCCTGGTGCTTGGCCTCCGCCGGCATGCTCATCCAGAAGGTCCGCGTGAACCGGGCCTCTTCGGGCAGCACCCGGGCCAGCACCGGATCGCGGTCGGCCAGAAAGGCCGGGAGCACGGCCAACCCTGCGCCGGCGCGCACCGCTTCGTACTGCGCCGTGATGCTGGTGCTGCGAAACGCGAACCGCGCCGGCCGGTGCAATGCGTCCAGAAACTGCAGTTCCTTGGTGAAGAGCAAATCGTCCACATAGCTCACGAAGGCATGGTGGCGCAGATCGTCCCGGGTCGAGACCAGCGGGCGACGGGCCAGGTACTCGCGCTGGCCGTACAGGTGCAACGTGTAGTCCGCCAGCTTGGCGACGATGACCGATCCCCGCGCGGGGCGCTCCAGCGAGATGACGATGTCCGCCTCGCGCCGGGACAGGTGCAGCATGCGCGGCAAGGCCAGCAGGTCGATGGTGAGGCCGGGGTTCTTCTGCGTGAGCCGTGCCAGGTGCGGCGCGAGGATGAGCGTGCCGAAGCCTTCCGTCGCGCCCACGCGCACCACCCCGGACAGGCCCGCCGCGGCATTGGCCGGGGCCGCGCGCTCCAGGCCGAGCACCGCGGTTTCCATGGCCTCGACGGCGGGCAGCAGTTGCCGGCCCGCCTCCGTCAGGCGGTGCCCGCCGGCCTCGCGTGCGAACAGCGGTGCGCCCATCTGCTTTTCCAGCGACTGGATGCGGCGGGCCACCGTGGTGTGCTCCACGCCCGTGCGGCGTGCCGCGCCGGCCAGGGTGCCGGAGCGCGCCAGCTCCAGAAAGTAGCGCAGGTTGTCCCATTCCATTCGTGTGAGGCCCTCTCATCCATGTGTTCTTCGTGGGGCGCGTGCTGGCCGGCCAGCCGCCGCCTGTGCAAATTTGCAAACCCAAGGTGCATGCATGCGCCTTGTGCTGGCAATTTCGCACAGCTAGGATGCGCAGGCCACCGGGATTTGCCCGCGGTTGCGGCCCGGGCGCCCTGCCGGGCCGCCAGCCCCGGCCGGGCAAATGCCATTGTCCCGGCCCCACATGACAGACAGATACAGGAGACAAGACACCATGGACGCATCCATCACCGCTCAACAGGCCCCACAGGCCGCCCTGGCCCCCACCGTCAAGCTGCTGATCGGCGGCCAGTTCATCGAGTCCCAAACCACCCAGTGGCGCAACGTAGTGAACCCCGCCACGCAGGAAGTGCTGGCGCGCGTGCCCTTTGCCACGCCAGAGGAGATCAACGCCGCCGTCGCCTCGGGCAAGGAAGCCTTCAAGACCTGGAAGAAAACGGCCATCGGCGCCCGGGCGCGCATCTTCCTCAAGTACCAGCAGCTGATCCGCGAGAACATGGCCGAACTGGCCGCGATCCTGACGGCCGAGCAAGGCAAGACGCTGCCCGATGCCGAGGGCGACGTGTTCCGCGGCCTGGAGGTGGTGGAGCACGCCAGCGCCATCGGCAACCTGCAGCTGGGCGAGTTGGCCAACAACGTGGCCGGCGGCGTGGACACCTATACGCTGATGCAGCCGCTGGGCGTGTGCGCGGGCATCACCCCGTTCAATTTCCCCGCCATGATCCCGCTGTGGATGTTCCCCATGGCGATCGCCACGGGCAACACCTTCGTGCTCAAGCCCTCCGAGCAGGACCCGATGGTGACCATGCGCCTGTGCGAGCTGGCGCTGGAGGCCGGCGTGCCCCCGGGCGTGCTGAACGTGGTGCACGGCGGTGAGGACGCGGTGAACGCCATCTGCGACCACCCGGACATCAAGGCGATCAGCTTCGTGGGCAGCACCAAGGTGGGCACGCACGTGTACAACCGCGCCAGCCTTTCGGCCAAGCGCGTGCAATGCATGATGGGCGCGAAGAACCACGCCATCGTCATGCCCGACGCCAACAAGGAGCAGACGCTCAACGCCCTGGCGGGCGCCGCCTTCGGCGCTGCGGGCCAGCGCTGCATGGCGCTGTCGGTGGTGGTGCTGGTGGGCGAGGCCCAGCAGTGGATTCCCGACCTCGTCGCCAAGGCCAAGACGCTCAAGGTGAGCGGCGGCACCGACAAGGGCACCGACGTGGGCCCGTTGGTCTCGTGCGCAGCGAAGGACCGGGTGGAACACCTGATAGAGCGCGGCATCGCCGACGGCGCCACGCTGGAGCTGGACGGCCGCAAGCCGCAGGTGGCGGGCTACGAAAAAGGCAACTTCGTCGGCCCCACGGTGTTCAGCGGCGTGAAGCCCGGCATGTCCATCTACGACCAGGAGGTCTTCGGCCCGGTGCTGTGCCTGGGCGCGGCGGCCGACATCGATGAAGCGATCGCCTTCATCAACGACAACCCGAACGGCAACGGCACGGCCATCTTCACCCAGTCGGGCGCGGCAGCGCGCAAGTTCCAGGAAGAGATCGACGTGGGCCAGGTGGGCATCAACGTGCCGATTCCCGTGCCCGTGCCGCTGTTCTCGTTCTCGGGCTCGCGTGCCTCCAAGCTGGGCGACCTGGGGCCGTATGGCAAGCAGGTCGTGCTGTTTTACACGCAGACCAAGACGGTCACAGCGCGCTGGTTCGACGACAGCACCATCTCGCACGGCGTGAACACCACCATCAGCCTGAGGTAGCCCGCTGGCGCGGGAGCGGCCGGCCGGGGCCGCGCGGTGCTACAACGCCAAGGATGCACATTCTCAAGATCACGACGAAACGGTGGGCGGCGCTCGCCTGGGGTGGCGGCGCGGCCTGCGCCCTGCTGTTCAGCGCGGGGGCCCACGCCCAGGCGGGCGCACCCTGCCGGCCCGAGGGCACGGTGGCCGAGACCAATGCCTGCGCGGTGCAAACCTACCAGCAGGCGGACACGGCCATTGCGATTCTCTACAGCGACGTGATGCGCGCGCTGTCGGCCCACGAGCGGCCACAGCTGCGGCAAGAGCAAACCGCCTGGCAGCGCCAGCGCACCATGATGTGCAAGCAGGGCACCCAGTCCACCGAGGGCCTGCCCGAGTGGCCGCGCCTGTACCACGCCTGCCTGACCGCCGAGACCGAGGCGCGCCGCCAGGGGTTGATGCGCTGGCTGACGCTGGACCATCCCTCCGCCAAGCCGTGACGCATCCGCCACCGTCCACCCCGCCCCGCCCGCAACGAGACAAAGCAGAACAACGAACGACCGCCAGCGAGACCCGACCCATGGACTTTGAACTGACCGAAGAACAGCGCGCCTTCGCCGAGACGGCGCGCGACTTCGCGCGCGCCGAACTGGCGCCGCACGCGGCCCGCTGGGACGCCGAGGGCACCTTCCCGCGCGAGGCGATCGCCGCGGCCGGCGCCCTGGGCTTTTGCGGCCTGTATGCCCCCGAGAACGCGGGCGGCCTCGCCCTGCCCCGGCTCGACGCCACCCTGGTGTTCGAGGAAATGGCGGCGGTGGACCCGTCCACCACCGCCTTCATCACCATCCACAACATGGCCACCTGGATGCTCGGCACCTGGGCGACCGACGCCGTGCGCAACCGCTGGGGTCCCCTGCTGGCCAGCGGCGAGAAGCTCGCCTCGTACTGCCTGACCGAACCCGGCGCGGGTTCGGACGCGGCCTCGCTCAAGACCCGGGCGGAGTTGGCGGGCACCGAATACGTCATCAACGGCGCCAAGGCGTTCATCAGCGGCGCGGGCAGCACCGACGTGCTGGTGCTGATGGCCCGCACCGGCGACGCCGCATCGGGCGCGGCGGGCATCAGCGCCTTCGCGGTGCCGGCCGATGCACCGGGCATCCAGTACGGCAAGAAGGAAGAAAAGATGGGCTGGAACAGCCAGCCCACCCGCACCATCAGCTTCGACAACGTGCGCATTCCGGCCGACCACCTGCTGGGGCGCGAGGGCGAGGGCTTCAAGATCGCCATGAAGGGCCTCGACGGCGGGCGCATCAACATCGCCACCTGCTCGGTGGGCGCGGCGCAGGGCGCGCTGGCCCAGGCGCAGCAGTACATGCACGACCGCAAGCAGTTCGGCAAGCCGATTGCGAGCTTCCAGGCGCTGCAGTTCAAGCTGGCCGACATGGCGACCGAACTGGTGGCCGCGCGCCAGATGGTGCGGCTGGCGGCCTCCAAGCTGGATGCGGGGGCGCGCGATGCCAGCACCTACTGCGCCATGGCCAAGCGCTTCGCGACCGACGCGGGCTTCAACGTGTGCAACGAGGCGCTGCAGCTGCACGGCGGCTACGGCTACATCCGCGAGTACCCGCTGGAGCGCCTGATGCGCGACGCGCGCGTGCACCAGATCCTGGAGGGCACGAACGAGATCATGCGGGTCATCATCGCCCGCCGCATGCTGGAGGGCGACGCGCCCGATGCCATCCGCTGACCGCATTCACTATCAATTCCATAGCAGAACGCCCTAGTACTTATTGCGCCAGGGGCCTGTTTCATTCAAAACCAAAGGAGACACTTCCATGAAGATCGCATTCATCGGCCTGGGCAACATGGGAGGCCCCATGGCGCTGAACCTGCACAAGGCGGGGCATGAGGTCAGCGCGTTCGACCTGTCCCCGCCCGCGCGCGACAGGCTGGCCGAAGGCGGCGTGGCCATTGCGGCCGATGCGGCGGCCGCCGTGCAGGGCGTCGAGGTGCTCATCAGCATGCTGCCCGCCAGCCAGCACGTGGAATCGCTGTACCTGGGCAACGGGCAGCAGCCCGGCCTGCTGCCCCTGCTGGCCGCCGGCACGCTGGTGATCGACTGCTCCACCATCGCCGCCGCCACCTCGCGCAAGGTGGCCGAGGCCGCCCAGGCGCGCGGCCTGGCGTTCATCGACGCGCCCGTCTCGGGCGGCACCGGCGGTGCCGTGGCCGGCACGCTGACTTTCATGGTGGGGGGCGATGCGGCCGATCTGGAGCGCGCCCGCCCCATCCTGGAAAAGATGGGCACCAACCTGTTCCATGCCGGCGCCGTGGGCGCGGGGCAGACGGCCAAGATCTGCAACAACATGCTGCTGGGCATCCTGATGGCGGGCACCAGCGAGGCCATCGCCCTGGGCGTGGCCAACGGGCTGGACCCGAAGGTGCTGTCCGAGATCATGCGCCGCAGCTCGGGGGGCAACTGGGCCCTGGAAAAGTACAACCCCTACCCCGGCGTGATGGAAACCTCCCCCGCCAGCAAGGGCTACGCGGGCGGCTTCGGCACCGACCTGATGCTCAAGGACCTGGGCCTGGCGCAGGAGAACGCCATGGCCGTGAAGGCCGCCACGCCGCTGGGCGGGCTGGCGCGCAGCCTGTATGCCGCGCACAGCCTTGCGGGACAGGGGGCGCTGGATTTCTCCAGCATCATCCAGGCGGTGCAAAAGAAGGGCTGACCCGGGCGGCGGGGCAGCGACCAGCCCCGGGGGCCTGCCCTCAGCTGCCCTCAACTGCGGGGCCGCAGCACCATGCGGTCGCGCCCGATCTCCACGTCGAAGTGCTGCAGGAAATTCTGGCCCAGCAGCGCGTCCTCGTCGTCGTCGCCCGTGTACCCCGTGCCCACGCGCAGGCCGGACACTGCCAGCGAGCGCACGGTGACCGAATCGGCCACCACCACGCGGCCCTGGCGCGTGCCATTGGCCGTGCGGAACTGCGTCACTTCCCCGCCCGTGAGGCGGGCCTTGCTCGCGAGCCCATCGGTCACGCCCACCAGGCTGGCGCCGGTGTCCACCATGAACATGACGGGCTGGCCGTTCACCGTGCCGGCCACGCGAAAGTGCCCGTCGCGGTGCCGGGGGATCACCAGGGCACCCTGTGCCGTCACGCTGGCGCCGCGCGGCTTGAGGTAGTGGTCCATGGCCACGTAAAGCACGCCCATCAATGCGAGCCAGAAGGCCAGGATGCCCCACATGCCCCGTCGGGCGAGCGCGCGCGTGCGGCGCTCGCCGGGCATGTGTGCGTCTTCCACGTCGCCACCGCTCCGCGAGCCCAGGCGCTGGCGGTCTTCGCCATCCGATGCCATTCGTTGTCCTTCCGGAAATGTGCTTGGGGCGAGTATGGCCCAGGCACTGCACGGTGCCGCGCCGCGCCAGGCGCATCGCCGCCGTTGTCCTACGCCTTGCGGGCCCGCATGCGGTCATCCTCGGGCCTTCGCCCGCGGCGCCGCCAGGGCACCGCGCGAACGCGGTTGCAGCCACCGATCCACCCTTGGCGCCAGGGCCGCGCAACGCATCACACGACACCCGTCCCTGCCGCTTCCTGCACCATTCCTTTCGTCGATCCCGACGCACCCTTCCCAGGAGAATTCCATGGCCCCTCTTCCTTCCAATCCATTGCGCACCGCATTTCAATGCCGCGGCGCCCTCGCTGCCAGCACCGCCGCGGTAGCGGCCGCTCTGTTCCTGGCGGGCTGCGCCGGCAACGCCTCGGACAATTCCCGCTCCGCCGTCGCCAAGACCCCTGTGCCGGGCCTGGAACGCGCCACCGCCACTGCACGCCTGGTCACGCCCGAAGGCGCACCGGCCGGCAATGCCGTCCTGACCGAAACCGCCGCTGGCGTGGAGGTGGCCATCCAGGTGCAGGGCCTGTCGCCGGGCAAGCACGGCTTTCACATCCATGCCAATGGCGCCTGCTCGCCCGGACCGGACGCCACCACCGGCCAGACCATCGCGTTCGGCGGTGCCGGCGGCCACTTCGATCCCGGCATGGCCAAGAAGCACGGCCATCCCGGCCAGCCCTCGCACGAGGCCCATGCGGGCGAACTGCCCAACATCACCGTGGGCGACGACGGCCGGGGCAGCGTGCGTTTCGTGAACGCCAACGTCTCGCTCACGCCGGGCAAGACCTCGGTGGTGGGCCGCTCGCTGGTCGTGCATGAAAAGGAAGACGACTACACCACCAATCCCGCCGGCAACTCCGGCGGCCGGCTGCTGTGCGGCCTGATCCAGCCGGCACCGGCCAGCACCGTGGTGGGCGACAAGGCCGCCGCCCCCTCCCTGCTGGTCCGTTGATGCGCCGCGCGCGGCGCGCGGTGCCTCAGGCCGCTTTGTGGTGCTGCGCGCTGGCATCTGCCGGGTTCGCACGGGCCCAAAACCCTCCTCCGCAGGACCCACCGGCGGCCACGCTCCCGGCGGTGCAGGTGCCGGGCCAGGCCGAGGCGCAGCGCCGCTTCGATGCCGCGGCCAGCCACACCAGCGTGGCGGTCGATGCGTTCTCCACCCCCAGTCCGCTGGTGAACCTGTCCGAGCTGCTCGCGGCCCAGGCGGGCGTGGTGGCGCTGGACCGGCAGAACTACGCGCAGGACCTGCAAATCGCGGTGCGCGGCTTCGGCGCACGCTCCACCTTCGGCGTGCGCGGGGTGCGCATCCTGGTGGACGGCATTCCGGCCACCATGCCGGACGGCCAGGGCCAGGCGGCCACCGCACAACTGCAGTCGGCCTCGCAAGTGGAGGTGCTGCGCGGGCCGCTGGCCCAGCTCTACGGCAACGCAGCGGGCGGCGTGCTGCAGGTCACCACGCGGGAGCCGCGCGAAGGTGGTGGCGCTGGCGCGTCGGTGGCGGCGGGCTCGTTCGGGCAGCGGCTGGTGGATGCCTCGCTCGACTTCGGCGACCGCACGCTCGGCGGGCTGGTGGATGTGTCGTACTTCGAGACCGACGGCTCGCGCGACCACAGCGCGGCGCGGCGCACGCACCTCAACGGCAAGCTGGTCGCGCGGCCCGATGCCGACACCCGGATCACCGCGTTGCTCAATCTCTACGACCAGCCCCTCGCGCAGGACCCGCTGGGCCTGACCCGGGCGCAGTTCGAGGCCGATCCTCGCCAGGCACCGGCCGTGGCGACGGACTTCGGCACGCGCAAATCCGTGGCGCAAAACCAGTTCGGCGTGGTGCTGGAGCGGCAACTGGGCGCGGCCGACAGCGTTCGGGTGCGCGCCTATGGCGGCACGCGCACGCTCACGCAATTCCTGTCGTTCAGCGGCGCCGCGGCCAGCAGCGCAGGCGGCGTCGTGGACCTGGACCGCGACTACTACGGTCTGGGCATGGCCTGGACTCACACCGTGCGCCGCGCCTCCGGCCTGCCCCTGACCTGGACGCTGGGGCTAGACGCCGACCGCCTGTCCGAGCACCGGCAGGGCCGGGTCAACAACAACGGCACGCCCGGCGCGCTGCGGCGCGACGAGCAGGACCGCGCGGGCAACACCGATTGGTTTGCCCAGGTGGACGCCTGGCTCACACCCACCTGGCGCGCCGTGGCCGGGGTGCGCGCCAGCCGCGTGCGCGCGAGCGTCAACGACCGCTTCATCACCGCCGCCAACCCTGACGACAGCGGCCAGCGCACTTGGCGCCAGACCAGTCCCGTGCTGGGCCTGGTATGGAGTGCCACCGACCAGCTCAACCTGTACGCCAACATCGGCCGCGGCTTCGAGACGCCCACCCTGGCCGAGATGGCCTACAGCACAGGCAACACCGGCCCCAACTACGGCCTGAACGCTTCGCGCAGCCGGCAGATGGAGGTCGGCGCCAAGTGGCAGGGCGCGGTGCACCGCATCGACGCGGCCTGGTTCGACGCGCAAAGCCGCGGCGAGATTGTGCCGGCGGCCACCGTGAACGGCCGCACCGTGTACCAGAACGCCGACCGGGTGCGCCGGCGCGGGCTGGAGCTGGCCTGGAGCGCCCAGGCTGGCGCCTTCAAGCCGCGCGTTGCCTACACCTACCTTGATGCGTTCTTCGACAGCCCCTACGCTGTGGCGGGCGGCGCCACCGTGCCCTCGGGCAACCGGCTGCCGGGCGCGGCGCGCCAGACCGTGCAACTGGCCCTGGACCATGCCCTTTCGCCCGCATGGCAATGGGGTGCGACGCTGGACGTGTCCGGGAAGGTGTATGCCAACGACGTGAACACCGAGGCCGCCGCAGGCTTTGCCGTGGCCGGGCTGCGGGCGGGCTACGCCTTTCGCACCGGGGACACGCGCTGGCAGGCCTGGGCGCGGCTCGATAACCTGTTCGACCGCCGCTACGCGGGCTCGCTCATCGTGAACGACGGCAACGCGCGCTTCTTCGAGCCCGCGGCGGGACGGCGCATCATGGTGGGGCTGCGCGCGCAGTTCCTGTAGCCGCCCTGTCCGTGGCCCGGGGGCGCGGGGACCCGGGTCGGCTCAGCCGCCCTCGCACACCAGGCGCTGCTCGCCCAGGCCCGTGGCCCCCAGCCGCATCACGTCGCCCGGCCGCAGAAAGCGCGGTGCGGGCTTCTTGCCCAGCCCCACGCCGGCCGGCGTGCCGGTGAGCACGATGTCGCCCGGCTCCAGCGTCATGAACTGGCTGATGTACGACAGCACCCGGGGCACCCCGAAGATGAAGTTGCGCGTGTTCCCGTCCTGCATGCGCTCGCCGTTCACCTCCAGCCACAGGCCGATGGCGTGCGGGTCGGGCACCTCGTCGGCCGTCACCAGCCACGGGCCGATGGGCGCGAAGGTGTCATAGGCCTTGCCTTTGTCCCACTGCCCGCCGCGCTCCATCTGGTAGCTTCGTTCGGACACGTCGTTGGCGAGCACTTAGCCCGCCACATGCTGCAGCGCCGCGTCTTCGGCCACATGCTGCGCGCGCGTGCCGATCACGATGCCCAGCTCCACCTCCCAGTCGGCCTTCAGCGCGCCGGGCGGGATGCGCACCGGGTCCGTGGGCCCGCTCAGCGCGGTGGTGGCTTTCATGAACAGCACGGGCTCGGCCGGCGCGGCCAGGCCCGCTTCGGCCGCATGGTCGGCGTAGTTGAGCCCCACGCACACGATCTTGCCCACGCCCGCCACCGGGCAGCCCAGGCGCTCCGATTCGGGCACCACGGGCAGGCGCGACAGGTCCAGCGCCGCGAGGGCGGCCAGGGTGCGGGGCGACAGCTGGGCGGGGCCGATGTCGGGCAGCAGCATGGACAGGTCCCTGACAATGCCTTGCGCATCGACGAGCCCGGCACGCTCTGCGCCCGGCTGGCCATATCGGATCAGTTTCAAAGTGTCTCCTACCGGTGGAAGTTTCCAGACGCGAAAGCGGGCGACGGGAGCCCGTCCGAAGCATCACGACCAGTAGTCGATCCCGTCCAGGCTGCGGGCGAACGCCTGCAGGTCAGGCACCTGCGGATACTCCACGTAGTAGAGGTACTCGTAGGCCACTGCCTGTTGCGCGAGATCGGCCCAGCGGCCGCGCTGCGTCGTATCGTAAAGCGTCTGGAGCTTCCCGAGGTCGAAGGCCTCCTTGCCGCTCGATGCGGCCTGCGCCTTGGCGTCCTGCAGCCGCGCCGTCCGCTGCTGCTGCGCGCGTTCCCTGAGCTGCCGATGAAAAGCCAGGGCGGCTTCGCCTTTGAGTTGGGTCATCTTCGATCCTGTCCAGTCAGCGTGCAGTGGATTCCGAGCGCCTGGGACCACGACAGGCCGGCATATTTCTGCAAGGCTTCGCGAGCGGTCTCGGCGATGGCGGCGGGCATGGCGTGCGTCAGCTGCCTGATCGTCCCGTCGTCGATCACCTGTTCGCCGATGTCGCTGGCGGACAATTCGGAGAGCGCCACGATCTCGGCGTATTGGTCCGCGTCGTGGATGGTCAGCTCCCCGTTCGCAACGGTCGCGACAGGCGCCTTCTCTCCCGTCGCCGACGTGCCCATCAGGTGGTAGGTGCCGATCTGCGGCTTCGCCAGGAACTGTTCGATGACGTCCAGGCGATTGCCGCGAATGGCGCAGTGGCCGGCGACGACGGCGGCATAGGGCGGACGCGGATCGTCCCCGTCGGGATGCCTTTGCAGGACACCGAGCAGCGAACGCTCCAGCGGCATGTCGATGTCGTACATCTCGACCTGGCGGCCGGTTTCCTCGGACAGCGCGATGCAGCGGGCGACTTCGTGCGCACCGCCCAGCCGTTTATCGACCAGCATGCTGGCCGGCTTTCCGCTCGCCGTCTTCCCTGTGGCGATCTGGCGCTCCAGCCGGTCGGCGAGCACGCACGACTCCGCGTGCACGTTGGCCGGGGTCAGCCGGGGCTGGCCGGGCACCTTCCTGAGCCGCGACTTGAACGCGTCCGGATTGATGCTGCCCCCGCCGCTTTCCTCCAGGGCCTCGGCGAGGGCCGGCACGGCCGATCGGGCCAGCCGGGTCTTTCCGGCGGCCGTGTTGCCGCGCAAGGCGAACAGCGTCGGACTGTAGCCCAACCGTTCCACACATTCCGCGAAGACAGTGGCCTTGCGAAGGGAGTCGTCGATGAGCGCATCGTGCAGCTTGCGGCGCTCGGGATGCCAGTGGGCCGGATCAGCCAGGTAGGCCCATCGCCCGGGCCCGACGGGCGGCAGCGTGCCGACGGCGAACATCTCCACGGAGACGTTGGCGTGCGTGCCATTGAAGGCCGCGGAATGGGTGGTTCGCCGCGCAGGCAGGCTCCGCAGCGCCGGGATTGCCGAACGGACAGGAGAAAGACTCTCCCGGCCTGCGCCACGGGGGGCGGCCTTCAATGCAGGGGAGGCGCCCTGCCGTATCGATGGGGAGTCTGCCGGCAGCGAAGGGCCCGATGGCGGTCTGGTGGGAGGTTGGCGCGGCACGCGCGCCCGAGCGGCAAGGCGATAAATCATTGGGGCGGCAAGTTAGCGGCTGCCACTCGGCGGCGCCATGCCACACGCGAAGACGGGGCAGGTTCTGCGAAACCCTGCCCTGCCCGCCGGCGCGGTGCCTGGGTGCCCCACCGAGCCTCGCCCATCGCCAGGGCGGGCATCCGCCACGCGCCGTAATATCGGCCCGAACCACCGACCGCTCGCGGCCCCCTTCCGCCCCGAATCCGCCATGCCCCGCTCACCCACGCCCCCTGCCCCCGCCACGCTGCCCCCTGCAGCGGCCGACCGGCCCCGCCCGGCCCATCTGGCCGACCTGTTCTGGTCGTTCACCCTCCTGGCGCTGCAGGGCTTCGGCGGCGTACTGGCTGTCGTGCAGCGCGAACTGGTGGACCGCAAGGGATGGCTCACCAACGAGGAGTTCCTCGAAGACTGGGCCGTGGCGCAGATCCTGCCGGGGCCGAACGTGGTCAACCTCGCCGTGGTAGTCGGCGACCGCTATTTCGGACTGCGTGGCGCCCTGGTGGCACTGGCGGGCATGCTGCTGTTTCCCTTGCTGCTGGTGCTGGCGCTGGCCGTGGTCTATGCGCAGTTTTCCGGGCATGCCGCGGTGAGTGGCGCCTTGCGCGGCATGGGGGCGGTGGCGGCCGGCCTGGTCGGCGGCGTGGCGCTGCGGATGGCGGGGGCCTTGCGCACGCACCCGCTGGGCCCGGTGGCCGGGTGGGCCTTCGTGGCCGCGACCTTCGGCACCATGGCGCTGCTGCGCTGGCCGCTGGCCTGGGTGCTGCCCGTGGTGGGCGGCGCGGCATGCGCTGTGACCTGGCGGAGGATCGCCCCATGACGCCGGCCGCCACCCTCGTCCTGCAGCCGGTGGACTGGCTGAACCTGTTCCTCTACTACGCCTCGATCTCGCTGCTGGCAGTGGGAGGCGCCATTGCCGCCGCGCCCGACATGCACCGGTTCCTGGTGGAGCGGCAGGGCTGGATCACCGACCTGCAGTTCAACGCCTCGGTCGCCATCGCCCAGGCCGCACCGGGGCCCAACGTGCTCTTCGTCGGCCTGCTGGGCTGGAACGTGGGCCTGAACGCCGGCGGGCCGGGCGCGGCGGGCTGGGCCGCGGCCACGCTGGGCATGGCGCTGAGCCTGGTGGGCATCATGATGCCCAGCACGGTGCTGACCTGGCTGGCCACGCGCTGGGGCCACCGCAACAGGCACCGGCGCAGCGTGCGCGCCTTCAAGCAGGGACTGGCGCCCGTGGTGATCGGCCTGCTGCTGGCCACCGCCTGGCTGCTGGGCAGCGTGCACCATGGCGCCGGCACCGACCTGCGCCTGTGGCTGCTGAGCGGCGCGTGCGCGCTGGTGGTGTGGCGCACGCGCCTTCACCTTCTGTGGCTGCTGGCGGCGGGTGCGGTGCTGGGGGCGCTGGGCGTGGTGTGACCGGGCGCGCCCGTTGGGTGAAAGGCCTGTCTTGAACCCACGGGGCGTGAAGATTCAGCGGTCGTCTTACCGCGCCGGGTGGCGTGTGCCGTAACAATGGCTTTGGCACCTTCGCCATCGGCGTTGGTCGGGCCTCCCCGGGCCTGCTGCCGCACCCCGTGTTCTTCGTGGCCCGATCCGCATCGGGCCTGTCTTTTCCGCAATCCAAGGAGTCCCCCATGCAATTTCGCCCCCTCGGCCGTTCGGGCCTGCAGGTTTCGCCACTGTGCTTCGGCGGCAACGTGTTCGGCTGGACGGTGGACGAGCCCACCACGTTCTCGCTGCTCGATGCCTGGGTGGACGCAGGCTTTAATTTTATCGACACCGCCGACGTGTACTCGCGCTGGGCGCCGGGGCACATGGGCGGCGAGTCCGAGGCCATGATCGGCCAGTGGCTCAAGCGCAGCGGCAAGCGCGACCGCATCGTGCTGGCCACCAAAGTGGGCAAGGACATGGGCCATGGCAAGGTGGGCCTGGGCGGCGACTACATCCGCCGCGCGGTGGACGACTCGCTGCGGCGCCTGCACACCGATGTGATCGACCTCTACCAGTCGCACGACGACGATGCCAGCACCCCGCTGGAGGAAACCCTGGGCACCTATGCCGACCTGATCCGCGAGGGCAAGGTGCGCGCCATCGGTGCCTCCAACCATTCCGCGCAGCGCCTGGCCGAGGCCCTGGACACCAGCGAGCGCCTGGGCGTGCCGCGCTACGAAAGCCTGCAGCCGCTGTACAACCTGTACGACCGCGACGTGTTCGAGAAAGAGCTGCGCCCCCTGTGCCTGGAAAAGGGCGTGGGCGTGATCAACTTCTACGCGCTGGCCGCCGGCTTCCTGACCGGCAAGTACCGCAGCGCAGCGGATGTGGACAAGAGCCCGCGCGGCGCCAAGGTGGTGCAGACCTACCTGAACGACCGGGGCCTGCGCATCCTGGCCGAACTCGACCAGGTGGCCGAGCGCTATGAGGTCACCCCCGGCCAGGTGGCGATCGCGTGGCAGATGGCGCAGCCCGGCATCACCGCGCCCATCGCCAGTGCATCGTCGCTGGAGCAACTGCAGGAACTGGTGCAGGCCGCCAGTCTGAAGCTGGATGCCGATGCACTCGAATCGCTGAGCCAAGCCAGCGCCGAAGCGGCCTGAGGGGCCCCGGAGGCCATCAGGCGGTTTCGCCGACCGCCTCCTGGGCGGCAGGCGCTCCGCCGCCGCCCTGCCCGCCTTCTTCCGCCAAGGCCTGCAATCCCTGCCGATGCGCCACCAGCGCCTGCACGGTCGTGCACAGCAGACCGTGCGCCTGGGCGAACCGGGCCACGTCCGCACCGCGGGCCATGCTGCCGTCCGGATTCATCAGCTCGCACAGCACCCCGGCGGGTGCGCGGCCGGCCAGGCGCGCCAGGTCCACGGCCGACTCGGTGTGGCCGGTGCGCTCCAGCACCCCGCCCGGGCGTGCCACCAGCGGAAAGACATGGCCGGGGCTGACGATCTGCGGGGCCCCGCCCGGCGCCGGTACCTGCAGGGCGCAGCGGATGGTCTGCACCCGGTCGGCCGCCGACACGCCCGTGCTCACGCCATGGGCCGCCTCGATGGACTGGGTGAAGGCGGTGGCGAACGAGGACCGGTTGACCTCCACCATCGGCCGCAGGCCCAAGGCGCCCGCATGACCGGGCGTGAGGCACAGGCAGACGATGCCGCTGCCCTCGCGGATCATCAGGGCCATGGTGGCCTCGGTCAGGTTGTCGGCCGCGCAGATGAGGTCGGCCTCGTTCTCGCGGTCGGCATCGTCCATGACGAGCACGGGACGGCCCGCGGCAATGGCGGCGATGACCTCGGGCATGGGCGCCAGCTGCACGCCGTGATCGACGGCCACGGCCACAGGCGTGGAAGGGGAAGAGGAAGAAAAAACGGAAACGGCGGTGTTCATGAAACGCTCCTGGAAGGTGAGGAAACGCCTCAAGGCATGCAAGAAGCACCGGCGCACGCCCGAATGGCAGGCGCGCGCAGGCACCAGGGCGCGCATGGCTGCGCGCCCCATCTTCTTTCATCCGGACTGTGACCGTCGGCCCCAGACTGAACGGGCCAGGAACCGTGTTCCTTGGAGCCGCGTCGCACTGGGTCTGCTGACCTCCGCCCATCCCGAAGGACGCATGCGGAGCGCTCGCGGGCTCGCGGCGCGGGGAAACCTCCCGCACCGCCTACCGCCGGTGGGGAATTCCACCCCGCCCTGAAGACCGGGCGATTATCGCGGCGCTGCCGCCGGTGGCGTGTCGCCTGCGGGGCGATCCCGGCCCAGCAGCAGGGGCAAGACTTCGGCCGACGGGCCGCGCAGCACCGCATGGGCCGTGCTGTCGAGTTCGCTCGGCGCCGGGTTGACGATGAGCACGCGCGCCCCGATGCGCCGGGCCATGTGGGCGAGGCCGGCCGCTGGATACACGGCGCCGGCCGTGCCCACGACCAGCATCAGGTCGCAGGCGCTGACCGCCTCCTCCGCCTGACCGAGGATGTCGATCGGCAACGACTCGCCGAACCACACCACGGCCGGGCGCACGAGATTGCCGCAGGTGGCGCAGCGCGGCGGGGCGCCGGCCTCGGCGTGGGCCATGTCGCAGCAGCCGCGCGGATCGTCCAGCCAGCGGTTGCCGCGCAGCTCGCCATGCAGGCACAGCACGCCCTCGCTGCCGGCCATCTGGTGCAGGCCATCCACGTTCTGCGTGACCAGCGTGAGGCGGCCGGGATGGCGCCGGGCAAAGTCCGCCAGCGCCCGGTGGCCCGCATTGGGCTGCACGCCCTGCAGCAGCGCGCGGCGGTGCTCGTACCACGCCCAGACACCCGCGGGATCGGCGCGAAAGCCGGGCTCGCTGGCCATGTCTTCGGGGCGCACCTGCGCCCACAGCCCGGTCTGCGCATCGCGGAATGTGGGCACGCCGGACTCGGCGCTCACGCCCGCGCCGGTCAGCACCACGATGCGCTGCGCGGCGTCGACCCAGGCGATGGCGGTGTTCAGGTCGCCCGAGCCGCTCCACGCGACGTCGGGGGCTGGCACACGCGGCATGGCGAAAAGACCGGGTTCAGACGGTGCGCTGGCGCAGGGCCTCGTACAGGCACACGCCGCTGGCCACCGACACGTTCAGGCTCTCCACCGCACCTTTCATGGGGATGGAAACCAGCTCGTCGCAGGTCTTGCGCGTGAGCTGGCGCATGCCGTCGCCCTCCGCGCCCAGCACCAGGGCCACGGGGCCTTTCAGGTCCACTTGGTAGATGGTCTTGGGCGCATCGTCGCTGGTACCGATGCACCAGATGTTGCGTTCCTTGAGCTCGTTCAGGGTGCGCGCGAGGTTGGTCACCATGAAGTACGGCACCGTCTCTGCGGCACCGCTGGCCACCTTGGCCACCGTGGCGTTCAGGCCCACCGCATGGTCCTTGGGCGCGATCACGGCCTGCGCGCCGGCGCCGTCGGCCACCCGCAGGCAGGCGCCCAGGTTGTGCGGATCGGTCACGCCGTCCAGCACCAGCAACAGGGGCTGGGCGACGCCGGAGGCTTCCAGGTCTTCGAGCAGCTCGTCGAGCGAGGTGGCCAGGGCCACCGGCTCCACCCGCGCCGCCACACCCTGGTGGCCCTGGCTGCCTGCCAGCTTGGCGATGCGCGCGCTGTCGGCTTCGATGAGGCGCGCGCCGGCGGCGTTGGCGCGGTCGAGGAACTGGCGCATGCGGGCATCGCGCCGCGTGGCCTCGTAGTAGATCTCGATGATGGATTGCGGCGCGGTCTTCAGGCGCACGCCGACGGCGTGGAAGCCGAAGAGGACTTTGGGGCTGGACATGCGGGGATTATCCGCGCCACGGACCGAGCGACCGACTGCTATTTATTTGATAGCAATCAAGGCATGCAATATCCCGGCACAAGGCACAAACGGCCCAAAGCCCTCACGAAAGCCTCAGGCCTCGGACACGCGCCCCGCGTCGATGGTGATGCGCCGCTCGCACTGCGCGGCGATGCCCCGGTCGTGCGTGACGAGCACGAGCGTGGTGCCCTGCTCGCGGTTCAACTCGAACATCAGCCGCATGATGGTCTCGCCCGTGGCGAAGTCCAGGCTGCCGGTGGGCTCGTCGGCCAGCAGCACGGCCGGCTCGACCACGAAGGCCCGCGCCAGCGCCACGCGCTGCTGCTCGCCGCCCGACAGCACCTTGGGGTAGTGCGACAGGCGCTGGCCCAGCCCCACGCGCCCCAGCATGTCGGCCGCGAGCTTGCGCGCGTCGCGGCGGTCGGCCAGCTCCAGGGGCAGCATGACGTTCTCCAGCGCGGTCAGGTTGCCCATGAGCTGGAAGCTCTGGAACACGAAGCCCACTTTCTGCGCGCGCAGTGCGGCGCGGGCATCTTCGTCGATGGCGAACAGGTCCTGCCCATCCAGGCGCACGGTGCCGCGGGTGGGCGTATCGAGCCCCGCGATGATCGACAGCAGCGTGCTCTTGCCCGAGCCCGAGGCGCCCACGATGGCCGCGGTTTCCCTCGCAGCCAGCCGGAAATCGATATCCCGCAGAATGTCGAGGGTGCCGGTCGAGTCCGTCACCGACTTGTGCACGTGCTCCACGGCGATGATGGGGTGGGTGGGCAAGGAAGGAGTTTCCGACATGAAAGGTGCTTTGCTGTGAATCGAGATCTGTTGTACCGGCGTCACTTTATCGCGGCCCTGGCGGCCGGCGCGGCCGCAGGGCTTTGTGCCCCTGCTGCGCTGGCCGCTGCGGCGGCAAAGCCGGTCATCCTGGTGGTGGGCGATTCGCTGAGCGCCGAGTACGGACTGGCCCGCGGCACGGGCTGGGTGGCGCTGCTGGAAAAGAAGCTGGCCGAAGAGAAGATCGACGCCGCGGTCGTGAACGCCAGCGTGAGCGGCGACACCACCTCGGGGGGCCGCTCCCGCCTGCCGGCCCTGCTGACCCAGCACCGGCCCAGCCATGTCGTGATCGAGCTGGGCGGCAACGACGCCCTGCGCGGGCTGCCGCTGCAGAACACGGCCGACAACCTGAAGGCCATGGCCCAGGCGGCCAAACAGTCGGGTGCCAAGGTCCTCATCGTGAGGATGCAGGTGCCGCCCAACTACGGCACCGATTACGCGAAACGTTTTGCCGGCACCTTCGCCAGCGTGGCCAAGGACACCCAGTCGGCGCTGGTGCCCTTCCTGCTCAAGGGCGTGGCCGATGCGGCCGACCCGACCGCCATGTTCCAGCCCGACCGCATCCACCCCAAGGCCGAGGCCCACCCAGCCATGCTGGCCAACGTGTGGCCCGAGCTGCGCAAGCTGCTGCGCTGACGGGCGGCGCCCTGGCGGGCCCGGTCGCCGGGCGGAGCGCCTGGACCTGGGCCGGCGGTGCGGCGGCTGCGGACCGTTAAGGGATCAGGCCGCAGGCGCGTTGCCGTCGGCGGGCGGTGCGCTCTGCTGGCCGTCATCCTGCGCGGGGCCTTCCCGCGGGTCGTCCTTGCGGTGGGACTTGGCTTGCGCCTTCTCTTCCTTTTTCTTCTTCTTGGCGAGCTCGCGCTGGCGCTTTTCGTATCCGTAGTTGGGTGTTGCCAAGGTAGTACCTTCCTGAATTGAAGCGGTCAATGTAACAGCATGCCCTCAAGGCCCCGGGTCTCCCGGTGGCTGCGCCGCACCGGGCGCAGCCACCGGACTCCTCAGGGCGTCAGGGTGCGGGAAAGGCATGCGCCAGGGCCTGCGCCAGGTCGCGGCGGAGATCGGCTTCGGCCTCCAGGCCGATCGAAAAACGGACCACGGTGCCAGGCACGAGCTGCGGCGTCGGGCGGCTGCGCATGGTCGCCAGCTCGTATGGCACGACCAGGCTCATCGGTCCGCCCCAGCTGTAGCCCAGCTTGAAATATTGCAGCCGGTCGCAGAAAGCGTCCACCTGCGCCTGGGAGTACCGGGGGTCGATCACCACGCTGAACAGGCCCGCCGCGGCGCCCTCCCCGCCATCGGCCGCGCACAGCGCACGCCATTGGTCGTGTCCGGGCGATCCCGCCAGCGCGGGGTGCAGCACCTGGGCCACCGCGGGCTGCTCCGCCATCCAGCGCGCCAGCGCGCGCGCCGCCACGTCGTGGGCGCGGTAGCGCAGGCCGATGCTGGGCAGCGAGCGCAGCACGGATTCGACGTCGTTTGCGCCCACGCCCAGCCCCAGGCGCATGTGGCACAGCTTCATGCGCAGGTGCAGGGCCTGGTCGCGGGTGACGATGCTGCCCATGAGCACGTCGCCGCCGCCGCTGGGGTATTTGGTGAGCGCATGCACCGACACATCCACGCCCCACTGGCCGTCGCCCCGCAGGTCGAAGGGCGCGAACGCCAGACCCGCGCCCCAGGTGTTGTCCAGGGCGCAGACCACGCCGCGCTCGCGGCAGATGCGCACCTGCTCGACCAGGTCGGGGAACTCCAGGGTCACCGAGCCCGGCGCCTCCAGCCACACCAGGCGCGTCGCAGGCGTGATCCGGGCAGCGAGGTCGGCAAGGTCCATCGGGTCGTACAGCACGTGGCGGATGCCGTAGTGGGCCAGCTCCACCTCGGCCAGCGCCTTGTTCGGGCCATAGGCGTTGTCGGGAATGAGCACCTCGTCGCCGGCGCGCAGCAGCGCCAGCGAGACATTGGCGATGGCGGCGAGGCCGCTGGGCACCAGCAGGCACTGCTTGCCGCCCTCCAGTTCGCACAGGCGCTCTTCCAGCTGGTAGCTGGTGGGGGTGCCGTGCAGGCCGTAGGTGTAGCTGGTCTTGTCCTTCCACTCGCGGGCGCGCATGGCCGCCACATTGGGGAAGATGACCGTGGAGGCCTTGTAGACCGCAGGCTGCGGCGCGGCGAAGCCTGCAGGGGGCACGTAGTCGTGGTGGACGATGCGGGTGGCGAGGTCGGCGGGTGAAGTCATGGGCGCCATGGTAGCGCCCGGCGCACCCGTCGAGGGTGGGCCGGGCGGCGCACGGTCAATGGCCCTGGCACCCGTGCCGGGTTGGCAGAAGCCGGGCCGGAGATCAGCCGGCGCTGGAGATGGTGAGTTGGTTGACCACCGAGTTCACGCCCTGCACGTTCTGGGCGATGTTCGTGGCGCGCTCGCTGGCCTGCTTGGATTTGACCGGACCGTTCAGTGTCACGATGCCGTTGCGGGTGTCCACGTCGATCTTGACGGCGCTCAGTTCCGCGTCCTGGGCCAGGCCGGCGGACACCTTGGCCGTGATGCCGGCATCGTCCATCACCGCGGCGGCGCGCTCGGCCGCCTGGCGGGTCGCATCGCCGGCTTCGTTGGCAGCGGCTTCCATCTTGCGCTGGGCGTCCGAGGCCACCTGGCCGCTCTTGGCGACGGCGGAGTCGATCTGCTGGCCCACCGTGCGGTCATCGGCCTTGTCGCAGGCGGCCAGTCCGAAAGCCAGCAGCGTGGCGGAAAGGATGCTCACCATCCGGTGGGAAGGGCTGTGGGGCGTGCGGGTTGCGTTCATGGGAGGCCTCCTTGCAGGAAATGGGGGAATCTGGTGGGCACTTTAGGTTTGCGGCGCCCTGCACCCGGTGGGAAGGCGCCGAAGCTCGCGTAGGACAAGGCAGTCGAGATGCCGCTGGCGCCCGCCCGCCGCCGCGCGACAATCGCGGGATGCGCCTGCAGTCCCTTTCCCGATGGTTCCCTTTCCTGGCCTGGCCCCGTCCGGACCGCCACCTGATGCGGGGGGAGTTCTGGGCCGGGATGACGGTCGGCCTCATGCTGGTGCCCCAGGGGGTGGCCTACGCAGCGCTGGCGGGCATGCCGGTCATCACCGGCATCTACGCGTCGCTGGTGCCGGCGCTGATCGCGGTGCTGTGGAGTTCCTCCACCCGCCTGGGCGTGGGGCCCACCGCGCTGACCAGCCTGTTGATCGGCGCGTCGCTCACCGGCCTGGCGGAACCCGGCAGCGCGCACTGGGTGGCGCTGGCCGCATGGATGGCGCTGCTGTCGGGCCTGCTGCAGATGCTGCTGGGGGTGGCACGGTTCGGCTGGCTGCTCAATTTGGTCACCTCGCCCGTGCTCAACGGCTTCACCCAGGCGGCGGCCCTGCTCATCCTGGCCTCCCAGTTGCCGGACCTGCTGGGGCTGCGCACCACCTGGAATGCGCTGGCCGTGTCGCCGTCGCTGCACCATTTCGACCTGACGGCGGCGGCATTCGGCCTGGGCAGCCTGGGGCTGCTGGTGGCCGCGCGGCGCTGGCGCGCCACGTTTCCGGCGGCCATCGTGATCGTCGGGCTGGCGGCCTTGGTCAGCTGGGCGATCGGCTACGCCGACCACGACGGCGCCGTGGTCGGCCACCTGCCCGCCGGGCTGCCCCAGCCCTACTGGCCCGGCTGGCTGTCGTGGGACGAGTTCGGCGCGCTGGTGCTGCCGGTGCTGGTGGTCACGCTGGTGAGCTTCCTGGAGACCGCCTCCAGCGCCAAGGTCGAGCACCAGCAGGGCGGCACCCGCTGGAACGAGAACCAGGACCTGATTGCGCACGGCCTGGCCAAGATGAGTTCGGGACTGTGCGGCAGCTTCGCCACAAGCGCCTCGTTCTCGCGCTCGGCGATCAACCTCTACGCGGGCGCCAAGAGCGGCTGGGCCACCCTTTTCGCCCTGGCGCTGGTGCTGGCGGTGCTGCTGTGGCTCACCCCGGCGCTGTACCACGTGCCCCATTCGGTGCTGGCAGCGGTGGTGGTGACGGCGGTGACCAGCCTCATCAAGCCCGGCACGCTGCTGCGGCTGTGGCGGGTGTCGCGGGTGGAGACGGTCATCGGCGGCGTCACCTTCGCGCTGACCCTGGCGACGGCGCCGCGCATGTACTGGGGCGTGCTGGTCGGCCTGGTGCTGAACCTGGGCCACTTTCTCTACCAGCGCCTGCACCCGCGCATCATCGAGGTGGCCCCCCACCCGGACGGCAGCCTGCGCGACCGCCACCTTTGGCTTTTGCCCCCCATCGCGCCGGGGCTTTTCGCCCTGCGGATGGATGCCGAGCTGGACTTCGCGTCCGCCGCGGCCCTGGAACGCCGCATCGCCGAGCACTGGGCCGCCCACCCGGAGATTCGGCACCTGTGCCTTTTTGCGCAACCCATCAACCGCATCGACGTGACCGGCGTGGAAACCTTCGCCCGCCTGCGCACGCTGGCCGCCTCCCGCGGGGGGCAACTGCACGTGAGCGGCATCAAGCTGCCAGTGGAACAGGTGCTTCGCCGCGCCGGGCTTCTGGAAGCGGGACCGGGTCTTGCGCTCTACCGCACCGATGCGCAGGCACTGGCGGTGTTGCAACAATTAACGGAATGAGCCAGGATCGCAGGGGTCAGAAGCCAACCCCGCTGCTACACTCGGTACATACTGTTTGTTGCATTTTGTGACTGAATCTGCGACCCCTCAATTCGTGAACCTGCGCGACCTGCGCCTGACGACAGCGCATGCGTTGGTTGCACAGGCCGCGGGCTCAGAAGCTGCTTTGCCCTCCGACACGCCGCTGCACTACCTGCAGGGCTTGATCGATGGCCTGTGCGAGCTGTCGCTCAAGGATCCCCTCACCGGGCTGGCCAACCGGCGCCACTTCCGCACCGTGCTGGAGCGCGAGATCGACCGCGTCACCCGGGCGGGCGAGGCGGCGCTGCTGCTCATGCTCGACATCGACAATTTCAAGCGGGTGAATGACACCTACGGCCATCTGGCCGGAGACATCGTGCTGCAGTCGGTGGCACGCACCCTGAACGGCTGCGTGCGCCCCATGGACACCCTGGCCCGGTACGGCGGCGAAGAGTTCGCCGTGGTGCTGCCGGCCTGCCAGGCGGGCTTCGGCCGCGTGGTGGCGGAACGCATCCGCCGCGCGATCGAGCGCACGCCGGTGCGCATCTCGCCCTCCGTCGATCTCAACGTCACTGTCAGCATCGGCGGGGCTTTCGCCCTGCAATGGATCCGCAGCACGACGCTCCTGTGGAGCGAGCGTGCCGACAGCCAGCTCTATAAAGCCAAGATGGCCGGCCGCAACCGCGTCAGCATCGAAGAACAGCCGGACAGCACCGTCAGTGCCGAAGAGAAGAGCCTGCTCTTCGGCCCGCTATACACTCCGTCGGGATGGGGCGATCTGCCACCGCCCATGGATTCCACAGGCAGCGCCTATTGAAAGCCCAGAGATGACCGACGCGCTGTCCCCGCAACCCACCACACCCGCCGGCCCCAACATGCCTGCGCGCACCGCTAGCCCGCCGCCTGGCGCCCGCATCATCGCCATCACGAGCGGCAAGGGCGGCGTGGGCAAGACTTTCGTTTCCGCCAACCTGGCGGCCGCCCTCACCCGCCGTGGCCACCGCGTGCTCGTGCTCGATGCCGACCTGGGCCTGGCCAACCTCGACGTGGTGCTGAACCTGCACCCCAAGGTGACGCTGCACGACGTGTTCACCGGCAAGGCCGACCTGGACGATGCCGTGATCGACGCGCCCGGCGGCTTTTCGGTCGTGCTGGCCGGCTCCGGCATGGTCGAGTACTCGCGCCTCACCCCCGAAGTGCGCAGCGAATTTTTGAACGTGATTCAGACCCTGGCACCGCGCTTCGACGTGATCCTGCTGGACACCGGCGCGGGCATCTCCGACGTGGTGCTGTTCTCGGTGTCGCTCGCGTCCGAGGTGCTGATCGTCGCCACGCCCGAGCCCACTTCCCTCACCGACGCCTACGCCGCGATCAAGGTGCTGGCCACGCAGCAAAAGCGCCAGCACGTGCGCATGGTGGTCAACCAGGCCGCGCGCCCCGGCGACGGCCGCGCCATCACAAGCCAGTTGCAGCAGGTGCTGGACCGCTTCGTGAGCACCGAATCGGGCCGCTCCATGCGCTTGCTGCACATGGGCGACATCCCGGCCGACACGTCGGTGCGCGATGCCGTCATGCGGCGCCAGCTGCTGCTGATGCAGATGCCCGGCTGCCCCGCGGCGCTGGCCATTGCCCAGCTGGCCAACAAGATCGACACTGCGCTGCTCACCCCCGCCAGTTAGCCGAACGCCGGGGCCACGCCGTTGGCCGTCCGGCCCGCCTGCCATGCCCGAGTCCACCGTGAACGACGTTCTCAATATCTCCTGCTACCTGTTCGTGCCCCTGCCGGACGCGGCCGAGCTGCGCGACGTGCTGCATGCGCGGGCCGAGGCGGCCCACCTCAAGGGCACCATCCTGCTGGCCGAAGAAGGCATCAACCTGTTCCTGGCCGGGCCGTCGACGGCGGTGCGCGGCTTCATCGATGCGTTGAAGACGGACGAACGCTTCGAACCCCTGGCCCCCAAGGAAAGCTGGTCGGCCAAGCAGCCGTTTCGCAAGATGCTGGTGAAGGTCAAGCGCGAGATCATCCGCATGGACCACCCCACCATCCGCCCGTCGAACGGCCGGGCGCCCGCGGTGGACGCACCCACCCTGCGCCGATGGCTGGCGCAGGGGCACGACGACGCGGGCCGGCCGGTGGTGACGCTGGACACGCGCAATGCCTTCGAGGTGGACCAGGGCACGTTCGACAACGCCATCGACTGGCGCATCGACAAGTTCACCGAGTTTCCGCCGGCGCTGCGCGAGCACAAGGCCGAGTTCGCGGGCAAGACGGTGGTGAGCTTCTGCACGGGCGGCATCCGCTGCGAAAAGGCCGCCATCCTGATGCGCGAGGAAGGCATCGAGAACGTCTACCAGCTCGAAGGCGGCATCCTCAAGTACTTCGAGGAAACCGACGGGGCGCACTACCACGGCGGCTGCTTCGTGTTCGACGAGCGCCGGGTGCTGGCGAACGACCTGTCGACGCAGCCGGAATCAGCCGCAGAGCCCGCCGCTATCAAAATGTGAGCTGCCGGGGCATGATTTTCTAGGGCATCGGGCTGTTTTGGTCCGATTTTTCAGTTCAAGGCTTGAAGCGCCGCTCCGGCAGCGGAATCCATTCGGTCTCGCCGGGCACGTGGCCCATGCGCTGGGCGTCCCAGTCGTCGGCGGCCTGCACGATGCGGTCCTTGCGGCTCGACACGAAATTCCACCAGATGTGGCGCGGGGCATCCAGCGCGTCGCCGCCGATCACCATCAGCCGCACCGCCCGGTCCGGCGCGCGCAGCGCGGCGCCGGCGCCCGTCTCCAGCACGGCCAGCGTGTGAGCCGCGAACGGCTCTCCGTCGAGCAGCAGGTCGCCGTCCACCGCATAGATCGCCATTTCCTGCGCCAGGGGCGGCAGGGTCAGCGCACCGCCAGCGGCCAATTGCACGTCGAGGTACAGCGTGGGCGACAGCGTCGCCACGGGCGAGGCGTGGCCGAACGCCCGGCCGATCAGCACGCGCACCGTGGCGCCCTCGTGCGACAGCTCGGGAATGTCGGCGGCCGGCGTGTGCACGAAGCTGGGTGCGTCGTCCTCGCTGGCCATCGGCAGCGCCGCCCACAGCTGGATGCCATGGTTCACGTAGCTGCGGTCGCGCAGCGCATCGGGCCGCCGCTCGGAATGCACGATGCCGCGCCCCGCGGTCATCCAGTTGATGGCACCGGGTTCGATCTGCTGCAGCGAGCCCAGGCTGTCCCGGTGCACGATGGCACCGTCGAACAGGTAGGTGACGGTGGCCAGGCCGATGTGCGGGTGAGGCCGCACGTCGTATTCGGACGCCGGCTCCACGGTCACCGGCCCGAAATGGTCGAAGAAGACGAAGGGCCCGACCGAGCGGCGCTGCAGCGATGGCAGGAGCCGGCGCACGGTGAATCCGCCGCCCAGGTCCTTGTCGTGCCCCTTCAGGATGGCCGGCCCGCTCATGGCATGCGCTCCACGGCGGTGGTGATCTCGGTGGTGACGCTGGTCATCAGCTTGTGCACCGGGCACTTGGCGGCCACGGCCTCCAGCTCCGCGATCTGGGCGTCGGTGAGATCGCCGCTCACCTGCAGGCGGGCGGCCAGGCGGTAGGTGCCGCTGCGCTCGGCCGAGGCGTCGCGGTCGATCACCGTGCGCACGTCGTCCACCGCCATGCCCTTGCGGCGCGCGTACCACAGCACGGTGAGCGCCTTGCACGCGCCGAGCGCGGCGTCGTACAGGTCGTGCGGATTGGGGCCGGTGTCATCGCCGTCCTCGGCCACGGTGCCGTCCACGACAAGGCGATGCCCGCGAACCGTCAGGGTCTGCGCCAGCGGTGCGCCGGCAATGCGCCGCAATTCGAGGGTCATGGGAAGGTTCCGGTGAGGGGAGGGATCGAGGGGGATGGGCCGGCCAATCTATCAGCCGTGCAGGCGGCGCGCAATCTCCGCCACGCGTGCGCCGTACGACCGGCCCGTGTCCAGGTCGCCCTGGAGCATTTCCTGCACACTGGCGTCGGAGGGCGACTGGGCCAGCACGCCGACCGAGCCGCCCAGGTTGTTCAGGTCGTTGCGGGTGGCGGCCTTGGAGTTGCTGGGCAGCAGGCCCAGGCTCACCCAGATGCCGCCGTGCTGCGACGCCAGGGTGTGCAGGTAGGCCAGCGTGCCCTGCTTGTCGCCGTTCAGGCTGGCGCTGTTGGTGAAGCCGCCGAACACCTTGTCCTGCCAGCTGCGGCCGAACCAGGCCTTGGAGGAGGCATCGGCGAATTTCTTGAACTGCCAGCTCGGGCCGCCCATGTACGTGGGCGTGCCGAACAGGATGCCATCGGCCGCCTGCAGGGTGTCCCAGCCGCCTTCGGGCAGGTTGCCATCGGCATCGATGGCAACGAGCTGCGCGTTCGCGCCTTCGGCCACGGCCTGGGCCAGGCGCTGCGTGTGGCCATAGCCGGAATGAAAGACCACTGCGATTTTTGCCATAAATGAACTCCTCGAACGGGTGGTTGGGTGAAGAAAAAAGAGAGGGGACAGGGAGAGAAGGAAAACGAGAGTCGGCCGATTCTCAGGCCGCCAGGTCGAACACCAGCACTTCCGCCTGCGTGCCCTGCCCGAACGCCAGCAGGGGCTCGTGCTCTGCGAAGGCCGCATCGCCGGCCGCCAGGGCAAGCCCGTTGACCTGCAGCGCCCCGCGCACCAATTGCACGTAGCCCTTGCGGCCAGGTGGCAGCGCCAGCGTGGCGGCCTCTGCCCCATCGAACAGGCCGGCGTACAGCCGGGCATCCGCGTGGACGGTGAGCGAGCCGCACGCGCCATCGGGCGAGGCCAGCAGTCGGAGCACTCCGCGCTTGTCCGCATCGGCGAAGGTCTTTTGCTCGTATTCAGGGGCGATGCCGCGGGCATCGGGCTCCAGCCAGATCTGCAGGAAATGGGTGGAGCGCCCGGGGGCATGGTTGAACTCGCTGTGCGTCACCCCGGTGCCGGCGCTCATGCGCTGCACGTCGCCCTGGGGAATGCCCCGCACGTTGCCCAGGCTGTCCTTGTGCGCCAGTTCGCCGCACAGCACGTAGCTCAGGATTTCCATGTCGCGGTGGCCGTGGGTGCCGAAGCCGGTGCCCGGTGCGATGCGGTCTTCGTTGACGACGCGCAGGCTGCCGTAGCCCATGTAGCGGGGGTCGTAGTAGCCGGCGAACGAAAAGCTGTGGTACGACTGCAGCCAGCCATGGTCGGCATGGCCCCGGTCTTGGGATTTTCGGACGGTCAGCATGGGCGGCGGGTGTTCATTCGGTGCAGCGACTTTAGAAGCAGGGTGCGGCTTGCAAGCCCAAGCGGATTGAAGGCATCATTCAAAATCTTTGAAGCTCAGCCGCACCCACCATGCAAAACGCCCGCGACGCCCTGACCCCCGACAGCCTGGCCATGCTGCAGGTCATAGCGGACACCGGCAGCTTCGCCGCGGCGGCGCGGCGGCTGGGACTGGTGCCCAGCGCCCTCACCTACCGCGTGCGCCAGATCGAGGACGCGCTCGACGTGCTGCTGTTCGACCGCAGCGCGCGGCAGGCGCGCCCGACGGAGGCCGGCACCGAACTGCTGCGCGAAGGCGCGCGGCTGCTCGAAGAAGTGGACGCGGTGGCGCACCGCGTTCGCCGCGTCGCCACGGGCTGGGAGCCGCAGTTGACCATCAGCGTGGACGGCATCATCTCGCCCACCACCCTGCTGGAGCTGACCGAGGCGTTCTACGCCATGGAGCCCCCCACGCGGCTCAAGCTGCGCACCGGCATCCTGTCGGGCACGCTGGAGATGCTGACCTCGGGCCGGGCCGACCTGGCCATCGGCGTGGCGGTCAACGCCTCCACCGTCTCCGGCCTGCAGCAGGAGACGATGGGAGAGGTGGAGTTTCTCTACGCCATCGCCCCCCACCACCCGCTGGCCGATGCGCAGGAGCCCATCACCGACACCGTGCTGCGCATGCACCGCGCCGTCGCCGTGGCCGATTCCGCGCAGCGCGGCAGCGTCACCATGGGCCTGCTCGGGGGGCAGGATGTCTTCACCGTGGACAGCATGCAGGCCAAGCTGCAGGCGCAACTGCGCGGCCTGGGCGGCGGGTTCATTCCGGAGCCCATGGCCCGGCCCTACCTGGAGGCGGGGCGCCTCGTGACACGGCGGGTGGCCCGCGCACGGCGCAATGTGCAGTTGCACTACGCCTGGGGCGGGCCCGGCCACAGCGCGCCGGGCCGGGCGCTGCAGTGGTGGCTGTCCCAACTGCAAAGCCCCGCCACGCGCAAGGCACTGCTCGAAAACCATCATCATTTCTAGCGCACGAAGCCACGCGGCCAAGGGCCGCGCGTGTAGAGTGGGCCTTGTTTCACTGCTCCTGAACTTCGCTTCCGAAAGGCCCGGCCCCATGCCCCCAGCACCTGCCCAACGATCCAAGCAACGGCTGCGACGCAGCCCCTCCACGGAGACCCCGGCCCCATCCCCCGAGCCTTCGGCACCGGCCCGCCGCTTCGCCGTCATCGGTGCCGGCATGGCGGGCATCGTGTGCGCCCGCACGCTGGTCCAGGCAGGCCATGAGGTCACGGTGTTCGAGAAGGCCCCCCATGCCGGTGGACGCACCACCACGCTGGACACGGCCTTCGGCAGCTTCGATGCCGGCGCGCAGTATTTCACCGTGCGCGACTCGCGCTTCGAACGGGCCCTGGAAACCGTGCCCGGCCTGTGCCGGCCCTGGAGCGCCAACACCGTGCGCGTGCTCGATGCGGCAGGCCGCGTGGCCGCCGCGGCGCCACCGCCGGGCGAGCCCCACTGGGTCGCCAGCCCTGGCATGCAATCGCTGGTGGATGCCTGGTCGCGGCCGCTGTCGCAGGCCGGCCGCCTGCTCACCGGCTGCCGCGTGACCCGCATCGAACGCGACCCCATGGACGGCAAGCGCTGGCAACTGCGCACCGAGTCGCCCGATGGCGCGGCGCAGGTGCATGCGGGGTTCGACGTGGTGCTGCTCGCGCAGCCCTCCGTGCCGGCGCTGGCGCTGCTGCAGGCCTCCGGCACCGCGTCGGGCACGACCGTCGCGCCATCGCTGCACGCACCGCTGGCCCAGGTCACCATCGCCCCCTGCTGGACGCTCATGCTGGCGTTTCCCCAGGCGGTGCGGCCGGGCCTCACCACGCTGGGGCCGCAGTGGAACGCGGCGCGCAGCACCCACCACCGCATCGCCTGGCTGGCGCGCGAGTCTTCCAAGCCCGGGCGCGGCCCGGTGGAGCGCTGGACCGTGCAGGCCAGCCCCGCGTGGTCGAGGGAGCACCTGGAGGACGGCGAAGCCCGGGTGCAGGCCAAGCTCACCAAAGCGTTCTCCGAGGTGACCGGCATCCGCGCCGAACCCGCGCACGCCGAGGTCTGCCGCTGGCGCTATGCGCAAACGCTCGCGCCGCTGGGCCGCTCGCACCTGTGGGACGCCAAGGCCGGCATCGGCCTGTGCGGCGACTGGTGCCTGGGCCATCGCCTGGAAGACGCCTTCGTCTCCGGACTGGAACTCGCTCTCGCGGTGGCATGACGCTGGACGCCCTCTCCCGCTACATCGGCCGTTTCGCGCCGTCGCCCACGGGCCCGCTGCATGCGGGCTCGCTGGTGGCGGCGCTGGCCAGTTGGCTGGACGCGCGTTCGGCGCACGGGGGGCGCGGCGGGCAATGGCTGGTGCGCATCGAAGACGTCGACACCCCGCGCTGCGCGCCTGGGGCCGACGCCATCATCCTGTCCCAGCTGGCCGATTGCGGCCTGCTGCCGGATGGCCCGGTGATGCGGCAATCGGAGCGTGGCCTGCCGTACCAGCAAGCGCTGGACCGCCTGCTCGCCCAGGGACGGGCCTACCCCTGCGCCTGTTCGCGCAGCGACATCGAGCAAGCCCATGCCCGGCTCGGCCATGTGCGCCAACCCCATGTGGAGCTGCCCTACCCCGGCACCTGCCGTGGGGGGCTGCAGGGTCGGCCGGCGCGGTCCTGGCGGTTCCGCTCATCGGAAATTCAGAAAAAATTACCTGCCCGTCCAGGGCCGTGCGAGCGCGATGCCGGGCCTTCGGTCTCGCGCGACGGCGTGGTCTGGGAAGACCGCCGGCTGGGCGTGCAATCGCAGGACGTGGCGAGCGCGGTGGGCGACTTCGTGCTGCGCCGCGCCGATGGGCTTTGGGCCTACCAGCTCGCCGTGGTGGTGGACGATGCCGACCAGGGCGTCACCCACGTGGTGCGGGGTGAAGACCTCGCCGACAACACGCCGAGACAGATCCTGCTGCAGCACGCCCTCGGCCTGGCCACGCCGCGCTACCTGCACACGCCGCTGGTGTATGCGCCCGACGGCGCCAAGCTCTCCAAACAGCACGGCGCGCCGCCGGTGGACACGCGCGAACCCGTCAAGGCGCTGGCCGCCGCCGCGCACCAGCTCGGCCTGCCGCCGCTGGTGCGGCCAAACGACACCCCGGTCGGCCATGCGCTGGAGCTCTGGGCGCGGGCATGGTCCGGAATCTACAATCGCTCACCGTGACAGAAACGCAATTGCCCCTGGCCGATGCCGGCCCGACGAATCCCCCCGAGCAGCGCCCTGCGCGCGCGGGCGGCGGTGCCCCCGCCGACGTCCCCTATCCCAAGACCATCAAGAGCTATGTGCGCCGCGCAGGCCGCACCACCACCGGCCAGGCCAAGGCCTTTGAAGAGCTGGGCCCGCGCTTCGTGCTGGACTACGCGCCCCAACCCATCGACGCACCCGCCGTGTTCGGCCGCACCGCCCCGCTGGTGCTGGAGATCGGGTTCGGCATGGGCGAGGCCACCGCGCACATCGCCGGCGTGCGCCCGCAGGACAACTTCCTGTGCTGCGAGGTGCACGAGCCCGGCGTGGGCGCGCTGCTCAAACGCATCGGCGAGCAGGGCCTGACCAACATCCGCATCCTGCAGCACGACGCGGTCGAGGTGATCGACCACATGGTGCCGCCCGGCACGCTGGATGGGATCCACATCTTCTTTCCCGATCCGTGGCACAAGAAAAAGCACAACAAGCGCCGCCTGATCCAGCCGCCGCTGGTGGCCAAGCTGGCGGCCCGGCTCAAGCCGGGCGGCTACCTGCATTGCGCGACGGACTGGCAGCCGTACGCCGAACAGATGCTGGAGGTGCTGTCGGCCGAGCCCCAATTGGCCAATACCGCTGACGGCTACGCGCCGCAGCCCGACTACCGCCCCCTCACCAAGTTCGAAAACCGTGGCCTGCGCCTGGGGCACGGCGTATGGGACGTGGTGTTCGTGCGCCGAAGTTGACCGCATGACTGCAGAATCGACGCATCCATGAAGCCCATTCTCGACAACCTGGTCGAAATGACCGGCCACCGCGACCATCTTCGGCTGGAGGTGTCGGTGCTCTCCACGCTGCAGAAGCTGCCCGCGATCAAGGCAGTGCGTGCGCTCGAAATCTTCAAGGACGATGGCGTTCCTTACGTGCGGCCGCGCACCTGGTGCGATCAGGGCCAGATGGTGTCGACCAACTCCGAAGCCGCGGCCGATTCCCGCCGCGAGCCCCTCACCCAATACGCCGCGCTGCACGAATGCATCTTGCAGAAGGAGCGGCGCGCGTTGCATTCGCTGCGCAAGGGCGAGCACACGCTGTGGATGCCGGTGTGGATGCACGACGAGGTGCACGCCTGCATCGAAGTGACGCAGTCTCGGCCGTTCTCGGTGCACAAGCTGGACGTGATCCAGAGCGTCTTCTATGTCTACCAGAACTACCAGAGCCTGCTGGACTATAGCGAGCGCGATGCGCTCACGGGGCTGTTCAACCGCAAGACCTTCGACGAGCAGTTCGCGCGCCGCGCAGGCGTGTCCGGCAGCGTGCGCATCGCGGCCGACGAGATGCTCGCGGACGGAGACGGTTCCGACGCGAGCGAGCCGCTGCAGCAGTGGCTGGCGGTGGTGGACATCGACCATTTCAAGCAGGTCAACGACCGCTTCGGCCACCTGTATGGCGATGAGGTGCTGATCCTGATCGCCAACATCCTGCGCTCGTCCTTCCGCAGCCACGACCGCATCTTCCGCTTCGGGGGCGAGGAGTTCGTGGTCCTGCTGCGCTCGACCACGCTGTCGACCGCGCACAAGGTGTTCAACCGCTTCCGCCTGGCGGTGCAGGAGTACAACTTTCCGCAGGTGGGCCGGGTCACCGTCAGCCTGGGCTTCGTGTGCACCGACCGCGGTGCGCCGGTCGAAATCCTGGGCCAGGCCGACCAGGCCCTCTACTTCGCCAAGGAAAACGGCCGCAACCGGGTGTGCTACTACGACGAACTGATCGACCAGGGCCACCTGCACACCAAGGTGTCCAACGACGACGTCGAACTGTTCTGACCGGCCGCCCCTGCGGCTGCCCAAACAACAAAGGCCCGCGATGCGGGCCTTTGTTTTTGCGGCGCCCTGAAAATCAGAGGCGTTCGACCACCCAGCCTTGCACGGACGCCAGCGCCGCGGGCAACGCGGACGCATCGGTGCCACCGGCCATGGCCATGTCGGGCTTGCCGCCGCCCTTGCCGCCGACCTGTTGGGCCACGAAGTTGACCAGCTCGCCGGCCTTGACCTTGCCCACGCTGTCGGCGGTCACGCCGGCCGCCAACTGCACCTTGTCGCCATCGACGGCCGCCAGCACGATCACGGCGGACTTGAGCTTGTCCTTGAGCTTGTCCATGGTGTCGCGCAGGGTCTTGGCATCCGCGCCGGGCAGCTGGGCCGCCAGCAGCTTCACGCCCTTGATGTCCACCGCCTGGGCGAGCATCTCGTCGCCCTGCGCCGAAGCGAGCTTGCCCTTGAGTGCGGCCACTTCGCGCTCCAGCCCCTTCACTTGGTCCAGCGTCTGGCCGATGCGGCCGTTCAGCTCGGCCACCGGTGCCTTCAGCACGCTGGCCGCACGGGTCACGGTGTCTTCGAGCTGCTGCAGATAGGCCAGCGCGTTGCTGCCGGTGACGGCTTCGATCCGCCGCACGCCGGCCGCCACGCCGCCTTCGGCCACGACCTTGAACAGCCCGATGTCGCCGGTGCGCGCCACGTGCGTGCCGCCGCACAGCTCGCGGCTCGTGCCGATGTCCAGCACCCGCACGCTTTCGCCGTACTTCTCGCCGAACAGCATCATGGCGCCGGTCTTCTGGGCCGACTCGATGTCCATCACGCGGGCGCCGGTGGCAGTGTTGGCCAGGATTTCCTCGTTCACGCGGCGCTCGATCTCGCGGATCTGCGCATCGGTCACCGGGGCATTGTGGGCAAAGTCGAAGCGCGTGCGCTCGGCGTTCACCAGCGAACCCTTTTGCTGCACATGGCTGCCCAGCACTTCGCGCAGGGCCTTGTGCATCAAATGGGTGACGGAGTGGTTGCGCATGGTGGCCGCGCGCAGGGCCGTGTCCACCTCGGCATGGACCGTGTCGCCCACGTTGAGGGTGCCGGCTTCCAGGCTGCCGTGGTGGCCGAACACATCGGCCTTGATCTTGAGCGTATCGGCCACCGCGAAGCGGGCCGAGCCGCTGGTGATGACGCCCTGGTCGCCCACCTGGCCACCGCTTTCGGCATAGAACGGCGTGGTGTCGAGCACCACGACGCCCTCTTGCCCGGCGCGCAGCGCGGCAACGCCGACGCCGTCCACATAGATGGCAGTGATCTTGGCGGTCTTCTCGGCCAGTTGCTCGTAGCCTGTGAAGCGGTTGACGTCGCCGGTGTACTCCAGCGCCTTGTCCATCTTGAACTTGCCGGCCGCACGGGCCTGGGCCTTTTGCTTGTTCATGGCTTCGGCGAAACCGGCCTCGTCCACGGTCACGCCGCGCTCGCGGCACACGTCGGCCGACAGGTCGAGCGGAAAGCCGTAGGTGTCGTGCAGCTTGAAGGCCACTTCGCCGGGCAGCACCTTCGCGCCGCCGGCCAGGGCGGCGTCCAGGATCTCCATGCCGTTGGCCAGCGTCTCGAAGAAGCGTTCCTCTTCGGTCTTGAGCACATCGGTGATGCGCTGCTCCTGCTCGCGCAGCTTGGGGTAGGCGTCGCCCATCTGCTGCGCCAGGTCCTTGACGAGCTTGTGGAAGAACGGCGTCTTCTGGCCCAGCTTGTAGCCATGGCGGATGGCGCGGCGCACGATGCGGCGCTCGACGTAGCCGCGGCCCTCGTTGCTCGGCAGCACGCCGTCCACGATGAGAAACGAGGTCGCGCGGATGTGGTCGGCGATCACCTTGAGCGACGGGTTGGACAGATCGGCCGTGTGCGTCTCACGGCCCGCGGCCTTGATGAGCGCATCGAACAGGTCGATCTGGTAGTTGCTGTGCACGTGCTGCAGGATGGCGGCCAGGCGCTCCAGGCCCATGCCCGTGTCCACGCACGGTGCGGGCAGCGGCTTGACGGAGCCGTCCTCGGCCATGTCGAACTGCATGAACACGTTGTTCCAGATCTCGATGAAGCGGTCGCCGTCCTCGTCGGGGCTGCCGGGGGGGCCGCCGGGGATCTCGGGGCCGTGGTCGTAGAAGATTTCGCTGCAGGGGCCGCAGGGGCCCGTGTCGGCCATCATCCAGAAATTGTCGGACTTGTAGCGGCCGCCCTTGTTGTCGCCGATGCGGATCACGCGCTCGGGCGGCAGGCCGATTTCCTTCGTCCAGATGTCATAGGCCTCGTCGTCCTCTTCGTAGACGGTGGCCAGCAGGCGTTCGGCCGGCAGCTGATAGACCTCGGTGAGCAGCTCCCAGGCCCACTTCAGCGATTCGCGCTTGAAATAGTCGCCAAAGCTCCAGTTGCCCAGCATTTCGAAGAACGTGTGGTGGCGGGCCGTGTAGCCCACGTTCTCCAGGTCGTTGTGCTTGCCGCCCGCGCGCAGGCAGGCCTGGACGGAGGTCGCGCGCTGGTAGGGACGCTTGTCGGTGCCCAGGAACACATCCTTGAACTGCACCATGCCCGAGTTCGTGAACATCAGCGTCGGGTCGTTGCCCGGCACGAGCGGGCTCGACGGAACGATGGTGTGGCCCTTCGACGCGAAGAAGTCGAGGAAAGTCTTGCGGATGTCTGCGACGCTGGAAGTGGGCTGGCTCATCTTGGAATCTGGTGGGGTGCCGAGGTGCCTCAACGCATGTGAGGCCCATGAAGGCCCGGCGAGGGCTGGGGACGTCGATTATAGGTTTCGGGGCATGCCGGAGCGCGGCCCGCCCTATTGGGCAGCGCGGCGCCCGTCCCAAGGCGACGCGGATCGGACCCGTCCTGTCCTGCGGGCCTTCCGCGCCCGGCCCCGCCAGGCGCGGGCCTGCGGCTCAGCCGTCCGCGCGGTTCGTGTAGCTGGCGTTGCCCAGGCCCGTGCCCACGGTGAGCACGGCCCAGCGCTTCACGTCGGTGGTGAAGGGCAGCTCCGACAGGCCCTGCACCACCGCATCGTTGTGCAGGCAGACCTGCGTGCGGCCCTGGCCGATGTAGGGCAGACGCTCGCACAGGTCGCGCGGCAGGTGAAAGCGGATGCTCTCCCAGTTGCCCGGCAGGTTCTGCGTGCCGCCCGCCAGCGACCCGTCTTCGCAGACCAGTCCCGGGCAGGCCACGCCGACGTAGGGCGCTAGGCGGATGTTTTCCTTCTCGGCATGGGCCACCAGGTCTTCCAGCATTTCCGCGATGCCTTCGACCAGTTCGTCGCGCTTGGGAGCATCATCCGCATGGCCCCACTTCTCGCGGATCAGCACCTCGGCCTTGGACATGTCGGGCGCGCTGTGCAGGTGGGTCTGCACGATGCCGCAGCGCACGTTGGTGCCGCCGATGTCCACGGCCAGGATGGCGTCGTAGCTCTGCAGCAGTGCCGGCGGCGCCAGGTGCACCCAGCCGATCAGGCCACCCTCGTCCGCGTGGTGGTGCAGGGTGCGCAGCTCGATGGGCGTCTTTTCCTTTTTGAGAATTTCGGCGGCACGGGCGATGGCCCTCTCGCCCACTTCGCTCTGGTGAAAGCCCCCGCCGATGATCACGCGCTTCACGCCGCGCCACGTCTTGTGCTTGAGAAAGCACTGCACCACGTGGGACAGCTGCAGCGCGTAGTCCTCCGAGGCGGCCTCGATGGCGCGGGCGGCGGTGCCGTCCTTTTCGAGCAGCTCGTCCAGGCGTTGTTTGCTGATCTCGCGTGTGGGCTTGCTGCCCAGCGGGTCCTTGCCGGCCATGTCGGTGTAGAGCGTGCGCCAGGCATCGAGCATTTCGCGGAAGGCGGTGCGGCTGGCGTTGTCGCCCACAAAGCCATCGCCGTCGCGCAGCTCCAGGCTGTAGCCGTCGATGGTGACCGAGGCCAGGCGCAGGTCGCCGTGCGGTCCCAGCACGCACAGATCGCGCTGCGCCTTGATGTCCTTCTCGCTCACGGCCGGACCGGCGGGTTTGTCTTTTTCTTTCTCTTTGTCTTTGGATGCCATGCGTTCCCTGAATCGGATGCGGGCCCGCGGCGCGGGCGACCCGCCGATGGTGGCTCGACCGGGCCCCGGCCCTCCGTCAGCCAAGACGCCCTTTGTCGTCGGACAGTGCCGCGATGCACACCCGGCCCCACAAGTCACAAAAACGTGATCTGCTACGAATTTAGTAGCAATACAGGCATGAAATCCGCCGGCATCGAGGCCAAAACACTTCAAGCATCAGCGGGCGGCCCGGCCCGCCCGCCAGGCCCGCGCCCTCACCCCGCCCCAGACCGCCACGAACACCGCGGCCCCGAACACCCAGCCCGACAGCGCGCCGGCCATCCCCCCCGACAGCAGGGTACCGACGGTGCATCCCAGCCCGGTCATCGCGCCCCAGCCCAGCAGCACGCCGCCACCCAGGCCCCGCACGGCGTCGCGCCCGTTGGGCCAGCGGGGCGCGAACTGGCCGCTGGCCAGCGCCGCGATGAAAGCGCCCGCGACCAGCCCGCCGATCAGCACCGCGTTGGGCGTGAGCCAGGTCGCCTGCAGGGCCGTGGCGCATCCTGCCAGGCTGTCCAGGCCGTCGAGCCGGTCGGGGATCCACCCCTGCCCCTGCGCCAGCGAGCGGGCCGCGCTGCCCAGCGTCGCCGTGACACCCAGCGGCCGCATGCGCACGATCACGAAGGCACCGATGATCCCCACCGCCAACCCGCCCGCCCAGTACGGCCAGCGGCCCGCCCACAATCGCCGCCATGCCTCGCGCAGGCCGGGCACGCCCGGGGGCGCGGTGGCGGCCCCGGGCGCCTCGCGGGCGAATCCGCGCCACAGCCAGGCGGCGATGGCCGCCAGCACGCCCAGCTGCAGCGCCAGCGCGCCGCCGTAGCCCAGGTGCGCCGGCAGCCACACGACCGGTGCGTCGGCCACGCTGGCGCTGTACAGCGGGTTCCAGGTGCGAAACCCCAGGATGAACCCGCCGGCCGATCCGATCAGGGCGAAAGGCGCGACGGGCGAGCCCTCCGCCAGCCGGTACCAGTGCGCGCTGATGCACGAGCCTGACACCACCATGCCGGCGCCGAACGCCAGGCCCGCGGCCACCAGGGCCAGGCTCACCGGGCCGATGTGCATGTCCGCCGGCAATTGCCCGGCCGTGGGCACCGGCACCCAGCTGCCCAGCACGACGGTGTATCCCACCGTGCCCACGGCCAGCGCCAGGACCAGGGACAGCAGGCCGCGCGGGTTGCCGTCGACGAACCAGTCGCGGGCATGGCAATAAAAGCAAAAGCGCGACCGCTGCAGCACCACGCCCAGCACGGCGCCCACCGCCAATGAGAAAGCCAGAGTGCGTCCGCCCGGCTGGGCCTGCAGCGCCAAGGCGGCAACCCCCACCGCGGCCAGCAGTCCCCATGACAACAGTCCCGCAACGCGCATGGCCAAAACCTCCGGACAAAAAAAAGCCCGCACGCGGCGGGCTTGAAAAGAGACCCCCTACTGACAAACTGTTTTGGCCCGGCGCTACTTGGCGGCCCAGAGGGTGCCGGCCGGGTTGGTGATGGGCACGCCCACGGCGTTGCCGTATTCGGTCCACGAACCGTCGTAGTTGCGCACCTCGTAGCCCAGGATCTTGCTCAGCGCGAACCAGGTGTGGCTGGAGCGCTCGCCGATGCGGCAGTACGTGATGATCGGCTTGCTGCCGTCGATGCCCGCAGCGGCGTAAAGCTTCTTCAATTCTTCGGCCGATTTGAACGTGCCGTCTTCGCGCACCGCCTGGCCCCACGGCACATTGGCCGCGCCGGGAATGTGGCCCGCGCGGACCGACAGCTCGGGCACGCCGGCCGGGGCGAAGACCTTGCCGGTGTATTCGTCCGCCGAGCGGATGTCCACCAGCCGGGCATCGCTGCGCCCTTCGGCCACCGCCAGCGCGTCGGACAGCCGGGCCCGCAGCTGGGTGTTGACGCTGGCGACGCGGTAGGTGGTGGCCACGGGTTCGGGCACCCGGTTGTTCAGCGGCCGGTTCTCGGCCTCCCATTTCTTGCGGCCGCCGTCCAGCAGCTTCACGTCCTTGACGCCGTAGATGTCGAACACCCAGGCGCCCCAGGCAGCGAACCAGTTGCTGGTGTCGCCGTAGAGCACCACCGTGGTGTCCGGCGCCACGCCGGCCTTGGACAGCAGCGCCTCGAATGCCTCCTTGCCCACGATGTCGCGGCGCACCTTGTCGTTCAGGTCGGAATGCCAGGAGAAGTTGACCGCGCCGGGCACGTGGCTGCGCTCGTACAGGCCGGGGTTCACGCTGACCTCGATCACGCGGACCTTGGCGTTGTCCAGGTTCTGCGCCAGCCAGTCGGTGGTGACCAGCGGACCCTGCGGCACCGGCGTGGCCGCGAAGGCGGTGCCGCACAGCGCGATGGCCGCGCCCAATGCCAGGGCATACAGGCCGTCGCGCCATGTCGGGAGGTGGCGTTGAAATCGCAGTGCTGCAGTCGTCATCCCTCGTCCTTTCGCTGGAGTGCCCACTGCGCCGTGCGGTGGGCTTGAAGCGAATCTATCGGGGCCGACGCGCTGGCCCAAGCGACAAGAACGCGTTTGGATATGCGCAAAACGGCAGGCCGGACAGCGAAGGAAGTGCGTGGGCGCGCACCGCTATGCTCGACGGCATGACCAACGCCCTTTTCCGCACCGCCATGGCCCCACGCACCCTGCCCCGTTCCGCAGGCCCGGCCACCGGGCCGCGGCTGGGCTGGCACGGGGCCGTGACGGTGCTGGCGGGCTTGTGGCTGGCGAGCGCTGCCGTCACCGGCGAGGCCGCCGAGGATCGGCACCTGGGCCAGGAGCATGGCTGCATGGCCTGCCACGGCATGGTCCGCAAGCAGGTGGGGCCGGGGTTCGCGCAGATCGCCGAGCGCTACCGCAACGACCCGCAGGCGCCGGCCCGGCTGGCCGGCAAGATCCGCAACGGCAGCGTCGGCACCTGGGGCCGCGTGATCATGCCGCGCCAGGCGCGCATCACCGAGCCCGAGGCGCGGGCCCTCGCGCTGTGGGTGTTGTCGCAGCCTGCCCCGCCGCCTTGAGCGCTGGCTGGCCCTCTTTCGCCCGGCTCAGGGCGCGGGCGCCTTCATGGCGGCTTCCACCGCCTCGCGTGTGAGGGTGGGCACGAAGCTCTCGATGAAGCGGTAGGCATAGCCGCGCATCCAGCTGCCGCGCCGCAGGCCCAGGCGGGTCAGGTTGACCTCGAAGAGGTGGCGCGCGTCCAGCATGCGCAGGTGGCGGTCGCGGTCGGGGTCCACGGCGATGGAGGCGACGATTCCCACGCCCATGCCCAGTTCCACGTAGGTCTTGATCACATCGGCATCCATGGCGGTCAGCACCACGTCAGGCGTCAGGCCCTCGCGCGAGAAGGCCTCGTCGATGTGCGCGCGGCCGGTGTAGCCCAACTCGTAGGTGATGATCGGAAAGCGCGCCAGCTGCTGCAGCGTGACGGGCTCGGCCTGGTCCAGCAGCGCATGCCCCGGCGGCACCACGATGCTGTGCGACCACCGGTAGCACGGCAACGTGGCCAGGCTGTCGTAACCGGCCAGCGCCTCGGTGGCCACGCCGATGTCGGCCTCGCCGGACAGCAGCATTTCGGCCACCTGGCGGGGCGAGCCCTGGTGCAGGTGCAGCGACACGTGGGGGTACAGCGCCCGGAAGTCGCGCACCACCTGGGGCAAGGCGTAGCGCGCCTGGGAGTGCGTGGCCGCCACGGACAGGCGCCCTTCCTGCGCGGCGCTGAAGTCCAGGCCGGCGCGCTTGAGGTTCTCGGCCTCCAGAAGCAGCCGCTCGACGATGGGCAGCAGCGTGGCGCCGGGGGGCGTGAGCCCGGTGAGGCGCTTGCCCGCGCGGGCGAAGATTTCAAGGCCCAGCTCTTCCTCCAGCTCGCGGATCTGGCGGCTCACGCCGGGTTGCGAGGTGTAGAGCATGGCGGCCACCTCGGTCAGGTTGAAGCCGCAGCGCACGGCCTCCCGCACGGAGCGCAGTTGCTGAAAGTTCATGCGCCGCCCCTTGCGGGCCAGGCGTCAGCCGATCGTGGAAGGCCTGGGGAAATGTCGGTTGCCACGGAGAGCGGTCGGATCACGGAGAACACCTTTCAGGGAAGCTGCCGCGATCTTAGGAGTCGGCCCTTCAAACCAGAAAGAATATATTTCCATGACTTAGGATCAAAAACATCTGATGATCCATGTCAGTCCGCCAGCCGACGCCGCAGCAGCGCCATCACGAACACGGCGCCGATGCCCGCCGTGACGATGCCCACCGGCAATTCCTGCGAGCCCAGCAGCGTGCGTGCCACCAGATCGCTCGCCAGCAGCAATGCGCCCCCCATCACCCCGGCCAACGGCAGGAACGCGGCATGCAGGGGCCCCGACAGCCGCCGCGCCAGATGCGGCACCATCAGGCCGACGAAGCCGATCACCCCGGCCAACGCCACGCAGCAGGCCGTCGCCACCGCGGCCACCACGAAGGCCTGCGTGCGCAGCCGCTCGGGCGCGATGCCCAGGCTGTGGGCGGTGTCGTCGCCGGCCAGCAGCGCATCCAGTGCGCGGTGGCGGCGCCAGACGAACACCATGGGCACGGCCAGCCCCAGGCATGCCAGCCACAGGTTGTCCCACCGCGCCAGCCCCAGGCCGCCGAGCGACCAGAAGACCACGGCATGCGCCGCGCGCTGGTCGCCTGCAAAGACCAGCCCGTGCGTCAGCGCGCCGAATAAAAACGACACCGCCAACCCGGCCAGCACAGTCTGCGCGGGCCCCTGCCCGCCGGCGCGCCGCACCAGCAGCAGCACGGCGCCCGCCGCCACCGCGGCCCCGGCGAACGTGGCGGCCGGCAAGGTCCAGGCGCCCAGCCATTCGCCGGTCAACGTGATGACGGCCACGGCGCCCGTGGAAGCCCCCGAGGACAGGCCGAACAGGAACGGATCGGCCAGGTCGTTGCGCGTGGTGCTTTGCAGCAGGCCGCCCACCAGGGCCAGCGTGGCGCCCACCAGCAGCGCCAGCACCACGCGCGGCAGGCGCAGGTCGCGCACGATGGCCTGCGCCATGTCACCCGCGGGCGCGCCGAACGCCCCGGCCCAGGGCCCCGCCAGCGCCGCGGCGGCCTCGCGCCACGACACGGGCGCACTGCCCGCGGTGAGCGACGCCATGACCAGCAGCGCCAGGGCCAGCGCGATCCCCCATGGCGCCGCGCGGCGCAGCGTGATCCGCAGAGGCACTGCACTGCGCCGCGCGGTGCGGGCATCCGCCCCCGGCGGCGTCATGGTGCCTGCCTCAGGGCGCGGGCCAGCTTCTCGATGGCGTCGATGTTGGCGGGCCCGGGCGTCAACTCGGCATAGCGCAGCGTGACGAAGCGGCGCTGGCGCACGGCGTCGGTCAGCCGCATGGCCGGGTGCGCCTGCAGGAGGCGATGAAGGTGTTCCGGGCCCTGGCCATTCTGGTAGTCCAGCAGGACGATGACCTGCGGGTTGCTCGCTGCGACCGTCTCCCAGGCGCTGGTGCCCCAGCTCATGGGGACATCGCCCAGCACGTTGCGCCCGCCCGCGGCCTCGATCAAAGCCGTGGGCATGGCGGCGCGGCCCGCGGTGAAGGGCTTGTCCTCGCCCGAGTCGTAGACGAACACGCGTGGCGGCTGCGGCAGCGGCGACCGGGTCGCGGCCCGGACCCGCTCGCGCCATTGCGCGATGAGCCGCCCGGCCTCGGCACGGCGGCCGAAAACGGTGCCCAGGCGCAGCAGGTCGCCGTACAGCAGGTCCATCGTGGCGCGCGGTTTGTCGCCGAGCGTGTGCGCGCAGCTTTCGGTCAGGATCAGCGTCTGGATGCCGTGCGGCGCCAGGGTGGCCGGGGTCACCTCGCCCCCGGGCTGCATGCCGTAATACCAGCCGGCGAAGAACAGGTCGGGCTTGGCGGCCAGCAGCGTTTCCAGCGTGGGGTACTTGGGAGCCAGCTCCGGAATGGCCCCCAGGCTGCGCAGGAACGCCGCATCGGTCTTGTACCAGCCGGTGATGCCCGTCACGCCCACCATGGACGACTGCAGCCCGAGCGCCATCGCCATCTCGACCATGTTCAGGTCGTGCACGACCATGCGCTTGGGTGGCGCGGCGATGCGCAGCGTGTCGCCGCAGTTGGGCACGGTGACGGGGAACCCCGGCACCGCACCCGCGCCCTGCGCCAGCGCGGGGCCCGCGCCGCACAGCACGCCGGCCACCGCCAGCGCCAGGGATCGGCCGGCCGCCCACCGCCGCAGCGCGCGCCTCATGCCGCCACCTTGCGCTCGAACGACCACAGCGTGCCGCCATGGCGCGGGTGCCGCGTGTGAACCAGTTCCATGCCGAACACGCCGGCCACGCGGTCGGCGCTCAGCGCCTCATCGGGCGGGCCGTCGGCCACCAGGGCGCCGCGGTCCAGCATCCACACCCGGTCGGCGAACGAAGGCACCAGGCCCAGCTCGTGCAGCGCGGCCACCACCGTGATGCCGAGCCCGCGTACCAGGGCCAGCAGGTCGGCACGTGCCGCGAGGTCGAGGTGGTTGGTGGGCTCGTCCAGCAGCAGCAGCGCGGGCTGCTGCGCCAGGGCGCGGGCCAGGTGCACGCGCTGGCGCTCGCCGCCCGACAGGGTGGACAGCGCCCGATGCGCCAGGGAGTCGACCGCGCAGGTGTGCAGGGCCTCGTCCACCGCCCGCGCGTGCTCCGCGCGGCCGGCATGGTGCTGGTGGGGCAGCCGCCCGAGGGCGACGTAATCGTGCACGCGGAACGCGAGGTCGGCGGTTTCGGTCTGCCCCAGCACGGCGATGTGCCGCGCACGCTCGGGCGCCGGCCAGGCGGCCAGGTCGTGCCCGAGCACGCTCACCCGGCCCTCGGTGGGCACGGCCCGCGCGCCCAGCAGCCTCAAAAGCGTGCTCTTGCCCGCGCCGTTGGGGCCGACCAGGGCCACGCATTCGCCGCGGGCCGCGCTGGCGTTCACACCGTGCAGCAGCGGGCGCCCCTGCGGGGTGCGAAAGCCCAGGCCCTCGGCCCGCAGCAGCGCCTGCATGTCACAGCGTCCAGCGCAGGGCCAGCTCGAAGCTGCGCGGCGCGCCCAGCAGGATCTGGTCCGGGTAGAACGGATCGGCCCAGGCCGCGTACACGCGGTTGGTCAGATTGCGCCCGCGCAGGGTCAGTTGCACGCCGCGGGCCACGTCCACGGCCACGGCGGCATCCAGCGCGGTGTAGGCCGCCAGCCGCACGGTGTTCGCATCGCTGTGGAACCGCTCGCCCACATGCCGCAGCGAGGCCGATACCTGCACCGGCACGCCGGCCACGAAGCGGTAGCCCACGCCGGCATTGGCCACCACGCGCGGGGCGTTGGGCGGCGTGTTGCCCGAGAGCGAGCCGCCACCGGCCAGTGCGTAGTCCTGGTAGCGCGCGCGGTTCAGCGCCAGGTTGGACCACAGACTCCAGTGCGCATCGGGCCGCAGCGCCACCGAGGCCTCGGCGCCCCGCGACTGCAAGGCCCCCGCCACGGCCAGCGACTGCCCGCCCTGCGCGGCATAGACGTTGCGGCGCTCGGTGTCGTACACCGCGAACGTCCATTCGCCGCGGTCCTGCCAGAACGACTGCTTGACCCCGGCCTCCACGTTGCGCGTGCGGGTCAGGTCCAGCGGCTGCGTGCCGCGCAGCAGGAACAGGTTGTTGGCCGCCACGTCGGCGCCGGTGGCGTACTGGCCATACATGGTGGTGCCGGCGGCTGGGGTCCAGGTCAGGCCGACGCGCCCCGTGGTCGGGTGCCAGGCCTTGTCGAACGGAAAGCCGGCGCGCGGCGCACCGGCGGCATCGGTGGAGGTGCGCGACAGCTCGATGGATTCGTGCCGCAGTCCGCCGAGCAGCATCCAGCCCGGCGCCACCGAGAACCGGTCTTCCAGCGCGAGCACCGTGTTGCGCACGCCGCTCGTCTGCCATTGGCGGGTGAGCGGGCCGTAGGTGCCGCGATCGGGGTTCACCAGGCTCACGCTGTCGCCGGGGAAGTTGGCCGCGCCGGGGCGGGTCAGGTCGAGGTCGCTGTATTCGAGCGCCGCCACCCAGCGGTTGTCGCGGCCGGCGATCTGGCCGTCCCACTGCAGCTCGGTCTTCTGGCCCACTGAGGTCTGGTCCTGGGCCACGTAGAAGCGCTCGCGGTCCACCAGGCCGGTGCCGGCGTTGAACGCGGCGATCTCGTTGTTGAACCAGGTGCGCGTGGCCGTATAGCGGTAGATCTGCGTGCGCAGCGTGAAGGCGTTGTCGATGCGCCAGTCCATGCCGGTGCGCAGCCAGGTCTCGCGCGCGTCGTTGCGGTTGTCCAGCACGTTGTAATTGGTGCGCAGCGTGCGCCGGTCGATCGCGACCGGGCCGAGCGCGCTGCCGTTGAAGCCCGACGTGTAGGTACCGGACACCACGCCGCCCTCGGGCTCGATGCCGGGCGCGGCGGCGGAGACCAGCGGCGTGCCCCAGTAGCTGCTGCCCCGGTCGCGCTTGACCTCGGCCGCCACGAAGAACTTGAGGCCGGGGCGCACATGCCAGTCCAGCCCGCCCGACAGGTGGCGGTTGTGCTGTTGGGTGCCTTGCACGGGGCCGTCGCTGTCCGAGCCGCTCAGGTCGATGCGGTAATCCAGGTCTTTCCAGGCGGTGGTGCCACCCGAGCCCAGGCGGACGCGGCGCTCGCCGAACGAGCCGGCCGCCGTCTCGACCTCGGTCTGGACCGGGCCGCGGTGCGGCGCGCGGGTGACGAAATTCACCGCTCCGCCCGAGGCGCCCTCGCCCGACATCAAGGAGGCCGCGCCTTTCAGGAATTCGATGCGCTCCAGATTGGCGGTGTCCATGACGCGCGAGGTCATGTTGGGCGGACCGATCTTGATGCCGTTGTAGAGCGTGTTGATCTGGCTGTTGGCAAAGCCGCGCATCGAAAACGCACTGGGCTCGGCCGGAAAGTCCCCAGCCGTCACGCCCACGGCCGCTTGGGCCGCTTCGGTGACGGTGCGCAACCCGCGTTCACCCAGCACTTGGCGCGAGACCACGTCGATGGACGCCGGTGTTTCGCGCACCGACAGGCCCAGGCGGGACGCGCCCTCGGCCGGCTGGTCCAGCGCGCCCGGCGTGGCTTGCTCCTTCACGACCACCGTGGGCAGCGCGGCGGTGCTGCCGCCCTCCTGGGCCATGGCGCCGGGCGCGGACAGCGCCAGCAAGGGGGTCAACCAGAGAGAAGCTGTCGGGCAGAGCGGTCGCATGATGGGATGGAAAAAGACAAGGAGCGGCCGCTGAGAGCGAGGCCGGCGTGGACGGTGGAAAAAGGCAGGCCCCGATGCGCGCGAGCCGTGCGGATGCCAAGGCCGCCGGCGGCCGGGGCAGAGCGCCACGGCGGGATCACAGGGAAAGGTGCCGCAGTTTAAAAGGGGATGAGGACGGTCGAATGTGAATTTATTTACTACTGCAACTGAGTTGCAACAGCGAATTCTAGATCCAATAACGCAACTTATGTGCGTTATTAAAAACTTCCATGCCCTGTGCCTGAACAAAGGCCGAAGGCGAGCCGCCCTCCTCCGGGCCGGCACAGTGCATGCCGGCCACGTGGCCGTCCCCCTTTCTCTCAATGGGTGACGACCGACTCTTCCAAAGGCAGGCGCCAGCGATCCTCGACGCGGGCGTCATCGGCCCGGTAGCCCAGCGCCACAACGAGGGGGATGACGGTGCCGCGCGGCAGTCCCAGCAGCTTGGCGACGGCGGACGCGGAGAAGCCCTCCATGGGGCACGAGTCGATGCCTTTCGCCGCCGCGGCCAGCAGCAGGGTCTGGGCCGCGAAGATCGCATTGCGGGCGGCCCACTGGCGGCCGCCGATGTGCCCCACCGGCAGCAGCGACAGCGTGGGGCGCACCCAGGCGGCCAGCAGCAGCCACGGCGACCACAGCACCGACGAGCCCGCGCCCAGGATCCGCTGGAACATGCCGATCTGCTTGCGGTAATAGGCCTTCGATTCCGGCCCCAGCCCGGTCGATCGTTCGACATGGTCGAGCTGCGCCTGGGCGGTCCGCCGCCCGATGGCGGGACTGGCGGCGAAGACGACGAAATCCGCGGCCGATGCCGCCGCCTTTTGCCCGTTGCAGGCCTGCGCGAGGCGGGCTTTCACGGCCGGGGTGCGAACCCAGTGCAGCTCGTACGGCTGCATGTTTCCGCTGGACGGGGCGAAGGTGGCCTCGGCGAGCAAGGCCCGAACGTCCTCTTCCGGAATCGGTGTGGGCCGGAATCGGCGGATCGCCCGGCGAAAGCGGTTGGCGGCTTGGAAGGCATCCCAGGGATGCAGCAGGTCTTGTGTTTTCATGCTTTAAATCGTAAGTTAAAGCTTTTATTTCCGAAACTCGCGTTCCCATGCCGTCCCCGCGCAAAAGCAAAACCGCCGCCGAGCCCCGCAAAATCCCGGTCCAGGCGCGCTCGCGCGCCACCGTGGATGCCATCATGCAAGCCGCGACTTACATTTTGACCAAGGTGGGCTGGGCAGGATTCACCACGAATGCCATCGCAGAGCGCGCGGGCGTGAACATCGGCTCGCTCTACCAGTTCTTTCCGAACAAGGAGGCGGTGATCGCGGAATTGCAGCGGCGCCACGCCGTCGAGACGCGCTCCGACCTGCGCAAGGCACTGCAGGTCCTGCCGGAGCAGCCCTCCCTGCGAAAGGCACTGACGGTGGTCGTCGAAATGATCGTGGAGGAGCACCGCGCCGCACCCGCCGTGCACAAAGCCATCTACGACGAACTGCCACGCACGGTGCGCGGCCTGGAAGAAGACAAACACCAGCTGCGCGGGGAATTCCTGGAGGTGATCCGGCCGCTCATGCAAAACGTGCCGGACCCGGACCTGGCGACCTACCTGGTGGGCGTGGCCGCGCATGCGGTCGTGCACACCGTGACCGCGGAGCGGCCCAAGTTGCTCGGCGACCCCCGCTTCGCCCCGGAGCTGGTCACCTTGCTGGAGAACTACCTGTGCCGCACCGCGCCTTCGCAGCGGGACGAAAACGCCTGAGACAGCCGCTTCGCTTGGCCGCGCCGGGCGTGCGCCCTACCAGCGCCGGCCCAGCGGCAGGTACCGCAGGACGCTGGCCAGGCCCTGGCGCCCGCTGGCGGCCCGCACCAGCAGCGCACTGCCCAGCGCAGAGCCGACGGTGCGCCGCAAGGGCGAGGGGCTGCGGCGCGAGGCCAGCAGCAGCGCGGCGCCCGCGCCCAGCACCAGCCAGTGCTCGCCCTGGAAGCCGGGGCGCCGGTCGTCGTACCGCTGGAGCCGCTTGAACGATTCGATGGGAGAAGGATTCATGGGAGTGCCTCGTTGGAACAGGCCTCGACGCTACCGAGGCGCCGCACGCAACGGTGTCGGAAAGTACCCGCACGGATGAAGGCGGACACGCCGGGCGCCTGTGCCGCAGCACGCCCCCCACCGAGATCGCCCCGCCATGAAAAAGGCGGCCCGCAAGCCGCCTTTCAAAACAGATGCTACTTTTTTTATAGCACGATGCCCTAGTGAATCATGTGCCGGGGCCGTTTTTGGCCCTGATTCCCTTCACAGCTTGGCGATCGACACCTCGGTGGATTTGACCAACGCCACGACGTCGGAGCCCACGGCCAGGCTCAGCTCATCGACCGAGCGCGTCGTGATGACGGAGGTGACGATGCCCCAGGGCGTCTCGACATCGACCTCGGACACGACGTCGCCGCGGACGATCTCGCGCACTTTGCCCTTGAATTGATTGCGCACGTTGATGGCTTGGATGGACATGGTTTTCTCCTTGAAAAGTCCGGGAACGGAAAACGGTGGGATCGAAAATCAGGGGAACGGAACGATGGAAGGCGTCGTTTCAGACCGCCCAGCGCAGCCCGTGCGCGGGAATGCCGGGCCAGGCCGGATCGGCCGGCGGGTCGGCGTCGGGCTTTTGCAGCACGCGGTCGAGGATGCGTTTTTCGATGGCGGCGAACGCGGCGTCGCCCTGCGAGCGAGGGCGGGCCAGGTCGATGCGCTCGTCCAGCGCGATGCGGCCGTCCTCGATCAGCACCACGCGGTCGGCCAGGGCCACGGCCTCCTGCACGTCGTGGGTGACGAGCAACGCCGTGAAGCGATGGCGCTGCCACAGCCCCTCGATGAGGCGGTGCATCTCGATGCGGGTGAGCGCATCCAGCGCGCCCAGCGGCTCATCGAGCAGCAGCAGGCGCGGCTGGTGCACCAGGGCGCGCGCCAGGGCCACGCGCTGGCGCTGCCCGCCCGACAGCCGGGCCGGCCATTCCCCCTCGCGGTCGGCCAGGCCCACCTGCACCAGCACCTCGCGGCCCCGCGCCTGCGCGGCCTTGGGCAGGCCGATCGTCACGTTGTCGAGCACCCGGCGCCAGGGCAGCAGCCGGGCTTCCTGGAACATGATGCGCGTGTCGCCGTGCAGGCCGGCCACGGCTTGGCCGTCGGTGGTGAGCGTGCCGCTGCTGGCGGCCTCCAGCCCGGCCACCAGCCGCAGCAAGGTGCTCTTGCCGCAGCCGCTGCGGCCCACGATGGCGATGAATTCGCCGGGTTCGATTTCCAGCTGCGCGTTGCGCAGCACCTCGCGCTGGCCGTAGCGCTTGGACAGGCCGCGCGCCTGCAGGCGCACGCCGCCGGCGGGGGATGCAGAAGAGGAAGGTCGGGCGTCAGACATGGGGTCAGGCTCCGGGCTTGAACAGGGGAACGGCCAGGGCATCCACCCGGCGCGGGATCAGCTTCTCGGCAAAGAAGGCATCGGCGATGCGCTGCTGCTCGGCCAGTCCTTCGGGCACCACGGGCCGCACGGAATAGCTGCGGCGGCCGTTGGCCTGCTCGATGACGGCCGCATCCAGGCCCCACACGGGCGCCAGCAGCGCGGCGGCCTCCCTGGGGTAGGCCTTGGTCCAGCGGCCGGCCTTTTCCAGTTCGGCATACAGGGTGCGCAGCACGTCGGGCCGCGCCTGGGCGAACCGGGTGCTGGCCAGGTAGTAGCGCTGGTACGACGCCAGGCCCGTGCCGTCGGCCAGCACCCGGGCGCCGGACTGCTGCCGCGCGGCCGCGAGGAACGGGTCCCACACCACCCAGGCATCGATGGCGCCGCGCTCGAAGGCGGCCCGGCCGTCGGCGGGCGTGAGGTAGGCCGGCTCGATGTCCCTGAACGACAGGCCGGCTTTTTCCAGCGCGGCGATCAGCAGGTAGTGCGCGCCCGCCGCCTTGGCGAAGCCGACCTTCTTGCCCTTGAGCTCGGCCACGGTCTTGAGCGGCGAGTCCGCCCGCACCAGGATGGCCTGGGCCGTGGGCGACGGTGCCTCCTGTGCCACGAAGGTCACGCGGGCCCCGGCGGCCTGGGCGAACACCGGCACGGTGTCGGCCACGTCGGCGCTGAAGTCCAGGTTGTCGAGGTTGAGCGCCTCCAGCAGCGGCAGGCCGCTCGTGAACTCGTGCCACACGGGCTGCACGCCCAGCGGCGCGAGCTGCCTTTCCAGCGTGCCCTGCACCTTGAGCAACGCGGTCAGTGTGGACGACTTCTGGTAGCCGATGCGCACGGTGGCGCCCGCAGGCTGCGCATTAGCCAGCCCCGCTACGGACAACCCCAACGCGGCCAGCAAGGCACGGCGATCGAAATGCAAACTCATGACGTTCCTGTACAGATAAGAGATGTCAAAAACCGGCGCGGCTCAGGGCCAGCAGACGCCGTGGAACCGGCTTTGCCGGGCCACCGGCGGCGTCCCCCTTCCCGACTCGCCGCGCGAGTCGAGAGAAGGGGGAAGGCGCGCAGCGCCTCAGGGGGTTGTTCACTGATACCCGGGGTGCCAGCGCAGCCACCAGTGCTCCAGCCCGCGGGCGAACACATCGGCCAGCTTGCCGAGCAGCGCATACAGCAGGATGCCCACCAGCACGATGTCGGTCTGCAGGAACTCGCGGGCGTTCATGGTCAGGTAGCCGATGCCGGCCTGGGCCGAAATCGTCTCGGCCACGATCAGGATCACCCACATCAGCCCCAGCGAAAAGCGCAGGCCCACCAGGATGGACGACAGTGCGCCGGGCAGGATGATTTCGCGGTACAGCTGCCAGCGCGACAGGCCGTAGGTGCGGCCCATCTCGATCAGGCCCGGGTCCACGTTGCGGATGCCGTGGAAGGTGTTCAGGTAGATCGGAAAGAACACCGACACGCTGATGAGGAACAACTTGGCCGACTCGTCGATGCCAAACCACAGGATCACCAGCGGAATGAGCGCCAGCGCCGGGATGTTGCGCACCATCTGGATGGTGGAGTCGAGCAGCGTCTCGGCCAGCCGCAGCGAGCCGGTGAGCAGCCCCAGCACCAGCCCCAGGCCGCCGCCGATCGCCAGGCCCGCCAGGGCACGGCTGGCGCTCACCTTCACATGGGTCCACAGCTCGCCCGATTCGGTGAGCGTCCACGCGGCCTTGACCACGTCCAGCGGCGCCGGCAGCACGCGGGTGGACAGCCACCCCAGGGCGGACGCCACCTGCCACAGCGCGATCAGCGCGACCGGCACCAGCCAGGGCAGCAGGCGGCGCCACACGGCGGCCGCCAGCTGCACCAGCGGCGCGGGCAAGGCGCCCGCCGGGCCTTCGGGCGACTCGGGCAGGGGCGAGACCTGCAGCTCTCGTACCGTATCGGTCATGCGTCGTACCTCGGTTCGTTGTCGGGTTCGAGGAATTCCAGCTGGTTGCCCGCCGGGTCCTTCACATAAAAGCGCAGGTAGCCGGGCAGCGCCCGGTTCTCCACCAACGGCAGCTCGGCCTGCAGCAGCCGCCCGCGCAGCTCGGGCAGGTTCTCCACCTCGAACGCCAGGTGGGACACGGCAGGCGCCGGCTGCCAGCGTTCGGTGGGCACCAGCTCGATGCGCTGCGCGCCCGCGGCAAAGCGCAGGGTGCTGCCGATGGGGTGGATCAATTCCGGCAGCCCCAGCAGCGTGCTGTAGAAGTTGCGGATCTGGCCCTCGGCGCCCGCCGGAAAGGCCAGTTGCACATGGTTGATGGAATGGATCGCCATGGTCTGCCCCGCCGCTCAGCTTTGCGACGCGCGCGGCGCGTACTGGTTGCCCACGACCTCGCCGAACGGCCCGCCGGGCGCGCCGCCCGCGAGCTTTTCCTGCAACGCCAGCGGCAGCAGCGGAAACACCAGCTCGGCAAAGCGGTACGCCTCTTCGAGGTGCGGGTAGCCCGACATGACGAAGGTGTCGATCCCCAAGGCGGCGTACTCCTTGATGCGGTCAGCCACGGTCTGCGGATCGCCCACCAGGGCCGTGCCCGCGCCGCCGCGCACCAGGCCCACGCCGGCCCACAGGTTGGGGCTGATCTCCAGGTCGGCCCGGGAGCGCTTGGCCCCGCCCGAATGCAGCGCGGCCATGCGGCGCTGCCCCTCGGAGTCCATGCGCGCGAACACGGCCTGGGCCTGCACCACGGTTTCGTCCTTCACGCGGCTGATGAGGCTCTCGGCCGCGGCCCAGGCCTCGGCATCGGTCTCGCGCACGATCACGTGCAGGCGGATGCCGAACTTCACCGTGCGGCCCAACCGCGCGGCCTTCTCGCGCACATCAGCCACTTTCTTGGCCACTTCGGCGGGTGGCTCGCCCCAGGTCAGGTAGGCCTCCACCTGTTCGGCGGCCAAGTCGTGCGCGGCGGCCGAGGAGCCGCCGAAGTACACCGGCGGATACGGCTTTTGCAGCGGCGGGAACAGCAACTTGGCGCCCTTGACCGAGAGGTGCTTGCCCTCGTAGTCGAAGGTGCCGCCGTCGTGGCTGCGCGTGAGTATCTCGCGCCAGATGCGGATGAACTCGGCCGACTGCTCGTAGCGCGCCGCATGGTCGAGGAACACGCCGTCGCCTTCCAGCTCGACCTGGTCGCCGCCCGTCACCAGGTTGATCAGCAGCCGCCCGCCCGAGAGCCGGTCGAACGTGGCCGCCATGCGCGCGGCCAGGCTGGGCTGGTGCAGGCCCGGCCGCACGGCCACCAGGAACTTGAGGCGGCGCGTCACCGCCACCAGGCTGGACGCCACCACCCACGGGTCTTCGCACGAGCGTCCGGTGGGAATGAGCACGCCTTCGTAGCCCAGGCTATCGGCCGCGACGGCCACCTGCTTCACGTAGTCGTGGCTGAGCTGGCGCGCGCCTTCAGTGGTGCCCAGGTAGCGGCTGTCGCCATGGGTGGGAATGAACCAGAACACTTGCATGCGATGACCTCGTCGTCGTTCAGTAGGAGATGGCGAAAAATGGCGCCCGCGCCACGGCCCGGCGCCGGCGCGCAGCCCGGGGTGCGGGGGCGAGCGCCAACACGCGGGCGCTTTCGCGCGGCGCCGCCAGACCCCAGGCCTGGGCGGTCACGCCCAGCACCCGGCGCACGCGCACCTGCAAAGGGGTTGGGAAAGGTGCGGACATGGGTGCGCCCTTTCAGAGCAGGTCCACCGGAGCGGCGTCCTGCAGGTTGAGCTTGCGGGGGATGAGCTTCAGGTCGAAGAAGGTGTCGGCGATCACCTGCTGCTCGGCCAGGATGTCGCGCGACACCAGCGAGGTGCCGTAGCCCGCCCGGCCCACGAACAGCTCGGTGACCGAGCGGTCCAGCCCCAGCACGGTGGACAGCTCCGCCGCGGCCTCGGCCTTGTGCGCGGCGATCCACTTGTCGATGGCGTCCACCTCCTGGATGGCGATGCGCAGCACGTCGGCGTTCCTGGCGGAATAGTCGCGCGAGGAAAAGTAATAGGCGCGGTTGTTCGCCACGCCCGTGGCATCGGCCAGCACGCGGGCCTGCAAGGTCTTTTGCGCGGAGGCGAGGAACGGGTCCCAGATCACCCAGGCGTCCACGGCGCCTTTCTCGAAGGCCGCCCGCGCATCGGGCGGCGCAAGGAAGACCGGCTGCACGTCACGGTAGTGCAGGCCGTGCTTTTCCAGCACCTTGACCAGCAGGTAGTGCACGTTCGAGCCCTTGTTGAGCGCCACGCGCAGGCCCTTCAGTTCGGCCACGCTCTGAATCGCCGAGCCCTTGGGCACGACGACCGCCTCCAGTTGCGGGCGCGGCACCGTGGCCCCCACGTACACCAGCGGCGCGCCGGCCGCCTGGGCGAAGATGGGGGGCGCTTCGCCCACGTCGCCGAAGTCGATCGAGCCGACGTTCAGTGCCTCCAACTGCACCGGGCCGGCATTGAACTCGGTCCAGGTCACCTTCACGCCCAAAGGCGCCAGGCGTTTTTCCAGCGTGCCGCGGGCCTTGAGCAGCGACAGCCAGCCCTTTTGGTGGCCCACGCGCAGGACGCGGTCGCCCTTCTGGGCAAAAGCGGGCGGCAGGCCGGCGGCCAGCACGGTGCCGAGGCCGGAAGCCACCATCCGGCGGCGCAGGGAAGAGAAATTCGAAGTCATGCGATCGGTCTTTCTGGCGAGGTCCACCGGGTGCGGGCGGCGATGCAGCGGCCTGCCCGCGGCGAGCGGGTTCTCAAAAATGGGGTAAGGCTTGGGGAGGAGCGGACGGCGGGGGCCGGCCCACAGGCCAGCGCCGCCCGGGGGCGCGTCAGACGCTACATCGCACCTGGGAGAAATGCACCGGCGCGAACCGCGTGGCCTGGGCCGGCGCGGGCCGCAGGGTTTCGGTGATGAGCACGTTCACGGCGTCGTCCAGCCGGGAGGACACGTCGTGCCCCACCTCGTAGGCGCCCTCGGGCGTGAGCGTGACCTGGGCATCGGTGGCGTAGATGCCCGGCAGGATGTGCTTGGCACCCAGCGACTGCAGCACCGGCCGCAGCGCGTAGTCCAGCGCCAGCATGTGGTGGGCGCTGCCGCCGGTGGCCAGCGGCAGCACGGTCTTGCCCTTGAGCGCCGTCTGCGGCAGCAGGTCGAGAAAGACCTTGAGCACGCCGCTGTAGGCTGCCTTGTAGACGGGCGTCGCCACCACCAGCACGCTGGCCTCGGCCACGCTGTCCACCGCGTGGGCGATGGAGCGGTGGCCCGTGTCCGCCAGCAGCAGCGCCTGGGGCGACAGGTCGCGGATGCGCAGGCGCTGCACCAGCGCACCGCGCACCGACAGGCGCTGCGACACGGTATCCAGCAGGGCGGCGGAGCGGGAACGCTCCGAGGGGCTGCCGGCGATCAGGAGGACGGACATGGAATGGGGCTTTCTAGCGCGGGCGGATTGGCAAGAGCGCCGTCGTCTTCACTTCTTGGTGTAGATCTGGTCGAAGCTGCCGCCATCGGCGAAGTGAGCCTTGTCGGCCTTCGCCCAACCGCCGAAGGCCTGGTCGATGGTCACCAGCGTGAGCTTGGGAAACTGCTTGTCGTACTTGGCCTTGGCCTTGTCGCCCGTGGGGCGGTAGAAGTTCTTGCCGGCGATGTCCTGGCCTTCGTCGGAGTACAGGTACTTGAGGTATTCCTCGGCGACGGCGCGGGTGCCCTTCTTGTCCACGTTCTTGTCCACCACCGCCACGCTGGGCTCGGCCAGGATGGACAGCGACGGCACGACGATCTCGAACTTCTCGGGACCGAACTCCTTCAGCGCCAGAAAGGCTTCGTTCTCCCAAGCCAGCAGCACGTCGCCCACGCCGCGCTGCACGAAGGTGATGGTGGAGCCGCGGGCGCCGGTATCCAGCACGGGCACGTTGCTGTACAGCTTGGCGACGAAGTCCTTGGCCTGTGCGTCGCCACCGTACTTGCGCTTGGCGAATTCCCAGGCGGCCAGGTAGTTCCAGCGGGCGCCGCCGGAGGTCTTGGGGTTGGGGGTGATCACCTGCACGCCGGGCTTGGCCAGGTCGTCCCAGTCCTTCAGGCCCTTGGGGTTGCCCTTCTTCACCAGGAACACGATGGTCGAGGTGTAGGGAGCCGAATTGTGCGGCAGGCGTTTTTGCCAATCGGCCTTGACGAGGCCGCCGTGCGTGACGAGCGCATCGATGTCGCCGCCCAGTGCCAGCGTGGCCACGTCGGCATCGATGCCGTCGATGATCGAGCGCGCCTGCTTGCCGGAGCCGCCGTGCGACTGCTTGATCGCCAGATCCTGCCCGCTCTTGGCTTTCCAGTGCTTGGCGAACGCCTGGTTGTATTCGACGTAGAGCTCCCGGGTGGGGTCGTAGGACACGTTCAGGAACTGCACCGGCTGGGCCAGCGACGGCAAAGCCGTCAGGGCCATACCGGCCAGCAGGGCGGCGGCGAGAGGAAACTTGATAAAGTCGCGGCGAACGTTCATGAGAGGCTTTCTTTTGTGGAATGCGGTCCGGTGCAAATCACCAATGCAACGCATTCTGGAAGTCCCTCTTCAAAACTGGAACTACTGAAATTTCAGTTTGAAATACCCAAAACATCTAAACCATCCTTCTAGGACCCTTCCCCATGGCACGTACCGTTCAATGCATCAAACTCGGCAAGGAAGCCGAAGGCCTCGACTTTCCCCCCTACCCCGGTGACCTGGGCAAGCGCATCTGGGAGAGCGTCAGCAAGGAAGCCTGGGCCGCCTGGCTCAAGCACCAGACGATGCTGGTGAACGAAAACCGCCTGAACCTGGCCGACGCCCGCGCCCGCCAGTACCTGGCCCGGCAGATGGAGCAGCACTTCTTCGGCGAAGGCGCCGACGCCGCCCAGGGCTACGTGCCGCCCAGCGCCTGAACCGCCGGGAATGAACCCGGCTCGGTTCCTGCCGGAGCCCATCGACTGGCTGGCGGACGGCACCCCTTACAGCCCGCGGTTCGGCGACCGTTACCACAGTGAAAACGGCGGCCTGGGCCAGGCGCGCCGCGTGTTCCTGCACGGCTGCGGCCTGCCCCAGGCCTGGGCCGGCCAGCCGCGCTGGCGCATCCTGGAGACCGGCTTCGGCCTGGGGTTGAACTTCCTCGTGACCTGGGCGGCCTGGCGCAGCGACCCCGATCGCCCTGCCCTGCTGCACTTCGCCTCGTGCGAGGCCTACCCCGTGGCCGCCGGCGACCTGCTGCGCGCCACCAGCGCCCACCCCGACCTCGCGCCCCTGGCGCAGCAGCTGCACGACCAGTTCTGGGGGCTGCTGCCGGGCGTGCACCGCCTGTCGTTCGAGCAGGGCCGCGTGCTGCTCACGCTCTATGTGGGCGATGCCCAGGCCATGCTGCGCCAGCAGATGCCGACGGCCGATTCGGTCTACCTGGACGGCTTCAGCCCGCAGCGCAACCCCGATCTCTGGAACGAACACACCCTGAAGGCCGTGGCGCGCTGCTGCCGGCGGGGCACGCGGCTGGCGACCTGGACCATCGCGCGGGCGGTGCGCGACACGCTCGCGCAGTGCGGCTTCACCGTGGCCAAGGTGCCCGGCGTGCCCCCGAAGCGCGACAACCTGCAGGCCACGTTCGATCCGGCCTGGGAACCCCGGGCGGCGCGCAACGCCCCGCCGCCGCTGGAAGTGGCGGCGGCGTCCGAATGCCTGGTGATCGGCGCGGGACTGGCCGGCGCCTCGGTGGCCGCGAGCCTGGCGCGTCGCGGGTGGAAGGTGCGGGTGCTGGACCGCGCCGAGGCGCCCGCGCGCGGCGCCTCCGGCCTGCCCGCCGGCCTGTTCGCCCCCCATGTGTCGCCCGACGACAGCGTGCTGTCGCGCCTGTCGCGCAGCGGGGTGCGCACCACGCTGCAGGCGCTGTCGGCCCTGCCGGTGGGCGAAGCCTGGAGCCCCTGCGGCGTGCTGGAGCACCGCGTGGACGGCAGCCCGGGGGTGCCGCCGACCTGGGCCGGCGGGAACGGCGGCGAATGGAGCCGCCCCGCCGACGCCGACGCGCTGCGGCAGGCCGGGCTGCCGCCCGGCACCACGGCCTGCTGGCACGCCCGCGCCGGCTGGGTGCGCCCGGCGCGGCTGGTGCAGTCCCTGCTGGACCACCCGGCCATCGCATGGCACGGCGGCGCACAGGTTGCGCGGTTGCGCCGCGTGCCGGCCGGCGAGGACGGAAAGAGCGACGGCAAGAGCGACGACACTGGGCCGGCGGGCTGGCAAGCCATCGGTGCGCAGGGCCAGGTGCTGGCCGAGGCCCCCTACGCCTTCGTGGCGGCCGGGCCCGACAGCATGCCGCTGCTGGACCACCGCTGGACCCTGCAGCCGCTGCGCGGCCAGGTGTCGTGGGCCGAAGAAGGTGAAGACACCGCGGGCTGGCCGCCCTTTCCGGTCAATGGCAACGGCAGCCTCGTGCCCCACATTCCCGGGCCGGAGGGCGCGAACGGCGCCCGGCGCTGGTACGCCGGCTCCACCTTCGAACGCCACGCCACCGAGCTTCCGCCCAGCAGCGCCGACGAGACGGCCGCCCACGCCACCAACTGGAAAAAGCTGCGCACCTTGCTGCCGGCCGTGGCGGACCAGTTGGCGCCCGCCTTCGGCCAGACCCATGCGGCCCCAACGGACCGAGTGCCCGGCAGGGAAATCCCCCCCGTTTCGGTCTGGGCCGGCCTGCGCTGCGCCTCGCCCGACCGCCTGCCGATCGCCGGCCCGGTGGACCCGCACGCCCTGCCCGGGCTGTGGGTGTGCACGGCGATGGGCGCGCGCGGAATCACGCTGGCGCCGCTGTGCGGCGAACTGGTCGCCGCCCGGCTGCATGGCGAACCCTTGCCGCTGGACGCCCGCCTGGCCCAAGCGCTGGGCACGGAACGCCTGTGAACCTGGACTGACCCGCGGGCCGGGCAGAAACGGCGCCCAACCCCTTATCGCCGTTTTCCGCCGTCCGCCCCCTGCCAACCCGCGCCAGTCTTGAGGAATATGCTTATCCGCATAACGGCCTCACAAAACAATCGTTTGTTTCCATAAAGACTCCCACTACATTCGCCCGCATGCATGATTTGGCATTCGTTTTCGCGGGCTTCGCGGTGGGCTTGATCGTCGGCCTCACCGGGGTGGGCGGCGGCTCGCTGATGACGCCGATCCTGATCTTCTTCTTCGGCGTGAAGCCGCACCTGGCCATCGGCACCGACCTGCTGTTCGCCGCCTTCACCAAGATGGGCGGCACCGTCAGCCTGGCACGCCAGCGGCTCGTGCCCTGGAAGGTGGTGGGCCTGCTGTGCGCCGGCAGCGTGCCGGCGGCGCTGCTGTCGCTGTGGGCCCTCCAGGTGATGGGTCCCAGCAGCAGCACCGCCCAGCGCATCATGACGACCACGCTGGGCGTGGCCCTGCTGCTGACCGCCGCGGCCATGCTGTACAAGGCCTTCGTGTTTTCTCCGGCCCGACAGGCGGCCGACCGGGCGGCGCGTGCCGACGCGGGCACAGACGCCGCACGGCCGCGCCACTGGAGCCTGCCGGTGCTGCTGGGCGCCGTGATCGGCACGCTGGTCACCTTCACCTCCGTGGGCGCGGGCGCCATCGGCGTGACGGTGCTGCTGATGGTGTTTCCCCTGCTGCCGTTGCCGCGCATCATCGCGGCCGACATTGCCTATGCCGTGCCGCTGACCCTGGTGGCCGGCCTGGGGCATGCGTCGCTCGGCTCCGTGGACTGGCCGCTTCTGGTCCAATTGCTGGCGGGATCGCTGCCAGGCATCTGGCTGGGCTCGCGCCTCGTATCCCGCGCGCCGGAGCGGTTGATCCGCTCGGCCCTTTCCGTGCTGCTCGCCTGGGCGGGCGCCAAACTGGTTTTGATCTGAGTGACCCACGATGTACCAATACACAGACTTCGACCGCGAATTCATCCGCCTGCGCGCTGAGCAGTACCGCGACCAACTCGAACGCTTCCAGGCCGGCAAGCTTTCGGGCGACGAATTCAAGCCCCTGCGCCTGCAAAACGGCTGGTACGTGCAGCGCTACGCGCCCATGCTGCGCGTGGCCGTGCCCTACGGCGAGCTGTCCAGCACCCAGCTGCGCGTGCTGGCCAAGGTGGCCCGCGAGTACGACCAGCCCGATGCCGCCCTGCTGGCCGAGGCCCAGGCCACGCAGGAAAAGCTGGGCGACATCCCCCTGCACGACGGCCGGCGCATCGGCACGCAGCTGAAGTACGGCTACGGCCACTTCACCACGCGCACCAACGTGCAGTACAACTGGATTCCGCTGGACAAGAGTGCCGATGTGATGGACCTGCTGGCCTCCGTGCAGCTGCACGGCATCCAGACCAGCGGCAACTGCATCCGCAACATCACCAGCGACGCGCTGGCCGGCATCGCCGCCGATGAGATCGCCGACCCGCGCCCGTTCTGCGAAATCCTGCGCCAGTGGAGCACGCTGCACCCCGAGTTCGCCTTCCTGCCGCGCAAGTTCAAGATCTCACTCAACGGCGCCCTGGAAGACCGTGCCGCCCTCGGCTGGTACGACGTGGGACTGCAACTGCACAAGAACGATGCCGGCGAGCTGGGCTTTCGCGTGCGCGCCGGTGGCGGCATGGGCCGCACCCCCGTCATCAGCCCGGTGCTGCGCGAGTTCCTGCCCTGGAACCAGCTCATGAACTACCTGGAAGCCGTGATCCGCGTCTACAACCGTTACGGCCGCCGCGACAACGCCTGGAAGGCGCGCATCAAGATCCTCGTCAAGTCCGAAGGACAGACCTACATCGACCAGGTCGAGGAGGAGTTCCGCCAGATCGTGGAGATCGAAGGCGGCCCGCACACCATCACCCAGGCCGAGCTGGACCGCGTGACCGCCTCGTTCCGCGAACCCGAGCTGGACCTGCGCCCGGCCGACGCCGAAGCCGAGACCGTGGCCCTGCTGCGCACCGCCGCCGAGAACGACCAGGACTTCGGCCGCTGGCTCACGCGCAACGTGATGCCGCACCGCCATCCGCAGCTGCGCGCCGTGGTGCTGTCGTTCAAGCGCCTGGGCTACGCGCCCGGCGACGCCACCGCCGAGCAGATGGAAGCCGCCGCCGACCTGGCCGACCGCTTCTCGGGCGGCGAGGCGCGTGTGACGCACGAGCAGAACCTGCTGCTGCCCTGGGTGCGCCGCGACCAGTTGCCCGAGCTGTACAAGGCCGCCAAGGCGCTGGGCCTGGCCAAGCCCAACATCGGCCTGCTGACCGACATGATCGCCTGCCCCGGCGGCGACTTCTGCTCGCTGGCCAATGCCCGCTCGCTGCCCATCGCCGAAGCCATCACCGAGCGCTACCAGGACCTGGACGAGCTGTGGGACCTGGGCGAGATCGACCTGCACATCAGCGGCTGCATCAACAGCTGCGGCCACCACCACAGCGGCCACATCGGCATCCTGGGCGTCGACAAGGATGGCAAGGAGTGGTACCAGATCACGCTGGGCGGCGCCGACGGCACGAACCTGTCGGGCCCGGCCATTCCCGGCAAGATCATCGGCCCGTCGTTCAGCGCCAGCGAAGTGCCCGGCGTGATCGAGGCGCTGCTGGCCACCTACCGCACCGAGCGCCTGCCCGTGGTGGACGCCGCCCACGGCCCCCGGCACGAGAACTTCATCGACACCGTGCGCCGCGTGGGCATCGAGCCGTTCAAGGCTGCCGCCAACGCCGCGCGCCACCCGGCCGAAGTCCTCTCCGCCTGACATCCGCCGCCGTCCTCAAGCCCCATCGAATCACTATGAAAATAATAGCTGCCAGCGCACACAGCACCAGTGCAGAAGGCCAAAAAGTCCTTGAACTGGCCAACGACGCCGACCCGCTCGCGCAAGACCTTGCAGGCATCGAGCGCATCGACCTGCACTTTCCGAAATTCACCGACGGCCGCGCATTCAGCCAGGCCCGCCTGCTGCGCCAGCGCCTGAAGTTCGCGGGCGAGATCCGCGCCACGGGCGAGGTGCTCATCGACCAGTTGGTGCAGATGGCCCGCTGCGGCTTCGACGTGGCCGTGCTGCGCGAGGGCGTGGACATGGCCGACGCGCAGCGCCAGCTGGACCGCTTCCACGCCTTCTACCAGGGCGACGTGACGCACCCGCTGCCGCATTTCCGCGACGCAGCCTGACGCGACGCCCCCCGCCCCGCACACCGACGCCCCCAACGAGATCCCCCGCATGAATGCCCGTACCGAATCCCATGTGCTGAGCCACCTCAGCAACCGCCACCTGGACGCGCTGGAAGAAGAAACCATCTTCATCCTGCGCGAGGTGGCCGCCGCCTTCGAGCGCCCCGCACTGCTGTTTTCGGGCGGCAAGGATTCGCTGGTGATGCTGCGGTGCGCCGAGAAGGCTTTCGGCGCAGGGCGCATTCCCTACCCGCTGCTGATGATCGACACCGGCCACAACTTCCCCGAGGTGACGGACTTCCGCGACTTCCGGGCGAAGGAGCTGGGGGCCGAACTCATCGTGCGCAGCGTGGAAGACTCCATGGCGCGCGGCACCGTGCGCCTCGCGCATCCGGGCGAGAGCCGCAACGTGCACCAGTCGGTCACGCTGCTGGAGGCCATCGAGGAATTCCGCTTCGACGCGCTGATCGGCGGCGCCCGCCGCGACGAGGAAAAGGCCCGCGCCAAGGAGCGCATCTTCTCGCACCGCGACAGCTTCGGCCAATGGCAGCCCAAGGCCCAGCGGCCCGAGCTGTGGACGCTGTTCAACACACGGCTGGCGCCGGGCGAGCACTTTCGCGTGTTCCCCATCAGCAACTGGACCGAACTCGACGTGTGGCAGTACATCGACCGCGAGCAGATCGCCCTGCCCTCGCTCTACTACACCCACAAGCGCCAGGTGGTGGAGCGCAAGGGCCTGCTGGTGCCCGTGACCGACCTCACCCCGCCACGCGACGGCGAAACGGTGGAGACGCGCGACGTGCGCTTTCGCACCGTGGGCGACATCACCTGCACCTGCCCGGTGGAGAGCCCGGCCGCCACGGCCGCCGACATCGTGATCGAGACCCTGGCGGCCGATGTGAGCGAGCGCGGCGCCACGCGCATGGACGACAAGACCTCCGACGCCTCGATGGAAAAGCGCAAGAAAGACGGGTACTTCTGATGACCACCACTACCAATTCGATAGCATCACAGGCAAGCAATCCGCCGGCATCGGGCCAAAACGATGCCATTTCTGCACTGAAGTTCATCACCTGCGGCTCGGTCGACGACGGCAAGAGCACCCTCATCGGCCGCCTGCTGGTGGACAGCAAGGCCGTGCTGCAGGACCACCTGGCCGGCGTGCAGCGCCAGGGCGAGACCGACCTGGCCCTGCTGACCGACGGCCTGTCGGCCGAGCGCGAGCAGGGCATCACCATCGACGTAGCCTACCGCTACTTCGCCACCGAAGAGCGCAAGTTCATCATCGGCGATGCGCCGGGCCACGAGCAGTACACGCGCAACATGGTCACGGCCGCCAGCAGCGCCGATGCCGCCGTGGTGCTGGTCGATGCCACCAAGCTCGACTGGAAGAACCCCGGCCTCGAACTGCTGGTGCAAACGCGCCGCCACTCCCTGCTGGTGCACCTGCTGCGCGTGCACTCGCTGGTGTTCGCGGTGAACAAGCTCGATGCGGTGGAAGACCCGGCACTCGCCTTCCGCCACATCCGCGATGCGCTCGGCGCGTTCGCACAGGCCGCCGGCATCGCCGCGCGGGCGACGGTGCCCGTGTCCGCCCTCAAGGGCTGGAACGTGGTGGATGCGCACCCCGGCTGGTGCGGCTACGAAGGCCCGAGCCTGCTGCAGATCCTGGAGCGCCTGCCCAACACGCCCACCGACGTCGCGCTGCCACTGGCCTTCCCGGTGCAGTGGGTCGAGAAATTCTCGTCCTCCGCCGACACCTCCCAGGGCCGCCGCGTGTTCTGGGGCCGCGTGGCGGCAGGCGCCGTGGCGCCGGGCACGGCCGTGCAGGTGTTCCCGAGCGGCCAGCAGGCCACCGTGGCCCAGGTGCTGGACCACGCACGCCGCCCCGTGGGCGTGCCGGCCGGCCAGAGCGCGGGCATCGTGCTCGACCGCGAGGTGGACGTGTCGCGCGGCGACTGGATCATCGCCGCACCGCAGGCCGCCGCCGTGGCCGCCGACGATTTCGACACCCCGGCATCGACGCCCTCCTGGCCCGGCCGGCGCGAGTTGCGCGCCACCGTGGCCTGGATGGACGACGAGCCCCTGGTCGCCGGCCGCGTGTACTGGGCGCTGCACGGCCACCGCTGGGTCAAGGCCAAGGTGCAGCGCGTGGTGCACAAGCTCAACATCCACACGCTGGCCGAAGAAGACGCCGCCCAGCTCGACCCCAATGCCATCGGCCACGTGGACCTGCTGCTGCAGGAGCCCCTGCCCGCCGCGCCGTTCACCCAGGCGCGCGTGCTGGGCTCGCTGATCCTGGTGGATACCGCCAGCCACAAGACCGCTGGCGCGGTGCTCGTGAACGCCCCGGCGGCCTGACCGGAGGCGCCGAATCCTTGCCGTTGCAGGGGCGGCCCCCGGGCCGCTCCCTGAAACGCCCTAAAATCGCGGGTTACCCCCGATCCAACGACAACTCCTGCCATGACTCACGTCGTCTCCGAAAACTGCATCAAGTGCAAGTACACCGACTGTGTGGACGTGTGCCCCGTGGACTGCTTCCGCGAAGGCCCCAACTTCCTCGTGATCGACCCCGATGAATGCATCGACTGCGCCGTGTGCATTCCCGAGTGCCCGGCCAACGCCATCTTTGCCGAGGAAGACCTGCCCCCGGACCAGATCGCCTTCATCAAGATCAACGCCGACCTGTCGCCCCAATTCAAGAGCATCACCAAGCGCAAGGCGCCCCTGCCCGACGCCGACGAATGGAACGGCAAGCCCGGCAAGGTGGCCGACCTGATCCGCTGAAGCAGACAGGCCCCCGACACCCCGTGAAGACCGAAGCGCCCCCATCGACCCCGATGGCCATCGAGACGGATGCCGCCGTCATCGGCGCGGGGCCGGTCGGGCTGTTCCAGGTGTTCCAGCTCGGGTTGCAGGGCATTGCAGCCCATGTGATCGATGCGCTGCCCCACGTGGGCGGCCAGTGCGCCGAGCTGTACGGCGACAAACCCATCTACGACATTCCCGGCATTCCCGTCTGCACCGGACGCGAGCTCGTCGCGCTGCTGCAGCGGCAAATCACCCCGTTCCATCCCACCCTCCACCTGGGCCAGCGTGTCGCCACGCTTGCGCCGCAGCCCGACGGGCGGCTTTTGCTGCAGACCACGGCCGGCACCGCGCTGCTGGCGCGCACGGTCTTCATCGCCGCGGGCGTGGGCGCGTTCGTGCCGCGCGCCGTCAAGGCCGAAGGCATCGAGCGCTTCGAAGGCACGCAACTGCATTACCACGAGGATGCGGCCGACACCGCCGGCCGGCATGTAGTCGTGCATGGCGGCGAAGACACCGCCGTGGCCCGCGCCATCGCCTGCGCCCAACCGGGCCCGCACGCCGCCGCCAGCGTGACCCTGCTGCACCGGCGCGATGCCTTCCAGGCGCCGCCCGAGGCCCTGGCCCAGCTGCAGGCCCTGCGCGATGCCGGCCGCATCGCAGTGATGGCCGGGCAGATCGTCGGCATCGAGGTGCAGCACGACCGCCTGGCCGCGCTGCAACTGATCGACCCGGACGGCCAGCCACGACCGTTGCCGCTCGACGTGCTCATCGCCTGCCTCGGCATCTCGCCGCGCCTGGGCGCCATCGCCGACTGGGGCCTGGCGATGGAGCGCAAGCAGCTCGTGGTCGATACCGCCACGTTCCGCACGGCCATCCCCGGCATCCATGCGGTGGGCGACATCAACACCTACCCCGGCAAGCGCAAGCTGATCCTGTGCGGCTTCCACGAAGCCACGCTGGCGGCCTTCGGCGCGGCGGAATACCTGTCCGGCGCGCCCGTGGCGTTGCAGTACACCACCACCAGCGCCCGGCTGCACGAGCGGCTGGGGGTGACGGTGCCGGCGGCCTCGGCACCGCCCTAGAATCGCGGCTTCGCCAGGGGTGCAACCGGCCGACCGGTCCCCGTCTGAGACTTTCCCCTTGAATCGGCCGGGGTCATCCTCGCGCAGGCCATTCGCCTCCCGCCGCCACGCCCACCGCATGCCGTCCCGGCGTGCCTGCGGCCCAGCCCGTGCCGCGTCCCTGCTGTGCCTGCCATCCACGGAGCTTCCATGCCACCCTCCTCGCCCCCTGCACCCGCCAACGACGCGCTGATCCCCATCGCGCCCGACCGCCGCGTCTTCCGTTTCGGCGACCATGCCTCGCTGTGGTTCAGCCTGGGCGTGGGCCTGCTGGTGATGCAGGTGGGCGCCTATCTGATGCCCGCGTTGAGCCCGCGCGAGGCGCTGGCCGCCATCGTGGCTGGGTCGCTGATCGGCGCCGGCCTGCTGGGCTGGGTAGCCAAGATCGGCTGCGACAGCGGCCTGGCGAGCGCCGGCCTGATGCATGCCGTCTACGGGCGCGCGTTCGCGGGCCTGCCCATCGGGCTCAACATCGTGCAGCTCGCGGGTTGGGGCGCGTTCGAGCTGGTGGTGATGCGCGATGCCACGGTGGCCATCGGCCGGCAGACCGGCGCCATGGGCGAGGCCCATTGGCCGGTGCTGGCCACGCTGCTGTGGGGCGGCGTGGTGATGCTGCTGCTCAGCGGCTCGATGGTGCAGCTGGTGCGCCGGCTCATCGCGCGCGTAGCGCTGCCCCTGGTGGTGCTGTCGCTGCTGTGGCTGAGTTGGCAGTTCGTGTCGCTGGCGCAGGCCCAGGGCTTCGCCACGCTGTGGACGCGCCCCGGCGCGGGCGGCATGGGCGTGCTGCCGGCTCTGGACCTGGTGATCGCCATGCCCATCTCCTGGCTGCCGCTGGTGGCCGACTACGCGCGCCACGGCACGTCCGGCCGGTCCGCGCTGCGCGGCACCTGGTTGGGCTACGCGCTGGCCAACCTGTGGTGCTACGCGCTCGGCGTGCTGGTGGCGCTCACGCTGCCCAGCCAGGACCTGGTGACCGCGCTGCTCCTGGCCCAGGGCGGGCTGATCGCGCTGTCGCTCATCCTGATCGACGAGGTGGACAACGCCTATGGCGATGCGTATTCGGGCGCGGTCTCGGCCCACAGCCTGCTGCCGCGCTGGGGCGTGCGCCGCTGGGGCATGGCCATGGCGGCGCTGTGCACGGCGCTCGCCCTGGTGCTGCCGATGCACAGCCTGGAGCCGTTTCTGCTGCTGCTCAGTTCGGTGTTCGTGCCACTGTTCGGCGTCATCCTGGGCCGGCTGGCATTCGGCGCGCCGGTGCAGCAGGTCCTGGCAAAGGCGCGGCAGGTGGAGTGGCTGCCCGTCGGCCTCTGGATCGCGGGCATCGCCTGCTACCACGGGCTGCCGCGGGTGCTGCCGGCGCTGGGCGCGGCGCTGCCGACACTGTGCCTGTGCTTCGCGCTGGCGTTCCTCACCCGGCCGGGCCGGCGCTGACCCACGCCTGCGGCGCACACGGCCGGCTTACCTGGCCGGCTTACCTGGCCGCGTGATGGTTTGAGGCAAAAATCGGGCTCCAGCACAATCAAGTCGCCGGCATGCAGCTATTATTTTGATAGCACAACCACCAGCCTCGGTAGGTGAGGGACGGGCAGGCAGCGCCCCTGCGCGGTCAGCCCTGCAAGATGCGCTGCGCCACCGGGCTGTGCCCGTGGTTCAGCGGCCCGTGGCCCCGGCCGGTGTGCACGTCGGCGCCCGCGGCAATGGCCGCCAGGATATAGGCGCGGGCATGCTCCACGGCCTGCACGAGCGTCTCGCCGAGCGCCAGGTGCGCGGCGATCGCGGACGACAGCGTGCAGCCCGTTCCGTGGCCGTTGTGCGTGGCGATGCGGGCCGACTGCAGCCGGTGGTACAGGCCCTGCGGCCCGGCCAGCACGTCGATCACCCAGTCGCCCGGCAAATGGCCGCCCTTGAGCAGCACGGCCGGCGCGCCGAGCGCCAGCAGGTCCTGCGCCGCAGCGTCCAGCGCGTGGTCGCCATCCACCGCCCGGCCCAGCAGCAAGCCCGCCTCGTCGAGGTTGGGCGTGACCAGCGTGGCGAGCGGGAACAATGCCTCGACCAGCACGCCCACGGTTTCTTGCGCGATGAGCCGGTCGCCGCTGGTGGCGACCATCACCGGGTCCAGCACCACATGGGGGAGGCGGTGGCGGCGGATGGCATCGGCCACCACGCGCACCACCTCGGGCGAATGCAGCATGCCGATCTTCACGGCGTCCACGCCGATGTCCTCCACCACCGCATCGATCTGCTGGCGCAGCATGTCCGGCGGCACGCCGTGGATGGCGCGCACGCCCTGCGTGTTCTGCGCGGTCAGGGCGGTGATGGCCGTCATGCCGTAGCAGCCCAGGGCGCTGAAGGTTTTCAGGTCGGCCTGGATGCCCGCTCCGCCGCCGCTGTCCGATCCGGCGATCGACAGCACGCGTGCGTAGCGGCGGACGGCCGGCGGCGAGAGGGTCTCAGTATTCATGGGCAAAAATTATGGCCCATGCGCCAGGTCAAACCGGCGGGCGCGGTCACTGTGCTGTAATCCCTGCACGGACGAAACAGGGGTGTCCCGCCCATGGCGCGCGACTGAGAACATACCCTGGGGCCTGGCGGCCACACCACCGCCCCGCGTGCCCCGCGACCCGATCCAGGTCATGCTGGCGTGGGGAGTTTCATCGGCGGAGCCTTCCCGTTTTGTCCCCCTGTTGGCTTGCAGACAGACGGACCCGATGCGCCCCCCTCTTCTTTCCCCTTCCTCGCCCTCTTCCCTTGCCATTCTGGGCGCCGGCCTCATGGGCCGGCTGCTGGCCGTGGAGCTGGCCCACCAGGGCCATGCGGTCACGGTCTACGACGCCGCCGGGCCCGATGCGCAAGGCGCCGCAGCGCGCATCGCCGCGGCCATGCTGGCACCGTTGGCGGAGTCCGCGGTGACCGAGCCCGGCGTGGTGCGCATGGGCCACTACGCGCTCACGCGCTGGCCCCAGTTGCTGGCCCGGCTGAACGGGCCCGTTTTCTTTCAGCAGGAAGGCACGCTGATCCTGTGGCACCGCCAGGACGCGCCCGAGGCCGCGCGGCTGCGCGGACAGCTCGAACGCACCACGGCCGTGCTGCCCGAACTGCCGGCTTTGCAGGTGCTCGACAGCGCCAGCGTGCAGGCGCACGAGCCCGCCGTGGGCCAGCGCTTCTCCCAGGGGCTGTATCTGCCCGGCGAGGGCCAGTTGGACAACCGGCAGCTGCTGGCCGCGCTGGAGGCCAGCTTCGCCGGCCTGGGCATCGAGGCCCATTGGCACTGCCCGCGCGCACCGTCGGACTTTTCGCCCGGCACGCCTGGCCAGCCCGACTGGGTGATCGACTGCCGGGGCCTGGGCGCCCGCCCGCAGTGGAGCGCACTGCGCGGCGTGCGCGGCGAAGTCGTGCGCGTGCATGCGCCCGAGGTGACCCTGCGGCGGCCGACCCGCCTGGTGCACCCGCGCTACCCGATCTACATCGCCCCCAAGGAAGACCACCTGTTCGTGATCGGCGCGACCGAGATCGAATCGGACGACCTGTCCCCTGCCAGCGTGCGCTCCACGCTGGAGCTGCTGAGCGCGGCCTACGCGGTGCATTCGGGCTTTGCCGAGGCCCGCATCCTCGAAGTGGCCACGCAATGCCGCCCGACCCTGCCCGACAACCTGCCCGCCCTCCGCCAGGTGCGCCCGCGCGTGCTGGAGGTCAACGGCCTGTACCGCCATGGCTTCATGATCGCCCCGGCCATCCTCGACGCCGTCATGGAATGGTTGAACCAGGGACAATCGGCACTGGCCTCCCGTTTCGATTTGGCCCTGCACCTCGACGAAGAGGCGGCCCTTTCCCCATGAACATCACCATCAACCAGACCGCCGCGACCCTGCCGGAGACGGCCACCGTGGCCGACGCGCTCGCCGCCATCGCCGCGCGCCCGCCCTTCGCCGTGGCCGTGAACACCGTTTTCGTTCCCAACACCCAGTACCACCTGCGCCAGCTCGCCGCGGGCGACCGGGTGGAAGTGATCTCGCCCGTGACGGGCGGCTGAGCACCATGCATTCCCCTTCCGACCCTTCCCACGACAACGACGACACCGATGCACTGGTGCTGTACGGCCAGCGCTTTTCCAGCCGCCTGCTGCTGGGCACCGCCCGTTACCCTTCCCCCAGCGTGCTCGAAGCCGCCGTGCAGCGCGCCCAGCCCGCGATGGTGACCGCCTCGCTGCGGCGCCAGGGCAGCAACGCCGCCGAAACCGGCAGCGGCTTCTGGGAGCTGCTGCGGCGCCTGGACGTGCCCGTGCTGCCCAACACCGCCGGCTGCCACAGTGTGCAGGAGGCCATCACCACCGCGCAGATGGCGCGCGAGGTGTTCGGCACGCCCTGGATCAAGCTGGAGCTGATCGGCGACGACTACACCCTGCAGCCCGACACGCTGAACTTGGTCGATGCCGCCTCGCAGCTGATCCGCGACGGCTTCCAGGTGCTGCCCTACTGCACCGAGGACCTCGTGCTCTGCCAGCGCCTCGTCGATGTGGGCTGCCAGGCGGTGATGCCCTGGGCCGCGCCCATCGGCACCGGCCGCGGCCCCGTCAACCCCTACGCGCTGCAACTGCTGCGCGAGCGCCTGGACGTGCCCATGCTGGTGGACGCCGGCCTGGGCCTGCCCTCGCATGCCTGCCAGGTGATGGAATGGGGCTACGACGGCGTGCTGCTCAATACCGCCGTGGCCCTGGCGCAAGACCCGGTGGCCATGGCCGGCGCCTTCGCCGACGCGGTGCAGGCCGGCCGCACCGCCCGACGCGCGGGCGCCATGGCCGCGCAGGAAGCCGCCCAGCCGAGTACCCCGGTGCTGGGCACCCCTTTCTGGCACCACGACCATGGCTGAAATCCTGCACGGAACCGCTTCGGGGCACGCCGCATTGGTGCGCGCCATCCTGGCCGCGCATGGCGCCGCCTTCGCCGACTTCCCGTCCCAACCGGCCCCCGTGCCGCTGTCGGGCGGCCCGGTGTACCGCGCCGCGCTGGAAGCCTGCAGCGCATTGGGTTTCATCGCCAGCGATGCCGAATGCCTTGCCCGGGCCTGGCAGGCGCAGACCGACCGCACCGGCGGCTTCGATGCCGCGCAGTGGCCCGATGCCCCCGAGGACTTCGGGCTGCAGCCGCTGCCGCACCGCCAGCCCTTCCCCGCCTGCCCCGAGCGGCTGGGCCTGTATGCGGTGCTGCCAAACGCGCAATGGGTGGGCCGCATGGCCCGTGCCGGCGTACCCACCGTGCAGCTGCGCTACAAGACGGACGACGCACAAACCATCGTGCAGGAAGTGCGGGCCGCCGTGGACGCCGTGCGCGGCACGCATGCCCTGCTGTTCATCAACGACCACTGGCAGGCCGCCATCGACGCGGGCGCCTACGGCGTCCACCTGGGCCAGGAAGATCTCGATGCGCTGGCGCCCGCGCAGCTGCAGGCCATCCGCGATGCCGGCCTGCGCCTGGGGGTCAGCACCCACGGCTATGCGGAAATGGTGCGCGCCGATGCCGCGGCGCCCAGCTACGTGGCCATGGGGGCCGTGTTTCCCACCACGCTCAAGAAGATGGCCACCGTGCCCCAGGGGGTCGCACGCCTGGCCGGCTACGCCCGCCTGATGCGGCACTACCCGATGGTCGCCATCGGCGGCATCGGGGCGCCACAGTTCGGCGAGGTGCTCGCCACGGGCGTGGGATCGATCGCCGTGGTGCGGGCGCTCGTCAATGCCGACGATCCGGAAGCCGCGGCACAGGATCTGATGGCCCGCATGGCGGGCTGAGGCCGGCAGCCCGTCAGCCGCACCGCCACGCAGAAAGCCGCAACGCGCGGCATGCCCTGCATCGAAAAAGGCCCCGAAGGGCCTTTTTTTACGTCACTTGTCCGTGCGCTGCTTTCGCTCCAGCTCTTCCAGCTCCAGCCGCAGTTCCATCTTGTCGTTGTCCATGCCGAAGCCGACCGGTTGCCCGGCCGACGGCGGCGCGGTGACGGGCACCGGGGGCAGCTCGCTCAGCGTGAGCGGCGGCGGATCCGTCAGGTCGATGTCCAGCATGGCCTCGGAGATCGGCTTGGGGGCCAGCGGCGCCGGGATCGACTCCCAGGAGAACCCGGCAGACAGCGAGTCCAGCGATTGCAGTTCCTGCTCCCGGCGCGCGGAGAGGCTGTCCACGCCGAAGGCGCTGGCGGAAGGCAATTCCGGCTCGGGCTCGATTTCCAGCGGCGGGGGCGTGAGGGGTGTGGTGCGGGTGCGTGGCGGCGGAGCACCGCGGGCACTGGCCGGCGTGGTCTGCGCGATGGCCAGCAACAGCAACAGATCGTCGTAGGCCGCCAGATCGAACGGCGACGCGATGGCGTCTTCGCCGCGACGGAACAAGCAGCCTTCGAGGGTTTCCAGCACCTCGGGGGACGACCATTCGGCCTCGATGGCTGCCAACGCTTCCGTGTAGCTCTCCAGCGTCAGGCCCGTCCGGTGGAACGAGGAGAACTCCGGCACCTGCGCATTGAACTGCGCCTGGAACTGGGCCCGCAGCTGATTGAAGCTCTCCACCCGGCTGAGCGTGTGGTACAGGCGCAGCAACTCCAGGTAGGCGAAGGGCGAGGTCTCTCCATGTTCGGCAATGTGGCGCTTGAGCACGCCGATGGCCTGGTCATGCTCGCCCACCGACACGAAGAAGTCGGCCTGCTGCTGGATGTCGAACAGGTCCTCCGGGTGCACGATGGGTGCGGCGCGGACAGCGGATGGCGGCGGCACCAAGGACACGGGCGGCACGGGGGCCGGCGGCGCCAGGGGCGCGGGCGCGCTGCGCAACGAGGGCTCGGTGCGGCGCATCACCGGCGGCGGAGCGCGCTCGGGCAAGGTGGCGGCGCGCGGCGCGGGCTTGGCGGGTGCCGGGGCCGGCATCGGCGCAGGCACGGGCACCGCCACAGGGGCCGGGGGCACGACCGGCTCGGGCATGCCCGCCCAATCGTCTGCCGCCTGCGGCGCGGTCTGGAGGGACTCGCGCCCTGCCGGCCCATCCACCACCGCGCCGGCTACGGGGCCGTTGCCGCCACTGGCAGCGACGGCATGGCTCCAGGCCAGCGCCGACTGGCGGCGTGCGCGCGCCCAGATCCAGGCAGCCAACCCCAGTGCCAGGACCAGCAAGGCCAGCAACCCGTAAACCACCGTGGCCGAAAACCGCTCGGTCTCGGCGGCTTCCAGCTGCTGCTTGAGCTGGGCGGCGGCCGCGCGCTCGGAGGTGGCCTGGGCACGCTGCGCTGCCACCTCGGCCTCGAGCTTGCCGGTGCGTGCCGCGGACTGCTGCAGTTCTTCCACCGGAGTGTTCAGGGCCTTCCACAGCGCAGCGGCCTCGGTGCGCTGGGGGCTGGCATCGGTGGCGGTGGGCGCGGCCATCTCCGGCGCCGCACGCAGCGGCAGCGGAGCGTCGAGCCACACATCCAAAGGCTCCATCACGAGGCGGGGGCGCTCAACGGGCGCCGGCTGCTGCGGGCTGGTGAACACCGCGCGGCCCGAGGCGGGCGTGGCGGGGGCCGCCGCGGCACGGGGTGCGGGGGCATTCGCGGCAGGGGCCCGTGGGGGACGGGGCGCCGCCGCGGGCCTGCGTGGGGGTGCATCGGTGGTGGCTGCGGCGGAAGTCCGTCCCGAACCCGTTGCGGCCGCGCCGTCGCCTGCCAGCCCGGCACCTGTGGCCGGTGCCGTGCGAGGCAGCGCCAATTGGCCCAGGTCCACGGGGCGGGATGTGCCAGCCGCCGATTCGGGCAATTGCGCGAAAAAAGTGTAGTTTCGTGTAACACCGCCGCGGCATCCCGCGGTGAGCTTGGCGGTGAGAATGGGTTCGTCGGCCGACACATTGGCCTGCACGCGCACGGCGGCAGATCGGCCGGCCGAGGCGGGTATCGGCGTTACCCGCACCTTGGAGTCCGGTACCGGGGTCTCGCCGGAAACCAGGCGGGCCGCCACGCAGGAGGATTCGATGTCCGTGCCCGGGTCGGGCTGCACCTCGAACACCAGATCCACCGGAGCGCCCAGCACCACGGCGCCGCGGCTCGCGCCCAGCGAAAGTGCCGTGGCGCTGCAGGCAACCATCGACAAACTTGCACCAAGAATCGCGTTACTTATTTTCACAACAGTTTCTTTTTTGTTCGGCCCATTCTGGCACATAAGTACTCCCCAATACGCCGCCGCCATAATGCGCCCCATGACCAGCAACCCATTTTCCTTCGTGGGCATCATAGGCACCGGTGCCATGGGCCAGGGCATTGCCCAGATGGCGGCACAGGCCGGCAGCAATGTTCTTCTATTTGATGCCAAGCCTAACTCAGCAGGCGAAGCGATTGACCATATCAAGCAGCAATGGCTGCGCCTCGTAGGCAAGGGCCGCATTACCGAAAGCCAGGCCGGCGACTGGCAGGCGCGGTTGACGGCGGTGTCCTCGCTGGAAGGTCTGGCGCAATGCGACCTGATCGTCGAAGCCATTGTGGAACGGCTCGACGCCAAGCAGTCGCTTTTTGCACAGATGGAGCGCATTGTCGCCACAGATGCCGTGCTGGCAAGCAACACGTCCTCGCTTTCGGTGACGGCCATTGGTGCGGCGCTGCAACACCCCCAGCGTTTGGCGGGTTTCCATTTCTTCAATCCCGTGCCGCTGATGAAGGTGGTGGAAGTCATCGCCGGCCTGCGCACGGACCCCGCCGTGTGCGAGCGGCTCGCCGCGCACGCCCGCTGCATGGGCCACACCCCGGTGCAGGCGCAGGACACGCCGGGCTTCATCGTCAACCATGCGGGACGCGGCTACGGCACCGAAGCGCTGCGGATCGTGAGCGAGGGCATTGCCGATTTCGCCACGGTGGACCGCATCCTGCGCGACCAGGTCGGCTTCAAATTGGGCCCCTTCGAGCTCATGGACCTGACCGCGCTCGACGTGTCGCACCCGGTCATGGAGTCGGTGTACCACCAGTATTTCGAGGAACCCCGCTACCGCCCCAGCGTGATCACCGCCCAGCGCCTGGCCGGCGGCATGCTCGGCAGGAAGACCGGCGAAGGCTTCTTCCGCTATGCCGACGGCGTGGCGCAGGTGCCCGCGGAGCCGGTCGCGCCGGTCGCGCCGGTCGTTGACCACATACCGCCGGTCTGGGTGTCCCCCCGCGCCGCGCGGCGGGCCGAGCTGTACCAGTTGCTCAAGGACCTGGGAGCGCAGATCGAAACCGGCACCTCGCCTTCCCCCAACGCGATCACGCTGGTGGCGCCTCTGGGGTTCGACATCACCACGGTGGCCGTGGTGGAGCGGCTCGACCCCGCCCGCACCCTGGGCATCGACATGCTGGTGGAAGACGCCGCCACCAGGCGCCGCGTACTGGCCACCAACCCCGCCACGCGCGTGGACATCCGCAACGCGGCCCACGCGCTGTTCGCCCGCGACGGCAAGCCGGTGAGCGTGATCCGCGACAGCGGCGGCTTCGTCACGCAGCGCGTGGTGGCCACCATCGTGAACATCGCCAGCGACATCTGCCAGCAGGGCATCTGCAGCCCGGCCGACCTGGAAACGGCGGTCACGCTGGGCCTGGGGTATCCGATGGGACCGCTTGCCATGGGCAATCGCTGGGGACCGACCAACATCCTCGAAGTGCTGTTCAACATGCAGACCGTGTATGGCGACACGCGCTACCGGCCCAGCCCCTGGCTGCGCCGGCGCGGTGCGATCGGGCTCAGCCTGCTGCACGAAGAAGAGTAAACCCACCGATCTTCCCTGCGGGCCGGCGCATCGCCGGCCCTGCCCGCCTCTTCCTTACCTAAAGCGCCCATGCCCGCACAACTCCAGAGCACCAGCCACGGACAGACCCTCGTGCTGACCATCCGCCATCCGGAAATGCGCAACGCGCTCGATCCGGCCATCTACGCGGCGGGCATCGAAGCCCTGAACGGCACGGAGCGCAGCGCGGAGGTGCGCAGCGTGGTCATCACCGGCGCCAATGGCACGTTCTGCGCGGGCGGCAACCTGCAGCGGCTGCTGGCGCGGCGCCAGGAAGATGCCGAGTCGCAGGCGCAGGGCGTGGAAGCGCTGCACCACTGGATCGAAACCATCCGCGCCTACCCCAAGCCGGTGATCGCCGCGGTCGAGGGCGCAGCGGCCGGCGCTGGATTTTCGCTGGCGCTGGCCTGTGACCTCGTCGTGGCGGCGCGCAACGCGACCTTCACCATGGCTTACAGCAGCATCGCGCTGTCGCCCGACGGTGGCGCAAGCTGGAGCCTCGCCAACGCCGTGCCGCGCCAACTGGCCAGCGAAATGCTCATGGGCGGCGGCAAGGTAGAGGCCGAACGCCTGCACGCCCTGGGCGTGGTCAACCGGCTGTCGCAGGCCGGCTCGGCCCTGGCCTGCGCGCTGGAGCTGGCAGACACCCTGAACGCACGCGCCCCCAATGCGCTGGCCAGCATCAAGGAGCTGATCAGCGAGGCCCCGCAGAACACGCTGACCGCGCAGCTGGCCCAGGAGCGCCAGCACTTCGTGCGCAACCTGCAGCACCCCAACGCGGGTGAAGGCATCTCCGCCTTTCTGGAAAAGCGCCCAGCGCGCTATTAATAAGATAGCAACCAGGGCATATAAAACGCCGGCATCGGGGCATTTCGCCTCGAATCGCGGCCCCTGAGCTCCGCCATCGTCTTCGCGCCGGCCCCTCCCGGCAGCGTCGCGGCGTGGCCGTGCGCGCGTGCCAGACACGCAGGCGACAGCCCCGGGACAACGAGCAGCAGGCGCACCGGTCCCGGGCGCGACAATGAAAGCGATACCAGTCACCCAAAAGACAGACCAATGGACGACCCCATTCTTACCATCGAAGAACGTGAAGCGATCAATACCGGTCGCTGGTTCTCTTCCCTCTCCCCTTCTCTGCGGCACGACATTCTCCGATGCGCGTACGTCAAACGCTTCAAGGACGGCGGCCTGATCGCCGCCCGCGGCGATCCGCCCGAGGAATGGATCGCGTGCGCCCGCGGCGCGGTGCGGGTGAGCTCCACCTCCATCTCGGGCAAGCAGATCACGCTGACCTATGTGGAGCCCGGCATCTGGTTCGGCGACGTGGCGATCTTCGACGGGGACCGCCGCACGCACGATGCCTATGCCCACGGCGACACCACCATCCTGTGCGTGGCCAAGGCCGACTTCCGCAAGATCCTCAGCGCGCATGTGGAGTTCTACGAAGCCATGTTGCGCCTGCATGCGCGGCGCATCCGCCAGCTCTACGGCCTGGTGGAAGACCTCAACACCCTGCCCCTGCGTGCGCGGCTGGCCAAGCAATTGCTGCACCTGGTGCGCAGCTACGGCATTCCCAGCCTGTCGGACGGGCGCGAGATGCGCATCGGCCTGCAACTGGCGCAGGAAGAGCTGGCGCAATTGCTGGGCGCCTCGCGCCAGCGCGTGAACCAGGAACTCAAATCGATGGAGCGCGAGGACGCCATCCGCATCGAGCCGGGCGGCCTCGTGGTGCGTGACCGCGAAGCCCTGATGCGCATCGCAGAAACCGACAACTGACCGCCCCGCCGGCCTCCCACCTCCACCGCACTCCATGAGCAACTACGACCACTTCATCGGCACCCGGCCCGTTTCCGACCAGCATGCGTTCGACACCCGGGCCCTGAGCGACTGGCTGGGCCGGAACCTGGACGGGTTCGCCGGACCGCTGACGGTGGAGATGTTCAAGGGCGGCCAGTCCAACCCCACCTACAAGCTCGTCACGCCGGGCCGCAGCTACGTCATGCGCGCCAAGCCCGGGCCGGTCGCCAAGCTGCTGCCATCGGCCCATGCGATCGAGCGCGAGTTCGCGGTGATGAGCGGGCTGGCCGGCACCGACGTGCCCGTGCCCCACATGCATGTGCTGTGCGAGGACGAGTCGGTGATCGGCCGGGCGTTCTACGTGATGGAGTTCATGGAAGGCCGTGTGCTGTGGGACCAGTCGCTGCCCGGCCTGCAGCCGGCCGAGCGCGGCGCCATCTACGATGAGATGAACCGCGTGATCTCGGCGCTGCACACGGTGCGTTTCGCCGACCGGGGCCTGGCGGGCTACGGCAAGCCCGGCAATTACTTCGACCGGCAGATCGGCCGCTGGAGCAAGCAGTACGCGGCCTCCATCACCCAGCCCATCGAGGCAATGGACCGGCTCATGGAGTGGCTGCCCGCGCACATTCCAGAAAGCGCGCGCGACGAGAACCGCGTGTCCATCGTGCATGGCGACTTCCGGCTCGACAACCTGATGTTCCACCCTACCGAGAACCGCGTGATCGCGGTGCTGGACTGGGAGCTGTCCACCCTGGGCCATCCACTGGCCGATTTCAGCTACCACTGCATGGCCTGGCACATCCCGCCGGGCATGTTCCGCGGCATCGCGGGGCTGGACATCGCGGCACTGGGCATTCCTGACGAGGCCGACTACATCCGCCGCTATTGCGAGCGCACCGGCTTCACCACGCCCGAGGCGCTGCGCGCCGACTGGAACTTCTACCTGGCCTACAACCTGTTCCGCCTGGCCTCGATCCTGCAAGGCATCGCCAAGCGGGTGGAAGCCGGCACCGCCTCCAGCGCCCAGGCACGCACCTCGGGCGAAGGCGCCCGGCCCCTGGCCCAGATGGCCTGGGGGTTCGCCCAGCGCATGTGAAACCACGGCCGGCGATGCAGCACCGCCGGCCTGCCCCCAAGCCTTTCAACCGGAGGACCGCGATGGATTTTGATTACTCACCGAAGACCCAGGACCTGCAGGCACGCCTGCGGCAGTTCATGGACGACCACATCTACCCTTCGGAGCCCGCCTATGCCGCCGAGTTGGCGGCCAACACCGCCGCCGGCAAGCGCTGGACGGCACTGAACACCATCGAGCAGCTCAAGCCCAAGGCCCGCGCCGCCGGGCTGTGGAATTTGTTCCTGCCAGTGGACAGCGCTGCCGCCTCGGGCTATGACGGCGCCGGGCTGACCAACCAGGAATACGCGCCCCTGGCCGAGATCATGGGCCGTGTGCCGTGGGCCAGCGAGGTGTTCAACTGCTCCGCGCCGGACACCGGAAACATGGAGACCATCGCCCGCTACGGCAGCGAGGAGAACAAGGCGCGCTGGCTCAAGCCGCTGCTGGAGGGGCAGATCCGCTCGGCCTTCGCCATGACCGAACCCGACGTGGCCTCCAGCGACGCGACCAACATCGAGACGCGCATCGAGCGCCAGGGCGACGAGTACGTCATCAACGGCCGCAAGTGGTGGATCTCGGGCGCGGCGGACCCGCGCTGCGCGGTGTTCATCACCATGGGCAAGAGCGATCCGGAAGCGGCCCGCCACTCCCAGCAGAGCATGGTGCTGGTGCCCGCCGACACGCCCGGCATCCGCGTCCTGCGCCCGCTGAACGTGTTCGGCTACGACGACGCGCCCCACGGCCACGTGGAGATGGTGTTCGAGAACGTGCGCGTGCCCGCCTCCAACATCCTCCTGGGCGAGGGCCGCGGCTTCGAGATCGCCCAGGGCCGCCTGGGCCCGGGCCGCATCCACCACTGCATGCGGCTCATCGGCCTGGCCGAACGCGCGCTCGAGCTGATGTGCCGCCGCGCCAGCAGCCGCGTCGCCTTCGGCAAGCCGGTCTCGCAGCAGACGGTGACGCAGGAACGCATCGCCGAGGCCCGCTGCAAGATCGACATGGCCCGCCTGCTCACTTTGAAAGCGGCGTGGCTGATGGACGTGGCCGGCAACAAGGTCGCACGCACCGAGATCGCCATGATCAAGGTCGTCGCGCCCAGCATGGCCTGCCAGGTGATCGACTGGGCCATGCAGGTGCATGGCGGCGGCGGCATGTGCGACGACTTTCCGCTGGCCTATGCCTATGCCAACGCGCGCACCTTGCGTTTCGCCGATGGCCCGGACGAGGTGCACCGCAACGCCATCGCCAAGTGGGAACTGGGCAAGTACGGAACCTACGGCAGCAGCGTGGAGCCGCCCATCACGCGCGGCTGCTGACAGCCTGCAGCCCCAAGGTGCAGGGGCCCACGCATCCCGGGCCCCTGCCCTTCAGATTCCACTCCAAGAGGTTGCGATCGCCCCGGATCACGGGGCGTTTTTCCATGGCATCGAAAAGTGGCACGGGGCGCCCCCGACCCGGAGCCCAACGTCACTCCCAACGCTGCCGAGCCGCAATGGCCCCCAAGGGGTACTCGCGCCGTCCATGCGGTTGGCGCAGCACAATCCGGCAAGCGAAACGCTCGATGCCGATATCGTCTTCCAGCATCTTTTCCATCAGCGCCTGAAAAGCGCCGATGCCCGACACCACGATCTTGAGCAGGTAGTCGTATCCGCCGCTGACGTTGTAGCACTCGACGATCTCTTGGTACTTCCCGGCGCCTTCCTCGAACTTTCGAAAATCATGCGGCCGGTGGCTGCCGATGGTGACCTCGGAGAACACGATGACGTGATCCCCCAGTTTTTCGAGCGCGATGTCGGCGCTGTAGCCACGGATCAGTCCGATCTCCTGCAGCCGCTTCGTGCGCAGGAGACACGGGCTGGGGCTCAGCCCCACCGACTTGGCCAGATCGACGTTCGAGCAGCGTCCCTCGCGCTGAAGATGCGCGAGGATCTTGAGGTCAAACCGATCGAACAGGATGGCCGATTTCATGGCGCTATCGTATGGCCAAGCCGCCTTGCCTTGTGGTGCATGTCTCGGCCAGCGATTCGTCGAGCGCTTGGACGACCATGCCGGCCTGCTCCGCCGACAACACCAGCGGCGGGCGGATCTTGAGCACGTTGTGTCCCTGGGCACACGCGCTGAGCAACACGCCTTTGTCGCGCATCCGGTTGACGACCCGGCTGGTGAGTTCGCGCGCCGGCGCCCGCGTCGCCCGGTTCGATACCAGTTCGACGCCCACGAAGAGCCCCGCCCCCCGAACGTCGCCGATGGCCTCGTGCTTCGCGGCGAGCCCCGCGATGCCGTCGAGCAGCAATCGGCCGATCCTGGCCGCGTGCGGCACCAGTCGGTCCCGCTCGATGGTCTCCAACACCGCCAGGGCCGCTGCGCATGAGACCGTGTTGCCGGCGAAGGTGTTGAAGTAGCGGGAGTTCTTGCCGAATTCCGCCAGGGCGTCGGCTGTCGCAAGGATGCCGGCGATCGGCTGGCCGTTGCCCATCGGCTTGCCCATGGTGACGATGTCGGGAACGAGGCCGTGGCGCTGAAAGCCCCATAGATGCTCGCCCGTGCGGCCGAAGCCAGGCTGCACCTCGTCGGCGATGAACAGCCCGCCAGCGCGCTGGATCGCCTCGACCGCCCCCTTCAGGAAGCCCGCGGGCTCGGGCAGTATGCCGTCGCTGGTGAAAAGCGAATCGACGATCAAGGCGGCCGGCCGGATGCCATGGCGCTGCAGGTCGGCGACGGCCGCCTCGACGTCGCGCGTGAAGCGCTCGCCGAGGTCGGCACCCTCGGCGTGGTAGCGGCGCGGCGCCGGCACCAGGCGAACGTGGGCCCCCAGGTCGACGGTCGGGCCCAGCGAGGGCGAGAACTGCGACACGGCGTCCGTGATGCCGTGGTATGCCGTGTCGGTGACGATCACCCCCGTGCCGCCGGTGCGCACCTTGGCGATGCGATAAGCCAGGTCGTTGGCCTCGCTGCCGGTGCAAGTCAGCATCAGGTGGGCCAGATCCGTGCCCGGCACGCTGGCCAGCAGCCGCTCGGCCAGTTCGAGGATGGTGTCGTGGAGGTAGCGCGTGTTGGTCGCGAGGGTCGTCACCTGGCGGCAGATCGCCTCGGTCACCGCGGGGTGGCAATGACCGAGCGAGGTGACGTTGTTGTAGGCGTCGAGGTAGCGGCGGCCCTGGGGGTCCATCAGCCAAACGCCGTCACCGCGCACGATGTGCAGCGGATGCTCGTACATCAGCCGGTAGGCCGGGCCGAGCAGCGCATTGCGCCGATCGATCATGGCCTCGGTGGCGGGGCCGACCTGGGCCCGGCCGGGGATGTAGGCATTGACCATATTGAAATCAGCAGTGGTTTTCATGGCGGGGTTTCAGTGGGTGTGGGGGTCAACAGGCGGTCGCGCGCCTCGTGACGGGAAAGGTCTGCCATTTGCGACAGCGCCTGCCAGGCCGCCGGGTTGTGCCGCATGATGTAGTCGCGGTTTTCGGGATAGCGCAAGGCCCGCCACTCCGAGATCAAGGCCGTGATCAGGTGGCGCGTCGCCATGAGATCGGCGACGATCTCCTGCTCCGGCTCGGTCAGCGGCACAACGGATTGGTAGGCCCTGACGAACTGCGCCGGCCCTTCGAACGGATCAGCGCAGCCGGCCATGTGGAAGGCCGCTGCCGTGGCCACCTCGCCGACCAATGGCGCGTGCAGCATGTCGCCGAAGTCGATGATGCCGGTGATGCGCGACGGGTCGTGCGGCGCGACCAGCACGTTGTAGAGGTGATAGTCGTTATGGATCACCTGCGCCCTCAACGAAGCAAGGCGAGGCAGCACGTGGTCGATGAAGCGGGCCATGAACGACTGGGCCAGCGCGCGCCTCGGGCCTTCCACCAGGCTGTCGAGCTGGACGGTCAGACGATGCGCTGCCGACACGTTCCACAGCAGATCATGGGCCGCCGCCGGATGCGTGAAGCCTTGCAGGGCAAGGTTCAGCGCGGCCAGGCCTTGGCCCATCGCCAGCCGCTGGGCAACGGTGCGCGGCGTCTCCCGGATCTGGATGCCATCCAGGTAGGTGAGCATGCGCACGGTGGTCTGGATGCCCCCGGCGAGTTCCACGGTATCGCGCGCGCGTCCGTCCAGCATCCGCACCACGCGCGGAACCGGCTGGCCGGGCGATGTGCGGGCGATGTGCTCGATGGCGGCGATCTGGAAATCGACCAGTTCCACCCGCTCCGAGGGGTTGCTGATCTTGAACACATAGCGCGCGCCGTCGGCCGACTCCAACGCGCAGTTTTGGTCGCGCTCGCCAGCGAGTGCCCTCACACCGACGTCGAGGCCGTAGAGGCGCTTCACCAGCCGCTGCACCTCGGCTGGCGCCAGTTGGGGCGCTGCCGTGCTCAGTGCCGCGGCTTGGCCACGCATCGCGCCCTGGGTTCCCAGGTGGGGGTCGAGGCGGAGCATCAGAGTCCGAGCAATGCAGGAAGCTGGCGAACGTCTGTCAGGCGGCACACGCCGTAGTCGCTCGACGCAGGCTCATGGCCCCGGTCGATGAAGGCCTTGGCCATGAACCCCAGGTCGGACGCCGTCATCAGGTCATAACGAAAGCTCGACGAGACATGCATCATCTGATCGGGCCCGCATCCCAGCCGGTCGAACATGTATTCGAAGGCTTGCATGCGCGGCTTGTACGCGCGCGCCTCCTCGGCGGTATAGACCGCGTGGAACGGGGCCTTGAGGTGCGCGACGCTGTGGGGAATGAGGTCGACCATCGAGTTCGACAGGATGACCAGCGGCACTTTCGGCGCGATCGCCTCCAGCACTTCCACCACGTTCGGGTGTGGCTGCCAGGTCGGCACGGCGTCGTACAAAGCGGCGGCATCCGATGCCAGGCATTCGATGCCATGCGCCTTGCAGGCACGTTGGATGGCGTTCGCCACCACGTCGTAGAAAGGCTTCCAGTCGCCCAGCACCTCGTCGAGGCGATAGGCCCGAAAACTGTCCAGGAACGCAGGCATCCGATCGGCCGCCACCCGGTCTTTGAACAGGACCTTCGCCGTCGGTCCCATCTCGAAGTTGATGAGCGTGCCGTAGCAGTCGAAGCTGATGAATCGAGGTTTGAAGATCATGGGCAGATCTGCTGTGTTGAGGTGAAACGAGTCTAGGACTGCACCCTTTACAGGAGATGCCATATCGATGCGAGTCCCGAGCAGTTTCTTTGTCAATCTGCACGGGGCCTGGCATTTTTGGATAGCGTTGTTTTGCCCTCGTCCGGCGCGATGGCGGCCACCACCGCATCGCGAGGCGCACCCTGCGCCTGCGATCACGCAGGGGTGGCTCAATGGGAATGGGGCTGCAACCCCAGCGCCGACGGGCAGGTCACGTTGCGCTGAGCAATTGCAGATTCGTCAGGCCAGCCTTGGCTCGCCGCGTTGGAAGACCGCACTCGATCGGCATGCAGCGAGCCGCTGCGATCTCCCTGCATCCACGGTCGCAGCGAATCCGCCTCGGCGCAATTCGTGCCAGCCGGTCCTAGTTCTTCGCTGTGCCCTGCGGCAGGTGCTGCAGGGCGCTGCGGGCCGCCTCGTGCAGCAGCATCACCGCATCGGCCAGCGTCTGCAGGTGGTCGCCGGGGTATTCGATGCGCAGCGACACCTTGCCGCGCGCCACCATCAGCATCAGCGGCGGCGCTTTCGGCGCGCGCGTGCCGGCTTCGTCGGGCTCGCCCTGGGCTGGCAGCAGCATCTCCAGCAGATGGGACACCATGGACGGCTGCACCCAGCGCTTGGCGTGCAGGCCGCCCTCGCCCACCACCGCGAAATGCTGCCAGAAAGGCAGCGGCACGCCGGGCCACGCCATCTCCTCGAACATGGCGAGCCAGCGCACCTCCTCGGGCAGGTCTCCCGGCAACGAGGTCTGCAGCGTATCGGTGAAGGCACCGTAGGCTTCGCGCTCCAGCGCCTCCTTGAGCGGGCGAGAGACCAGCATGAGCGCCACGTCGGGCTCCACACCCACATCGATGCGTGCGCGCAGTTCCGTGCCCCGCAGGTAGTGGCGCTGCGGCGCCCCGCACTCCAGGCGCCAGGTGCGCCCTTCGTACTGGCCCAGCATCAGGAACCCGCCCGGCTCCGCGGTGCGCGAGAAAGCCAGGCCCTGCGCGGCCGCCCACTGCTCGGTATCCTCCAGCGACACGGGGCGCGGAGGATCGTCGGGGCGTGGGCCCAAGGCGAAGGCTTTGCGAAAGCGCTCGAACATGGTGTGAAAAAATCAGGGCAAAGGCTCGGCAGAAGCAGCCATTATTCGCCCAAACCCGCCACCTCTGCACACACACGCTAGCATGCACGGCACTTTCCACCCCTTGGGACTTTTTTGGGACTTCTTCGGTACTTGCCGGGCCGTTTCTGCCGGGTCGCCCCACATCGCCGCATGACCGCCCCCTCCGCCACCCCGGCCCACACCGCCACCCTCTCGCGCCGGACCGCCATCGCGGCAGCGGCCCTGGGGCTGCTGCCCGCTGTCGGAGCACAGGCCGGCACCGGGGCGACCTGGCCGCCCGAGGGCACCTCCGACACCGCGGTGCAACTGGTGCGATGGGTGCAGGGCACGGCCGACCATGGCGGCCTGCCGTTCGCCGTGATCGACAAGCTGGGCGCGCGCCTGCATGTCTTTGCCGCCGACGGGCGCTGGCGCGGCAGCGCAGCCGTGTTGCTGGGCTCCGCCCGCGGGGACGCCTCGGTGCCCGGCATCGGTGACAAGCCTCTGTCGAAGATCCGGCCCGAGGAGCGCACCACCCCGGCCGGCCGTTTCATCACCGAGCCGGGGCGGAACCTGCGCGGCGACGACATCGTCTGGATCGACTACGACGCCGCCGTGTCCCTGCACCGGCTGCGCAGCGTGAGCCCTGCAGAGCGCCGGCGCGAGCGGCTCGTGCACGGCAGCGCCGAGGACAAGCGGATTTCCTACGGCTGCGTGAATGTGGACGTGGCGTTCTACGACCGGCTCATCGCGCCCGTGTTCGGCCAGTCGGCGGGCGTGGCGTACATCCTGCCGGACACCTGGTCTTTTGCGACTGTTTTTGCAGCGGCCAGCGCTTACCCATAAAGCGGCGGCGGCCTGTTGGCCTCAAACGGCGGCGCGCTCCAGCCGGAACACCGGGCGGCGCTCGCCCACGGGCACGCCCCGTGCGCTCAGCAGCGGTGCGGCGCGCCAGGGCGCCAACGCGGCGCGCTGGGCGTCATTCATCCAGCCCAGCTGGTCCAGCACCTCGACGGCGGCGGCGATCTGCGCGGTCATGTTGCCGTCCATGACCTTGAGCGCGAAGGCCTCGCCCCGGCTGCGGCTGCCCAGCACCTGCACGCCATCGGCGCCCGTCTTGGACACCCAGTCGCCCCCGCCGGCCCGCATGAAGTCGGCATCGTGCCGCCCCGTGCCCGAGCCCAGTGCAGGAAACGCCACCATGGCATCGGCCAGCGCCGCCAGGTGCGGGCCCAGGTCACTGTCCTGCGGTGCTTCGCCGGCCAGCCGGGCGTAGCCCCGCGCCAGTTGCGCCAACGGCATGGCGTAGTTGGGCGCCGAACAGCCATCGATGCCCATCGCCAGGTCGCCGGGTGCGAGCCCCACGGCGCTGGCGACCTGCTCGCGCACCTGGATCTGCAGCGGGTGCATGGGGTCGGTGTAGTCGGGCAAGGAGAGGCCCTGCTGCACGCAGTACGCCACGAACCCCGCATGCTTGCCGCTGCAGTTGTGGTGGCGCTCGTCGTGCACGGCACCGGGCGCGACCGTACCCAGCCCGAGGGCTGCGAACAGCGGCACGTGGCAGCCGCAGCGCAGTACGGTGTGGGCCTGGCCCACGCTGTCGAGCATGCCCTGCACCACCTGCACGTGCTGCGCCTCGCCGTTGTGGCTGGCGCACAGCAGGGCCAGTTCGCGTTCGCCCCAGGCGAGGGCCTGCACCCCGCCGGACTGCAGCAGCGGCAGGGCCTGGAAGGCCTTGATGGTGGAGCGGGTGAACACCCGGGCCCCCGGGTCGCCCACCTGCGCGAGCAGCCGGCCCTGCCGGTCCACCACCGCCACCGAGCCGGCATGCAGGCTTTCGGGAATGCCGCCACGGGTGAGTTCGATCAACGGTGCATGGTGCATGGGGCAACTCGCTTTGGTTTTGGTACGGACCTGCCCTCGGGCAGGCGGATGAAAAGATCCCGGTTCTGCCGCGTCAGTGCGGCAGCACCGTGCCGCCCGACACGCGAAAGCCCACCGTCGGCCCGCCGGCCGCCTTGCCCAGCGGCACCCCGAGCGCAATCACCCCGGTGCCATGCAGCAGGCAGGCGTCACGGCGCAGGTTGACGACGGTGCTGCCGCCCCCGAAGTGCACCCAGGTGCCGAAACTGCTGAGGTCGGTGAGCACGAAGGTGCCGTTGCGCCAGTCGATGCGGGCATGCAGGCGCGAGACGCGGGGGTCGCCCACATGCACCTGGGCCTGCGTGGCACGGCCCAGGTGCACGGGCGTCTGGGTGGACAGGAAGGCGCGGTGCGCGCCGCCCCAGGACAACTCCAGGCAGGCGCTGCCGGAATCGAGCGGCATCACCGTGCTGGGCAGCGCCGCCTGCATGGTGACCGAATCGCCCTCCTCGCCATCGCGCCATTCGACCTGGTACATGACGATGGGCTCGGACCGACCGCGCAGGTCCATGGCGCCCAGGCGCACGAACCAGGTGCCGTCCACCGACCCCGCCTGCTCCACGGTGCTTTCGGTGGCCCATATCTCGCGCGGGCCGGCACGCTCGGACAACCGGGCGGCCACGTTGACCGCGTCGCCGTAGCAGTCGCCGTCCACCTGCACGATCTCGCCGCTGGCCAGGCCTGCCCGCAGGTCGAGGCGCAGTTCGCGCGGCCAGGCGTGCATGCGGTGGTGGTGGCTGCGCATCATCGCGGCCATGGCGGCCACGCCGGCCGCGCCATCCTCGAACACGCCGAGCACGCCGTCTCCCAGCGTCTTGACCACGCGGCCGCCATGGGTGGTGACGGTCTCGCCGATCCAGTCGGTCAGCTGGGTCACGGCGGCGGTCGCGCGTGCGTTGCCCACAGCCTCGAACAGGGCGGTGCTGCCCGCGATGTCGGCGAACACGACGGTGTGCACCGCGCCGCCCGTCATGGCGCGGCCCTCTGGTCAGCGCCTGGCCGCGCGGTGGCGCCAGGGTTTTCAGCGATCAGGAATGCGTGCGCACACGCGAACAGACGAGGCACGGAGAGGAAAGAATGGAAACGGAATGCAAATTATGGGGCCGGCCTGGGCAGCCTGCAGCGGGCCATGGAAGCACCCCAGCCTCCCTCAGTGGGTGTGGCCCCAGTACAGCAGCGCATCGCGCCCTTCGACCGACAGCGACACCGTGGCGCCCACGGGCAGCAGCACCTTGGTGGCGACATGGCCGTAAGGCAGGTTGGTCAGCACCGGCGCCTTGATCTGCGTGCGCAGCCAGTCCACCACGCTCTGCAGCTTGAATCCCTTGTCGTGCGGTGCGAGCTTGTAGCCGGTGAACTGGCCCAGGATCACGGCCTTTTGCTGCGCCAGCACGCCCGCATGCAGCAATTGCGTGAGCAGGCGCTCCACGCGGTAGGGATGCTCGTTCACGTCCTCGATGAAGAGGATGCCGCCGCGCACCGCCGGCAGGTAGGGCGTGCCCACCAGCCCGGCCAGCACGGCCAGATTGCCGCCCCACAGCTGCGCGCTTTTCAGGTAGACGTCGCGCACCGCGGGCTGGCCGGCGGCGTTGGGCTTTTCGGCGTTCATGCGCCAGCCGCTGCCCTCGCCGTGGCCGGTGAGCAGGTCGTCCAGGCAGGCCAGCATGATGTCGTCGGGCTCGCCTTCCGGGCCCAGGTCTCCGCACAGCGAGGGGCCGGCCCAGGTGATGGCGCCGGTCTTGGCCAGCAGTGCGTTCTGGAACGCCGTGAAGTCGCTCACGCCGACGAAGCGCGTGCCCCCCGCAACCGCCTTGGCCACCGCCTTGTAGCGGATGCCCGGCAGGATGCGGGTGATGCCATAGCCGCCGCGCGAGATCAGCGCCAGGTCGGCGCCGCTGGCCGCCGCGCGGTGGATGGCCGCCAGCCGGGTGGCGTCGTCGCCCGCAAAGCGCGTGTGCGTGGCCAGGGCATCGGCATCCACCTCGACCTCGTGCCCCAGGGCCTTCAGGCGGGCGATGCCGCGCTTGAACGCCGCCTTGTCGCGCACCGCGCCGGAGGGCGAGTAGATGTAGATGTGCCGGGGGCCGTGGTCGTGGCCGCAATGGGCGTGGTCGTCATGGGATGCAAGGGACAAGGCATTCAGGCCGCGCGGGCCTGCTCCGGTGGATGCGGTGTGTGCGCCGGTGCGGCCGGCGCGCTAGGGTCGGAAGTATTCCACAGCCCGCGCGGCGATTTCGGCGCCCTGCTCCGGCACGAAATGCCCCGCACCGGGCACTGCCAGCGGCGGCGGGCTGCCGCGCACCAGGGCCTGCAGGGATTGCATGGCCGCAGGGCCCAGCGCGGCGTCCGGCGCACCGGCCACCAGCAGGCTGCGGCCTGTCCATTCGCCCTGCCAGAAGCGGCGGGCCGCCAGGGCCATGGCGGCGCCCTCGGGTTCCTCCGGCACGGCCTGCGGCACCGCCCGCAGCGCAGCGCGAAAACCCACATCGGGAAACGGCGCATCGTAGGCCGCCTGCGCCTCGGGAGTCAGCGGGCTGCCGGCCTGCGCCACCAGGAGGCCCGCGCCCGCGCCCGCGCTGCGGCCGGCCCGGGCGCATTCGGCCTGCCATGCCTGCAGGCGGGAGGGCACCGGCGCATCGGCGCCGGTGAGCCAGGTGTTCATGGCCAGCACGCCGTCGAACCGCCCGGGCAGGGCCATGGGCAGCGTCAGGCCCAGCGCCCCGCCCCAGCCCTGCACCACCAGCACGGCGTGGCGCAGGTCCAGCCGTTCGATCCATTCGATCAGCACCTGCCGGTGCCATTCGAAGCGGTGGGCGGCCTCTTTCTTGGGCTTGTCGCTGCGGCCGAAGCCAATGAGGTCGGGCACCACCACCCGGTCGCCCGCGGCGGCGAACACCGGCAGCATGTGGCGGTACAGGTAGCTCCAGGTGGGCAGGCCGTGCAGGCACAGCCAGGTGCGGGCGGCATCGCGCGGGCCCTCGTCCAGGTAGTGCAGGCGCAGGCCGGCGAGCGCGGGCAGGTCGCTCAGGTAGTGCGGCGCCCAGGGGTAATCGGGCAGGCTGGCGAAGGCGGCGTCCGGCGTGCGCAGCGCGTCATCGCGCAGCGGGTGGGCCGACAGCGCCCGGGCACGCTGCTGGCTGCGCCGCTCGCGGAAAAAACCGCTGAGCAACTCGCCGCACTCCGGGGCCAGCACGCCGCGCCGCACCTGGGTGTGGTGGTTCAGCCGCGGCTCGGCGAACAGATCGACGACCGAGCCGGCCGCGCCGGTCTTGGCGTCCTGCGCCCCGTACACCACGCGCGGCAGGCGGGCGTGCAGCATGGCGCCGCTGCACATGGCGCAAGGCTCCAGCGTGACGTAGAGGGTGCAGCCGTCCAGCCGGTAGTTGCCCAGGCGCGCCGCCGCCGCCCGCAACGCGGCGATCTCGGCGTGCGCGGTGGGATCGTGGCCGGCGATGGGGGCGTTGCGGCCCGTGGCAATGACTTCGCCGTTGCGCACCACCACCGCGCCCACCGGCACCTCGCCCGCCTCGGCCGCAGCACGCGCCTCGGCCAGGGCGTGGCGCATCCAGCGCGCATCTTCATCATCGGCCGAATCCATCATTTGCTATTATTTTTATAGCTATCAGGGCATGGAAAACACCGGCATGGGCCCGATTTCACTTGGATTCGTCTTCCGGCACGGGGCGGGCCTGCTGCATGAGCGCCTCCATCTGCTGCTTGACCTGTTGCTGCACCTGCTGGCTCTGCTCGCGCACGGTGGCGGCCGAGGCCCCGCTGGCCGGCGGCTGGGCGCCCGGCACCGCGATGACGGGCACGGAAGCGCGCGTGGCGCCCATCTGCTTTTTCACGAGGACGGCGACGATCGCCAGGGCCACGAGCAGGCCCACGAGTCCGAATCCCATGCGCATGGTCAGTTCTCCGTGTGTTGCGCGACCGGCGGCGGCCCGATGCCCTGCCGCGCGCCGACTCCACCCTGCGCCCCATTCACGGGGTCACGGGATCGAAATCGCACGGGGAGTGGCATTGGCGGCGCCGCCGGACAGAGCCGCCACTGTAACGAAGAACAGCGCGCTGGCGGGCGCGCTCGGGGTGCAGGATCAGTTCAGCGCCACCCGGGCATTCGCCGGGTAGTGGTATAGCGTCACGGCCGGCGCCGTCAGCTCGCCCTTCGCCGTGAACGCGATGTTCGCCGTCACGCCCTTGTACTGGGTCTTGGACAGGAATGGCGCGTAGACCTTGGGGTCTACCGAGTCGGCGCGCTTCATCGCGTCCACCAGCACCATGGCCGCGTCGTAGGCGTACGGGCTGTAGATCTGGAACTGGCCGGGGAACTTGGCGTCGTAGCGCTTCTTCCATTCGGCGCCGCCCTGCATCTTGGTGACCGAGGCCCCGCCCGTGGCGCAGGTCACGTTCTTGAGCACGGCCGCCTTGGACGACAGGTCGGGCAGCTTCTCGGTGCACAGCGCGTCGCCGCCGAAATACTTCACCGAGCCCAGGCCCAGCTGCTCCATCTGGCGCAGCATGGGGCCGGCCTGGGCATCGAGGCCGCCGTAGAAGATGCCGTCAGGCTTCTTGGACTTGATGGCGGTGAGGATGGCCATGAAGTCCGTGGCCTTGTCGTTGGTGAACTCCTCGGACACCACCGTCAGGCCCTTTTGCAGCGCCGTGGCCTTGAACACCGCCGCCACGCCCTGGCCGTAGGCCGTGCGGTCGTCGATGATCGCCACGGTCTTGAGCTTGAGGTGGTCCGCCGCGTAGAGGGCCAGCGCCGCGCCCAGCGCGCTGTCGTTGGCGATCAGGCGGAAGGTCGTCTTGTAGCCGGGCTTGGTGAGGTCGGGGTTGGTGGCCGCGGCCGTGATGTGGGGCAGGCCGCACTTGTCATAGATGGACGAGGCCGGAATCGACGTGCCCGACTGCAGGTGGCCGACCACGCCAGCCACCTTCAGGTCGCACAGCTTCTGCGCCACGCCCGTGGCCTGGCGCGGGTCGCCGGCGTCGTCTTCGGCGGCCAGCTCGAAGCGGATCTTCTTGCCGCCGATCACCAGGTTCTGCGTGTTCAGGTCGTCCAGCGCCAAGCGCACGCCGTTTTCGGTGTCCTTGCCGATGTGGGCGATGCCGCCCGACAGGGGGCCGGCGTGGCCGATCTTGACGGTCTGCACGTCCTGGGCCATGACGGCGCCGCAAGCCACCAGGGCCGCACAGGCCAGCGCGGTGGACCGCAGGGAAAAACTCAGTCGGGAAGCGTTCAGCACTCTCAAAGTCTCCATCCTTGTCGTTGGAAAGCCGCCGGGGCCGGCGGCAAGGCGTGCGTATGCTAGCCGCGCCACGCACCGGTTCCGGGATAAATCGCACCAATTCAGTGCAGATTGCGGGGCATTCGCGCCGCTAATGCCGGCCCGGGTAGGCATCGGCAGCGCCCGCTGGGATAATCGCGCCCCATGTCCCTGCTGCCCCACCAGATCGAACTGCTTTCCCCGGCGCGCGACGCCGACATCGGCATCGAGGCCGTCAACCATGGCGCCGACGCCGTGTACATCGGCGGCCCGGCCTTCGGCGCCCGGGCCGGCGCGGGCAACGATCTGCGCGACCTGGAGCGCCTGGTGCGCCACGCGCACCGCTTTCACAGCCGCATCTTCGTCACGCTGAACACCATCTTGCGGGACGACGAGCTGGAAGGCGCACGGCAGATGGCCTGGCAGGTGTACAACGCCGGGGCCGACGCGCTCATCATCCAGGACATGGGCCTGCTGGAACTGGACCTGCCGCCCATCCAGCTGCACGCCAGCACCCAGACCGACATCCGCACGCCCGAGAAAGCGCGCTTCCTGCAGGACGCGGGCCTGTCGCAGATCGTGATCGCGCGCGAGCTGGACCTGCAGGAGATCGCCGCCGTGCGCGCCGCCACCGCCCCGGCGCGCACCACCATCGAATTCTTCGTGCACGGCGCGCTGTGCGTGGCCTATTCCGGCCAGTGCTACATCACCCACGCACACACCGGCCGCAGCGCCAACCGGGGCGACTGCAACCAGGCCTGCCGCCTGCCGTACGAGGTGCTGGACGGCAGCGGACGCATCATCGCCCACGAAAAGCACGTGCTGTCGATGAAGGACAACAACCAGAGCGACAACCTGCGGGCGCTCATCGATGCGGGCGTGCGCAGCTTCAAGATCGAGGGCCGCTACAAGGACATGGGCTACGTGAAGAACATCACGGCGCACTACCGCAAGCTGCTCGACGAGATCATCGAAGAGCGCGAGTTCTCGGCCGAGCCGCTGGCGCGCTCGTCGTCCGGGCGCACCACGTTCACCTTCACGCCCGACCCCGACCAGAACTTCAACCGCGAGTTCACCGACTACTTCGTCAACGGACGCCAGGACGACATCGGCGCATTCGACACGCCCAAGACGCCGGGCCGCTCCATCGGGTGGGTCACCAAGGTGGGCGAGAACTTCGCCGAGCTCGAACTGTCCAGCCCGGACAACGTGCTGCACAACGGCGACGGCCTGTGCTACTACGACCTGCAAAAGGAACTGGTGGGCCTGCAGATCAACCGCGCCGAGGCCGTCAACGCCCGGAAAGGCCTGTGGCGCGTGTTCCCCAAGGACCCCATCGCCGGCTTCAAGGACCTGCGAAAGGGGCTGGAGATCAACCGCAACCGCGATATGGACTGGGTGCGTACGCTCGACAAGAAGTCGAGCGACCGGCGCATCGGCCTGTGGGCACAGATGTCCGAAACGCCCGACGGCTTCGACCTCAAGCTGACCGACGAGGACGGCTTCGTCGGCAGCGCGGCGATCGTGCACCCGCACCAGCGTGCCACCGACGGGGCCCAGGCCGAGGCCACGCTGCGCGAGCAACTCGGCCGCTTCGGCGCCACGGTGTTCTCCGTGCACGACATCGCCCTGAGCCTGTCGCAGCCCTGGTTCGTGCCGGCCTCGGCGTTGAACCCGCTGCGCCGCGACGCGGTGGCCGCGCTCGAATCCGCGCGCGCCGCGGGCCTGGTGCGCCTGCCCCGCGCCGAGCCCGTCCAGCCCCCCGCGCCCTTCCCCGAAGACACGCTCACCTATCTGGCCAACGTGTTCAACCAGAAGGCGCACGACTTCTACGTGAAGCACGGCGTGAAGGTGATCGATGCGGCCTACGAGTCGAAGGAAGAGGAAGGCGAAGTCAGCCTGATGATCACCAAGCACTGCGTGCGCTTTTCCATGAGCCTGTGCCCCAAGCAGGCCAAGGGCGTGATCGGCGTGAAGGGCACCATCAAGGCCGAGCCGCTGCAGCTCATCAACGGCAAGGAAAAGCTCACCCTGCGCTTTGACTGCAAGCCGTGCGAGATGCACGTCGTGGGGAAGATGAAGAAGTCGGTTCTCAACCAGCACGCGCGCGACATGCAGGCGGTGCCGATGCAGTTCTACCGCACACGACCTGTGGCGGGATAGCACCGTTGCAACGCGGCTTTGGCCGCCGCCGCATGCCCCGGGACATTCGCCCCGGCTACACCCGACCCCCATCAGCCTCAAACGGAGGGCCAGAATCTGCAGCCGAGAACAACCCGCGAGGTGCGGTCTTGCCTAAACGTCTTTCGCAAAAGAGTAGAAAACAGGATGATAAGCCAGGGGCGTTTAAGCAGCGATTTTAAACACAGTCTTTAAAAATCGAACAGGCCACAATAAAATATATTACATAAAAACTTGGAACCAAGAACACAGCAGCCACAAAAATTGACGAAAGCTTAAACCTCGTTATTGCAAGCAAGCAAAAAGGTGTTGCGACCGCCAAAACCAAATACTCCCTCTTTGGCAAGGCCTCAAGCCAATTCGTATTGTAATCAATGAAATACATTGAAAACACCGACAAGAAAATAATGGCGCAAAGATAAAAAAGCAACTTCAACGATCCTATCGCCGCATCCAAAAATCACTCTCTCATCATTTGACCTCGACTGTTCCAACAGGGGCAACAATATTGCTGATAGGCAAAGGATTGCCGTATCCAGGTGCCTGCCAATTGCCCCCAGTGTTCAGCGTTGGAGGAACTGCTCCAGCTCTCTGTATGACACCAGACACATATGAGTTGCTATTGTATGTACCGGGATCCATTTGCCCATCCTGCGTTCCAGGAATCAGAGAGACATTAGGCTTGGAATACGGAAGGCAATTACAGTATTCTTCCGACGCCTTCTTAAGCTTCTTGAGAAACTCACAATCCGTCATTCCTTCCGGCTTTTGAATGGCCTGCCTTACATCTATGCCTATTGAATCTCCAGGATAGTTGGAACGCGATACAAGATAGCCATTCGCAAAGTTTCCAGAAGGTTGGCCTCCAATCCTAGCGGGTCAATCATGGTGATGGGTTGATTTGTATAGAGATATAAATTTCTGTCCCCATTTAGGCCGATGGGATCATGAGTGATGTACTGCCCCAGGTGTGGGTCGTAGTACCTGAAGCGGTTGTAATGCAGCCCGGTCTCGGCATCGATCTGCTGGCCCTGCAGCCGGATGCTCTGCTCGATCCGTTGCGGGTTGTATTCCTCCTGCATGTCTCCCCAGGCACCGTAGCTGGCTGCCCAGGTAATCTCGCCGGCCTTCTCGCCATTGCCATCCACCCATCCGATCGGCGTGCACAGATAGTCGCACAGGCAGTGCCGTATGCATCCTAGCTAACGACCGATGTGCTGCGCTCTCTGAGTAGGTTTCTTTTTTAAAGTATGGCAAGCCCATTTCCACACTTGATCACGCCATTTTTAATTATCAATTTTGACATTATTAATAAGCATAGAAAAATAGTAGACCAATGCCACATCCCCACCAAAAACAGTAATTTCTTTATCTTTTAAATATATAAAATTATATTGACTCCCATTCTTTCTAGAAAGGTATTTCACATAATATCCATAGGACGTTTCCTGCACAATCCTATCTAAAACCCCCTCCTTATCATTTGGAGATTTTATTATTTTTTCGAAATTTGGCCCTTCATCCACACCCAATGCAACGTCCTCTCCCGTCGAGAGCAAACATCTAAACCGATAACGTTTGCCATCAATCTGAACACATCCCGTAGGCAGAATAAATTCATGGCCGTTAATTTTTACAATTGAATTTCTCGTAGGGGCATCAGCTTGTGCAAACGCCACAACAGAAACTGCCGTAAAAAATGAAATAAATAATTTTTTCATGGTTTTGGAATTCTCCCACCAGGAATGCCATTCCCCAATGTTCCTGGCGTTGACTTATAGACATCAACCGAACCTTGCCCGATATCTTTCATACCTTGAATTCTTTCTTTCCTTGCTGATTCTCTCATATCTTCCATCTCAGCAGAACTCTTACTGCAAGCAGGACCACTCATGATGCAATCATAAACATCCATATCTTTTTTGTTAGCGCCTTCCATTTTTTTAGCACCATTATTTATTTTCTCCCCACCTTTTTTATTCCTATTACTTTATTGACTCCGCTGGCACGTCCATCTTGATTGGCCAGTTCAGGAGTGGTCGTCTCTGTCAAACCCAGAGGATCTACATAAATTATTGGATTAAGGGGGTAAATATATTTATTAACTCCCCCATCTAGCCCAATGGGATCCTGCGTGATGTACTGCCCCAGGTGAGGGTCGTAGTACCGGAACCGGTTGTAATGCAGCCCGGTCTCGGCATCGATCTGCTGCCCCTGCAACCGGATGCTCTGCTCGATCCAGTGCGGGTTGTATTCCTCCTGCACGTCTCCCCAGGCACCGTAGCTGGCCGCCCAGGTGATCTCGCCGGCCTTCTCTCCGTTGCCATCCACCAGCCCGATCGGCGTGCCCAGGTGGTCGCACAGGTAGTGCCGGATGGTGAGCGGGTTGCCCGCTGCCTGGGCCTGTCGCTCGGCCTGCAATTGACTCAAGCTGCCCGCCATGGCCTGGGCCAGATCCTGCGGCATGTGTTTTTGCACCAGGGCCATTGCCTGCGCGCCGCTGGCAGGGTCCAGCACGGTGTTCAACGCCGCCTGCACCATCTCCCGCTGCGCCCGCGGCATGGCCGCGAAGCTGTCCGCCGCATCCGTGGTGTCTTCGCCCGGCTCTGCACCCAGGCCCATCAGCATCTGCACCGCATCCTTGGCCCCCTGCCTGCGCTGCAGCTGCAGCAGCGGCACGAAGCTGGCCGGCTCGTACACCGTGTGCCGGATGCCTTGCCCATCCTGCGTGTGCACCAGCCGGTCACCGTCCCAGCCGTAGTGGGTGCTCTCCCGATGTCCTTCGCGAACCACGGCCTTGCCCAGACGCCGCCCGAACGCGTCGTAGCGGTAGCGCGCCACCGGCGTCCAGCCCGGCTCGCCCGGCGCCTGCTCGGACACCGCCGTCAACTGGTGCAGCGCGTCGTACTCCAGCCGCAGCGTGCGCCCGTCGGCGTGCTGCGCCTGCACCCGGTTGCCGAAGGCGTCGTAGCGGTAATGGAGGGTGCCCCCTTCCGCTGCGCTGCTCCAGCCGATGCGGTTGCCCGGCCACTGCTGCACCGGACCGCCCGCGCGGCCTGGCGCACCGCCCTGCGGCTGCAGCAGATCGAAGCCCGGGTCGTGCAGGTTCTGCTGCACCTGGCTCGCCCAGTCCTGGCGGTCCGCACCCGGGGTTGCCTCCTGGCCCGAGGGGTCCGGCAGCCGGTTGCCCGCCGGATCGAGCCGCCAGCGCCGCTGCTGCACGGCGTCGGCGGCCGCATGCGCCACGCCGATCAGGCGCTGGTGCACGTCGTAGTGGTAGCGCGTGGCATCCAACGGGGTCTGCACGCCCACCAGTTGGCCCAGCGCGTCGTAGGTGTAGCGGCGCACGGACAGGGCGGCGAGCGGGCCCGGTGCCTGCGCCAATCCTGCCGAGGGCAGCCCTTGCCAGTCTTGCTGCAGCAGCCGGCCCATGGGGTCCAGGCGCCGGGTCTGGGTGACTGCGGCATGGACCCGTTGCGCGCCGCCCTCCAGTTGCAGGCTGCGCGCGACCTCCCGGTGCAGCGCATCGCGTTCGATGGCCAGCACCGGGGTCTTGTCCAGCAGCAGCCCGTGCACGTGGCCCGAGCCGTAGGCCAGCCAGTCCAGCTCGCCCAGGCCCTGCAGCTGGCTGCCCAGCCGCTGCCCCAGCGCCCCCAGGCGGTGCGCGATGCGGTGTTCGAACTCGGGCTCTGGTTCGCCGCCCAGCAGGGGCGCGGCATGCGCCTGCCGGTACAGGGTCTGCGCCTCGCCCGTGGACCGCCCGAAGGCATCGCGCTCCAGGGCCACGCGCGTGTCGGCGATGAGGCGCTCGGCCTGCAGGCGCTGCGCGGCTTCGGCCAGGGCCGGATCGGGCTGTGCGGCAGAGGTTGCGCCCAGGGCCAGCAGGGCTTGCAGCAGCGGGGCGGGCACGTCCAGCCATTGCTCGCCCAGGGTCTGAGGGTGGGTCTGGAGGTGGGCGCTGCCCGGCATGGCCGCCCAGGGCAGGTGCGCGCTCCACGTGCGGGCCACGGTGAGGGCGCCGCGGTCGTCGTACTCGTAGGCCTGGATCTGCAGGCTCTCGCCGCGGTCATGGGCGCTGGTGTCGTTGGCCTGCGCGCTTGGCAGGCCCGGGGAGCGCACCAGCACGCGGGCCACGATGCGCCCGCCCTCATCGTGGTGGTTGCGGCTCCTCACGGTGGCGCCCAGCCCTTGGGCGGCCGCCCCCTGCCCGGCCATTCCTTGCCCAACCATTCCCTGCACGCCCGGGTGGTGGCCCTGCCCGTGCCCATCGCTCTTGTGCACGAGCTGGCCGGCCGCGTCGTAGCCATAGACCTGCACGCGCCCGTCGAATCCCACCTCTTGCACCAGCCGGTCCTGCACGTCGTGCACGAAGCGGGTGACGGCCTGGTTCTCGTTGATGAGCTCCACCAGACGGCCCGCTACGTCGTAGCGCAGCGCGAATCCCTGGCCGGCCTGGGTTTGCGCGACGACGCGGCCCCACAGGTCGTGCCCGTAGGTGACGGAGGTGCTGGGCAGGGCGCTGTGGCCCGCGGCATCCCCCTCCCCCACGGGCTGCGCACTGTGCGTGGCCGCCTGCAATTGGCCGTTCGGGCCCCAGCGGTATTGCACCTGCGAGCCGTCGGGCGCCATGACGCGGGTGGGCCGGCCCGCGCCGTCGTACTGGTAGCGCGTGCGCTGGTTCAGGGCATCGATGCTCTCGCGCACTTCGCCAAAGGCGCCGTAGTGCCAGGCATGCACCCGGCCCGAGCAGTCGGTGTGGCGCGTGAGTTGCCCGCAGCCGTTGTAGGCCAGTTCCTTGCGCCCGCCCTGCGCGTCGATGACGGCCACGGGCTGGTCGCACCAGGGCTGCGTGGCGGGGTCGATGGCGCCCTCGGCGGTCAGGGGGGCGTATTCGAAGCGGGTGGCAAGGGCCGGGGCGTCCAGGCCCTGGGGATCGCCCACGGTCACCTGCCGCAGCCGGCCCCAGGCGTCGTAGTCCATGTGGGTTGGCAGCGCCCCCAGGCCCACGCTCTGCAGCAGCAGGCCGTCCTGCGCCGAGCCTGCCTCGCCCCAGCGATAGCGGGTGCTGCGCCCGTCGGGGTGCTGCGTGCCCAGCAGCCGCCCGGCGCCGTCGTAGCGCCACCAGGTGGTGCGCCCCAGCGGATCGGTGTGCGCCACGCGCCGGCCCGCGCTGTCGTAGCGGTCGCGCTGCTCGGCGCCATCGGGCAGCACGAGGCGCACCAGGCGCTTGTCTCCGCCCGCGCCTTCGAAGTGGTAGCGGGTGAGCCGGTTCAGGCTGTCGCGCACGCGCACTTCGCTCACCGGCACGGGCTGCAGCATGGGCTGCGGCACGGGTTGCAGGGTGTCGGGGACTGGGGTGTCGGGGTCCGTCTCGGACTGGCCGATCGCAGCCGGGGTGGCGGGAGGGATGGCGGGGGGGTCGCGGTATTCGAAGAGGTACGACAGTCCCTGCTCGTTGTGCTGCTCCACCACGCGGGCGCCGGGCCGGGGCATGGCCACGCCCTGGTCTTCATAGACGTAGGTGTGCAGCGGTCCGCTGCGCACCCGGTGGCGCACCATGCGGTGCACCCGGTCGTAGCCGAACTCGCGCGTGCGCTGGCCGTCCCGCCCCAGCACCTCCACCAGGTCGCCCGCGCTGTCGTAGCGGTAGCGCACCAGCGGCACCCGGTAGCCCGGGCCGGTGCAGGCCGCATCCAGCGGGTTGTGCACGCAGTCCACGCCGGTCAGGCGCTCGCCGCTGTCCGGGCCGAGCAGCGGGTGGGCGGTGGCGGTGGTTGGGGCCGCGGCACCCTCCCGCTCCCGGTTGTAGTGCAGCGCATAGCGCCGCCCGCTGCCGTCGGTGATGCCGGCCAGCCGCCCGTGCTCGTCGTATCCGTAGTGCTGGCTGCGCCCGAAGCGGTCCAGCACCCGGCCCACGCGGTGGCACCCGCCCTCCCCCGGCCACAGCAGCCACACGGCGCCACCGTTGCCCGAGGCGGCGATCACGCACCGCGCGTCGGCCCGGGCCTCTTGGGGCACGTGGGCCCAGCGCGGCTGCCAGGCCCAGGGCTGCAGTTCGCTAGGGATGCGTGAGGGGAGCGCGCCGGCAGGCAACGCGCTGCCTGCACCGCCACCTCGCATCAGCCACAGGTCTTCGCTGGCGCTGTACAGCGCTTCGCCGGGCGCCAGCGGCTCGCCGAAGGTGATGGCCCGCCCCCCGGTGTCCAGCAGCACGGTGCGCCCTGCCTCCAGCCGCACGGCGATCTCCATGGGCAGCTTCCAGCCGTAGCCCAGCAGCCCGCAGGCCGCCCCATGTTCTTCGTTCACGTAGCTGCTGTACTGGCGCTGCCACACGAGCGGCATCGGCCCGGGCAGGCTGAAGTCCAGCTCGTCCCCGCCCATCAGCACCTTGGCCCCCAGCGCCGGGTTGACGGGACTGCCCACCGCCATGCCACCCGGGCACACGGAGCACGCCACGCCCCCCGCCGAGCCGATCAGCACGGTGGCCGAGCCCTGAACGATCGGCCCGCCCTTTTGGGTCATGTCGCTTTGCCGTGCCGCTGGTTTGCCACTCATGCTGTCGCTCTTTCTTGGGATCGTTTGCCGGGTTCAGGCAAGGGGGAGAGGTAAGGTCTTTGCGCCAATCGCCTCGGGGCTCTGGCCATCGCATCGGGTTTGGGGCCGCGCCAGCGCGCGAAGGCCATGCAGGGCAGCCCCCGCCGGCCCGCCTCAGCAGTTGAGCTTGTCCAGGCTGGACAGCACTTCGATCAGCGCCGGCGTGAGCCGCACGGTGCTCGCCCCGCAGCGCAGGGTGATCTCCTGGTCCGCCTCCAGCGTGATCTGCTGCGCCTTCACGGCCAGCGCCTTGCCCACCTGCAGGCTGTCGCCGCCCGTCACCTGCGCGCTGCGGTCCCCGCCCACGCTCACGCTGTCGTCCTTGCCCACGCTGCGGCTCCAGTGCATGCCCACCAGGTCGTTGCGCACCATGCCGACGTTCACGCTGTAGGCCATGCCGATGTTCATCATCTTGGCCATGCCAACGTTCTGCAGCGCCACCATGCCCACGGTCTCGGTTTTCATCTTCCCGACCTGGATGGTCCAGTTGCTGCCGATCTGGTCTTTCTCGTTCTTGCCGATGGTCTTGCTGCGGTTCTTGCCAATGCTCACCGTCTCGTCGATGCCGACGTCTTCGCTTCGGTTGTCGCCGATACTGATCTTTTCGTCGTGGTCCACGCGCTCGGTGCGGTTGGAATGGATGGTGATGGTCTCGTCGCCATCGACTTCCTCGGTGCGCCAGCCGTGCACGGTGATCTTTTCGTTGCGGTCCACGGTCTCGGTGCGGTCGCGGTGGATGACGTTGGTCTCGTCCCGGTCGACGGTCTTGCGCCGGTCGTTGCCGACCCACTTGTCCTCGTCGTTCTCCACTTCGGTGAGCTGGTCCTTTTGCGCATGCAGCCACAGTTGCTCTGCCCCGGCCTTGTCCTCAAAGCGGATGGCGTTGGCATCGCCCGCCCCATTCTTCAATCCGTCGCCGAAGGCCCCGCCCTTGCTCGACTTGGTCTTGATGCCGGACTGCGTGGCGTTGCCCGGCAGCGCCCACGGCGGCATGTTGTCGGCGTTGTAGACGCAGCCGGTGATGAGGGGGTAGTCCGGGTCGCCATTGAGGAAGTCGACCACGACTTCCATGTTGATGCGCGGGATGAACAGGGCCCCGAAGCCGGAGCCGGCCCAGCTGCTGGAGACCCGCACCCAGCAACTGGAGTTCTCGTTCATGGCACCCACCCGGTCCCAGTGGAACTGCACTTTGACGCGCCCGTACTGGTCGGGCCAGATCTCCTCGCCCGGTGGGCCGACCACCACGGCGGTCTGCGGGCCGGTGGTCCTGGGCTTCGGCGTGGTGCGCGCGGGGGTGTAGGGCACGCTGGTGGGCTGGGCCAGCAGGGTGAATCGCTGGAACGAGCCTTCTTCCTGCG